>JAJDCU010000001.1 GCA_029260655.1 Phycisphaeraceae bacterium
ACCTGACCGACTTCACGCCCCAGCTCACCACGCTTCAGTCCCCGGGGTACGCCGTCGACAAGGCCCCGGAGGTCGCGTACTACCGCACGGGCACGAGTTTCTGGGAGGACAAGCTGACCTGGTTCTCCGAGAACCGCGCCGGGTTCGTCCGCGCCAGGCCCGGCGAAGACACGCCGTTTGACCGCGGCTTCTCACCCGCGTCTTCCATGACGCTGTTTGGCATCCCCAACACCACCGCGTTCGACGACGCGCTGTTCGCCGGCGGTGTCCCCGACGAGTGGGTCTTTAGGGCCGACAGCCGGCAGGAGATCAGCGCCCCGATGAAATCCGGGGATGTGAACTTCGTCCCCTACGCGGTCGGCCGGGTGACGGCCTACGACGAGAACTTCTCGGCCTTCGCCGGGGAGGACGAAAAGCTTCGGCTATGGGGCTCGCTGGGCATGCGAGCCAGCACCTCGTTGCACCAGACCTACGACAAGCGCAGCCGGGTATTGGATGTCAACAGTATCCGCCACGTGGTCGAGCCGAACGTGGATGTGTTCTTCTCCGGCGCAACGATCGACTCGGACGACCTGCCGGTTTTCGACCCGGACGTGGAAGCGCTCAGCGAGGGCGCGGGCGCGCGCCTGGGCGTGACCAACACCTTGCAGACCAAGCGAGGCGGCCCGGGCCGGTGGCGGTCGGTGGACTGGGTCGTGCTCAAGACCGACCTGGTGCTGCGCAGCGACGATTCGGATGTCGCCACGGACACCGCCCGGTTTTTCGAGCACCGTCCGGAGTTCAGCCTCGGCGGCGACCACCTCTACACCGAGCTGTTGTGGATGGTCACCGACACGCTGGGGGTGGCCGGCGAACTGGTTCATAGCCTCGAGACCGACCGGGTCGTGCAGTGGCGTTTTGGTGGCACGCTCCAACACACGCCGCGGTTCAGCTCGTTTGTCCGATACGACGAGATCGACCTCCTCGACGGCAGGCTGCTGACCTACGGGTTCACCTACGTCCTGACCACCAAATACGAGATGGGCTTCCAGCAGCGGATCGACTTCGAACGCGATGAATCCCGATCGGTCAACCTCTGGCTTGAGCGGCGTCTGCCCCGCTGGCGGGTGCGGCTGACGGCCCGGGTCGACGAGATCGAGGACAACCAGACGGTCGGGATCGTGCTGATCCCCGAAGGCTTCGGCGGCGGGCCCTCACCGTTGATCCGCTGAGTTACTACCACTTAGCGGGCGATCGCAGATCGCCGGGATTTTGACCCGTTGGGGCAACGCACGCGGATCTGTGATCCGCCGTTAAACGAGCCGACACTTCCTGTTTTCCAGCTTTTCCCCACCCCGCTATACTGACCGGCTCGCGGTAACACCCCCGATAGACCCACGGAGGCCTGCACGGTGCTCAAGTTCTTTAGAAAGTACAACAAATACATCCTCGCGGTCGGGGGGAGCCTGCTGATGATCGGGTTCCTGATCCAGCCGGTGATGTCGATGTTCCAGGCCGACCCGATGGCCGTGGCCCTTGGGACGGTCGGTGACGATGAGATCACCCGCCGTGACCTGGCCTCGGCCGAAGCTCAGATGGCGGTGCTGGCGCGGTACGGGCTACGGCTGGACCGCGACCCCGACGCAACCAACGACAACAACAACAACCTGCGCTGGGCGCTGATCCTTTACGATGCGCAGCAGTTGGGCCTGTCCGCCAGCCAGGCGGAGGTCAACCAGCTTCGGCTTGAGGCCGGCCAGTCCGACGCGGACATCGAGATGATGGCCACCCGCTTCAACGCCACCCCCCAGTTCGTGCTCAGCGCGATGCGCAACTGGCTGGTCGTCCAGCAATACAAGGAAGTGGTCGCCGGCCAGAGGCACCTGGCGGGGACCCAGCGAGCCGCCTTCATGCGGAGCATGTACCAGTCCCCGCAGACGTACGAGCTATACGAGGCCCTGTCTTACGGCTCATCGCGTTTGAGTAAGCCCCTGGTCGAGCACTTCCTCCAGGACCAAGGCGCGCGTGTGGCGGGGCAGGTGGTTTTGATCCGGGCGGATCAACTCCTGGACCAGGCCCCAAAGCCCAGCGAGGAGGAGATCCAGGCGCTGTTCGATCTTTACAAGGACGCGCTGCCGGGCGAGGGCGCGGATTACGGGTTCGGCTACCGGGTGCCGGACCGGGTGAAGCTCGAATACCTGTCGATTTCGATGGACGATGCCCGGCGGGTGGTCAAGGCCACCGAGGCCCAGGCGCTGGCGTACTACCGCAAGAACACCGACCGTTACACCGACACCCCAGCCACCGCGGATGCCCCCGAAGCCCAGGCGGCCACGGTGAAGCCCTACGAGCAGGTACGCGGCCAGGTGTTTGAGGACCTGACCGAAGAAAACGCCTTCCTTCTGGTCGAGAAGATGACCAAGGCGGCGTACGGGATGCTTTATGAAGATACCCGTGGGATGGCCAAGCAGGCGGGCTACCGCGTGGTAGCCGACCCGTTGGCGGTGACGACGTTGAGGCAGATCGCCGAGCGCCTCGAAGCGGATTTTGGGCTGCTGCCGCAGGTCCGCAGGATGACGGATGAATGGATCAACGCCGATGACCTGCGTGGTCTGCCGGGCCTTGGCCTAAGTGCGCTAGCCAGTGATCCGCGTGTGGACTTCACCTCGTTCGTGCTCAGCGCCCGTGAGCTCAAGCCCGAGTCGGACAACCCGCTGACGCCGCTTCGTTTGCAGGCGCACCTGGCCGGTTCGCCGATGCGGGTATTTGACGGCTCGCGGTATATCTTCCGGTTGACCGATGCCCAGCCGACCCGCGTCCCGGATTCGCTTGACCAGGTGCGAGACCGTGTCCAGCGTGACGCCCGGCTTCTGTCGGCGTACCGTGAATTGATGTCGCAGGCCCAGACCCGGCGGGCTCAGGCCGTCAAGGATGGGCTTGAGGCGGTGGCGTCGCAGGCGAACACCTCGGTCGTTCCCGTGCCAGCGACTTCCAGACGTATCCCCGACCGCAACGGGTTGCTGGTCCCACCGCCGCTGGCTGTGGTGGGTCAGAGCGAAGCGTTCGTGCAGGCGTTTTTCGCGACCGCCGACCGGGCACGGGCTGCCGGGCCGATCGATCAAGCCGACGCCGAAGCGCTCATCGGGGCCGTGGGGCTCGACCATAAGCTGGGCCTGGCGTTATACCGCATCGAGGATTACGAGCCTTTGACCGAGGCGCAGTTCCAGGCCGTGGCGGCCTCGCCGATCGTAACGATCCAGATCGAACGGTCGCTGTTCACCCCGATCCGGCTGGGCAGCCCCCTGTCGCTGAAGTCGCTGACACACCGGCTGAACTACATCAGCGCGCAGGGCGGGTCGAGGGACGATGAAAAAGCCGAAGAAGCTGACGGGGCCGATCCGGGCGAGGGTGTGTGAGAAAACTGGAAAACTGGGAATTAGAGCCGGGCAGTTGAGGGCCTTCCACGCGAGCGGCGGGTATCGTCACATGCCCGCCCCTTCTGATTTCCAGCTATCCACATTTCCCTCCCCACTTAACCCACGCTCGACCCCGGGGGGACGGGCTTGGTCGGGGACAGCACCACGACGTCGGCGAGCTCGTCATCCTGCATCGCGCTGGCGGCCATGAGCATGCCGTTGGATTCCTCGCCACGGATCTTGCGCGGCGCGAGGTTAGCCACAACGACAACCTGTTTGCCGACGAGTTGGTCGGGCTCACAGAACTGTCGGATGCCGGCGCAGATCTGTCTTTGATGGTCGCCTAGATCGACCTGGAGTTTCAGCAGGCGGTCGGCGTTTGGGTGGGCCTCGGCGGCGGTGACGGTTCCGACGCGCAGGTCGAGCTTGACGAAGTCGTCGATTTGGATGGTCGGCTTGGTATCCATATGATCCTCTGTTGCATAGGCCGATCAGCCGGCCCAGGCGGAGAAGATACCGGATATGCTCAACGCCGTCGCCCGTCGGCTTGAATCGCCCCGGGCCCACGCCGTCAATCGGACAACGCCAACCCCACCCCGCGAGACCCCGTGGCCGAAACCGACCCAAGCCCGACCCGGCCCGCCAAGCCCCGCCGCCTTGTTCGCCGGGTGGTTTTATTGCTGCTGTTGGCGGTAGCTGTCACGTTTAGTGGGGTGTACTACCTGACCCGGCCGGCGCGCTTGAACCGTGCGGTGACGCAACTGCTTGAAGGGACGCTGGGCTGCAGCGCCCAGGTCGGCCCAACGCGGATGAGCCTGGGCGGGGTGCTGACGGTGGATGGGCTTGACCTGACGATCCCAGGTGAAACCGGGGAGGCGGCCCGGCTGTTTCACGCGGACCATGCGGAGGTCGAGCTGAGGCTCTGGCCGCTGCTGCTTGGCAGGGTCCGCGCCGCGTCGGTGTCGCTTAAGTCGCCGAAGCTGTACCTGACCGAAGACCTGGACGACGGGCGGTTCAATTACGAGAAGCTGATCGCCGACGCGCCCGAGTTGGACGGCCGAGCGGGTCTGCCCGAGGCCTTGCCCGAGCTGTTTATCCGCACGGGCGTGGTGGATTTTGGTCAGGTGTCCGGCGGGCGGTACACCAAGGTCGACGGACTGGACCTGGCCGGAATGCTGACCGCCGATCCTGATCGCCGGGGCGTGTACCGGTTTGTGCTGAGCCAGGACAACAGAACCCGCGCCCAAGGCCGTAGGCCCAAGGGCGCTGCGATTCACGGCACGATCGATCTGGAAACGCCCAGCGTCCAGGTGCAGGTCGACCGCTTTAAGTTCACGGACCCGCACCGGTATCTGCTACCCCAGGCGGTGCGTAGCTGGTGGGACCGTCTGACACCGGAAGGGGCGCTGCCGCGTGTGGTGTTCAGCGCGGGGCTGGACGGCAATGGTGACGTGGCGCTGGCCGCCGAGATGAACCTGGACGGCATCGCGCTGACGCTGCCGATTGAGTCTAAACCGTTGCGGGTGGCGGGGGTGACCGGCACCGTGCGTTTGACCGGGGGGGCGATCACGTTCGAAAGTCTTAGCGGCGAGGTCGAAGGGATCGAGTTTGTGACGACCGGTCGGGTCGGGGGGTTCGAGGCCGCGGCGCCGTTTACCGTGAGCGTGACGACCCAGCCGTTCGACGTCCCGGCCCAGGGGGGGCTGTGGGACAAGGTCCCGCCGAAGGTTAAAAACTATCAGAGGCGCTTCGCCCCTCACGGCCGGTATCAGTCGCAGGTCACGATCGAAAGGCCCGCCCTTGGCGGCGAGCTACTCTTTAGCGGGCACCTGGACCTGCTGGATACAGAGTTCACCTATCACAAGTTCCCTTACCCAGCCAAGAGCCTGATCGGTCGGATCACGTTTGACGATAAGCAGGTGGTGCTGCACGACCTGGTCGGGGTCGGGCCGTCCGGCGGCCGGGGCGTGGTCAGCGGGACGATCACCCCGCCGGGCCCGGATTCACAGGTCGACCTGACGATCCGCGGCGAGGGCTTTCCGCTTGACCGTTACATGATCGACGCGATGAAGCCCAAGCACCGCAAGGTAGTGGACATGTTCTTCGACCGGGCGGGTTACGAAGAGCTGGTCGCCCAGGGTGTGATCCGTCCCGGCGCCGCCGCCGATGGGTCGGGCGGGGAAGGCGTGGCCGGGCAGGCGGATCAAGCACCGCGCCCGTCGGTCTTTGATCTGGGCGGTTCGGCGTCGATGGTCGTCAAGATCCAGCGCCCGGCCGGTAAGGACAAGAAATACCGGGTGACCACGGACATCGACGTGGCAGGGCTCCGCGGGTTGTTCAGCTTCTGGCACTTCCCGGTCTACGCCGACAGCGGACAGATACTGATCACCCCCGATCACGTTCAGATCAGCAATCTTCGGCTGCTGGGCGTCGGCGGTGGTGGTGGGGTGATCGACGGGCGGCTGATATTGCCTAGCGAGGGGAGGCCGCTTGCGCCTTCTCTGCACATGACCGATGTGTGGCTGCCGATCGACCCAATACTTGTCGCGTCGATCCCGCCGCCGAAGAACCAGTGGGTCCGGTCCCTTGAGCTGTCGGGGGTTCTGGCCGGGACCGGCGAGATCTACGCCGACAGAAACGGGAAGGTGGCCTTCACGCTTGACGGGCAACTGCAGCACGCGACCGCGACCCCCAACGGGGGCGGTTACGAACTGGACGATATCCGAGGTTCGGTGACGGTCGAACGCACGCGCGTACAGCTTGAGGATCTGGCCGGGCGGCACGGGGAGGGGACCATCACGCTCAATGGCCAGGCCGACTGGGGCGCCGGCGGCGTCGGGGTCGACATGACCGTTACCGGCGATGCGTTGCGTCTCGAGCCGGGCCTGATCCACCTGCTCCCGATCGGGAATGATGCACGCCCGGCGCTGCGTGAAATGTTCGAGACTTACAGCCCCGACGGGCGGTTCGACTCGGTGCTGCATTATCAGGGCGGCGACGGCTTGTCCGACCGGTATACCCTCAGCGTTGAGCCCGGCGCGGTGGCGTTTGACGTCGACGGCGAGCGGGTCGAGATGGAGGAGATGGCCGGGGAGGTCACGCTCACACCCGACAAGGCCACCCTGCACGCTGTCACCGGGCGTTTTGAATCAGGCACGTTTGTGGTGGATGGGGATGTACGTTTCGGCGATGACCCCGGGATCGACCTGTTGTTCGATGTCCAGGCCGACCGGATCGACCCCGCCGCCCGGGCGATGCTGCCGGCGGGCGTGCTCACCGTGATCGACAGCCTGAGCCTGGATGGGCCCTACCGTGTGGACGATGCGCGGGTGCTGACCCGGCCACAGGTCACTCGGGGGCCGGCGATGATCTTCGAGGGCAAGGTATCGCTGGTGGATGCCCGGGCCCAGATCGGCGTGCCGATCAGCGAGATCAACGCCGAACTGGATATGCACGTGGTCAAGTTCGCCGACCGTCCCTGGCCCCACACCGACATCCGTATCACCGCCGAGCACCTCCGCGCCGCCGACCGCCTGCTTAACAGGCTGTCACTGAATGTCTCCACCGGTGAGCAGCCCTGGCTGATCGATCTGAATGACCTCAAGGGCTCGATCTACGGCGGGACGCTGATCGGTAAGGGGCAGATCAGCCTCGGTGATTCGCCAGTCCAGGGCGGACCCCCTGCGCCGGGGGTGTTTAGTTTCGACATGTCGATTCTTGAATCTCAACTCGAGCCGTTCCTGCACCCGCTTGAGCCCTCGATTGCTTCCGCCGACACCGGCACCGACAGCGAGGCGGACGACGGCTTGCCCATACGGGACATGGCGTCCGGGCTGCTCTCGGCCAGCTTCTCGATCCACGCACCGCTGGATGACCCCACGCAACGGCAGGGCCGAGGCGTGGCCACCGTCCGGGACGCCAAACTCTACGACCGCCCGTTGTCTCTGGCGCTGCTGCAAGCTGCCAACCTCGCGCTGCCCAACGAGCGATCCTTCGACCGCGCCTCGGCCAGGTACCTGGTCTTCGGCGACACCGTGTTGTTTGATGACATCCGCTTCGAGGCGCCGGCGTTTGTCATCGCCGGCACCGGCACGATGGATTACCCGACGACCGAACTGGACCTGCGCATGGTGACCCACAACCCGGGAGCCCCCGACCTCGGGCCGGTCAGCGATCTGGTGCGGACGTTCAAAGATGAGCTGGTGGGCATCGAAGTCAAGGGCACCCTCGCCGAGCCCCAGTCCCGGGTCGTGACACTCGAAGGGTTCTTCAAGTCCTGGGGACGCATCTTCGGCGACACCAGCGCCCAGATCACCGACGACCACATCGACGAACCCATCACCGAGACGCCGTAGCACCTTGATTCGCGAAGGTTGAGGTGTGATGTGGGAAGTCTGCGACGGTGGTCATCAATCCTCCCGATCCCCGCCGCCTGATCCCCGGCTCACGACCTAATCCATCCCGACCAACCGTCTTACGACATCACCCACCCCGATCTGATCGACCTCGGCCCGGGCCTGCTCGCTGACCGGCTCGTACTCACGCACCGATGGTGACGCGGTCAGGTCCGCCGGCTCATCCCCGATGGCCCTGGCTAAGCCCAGCGACCCGTCCCCGGTTACGGTCACGACCCACCGGCCCTCGCCCAGACGCCGGTACACCGCCTTGCCGTGCGCCAGCGCCGGGTCGTCCCAGGCGACCTCGGCTAGCTGCGGCTCAACCAACACCCCGTCGCTGGGCGGCGTCAGCGCATCAAACACGCGGCGCACCCACAGTCGGCCATCGAGCACGACATAGTCGACGTAGACCTCCCCCGACGGGTCGAACGGCGTGGGGATGTGCTGAATCACCCCCTCACTGGTGCGGATCGATATGCTCAGCGCCCCGTCCAGGACGACCAGTTCCGTTACCGCTGTCTTCCGCACCGCCTGGTTGTAGGTCTGGCGTAGCTGGTCGTAGTCGTCGGCCAGGGCGGTGAGCCGGTCGCGGTAGATGTCGGCCTTGAGGTTCGCCTGCACCAGTTGATACCCGACGAACCCGGCCACACCGAGCAATACCACCGCCGCCACGTTGCCGATACGATTGATCATCTGATCATTTCCTTCCCGATGTTCCAGGCGCGAACATAGGGCTCACGCCGATTATTGATATCGGCCATCGCCGCGTGTCCTATCCATATCCCGGCAAATCGTGGCCAATCAGGCAATTGTGACGGGCGGTCCGAGGTGATAGAACAGGGGGATGAGATACACCACAAACCCATCAACGTGCCTAAAGACCACGCCGCTGCTGTTGATCGGTGTGTTTTTCCTGTTTGTGTCGTCTACGTCGGCGAAGGTGTCGCTGCCGAGCGTGCTGTCGGACCACATGGTTTTGCAGCGAGGCGAGCCGGTCCCTGTCTGGGGCGAGGCCGAGCCGGGCGAAACGGTGACGGTGTCGATCGGCGAACAAAGCGCGACGGCGGCCGCGGATCAGGCGGGGCGTTGGCGTGTGGACCTTCAGCCGATGCCGGCCGGTGGTCCCTTTTCGATGACGGTCGCCGGGTCGAATACGCTGACACTTGAGGACATCTACATCGGGGAGGTCTGGCTGTGTTCGGGGCAGTCGAACATGTGGTGGCCTGTCAGGCTTTCCGCCGACCCCGAGGCGGAGACGGCTAGCGCGGACTGGCCGATGATCCGGATGTATACAGCCCAGCAAACGACATCTGCCAAACCGCAGAGCGATGTGGACGGTCATTGGCAGGTGTGCTCACCCGAAACGGTCGGGAAGTTCAGCGCGGTGGCGTATTATTTTGGCCGTGAACTACACCGCGAACTAAACGTGCCGATCGGTCTGGTCCACTCAAGTTGGGGCGGCAGCCGGGCCGAGCCCTGGACGCCGCGCGAGACCTTGTTGTCGCACCCGGATTACGCTCCGGCCATCGAGACGATCGACCGGGATCTGGCCGCCTACCACGCGGACAAGGATCGGATGGATGCCCAGTACGCCGAGGCGCTCAAGGCGTATCAGGCCCAGATCGCTGCATGGCAAAAGCACATGACCGAAGGGGGGCGGGGATTGGAAGAGGGCTGGCAGTCATCGCAGCTCGCGGAGGACGGCTGGCTTGCTATCGACGTGCCCGGAGCGTGGGAGCAGACCGCGGGTGATGCGATGGCGTCGTTCGACGGCGTGGTCTGGTTCCGCCTGAACGTTGACATCCCCCATGCGTGGTCGGGTAAGGACCTTGTCCTGAACCTGGGATCGATAGACGACGTCGACATCGTGTATGTCAACGGCGAAGAGGTCGGACGTACGGGGACCGACACCCCCAATTACTGGTCGACGCCCAGGCGTTACGTGATCCCCGGCGAGCAGGTGCATGAAGGCGAGCTGGTCCTTGCTGTACGGGTTCTTGACACCGGCTACGGCGGCGGGTTCACCGGGCAGCCCGAGCAGTTAACCCTCGCACCCGACGGGGACACGGACGCGGAGCCGATTTTCTTGGCGGGCAGTTGGCGGTATCGGGTGGACTTCTCACTTGCTGACCAGCCCGCACCACAGGACGCGCCTCAGAACCCGGCGATGATCGGAAAAACATTCACCTCGCCCGCGGCGATGTACAACGGGATGCTTCATCCTCTGGTCCCCTACGCATTGCGTGGCGCGATCTGGTATCAGGGCGAGGCCAACACCGGCCAGGCCGAGGCGTACCGCGAGCTGCTGCCCTTAATGATCCGTGGCTGGCGCGACGTCTGGGCCAAGCCGGATATGCCGTTTGGAATCGTTCAGATAGCGAATTTCTTGAAGCGGGCTGACGAGCCCGGCGACAGCGTCTGGGCAGAGATCCGTGATGCGCAGCTTCACACCTTCAGGACCACGGCCGATACCGGCCTGGCCGTCGCGATCGACATCGGGGATGCCGACAACATACACCCCAAGAACAAGCAGGAAGTCAGTCGGCGGCTGGCGCTTTGGGCGCTCTCGCAGGTCTACGGACAGACAATCGTCTGGTCGGGGCCGATCTACCGGTCGATGCGCATCGAGGGCGGGAAGGTTTATCTTGCATTCGACCATGCCGAGGGTGGTTTGACGTTGGGGATGGGCGGGAGATTGAGGGGCTTCACGATCGCTGGGGAAGATCGTAAGTTTGCTGTGGCTGAAGTTGAGATCGTTGGCAGCGAAGTGGTCGTGTGGAGTGACGGGGTTCCTGAACCCGTCGCTGTGCGCTACGGCTGGGCGGATAATCCTGATCTGGTGAACCTCAGTAATCAGGAATACCTGCCCGCGTCGCCGTTCCGCACCGACGATTGGCCGGGCATTACTAAGCAGGAATGACATCTGGGATCACGGGCGTCGGGGGCTGGAGCCTTGACCGCACCTGATTGAACGCCTGGGCAACTTTCAGGAACGCTTCGATGAGGGCGGGGTCGAACTGGGCCCCCGCGCCGTTTTGGATAATCTGAACGACCTTGTCATGGGGCACGGCATCCTTGTACACCCGCTTGCTCGTCAGGGCGTCGTACACATCCGCCACCGCGACGATCCTTGCTTCCAGGGGGATGTCTTCGCCGGCTAATCCGGTGGGGTATCCCGTACCGTCCCATCGCTCGTGGTGATACAGCGTGATCCGTATGCTCATCTCGACCAGGTCGTCCCGGCCCATGGTTTCACGCACCGCGATCAGCGTGTCGGCCCCGAAGATCGGGTGCTGCTCTATCCTCTGGCGCTCCTCGGGCGTGAACGCACCGGGCTTGAGCAGGATCGCATCGGGGATCCCGACCTTGCCGATGTCGTGCATCGACGAGGCGATCCGCAGCGTGTCGATCCAGATCTCGTCTATCTCGGGGAACTGCTGCCCAAGCGCTTCGGCCAGCAGCACCGAATACTCCGCGATGCGGTCCAGGTGCGAGCCGGTGTCCGTGTCGCGGTAGTCGGCGAGCTTGGCCAGCCCGGCGATCAAGGCGTTGCGGGTCTGGGTCGCCTGGGACACACGGGAACGGACCTCATCTTCGAGATCTTCGTTGACCGTCTCCAGCACCCGGTCGTGCCGACGCATCAGGTAGGAAACGATCACCGTCGTCATGATTAAGACCGTCGCGCCCGCGATGGCGCCGGGGAGGATAAATCCTTGTGTCGCCAACTCACCCGCCGACACGAGCCCCTGCTCGGGCTGATGCACGTTCAATCGACCGTTAATATTTGGGACCACCCGGGTCGCCACGTAGTGTGTGTTCCCCTCGCTTATGACAACCCGTCCGGTGATTGTACGGCTTGGATCGGTCTTGGATAACTCGACGTTCTGGCCGTCCGGCTGCTCAAGCACCTTGTCTGCCATGGGCTTGCCAAGCAACTGGGGGTTCTTGCGGATGTCCGGGTGGCACAGGATCTTGTCCTGTGCGTCCAGGATGCACGCGAACCCACCGGACGACAGCCTGGTCTGCTCAACCAGGGTCTGAAGCCGCTCCCACGCCGGCGTGCCGTAACGGATCTCCTGGGGCCCAAGCTCCGCGATCACATCGGCTAACATGTCCGCGGTATCGACGTTCTTCGAGAACACCAGATGCTCGATGGACTTGGCGACATGATTTTTGAAAGAGTGGTAGGCGAGGAACCAGCCCCCGGCCAGGACGAGTGTTTGCGCTAGGATGGCAACCGCGATCACCCGGTGCCGTGAACCGCGCGTCTTCGACCGGGCGTTACCAATCGCCTCGGTCTCTGGGGCGCTTGTCGGCGGAGGTGAAGCCGATCGTTCCGGAGGGAGGATAATGTTTGGGGCCATAGGGCGCTCTCGCTGCAAAACCGCTGAGCCACCCCACATTCCAAAATAGAAACCCCGCGGACAATACCTGTATCGGCACAATCGCTCGCCGTATATTGTCGCAGGGCCCTTGGGCCGTATAACAAAGCGAATTTAACACGTCTATCTTGGGAATTGTGCAGTGGGTGCGAGTTAGCCTGTGGTCGGCGTCCGATCCCAGGGAGCCGATAACCTTAGTTCGCCACGCGCCACACCTATGAATCCGGGGTGGGAAGATGACAGCTTGAGACACCTCACCCCGGGCGCCGGGTTAACTAACTCACTGTATTTTTTGCTTGAGCCCATCGATCAGCCGGTCGAACACAACGTCTTCGTCGTCCCGCGCGTCGATGACCAGGTACCGGTCGGGGTCGTTCTCGGCCTGATCGAGGTAGCCCTGGCGGACCTTCTGGTGGAACGCGGCGCCCTTGATCTCCATCCGGTCGTGGGTGGCGTCGAACTCGTTTTCGCGCAGCAGCGGGTTCATCCGCTTGCGGGCGGTGGCGAGGTCGACATCGAAGACGACGACCAAGTCCGGCCAGGTCTGTCGCAGGGCGATCTGCCCGACGCGGAGGATGTCGGCGACGTCGATCCCCCCGGCCGTCCCCTGGTACGCCAGCGTCGAGCTGATGAAACGGTCCGCCAGGACGAGCTTGCCGGCTTCGATGGCGGGGTTGATCCGCTCGGCGACCAGTTGGGCTCGGCTTGCCATGAAAAGCAGCATCTCGCAGCGGATGTCGACCTCGTCCGTGTTCGACGGGTCCAGCAGGACCTGCCGCACCTGCTCGCCGATGTAGGTCCCCCCGGGCTCACGGACCTCGCAGACCTCGATCCCCGCGCTCTTGACCATGGCGTCCAGCCGGGTGAACTGCGTACTCTTGCCGCTGCCGTCGGGCCCGTCGAAGACGACGAACCTGCCGCGGAGGTTGTTCAGCCATGTCGTGTTGCGATCGGCCATTGGCGGACGAAGATACACCATTCCCGGGCGGCTGACATCCCGGGGCGAAAACGTGGAAAAAGTGTCAGGGATGAACGCAGATGAACGCGGATGAAGTGAGATCAAGACGTGGCGGTCCGGCCGCTTCATCCTGCCCATCCTGTCACTCGGTGTTTATTACTGTCGATGTTTTCCCCCGCTAGGGTTCCGCCTAAGATACCCCCATGCCCGACCACTACCTCGACGCCTACCGCGACGCTCAGGACGACTTCGGCAACGACTTTGGCGTTACCCTCTGGGCCAACACCAAGAGCCAGCAGCGGCGGTTCAAGGTGTTTACGCAGATGTGTTACCTCCCGGGCAAACGGATTCTCGATGCCGGGTGCAGCCGTGGCGACCTGGCCGACTTTTTGATCAAGCAGGGCGTGGCGTACGAAAGCTATGTCGGCATCGACGGCCTGTCCGAGGTGATCGACTACGCCAACCGCCGCGGCCTGCCCCGTGCCGAGTTTCATGCCGGGGATTTCGTCGCCGATCCCAAGCTGCTTTCGTTCGGCAACCCGCAGGTCATCACCTTCTCCGGCACGCTGAACACCATGGACGACAAAACCGCGATGAAACTCCTCGGCGCCGCATGGGACGCCTGCTCCGAAACGTTGCTGTTCAACTTCCTCTCCATCCGAGCCACCACCGACCGCCGCGAGGAATTGGGCCCCGCACGCCGGCTCGACCCGCTGAAGTACCTGGACTGGGCCATGAAACGCTCCCCAAACGTCCAGTACCGCCAGGATTATTTCAAACGCGGCCACGACGCGACGATCATGATGGGCAAGGCTAGGTGAGATCAACCGCGAAGGCGCAAAGAGCGCGAAGATAGCGGGTTGGGGTGGGCCGCGAATAAACACAAATCAGCGAGAATCAAGCCGGTGCGGGTGGGACCGCCCCCCTTGTGCAAAACCCGATGTCGCGACATCCGTTTTGGCATGCGCGTTAGACTATCTGCCGTAAGGCCCGACGCTTGTGCTAAGGCGCAGTTCTGATGGGAAACTTCGGTTCCAAACACAAGGAGCGAACATCATGAAACTTTCCCTAGGCGCGTTCTCGATCACGGCCGGCATCCTCTGGTGTTTAGCGGTATTACTCGTAGGCCTGGCGCACCACGTCTGGCCGCCATACGGGGAGGCGTTTCTCGAACTGACCGCATCTGTGTACCCGGGCTACGCGGTCTCAGATCAGATCGTCAGCGTGTTCATCGGCGCAGGCTACGCCCTGGTGGACGGCCTCGTCGGCGGCCTAGTCTTCGCCTGGCTCTACAACCGGTTCGCATCGTGTTGCAAAGCCTGCGACACGCAGCCGACGGCCGAGGCCTGACACCGAGAGGGGCAGTTCGGTAAGTTAGTTTTCTTTAGTTGTATCTTGTATGTTGGATGAAGCGTTGCACTAGGCCAGCGAGATTGATGATGCTCGGAACCCGTGAAGACATTTGGTTCAGCATAATGTTGTTTAATATAATCAGACGCATTTTCATGACGATGTTCGGGGTGGGATGCCTAGCTTTTGGCTGTTTTTTGGGATGGTCTCTCGTCATTGGCGCCCAGAACTTACTCGTATCAGTGCTTGGAACTATAGTTCTCATACCCTATGGGATCTATTCTCTTTGGGCTGCATGGCTAGGCGGGGAAAAAAGTTTGGATGATTGGATACATCCTTCTTAGACAGAACTGCCAAATAGCGATTTTAGAATTTCATATTTTTGGTCAACCTTTACGGGACTTGCTGATGATCAGTAATGCCGGACGACAGCCCCGGCGGTGTGGCCGGCGAAGCCGGAGGCGAAGATGGCGTGGGTGGTGCAAGGCGCGAGGCCTGAGGCTTGGGGGGTGAGTGGGAAGGGCGAATCGACCGGTGAAGTCAGCCAGGGCATGGGGGGGCGCTGGCGGGTTTTTGCGCAGAGGCAGGCGAGGACCAGCGCGCTTAGGCCGGCGGCGCCGAGGCTGTGGCCTAAGGCGCCCTTGCATGCATAGAGGTGCGGCATCGTTGTTTGCCCGGTGTGTTTGAGTGTGTCGGCGTAGACGTTCAGTTCGGCCGGATCATGATCGGTCGTTCCCGGGGCGTGGGGGTGGATCATGTCGATGCTGCGGCCGGCGAAAAGCTGATCGGCGATGCGCCCCAGGGCGGGCATCGTCGGGCTGGGGCGGATGATGTCGTAGGCCTCTGCGGCGGCGGCGGTGTCGATTAGTTCGATCTCGCCGGGCATCGGCTTCTCTTCGATCGGCACACGCTTAAGCAGCACGGCCGCGCCGGCTTCGCCGAGGACAAAACCTTGGCGCGTGTTGTCCATTGGACGCTCCTGGTAGCCATCGGGGGTTTGGGACGCGAGGACGCCGAGCTTCTGGTAGCTGTGGATGAATAGCGGCAGCAGCGCCGCCTCGGCCGTGATGACCAGGGCGTGGGAGGCGTGTCGGGTATCGGAAGAAGGGGACGGGGCGGTGTCGTGCAGGAGCGACAATCTTGCGTGGTGCAGGGCGGTGAGGCTGGAGGCGCAGGCGGCGACGTGGTGGTGGATCAGGCCAAGGCCCAGGCGCTGTTGCAGGTGGTGATTAAGGTAGCCATGAGGCCCCAGCGCGACGGCGAGATCGGCGTCGGGGGGCGTGGAGGGCAGCAGGGCGGAGCGGGGCTGGGCT
The DNA here is from genome assembly GCA_029260655.1 of Phycisphaeraceae bacterium. Taxonomy (GTDB): domain Bacteria; phylum Planctomycetota; class Phycisphaerae; order Phycisphaerales; family Phycisphaeraceae; genus JAJRRS01. The sequence continues at coordinate 15,796 of JAJDCU010000001.1, forward strand.
GGGCGTTTGCTGCGCCAGGCGGCGGTGAGTGCGTGGACCGCGCCTTTGCTCGTGCCCACGAACGCGGTCAGGCCGGGCAGTTCACCCCCCCCGGCGGTCAATGCCTCCCGGGCGGCGCGTTCGGCCAGTTCGATGGCAGGGTCGGTCGCGCTGTGCTGGACGCAGGCGACGGCCCCGGTCGCTTGGGCCAGGCTGACCACGTCGATGTCCTTAGGCAACTGCCCGGCCCGGTCGGCCAGGGTTTTACCGGTCAGGAGCGTGGAAAATGTCTGCCACGCCGATGCGCCCAGCGGCGTGATGAGCCCGAAACCGGCGATCAGGACGCGATATCGGGGCTTGGGTGAGGTTTCAGGTCTATTCGGCGCGTTCACAGGGCTGTTATAGCCCATCGCCGGGGGTTCGGTCGGCCAAACAGCGGCGGGAAATCTTTGCGAGGGGTATGGGCGGGCGTCTATAATGCTTGCTCATACGGGGAACGTTGCGATCACCAGCCAGGGCGGCGCATAGGTCGTGACCCGGACCGCGGATCGGGCGACTGCCCGTCGCCGAACCAAGTTCAGCCCAGGACGGGCCCAGCATGCATGGAGGCATCGTGAGAGATCAGCGCATCCCCCCGCCCGACCTGACACCCCACCGGAAACTGACGGCTGTATGAGACAGATCGACCCACGCTTTACCCAGACGGCAGGACCTGCCGTCTTCAGCGGGAACGAGCTACTGGTCAAGGGCGCGTTGGAAACCGAAGGCGGCGTCCACCTCCTGACCGGGTATCCCGGCTCGCCGATCGCCCCGTTCTTCGACACGCTCGAAGCGCTGGGCCCGTTGTTGCGTGAGCATGGCGTGGTCGCCAAGCAGGCCAACAACGAGGCGCTGGCGGTGGCGATGGCCAACGGCTCGCAGATGATCGGCTGCCGGGCGATAGTTGCGTTTAAGTCCGTCGGGCTGCATGTGGCGGCGGACGCGCTGGCCTTGGGCGTGTTGGCCGGGACGCGCGGCGAAAGCGGCGGGCTGGTCGTCATGGGCGACGACCCCTGGTCCGATTCGACCCAGGTCCCCGCCGACTCGCGCTTCCTCGCCGAGCACGTCCGCCTGCCGGTCGTCGAGCCTTCGACGCCACAGCAGGTCAAAGACTGGGTAGGCCTGAGTTTCAAGCTCGGTCAGGCGGCGGGCATCTACATCGGTTACATGATGACGGTCGCCAACGCAGACGGCGGCGGAACCGTCGAGTGTGGCCCCAACCACTTCCCCCAGATCAACGAGCACCAGAAGGTGGCGCTTTCCTACGAGAAGGACATCGAGCCGAACCTGGACCAGGCGGTGCTGCTGCCGCCGCGGTCGGTCTGGCGTGAGGAAGGGTTGGCGGCGCAGTTTCAGAAGCTCAAGGCCGAGGCCCGGCGTCTGGGGCTGAATCACATCGAACACCGTCCGCAGAAGGGGCTGGTCGTGCCGATGGGGTTCATCGCCGCGGGCACCGCCAGTTCGTACCTGGACCACGCGCTGGACGAGATCGCCCTGACCGGGCGGTTCCCGATCCTCAAGCTGGGGATGACCTATCCGGTGGACGATCAGATCGTGCTGGAGTTCGCCCGGCAGTGCCAGCAGGTCGTGGTGATCGAAGAGCGGCGCAGCTTCGTCGAGCGCCAGGTGATCGAGATACTCAACCCGTTAAAACAGTCCGGGGAGATCAAGACGGATGTGTTCGGCAAAACGTTCCCCGGCGGGTTGCCCGGGATCCCCGAAACCCGCGGGCTGAACCCCTCGGTCCTGCTGCAAAGGCTGATCCCGTTGATCAAGGATCACGCAGCGCTCGCGATCGAGCTGACCAACGGGAGCCTGGCCGAGCATTTGGAGTTGATCGAGCAGACCGGGGGGTATGAGGTCAACATCCCCCTGCGCACCCCGACGTTCTGTCCGGGTTGCCCGCACCGTGATTCGTCCAGCGTCCTCCTGGAGCTGCGCCGCGATCTGCTGGATGGCAAGTACATGCTCCAGCAGCACAAGCGTAAGCCCGTCGACATGGTCTGCCACGGCGACACCGGCTGTTACACGATGCTGATGTTCGAGCCGACCACACCCCTCATGCACAACTACTCGGGGATGGGCCTTGGCGGCGGCACCGGCGCGGGGATCGACCCCTTCATCGAGAACAAGCAGATCGTCTTCATGGGCGACGGCACGTTCTACCATTCCGGGCAGCTGGCGATCAGCCAGTCGATCTACAACGGCCAGGACCTGACGTACATCATCCTGGACAACAAGACCACGGCGATGACCGGGCACCAGGGCCATCCGGGGATCGAGTTCGACCTGACCGGCAAGCCGATGAACCCGCTGGACATCGAGCGGATCGTTTCGGGGCTGGTGCCTAAGAGCCTGAAAAAAGACGTGCGCGTCGTGCGGATCAACCCCGCCGACCGTGATCGGTATCGTAAGCTGCTGGAGCAGACGATCCTGGCCGACGGTGTCAAGATCGTGATCGCGGACAAGGAGTGCGGGATCACCTATCACCGCCGGGCGCGCTCGGTCGAACGAGGCCAGCTCAAGCAGCACGGGTTCCTGCCCAAGAAATTGTTCATGAACGTGGCGACCGAGGTCTGCGAGTTCTGCTTGGAATGCACGAACCAGACCGGTTGCCCCGGGCTGAAGATGGCCGGGACCGATTACGGGCCGAAAGTCCAGACCGACCTGTCCCTGTGCGTCAATGACGGCGCCTGCGAACGGATCCACGCCTGCCCGTCGTTTGAGGAAGTCACCGTCACCCGCCGTCAGCCCAAGCGGATGGGCGATGAGTACGTGGACCTGGGCGATCTGCCCGAGCCCGAGCGTCCGATCCACGCCGAGCAGCCGACCTGGCGTGCTCACCTCTGCGGCGTCGGGGGGATGGGTATCGGTGTCGCCACCGCGATCCTGGTCAAGGCCGGGCACGAGATGGGCTACCAGGTCCGGTTCCTTGATAAGAAGGGCCTGGCGATCCGAAACGGGGGTGTGTTCTCACAACTGGTCTACTCCCGTCCCCAGCCCAGCGGCCAACCGGTGCCCACCACGGCGCAGATCCCCTACGGCACGGCCGACCTGTTGATCGGGATCGACCTGCTCGAGGCCGCGCGCTCGATCGACCCGAAATTACCGTACCGTGTCGCTTCGCCCAAACGCACCGCCGCCGTCGTCAACACCGCCAAGACCCCGACGATCCTTTCGCTGATGGGCCGGGACGACTTCGATATCGACGACCTGCAGGAAACGGTCAAACGCTACGCCGTGGAGGATCGCTACGTCGGTGTCAACGTCGGGGATCTGTGCGAACGGATCCTGGACACCAAGCTCTACGCCAACATCATGATGTTGGGGGTCGCGTTCCAGAAGGGGTACCTGCCTTTGACCCGGCAGGTGATCGAGAACGCGATCGTCGATGTGACCAAGGGCGAGCGTGAGCGGAACCTGCGTTCGTTTACGATCGGCCGGAAGATCGCCGTCCGCCCCGACCTGTTCGTCGTCGAGCCCCAGCACGAATACGAGTCGGCCAGGCAGGCGCTGCGCCGCAAGGTCAACACCCTCGAAGCCTGGTACGGCAGCGAGTGGGTCGGTCAGGTCATCGACCGCACGAAAGGCCAGCGGATCGCCAAACAGTTCCGCGTACTGATGCGGCAGACCTTCCGCGCCACACGGGGCATGCACGTCGAGGACGAGCTGATGCGCGACGTGATCATCCGGGCCTACGACTGTGTGCTCTGGGGCGGGATCGAGTACGCCAAGCGCTACTGCGACCGTCTGGTCGAGGTCTTCCAGAAGGACGACCCGGAGCACGGCTACCTGGTCACCCGGGCCGTGGTCTGGAACCTGGCCAAGGTGATGCTGATCAAGGATGAGGTCTACGTCTCGGCCCTATTAACCAGCCCGGAGAAGTACCGCCGGGACCGCAAGCGGTTTAACGTCAACCCCGAGCGCGGCGACAAGATCATCTACCGCCACCACAACCGACCCGAGTTCGAGGTCTTCGGCCGGCGCATCCGGTTCGACTTCAAGGCCAGGGACTGGCAGCTCCGCATCATGTCGTCCTGCGCCTTCCTGCGCAGGCTGATGCCCGGCTGGCATATCCGTGAAAAACAGTTCCGCGACTGGTATGAACAACTGGTCGATCGGCTTGATTGGCACGGCGGGCGGGATTACCAGCGCTGGGCCGCGATCCTCGATACGCCCAAGGCCGTCACCGGCTACCGGGAAGTACGCTACCCCAAGATGGAAGCCGCGCGCAAGCAGGCCGAGCAGCTCTTGGCGATGGACCCCCAGTCCTTCGAGCCCGCCGCCGTCGACAAGCCCGCCGAGGAAGATCAACCCCTGGTTAGCCTCCCCGTCGTCCAGCCCGCGGGGGTGTAGGGATGTTCAATGTGTGATGTTTAATGTGTGATGTGTGATCTTTGTAGATTGCACATTGAACTTTGAACATCTCACATCGATCTCACGCCGCCTTGTTCGATTGGCCACCGCCGCCGCATACGTGCTCCAGTTTGTTCAGGCCGTTGTAGGCGGCAACCTTGTAGGCCTCGGCGAGGGTGGGGAAGTTGAAGACGTTGTCGATGAAGAAGTCGGCCTTGCCGCCCAGGGCCATCACCGCCTGGCCGATGTGGACGAGTTCCGTTACGCCCGATCCGATCGCGTGGATGCCCAGCAATTCGCGAGTGTCCTGGTGGATCAACAGCTTGAGCATCCCGGTATCGTCGCCCAGCAGCCGGCCGCGGGCGATCTCCTTGTAAGAAGCGATCCCTGCTTCGTAAGGGATGGCTTCCTCGGTGAGCTGCTCCTCGGTCTTGCCGACCATCGAGATCTCCGGGACGGTGAAGATGCCGAAGGGGAACACGGTGTTGAACCCGTCGGTCTTGACCCCAAAGGCGTGGCATATCGCGCGCCGGCCCTGCTCCATGCTCGTGCTGGCTAGGGCGGGGAACCCGATCACATCGCCCGCGGCGTAGACGTGCTCGACGTTGGTCTGGTAGTGCTCGTTGACGTTGAGCCGGCCCCGGTCGTCGTATTCGATCCCGACGTTTTCCAGGGCAAGCGCGCCGCAGACGCCCTGCCTGCCGACGGCATACAGCAGCGTCTGGGCCTTGAGCCGTTTGCCGGATTCCAGCGTCGCCTGCACCAGCTTCACGCCGCGCTCGTCCGGGTCTAGTTCCTGGATCGATTCGACCTTCTCGCCCATCCGCAGGGTGATGCCGCTGCTGCGCATGTGGTACTGGAACGCCTCGGTGATCTCCCGGTCCAGGAAGCCCAGGACCATGTTCCGCCCTTCGACCAGCGTGACGCGCACGCCCAGCGTCGCCATGATGCAGGCGTACTCGCAGCCGATCACCCCGCCGCCGACGACGATCATCGACTTGGGCAGGCGCTGGAGCTTGAGCACCTGGTCCGAGCAGAAGATGCTGTCTTCGTTAAATGGGATGCTGTCGGGTTTGGCGGGCCGTGTCCCCACCCCCAGCATGAACTTGTCTGCGGTGAGCATCTCCATCTCGTCTTCGCGGACGACCTGGACGAGATTGGGCCCTTCGAAGTGGGCGGTCCCCCAGACCAGGTCGATGTCGTTCCGCTCGAACTGATCGCGGATCATTTCCCACTCGTGGCGGATGACCTGCTGGCTGACCGAGACGAGGTCCGCGATGGTGATGTCTTTCTTGACACGGTAGCTCTGGCCGAACAGCCCGCGCTGGTTGGCGCCGGTGAGGTGGACCGCCGCTTCGCGCAAGGCCTTGGACGGGATCGTCCCGGTATTGACCTGGGCGCCGCCGAGGACATTGCTGCCCTCGATGATCGCGACCCGCTTGCCGAGCTTGGCAGCCTGGATCGCGGCCTTCTGGCCCGCCGGGCCCGTCCCGATGACGACGAGGTCGTAATGCTTCATATCTGTGTACCGCCTCGCAGTTTACGCCTATAGATGTAACGATCGGCTTAATCCGATACCGCTGTAAGACTTGATCGGCATGTCCGGGCGTCGAATGAAGCGGGGCGGAGGTCCGGTAAGGCGGGCGTGAAGGGGGCGCACTAAAAAAAGCGCGGTCGGCCGCGCCTGGTGAAAAGCTTCACGTGTGTGTCTTGATCCCTTGGTCGGTTACTTCGCCGCGGCGTAGTTCCTGGATACCTGCTCCCAGTTGACCGCGTCCCAGAAAGCCTTGACGTAATCGGGCCGGCGGTTCTGGTAGTTCAGGTAGTAGGCGTGCTCCCAGACGTCCAGCCCGAGGATCGGCGTGCCCGGGCAATCGACATACCCTTTACCCATCAGTGGGTTGTCCTGGTTGGGGGTCGAGCAGACGCAGAGCTTGCCTTCCGGGTTGACGCAAAGCCAGGCCCAGCCCGAGCCGAACCGGGTCGCGGCGGCGGTGGCGAACGTTTTCTTAAAGCTGTCCATCCCGCCTAAATCGCTGTCGATCGCAGCCGCCAACGCGTCTGACGCCGCGCCGCCGGTTCCCTTGGGCGCGAGCACCTGCCAGAACAGGCTGTGGTTGGCGTGACCGCCGCCGTTGTTCCGCACAGCCCCACGTTTGTCAGCGGGGACCGCGTCCAGGTTCTGGATCAGTTCGTTTACATCCGCTGGGGCGTCCGTTCCTTCCAGGGCTTTGTTCACATTTGTGACGTACGCGTTGTGGTGCTTGCCGTGATGGATTTCCATCGTCCGGGCATCGATGACCGGCTCCAGCGCGTTGAAGTCATAAGGCAGGTCGGGCAGAGAGTAGGGCATCTGGGTTTCCGATCTAGTTTGTAAGTATTGTTTCAAAAGCACGTTACCTCCTTTGTTGAGGTTCACGTGCAGGATTCAAGGGAGTGTATGAATGAGTTCTTACACGGTCAAGATCGTGCTGAGGGTGATCTGTGGGGATCCTGTGGAGGTGGTAAATGATGTAAACCGTTTAGAAAAAGTCAGTTGTGTGATCTTCGAAGCGCGATTTGTCGCCGCTGGATCGTGGGGCTTGGGGAAAATAGTTAGAGATATTTGGAATTTTTCTAAATAAGGTGAACCTAAAACGGGGTTTGTGGTGTACATATAGGTGTATCCGAGGCCGAAGGCCTGGCAGCCCCGCCAGACTTAAGGCCACCAGATGCACACCGCCCTGCGGCGGGCGGGCAAGCGGTCGATCCAGGGGATCATGGAAAAGTGAGGTGCACTATGGCGGAACGGACCCGTCGAAACTCCCCCTTAAGCCGGTCAGTTAACCGACGGCGCGTGTCACAGGCATGGTCCGGCCGAGCCTTGGGCTCCGCCGAAAAGGCCCAGGTCCATGCTATCCTCACCGGCAAGTACGAGTACATGGACAACGATGCTTTCGCGCTGTCCGACGAAGAGGCGGTCCGTCTGCTTTTTGACGAGCCCGACCCGACGCCCCAGCCGGACACCAGTTGGTACCAGCCGGTGATGGCCAACTCCGTCGCGCTGCGCCAAAGCAGGAACGCACCCGCGGTGCTGCTGACCGCCAAGCAGGAGCGCGTGATTTTTCTGCAATACAACTACAGCCGATTCCGGGTGTGCAGGCTTCGTGACCAACTGCTTGAGAAGCGCAGGGTTTCACCCGCCGCCGGGCGCGAGATGCTCGCCTGGCACCGCAAGGCCAGCGGCTACCGCGACCAGATCGCGCAGATCAACCTCGCGCTGGTGTTGGCGATGGCGAAACGCACCCGCATGGGCGAGATGGACTTCGGCGACCTGGTCAGCGAAGGGAACATGGCCCTGCTGCGCGCGATCGATAAGTTCGACGCCGCGCGTGGGTTCAAGTTCTCGACCTACGGCTGCCGGGCGATCCTCAAGGCGTTCAGCCGAGCCGGGATCAAGTTCAGCCGGTACCGAGGCATGTTCCCCACCGATTACGACCCGGCGATGGAGCGCTCGGATTACGCCGAGACCCGGCGGGTCGAGCACGAGTTGGACTGCGCCGACGAGGTCAAGCTGATCGTTACCCGCAACATCGCCGAGCTGACCGATATCGAGCAGGAGGTCATCGAGCACCGCTTCGCCGTCAACCGCAAGATCCCCAAGGGCAAGCCCGAACCACGGAGGCTGACCCTTGAGCAGGTCGGCAAGATCATCGGCGTGACCAAGGAGCGTGTCCGGCAGATCCAGAACAAAGCCCTGGAAAAGATCCGCATCACGCTTGAGGAAGGGTATCTGGCGTAGAGAGGCTGTTAGCCATTAGCCAGTAGCCAGTAGCCTTTAGCAATCAGCAGTTAGCCTATGCAGTCAAAACAACAAAACCCTCGGTTGAGGCCGAGGGTTTTTGTTTTATCTATTCGGGCGCCTCGGCTTCTGTCTAATAGCTTATAGCTAACAGCTAAAGGCTATTCGCTTCCCCATCAAATCCGGCTGAACCTCGACAGCAGGTCGGTGATCCTCGGCTGCTGGGGTTTGAGCTTGATACTCTTACGCCAGGCGCTTAGGGCCTCGTCTCGCCGGGCGGTGCTGATGCGGCCGTCCTGGATATAGAGCGTCATCAGGCAGGCGCCCAGCCCGTTGAGGGTTGCGGTGTCGTCGGGGGCCAGGGCGATGGCCTGACGGTATTGAAAGAGCGCCGGCTTGAACTGACGCATCTTGAACTTGACGTACCCCAGGCGTTCGTAGGCCGTGACCGACGGGCTGCGGCGGATCAGCGCCTCCAGCACATTCAGCGCCTGCTGGAAATTATTCAGGTGGATATGCGCGTCGGCCAAACCCAGCAGCACCGGGTCAGCCAGGTTGCCCAACTCGGCGGCCTGGCGGTAGGTGTCCACCGCATCTTCGTAGCGCCCCAGCAGGTTGAACGTCGCCGCCAGGTTGCACCACGCGGCCTGGCTGTCGGGTTCAAGGCGTGTGGCGATCTGCACGAATGTCAGCGCCTCGCCGGGCCGGCCTAGCTGAAGGTACGCCGAGCCCATTTCCCGGTTGACCTCGAAGCTGTCGGGGTTCAGCCGCCAGGCCATCTTGTACGACCGCAGCGCCTCGCGCACCCGGCCCAGGTACTGCTTCATCAGGCCCAGGCTGTAGTGCGCTTCGAACTTGTTCGGGTCGACGATCGTGGCCCGCTCGTAGGCCCGGCTGGCAAGCTCGTAGTCGCCGCGCTGCTGGTAGACCCCGCCCATGCCCATGTGAGCCTCGGCGATGTTGGGGTTCTCCTCCAGCGCCAGCCCGAATGCAGCCAGTGCCGAGTCCAGCAACCCCTGGTCAAGGTATATCTCGGCCTCGCCGAGGTGGGCCTGGGCGCGCCGGTTGGCGTTGTAGGCAGGGGTCAGCTCACAGCCGGTGAACATCACGGCGGCGGCCAACACGACGGCAAGCTGGGTAGGGCATCGCATGGTTGAACATCATATCGGCTTGGGCTTTGGGTTGTTGCCAAAATCATAGACCGGGGGGACACAACGCCCGCCCAGGCTTACAATCCGCTACCTGACCACGAACCCGATGCGGGATATACCCTTGTTACCGGAGCCAAACCCGATGCGAGCCGCGCTGGCGCAGATCAACCCGACCGTAGGCGATATCCAGGGCAACAGCCGGCTGATACGCCAGGCGATCCAGCGCGCGGGCGACCAGGGGGCTAAATTGGTGGTCTTCCCCGAGCTTTCGGTGATCGGGTATCCGCCCAAGGACCTGCTGCTTAAGCCCGCGGTGATCGAGGCTTGCAGTCAGGCGGTGGCTGATCTGGCCAAGGACTGCCGGGGGATCGCCGCGATCATCGGCCACCCCAGCCCGTCCGATAACCCAAGCGGCCGGCTCCTGTTCAACGCCGCGAGCCTCTGCTACGACGGCCGGGTCCGGCACCGGCGGGTCAAGAGCCTGCTGCCGACCTACGACGTCTTCGATGAGCACCGATACTTCGAGCCCGGGCCCGATGTCCAGATCACACCGCTAAACGGGCTGAACCTTGGGATCAGCATCTGCGAAGACCTCTGGAACGACCGCGGCATCGTCGACCGTCAGCTCTACCACGACAACCCGATCAGTGAACTGGCCAGACGCGGGGCAAACCTTTTCATTAACTGCTCGGCTTCGCCGTTTACCGTCGGCAAGCACGACATGCGCCTGGGGCTGATGAGCCAGGCGGCGATGCGTCACGGCCTGCCGGTGCTCTACTGCAACCAGGTCGGGGGCAACGACGAGCTGGTCTTCGACGGCAACTCATGCGCGGTCGGGCCCGACGGCCGATTGATCGGTCACGCCAAAGATTTCGAGCCCGACCTGTTGATCGTGGACGTCCCGGTGCCGGGGCAGGGCGGCGCGGGCGAGCAGCCCAAGCCGACCGCGGGGGGCGAAAAGCCGCAAGCGGCGCGGATCGAATCGCGTAAGGACGGGATCGCCTCGGCGTACCACGCGCTGGTGCTGGGGCTGCGCGACTACTGCCGAAAGTGCGGGTTCAAATCCGTCGTGCTGGGCCTAAGCGGCGGCATAGATTCGGCGGTCTGCTGCGCGGTGGCGGTCGCGGCGCTGGGCAAGGAAAACGTGCACGGGGTAGCGATGCCAAGCCGGTACTCATCCACCGGATCGGAAACCGACGCCGAGAAGCTGGCGAAGAACCTGGGCATCGTGTTCCATAGCGTCGCCATCGAGCCCGCCCACACCGCTTTTGAGCAGATGCTTGCGCCGATATTCGAGGGTACCGACCCCGGTGTCGCCGAAGAAAACATCCAGGCCCGCGCCCGCGGTGTTTTGCTCATGGCGATCAGCAACAAGTTCGGCTCGATGCTCGTGACCACCGGGAACAAGAGTGAGTTGGCCGTGGGCTACTGCACACTCTACGGCGACATGGCCGGCGGGCTGGCGGTCTTGTCGGACGTCCCCAAGACACTGGTTTACAAACTCGCTAACTGGATCAACGACAACCCCGGCTCCCCGCTTCGCATGGAGTTCGGCAAGCCGGTCATCCCCAAGGACACGATCACCAAACCCCCCAGCGCCGAGCTGCGCGAGAACCAGACCGACCAGGATTCGCTGCCGGAATACGAGGTGCTTGACGAGATCATCGAACGATTCGTCGAGCAGGAGCAATCGGCGAAGCAGATCATCGACGAGACCGGCTACGATTCAGAGATCGTCCTGAAGATGGTCCGCCTGATCGACTTGAACGAATACAAACGCAAGCAGGCCGCACCCGGGCTGAAGATCACCGGCCGGGCGTTTGGGTTTGGTCGACGCATGCCGATCGCACAGCGGTACGACAACCGGCGTGTGGTCGAGACGGACAGGAAAGAAGAAACGCCACAGGGATGAACGCGGATGAACGCAGATAAAGCGGATAGGCAAGACGCCGGACGCGCATCCTATCAGCGTTCATCTGCGTTTATCCCTGTTCCACCCGCATTTTCAGCGTCTGCGTGGTTCTGTGACTTATCTACTGTCCCATCGCGTCCGCCAGCGTCGTGCCCTTGGCGGCGTTGAGTTGCGCTGTGTGCAGTTGGGCGACCACCTCGGTGCCGTCGAGCCGGGCGCGGTTGCGTTCTCGCATGGCGGCTTGCTGGCTGATGTCCAGTAGCTCATCGATGCCGATGCGCTCCGGCGGCCGGGCGAGGGTGTAGGCGGGGACGCCGGGCTCGCCGTGCTCGATGTGGTGGATGACGTTGGCGCTGGTCAGCAGGTCGATCAAGGATGCGATGGCCCGGCCGGGCAGCCCGGTCGCAGATTGCAATTCATTGGCCCGCACCGATTCACCCTGCTCGAACGCTTTGCCGATCATCACGGCCAGCGGGATCATCCACCGCGGGTCGAACAATACGTCCCGATCCTCAGCCAGGCGCTGGCTCTTGAATCGCCGGCCGTCCATCGCCTGGATCGTGTACGTCACCTCGACCCCAAACAGAACGACCAGCCAGGTAAACCACAGCCATAGGAGGAACAGGGGGAGCAGGGCAAGCGCGCCGTAGAGGCTGGCGGTCCCGGCATAGAGGACATAAATCTTGAAGCCCTCGATGGTCCCGGTCCAGACCACCGCCGCGACAAATCCTCCGGTTAACGCTGCCCGGCTTTTGACTTTGGTGTTGGGCAGGAATTGATACATCAGGGCCAGCAGCAGCCAGGTTGTGACGAACGGGGTGATCAACGCCGTAAATCCGCCCAGCCAACCGACGGATTGTCCTGTGGCTTCCGCCGCTTGTTCGATGAGGGTGATGATCCGGCTTTGCACGAACTGCCCGGACAGTAATAGCAGCGGTGCGAGTGTGATCGCGGTGTAGTACAGCGGCAGCCGGACATACAGCGGGCGTCCATAAGGCGCGTCAAAGATGCGGTTGAAGCTGTGCTCAATCGTGGACAAGAGTTTGGTAGCCGCCAAGAGAAATATCACCACACCGACCGCACCGATGCTTGCGAAGTTGATCCCCTCGAGCCAGTTAAGCAGGGCTTGTGCCTGCTCGTCCAGGTCTTGCAGCAAAAGCTTGTAGGACCCGGCGCGGTCGTCAGACGCAGCGTCTTGAATCGGTGACGGTGCCGTGACGGCCTGTTCGGAGGCGGGGTCGGGTGCGTCGGTGCTGATCTCTACCGGCGCTTCTTCCCCCGTCTCTGTATCTCCCTCCGCTTCGACCCATTGCAAAGCAAAGTCGATCACGTCCTGCTTGAGTTTTTCTCGGTCTTCGACACCGACAAACGTCTGCATCACCACCAGCATCAACACGATCGTCGGCAGCAGGCTGAAGAGGGTGTGATACGTCAGCGCGGCGGCCATCTCCCCGGCCCGGTCGGCGCGCAGCTCCAAAGCGCAGTAGCGCCCAAAGTCCAGGATATATCGCAGCGACCGCTGGGCGCGCGTCAGCTCTTCCAGCGGCTCGGTCAGTAATCGGTGGACGCTATCGCGAATCCGTTGGAGCAGTTTCATAGGCAGATGGTCGAGCAGGGGGGCTGGGTTGTCAATACGTGTGGCCGTTATGGACTTGCTGTTTAGCGGCGGATCGAAGATCCGCATGTCGGTCTCATGGGCCCAGCACGGCGATCTGCGATCGCCCGCTAAACGGGGCCGTGCCAGGGGTATTCACCTTGTCGCATTACGCCGGGTCGTACCCCGAGCCGCCGAAGGGGTGGCACTTGGCGATGCGTTTGATACCCCGCCAGGCGCCTTTGATCGGGCCGTGCTTGTGGATCGCGTCGATCATGTACTGGCTGCACGACGGCTGGTACCGGCATTGCCCGCCGAGGAACCTGCCCAGCGTCACCCGGTACAGCAGAACGAGGAAGACGAGCACCCGGCCAAGCGTGTTGTTAAACCAACGGATCATGGCGTGGTCTGATCCTCGTGGTTGCTTCGTTTGGCGTTAAGTTGATGGATCTGCTGCACGGCGCTAAGCAGCATCTGCTGGTACTCCGCCAGGGCTGCCAGCTTGTGGGGCCTGACGACGACGACGATATCGTACCCGGTTGGCCAGTCGTGTTGGCTTAGCCGAAAAGCCTCGCGGAGCAGTCGCTTGACACGGTTGCGGGCCACGGCGCCGCCTACCCGGCGGGGGACCGACAGCCCAAGTCGGCAGTAGCTTTGCCCGTTAGGCTTGCCGCACGCGGTGATCGGCCCGGCGTTCTTGCGCAGACGCGCCTCGAACACGTCGGCGAACTGTTGCCGGCCGTGCAGCCTCTGGCGGTGTCTAAACAGGAATCGGTGGGTCGTGTCGGCCATCAAAGGGGTGCCGCGCAGAAAGGGTCAAGCCTTCTCTTCAAGCAGACGTGCATTGTAGGTCGCCAGCAGGTCCTGACGGCGAAGTAGTCCCAGGATCTTACTCGGGTCTTCGCTGTCCACCACAGGCAACTCTTCGTAGGATTCAAACGCGAACCGTCCGATCGCGCTGGACAGGTCCATCTGCAAGGTCAACGGCTTGACCCCCGGCATCGCCAGGTCTTCGGCCACCGCCAAACTCCCCGCATCGGACTCGAACAGGAACTGGCGTATATCGTTTAGCCCGAACAGGCCGTAGTACTTTCCCTCGGTGTCGATCACCGGGAACGACGCCTGCCGTGTCGTCGGGATCAGGTGGGCCATGTCCGCCAGCGGCATGTTCAGCGGGACGCTGATGAAGTCCTTTGCCGCGTCGTGCAGCGCATCACGGATCGACAAACCTTGCAGCACGTCGACGATGAAGTCTCCGCGGTGGGCCGGGGATTCTAGCCGGTTGGTGACCTGCTCGCGATAAATCGTCCACCTTCGGCTTAGCAGGTAGGCCAGGGCACAGACCCACATCGACGGGAGCATGAGTGTGTAGCTGGCGGTCATCTCCGAGACCATGATCAGCGTGCTGACGGGCGTGCTTGCGGCGGCGGCGAAGAAGCTGGCCATCCCCAGGATCGCGAAGACAGGGACCTGCTCCTGCGAGACCAGCGCCGGCGTCCACTGATGAAACAGCAGCCCGACGACCGCGCCCAGGGCCCCACCGATCACCATGCTCGGGCCGAACACCCCGCCGGACCCGCCGGACCCGATCGTCAGCGAGGTGGTCAGCAGCTTGCCCAGCCCGACCGCCAGCAGCAGCAGGATCGTCAGCCGCGACGGGTCGGTCAAAATGTCTTGCAGGAAGCCGTAACCGAACGACAGCACGCTTAGGCTGCGCAAGGCCGCGCCGTCGTCCTCCACGCTCCGGATCGTGTAATACAACAGCACCGCGAACACCCCGGTCGCCAGCGCGCCGATGGCCGGCTTGATGATGTTGGGGATGCGCCACCGGTTGAACAGCGAGGTCACGCCGTAGAAGCAGCGGATGTAGACCCACGCCATCGCCGCCATCGCCGCCGCCAGCACGGTCAGCGGCAAAAGCAGGCTCGGTTGTGTGAAGGCGGCCGTCTCCACCGCGAACAGCGGCTCGAAACCAAACGCCAGACAGAACACGCAGTAGGCGATCGTGGTCGAGATGAACGCGGGGATCAGTGCCTCGGCCTCGAAGTCGGGGTCGCGGTACAAGACCTCGACGGCAAAGATCGCCCCCGCCAGCGGCGCATGGAAGATCGCGCCGATCCCCGCACCCAGCCCCGCCGCCATCAGCACCCGCCGGTCAGAATCCGGCAGCTTGAGTTTCGTCGCCAGGAACGATCCGAACCCTGCGCCGATCTGTGCGATGGGGCCCTCACGCCCGCCTGATCCGCCAAGTCCAAGGGTGATCGCAGAGGAGAGCATTTTCACGATCGGCACACGTGCCCGGACGATCCCGCCCTTGTTGTGATAGGCGTCGATCGCCGCGTCCGTCCCGTGGCCCTCGGCCTCAGGCGCCAGCAGGTACACCAGCGCCCCGCTGATCAGCCCGCCCAGCGTCACCGCCGCGAGCAACAGCCAGGGCGTCAAAGGCCGGTCCCCCAGCCCGTGGCCGAACACCTCCTGGTATCCCACCTCGTTGGCCGGCCCGCCCTGGTCGTACCCGACAAACCACTCCAGCCCGACATGGGTGATCGCCATGCACAGCAGGTTGAACGCGATCGCTCCCAGCCCCGCCACCACCCCGACGATCGGCGCTAGCATGAGGCTGCGGGTGGCTTTAGGAACCAGGTGCCTCAGTGTTTTTGAGAGTCTGCTCATGGCGAGCCACGCATCATATCAGGGAACGCTTGCCGCTGAGACTGCCCCCGTTCAGACCCGCGGGCGCGTGTTGTTATAGTATCATCTGCCCGGCGTGGGCACCCCACCGAGCCCGGGGCACAGACCAGCCAACCAGGAAAGCAGTTCCAGATGAAGCCACAGGAGGTTGCCAGGATCACTTGCCCCCTGAATGACAAGACCCTGTCCCTGGGCGCGATCCGCGGGGCCGCCGATCTGATCGCCAAGGTGATCCCCCCGACCCCGCAGTACGCCTGGCCGCTGCTGTGTGAGCGGGCAGGAACTGAGGTCTGGGTCAAGCACGAAAACCATACCCCCACCGGCGCGTTCAAGGTCCGCGGCGGGCTGGTACTGCTGGATCAACTCAAACGCGAGCACCCCGAACTTTCTCATGCCAATCCCCCGGGGGCTGGCGGCGGCGTCATCACCGCGACCAAAGGCAACCACGGCCAGTCCATCGGCTTCGCCGTCAAACGCCTGGGTGTCAAGGCCGTCATTGTCGTGCCCCACGGCAACAGCGTCGAGAAAAACCACGCCATGCGCGCCCTGGGCGTCGAACTGATCGAGCACGGCGACGACTTCCAGGCCGCACGCGAACACGCCCAAACACTTGCGCAACAGCGCGGATTGCTCCCCATCCCCCCGTTCCACGAATCGCTGATACGCGGCGTCGCCACCTATTGGCTGGAGTTCCTCAGCACCGCACCGCCGCTCGACGCCGTTTACGTCCCCATCGGGATGGGATCGGGTATCTGCGCGATGGCCGCCGCCCGGAAAGCCCTGAACCTGAGAACAAAAATCATCGGCGTCGTCTCCGACCACGCCCCGACCTACGCGCTGTCCTTCGAGCAAGGCAAGCCCGTCCCACACCCCGTCAGCACGAAACTCGCCGACGGCCTGGCCTGCCGACAGCCCGACGAGCAGGCGTTAAAGATCATCTGCGAACACGCCGAGCGCATCGTCCGTGTGACGGATGATGAGGTCGCCGCCGCTATGCGCTGCTACTTCACCGACACCCACAACGTCGCCGAAGGCGCAGGCGCCGCGAGTCTGGCAGCGCTACTCAAGGAGAAAGATCAGTTGGCCGGCAAGCGAGTCGGGGTTGTCTTGACCGGCGGGAACGTGGATGCGCAGGTGTTCGGCAAAGTCCTGACGGAACGTCATCCGCGATAGGATCCAAACGCCTCTTGCTCCAACTGCTTTTTCGCACATCGTCGAGTGCAGGACTGGCCATTCTTCGTGCCGCTCGAAGGTTCAAACTGCTGAACCTTGCCGACGCGCCCGGCGCATCAAGCTCATTGCGCCGATCGTGAAGACCACCAGCGTCCCCGGCTCGGGGACCGCGGCGGACACATCACCCACCGGCGGCATAAACGTGTTCCAATCAGTCAGTACGACATTCAGGTCCACGATGCCGACGAACCCGTCCGGGCCACCGAACGGGAGAAGGGGGTTGTCGCCGCCGGCGACGTCGGCCCGGGGGTCGCCCGGGGGCACGGTATTGTTCCATTCACCCAGGACGATGTTCAGGTCCTCGATGCCGACCCAATTGTCGTTGTTGAGGTCGCCGGGGATCGGATCGCCCGACGATTCCATCGCGGTGAGTCCCAGGACCATACAGAGCACGGGTACGGTGAGCCTGATCTTGTTCATGGCAACCCTCCTCGTGAGATCCTGTCCCACGGCAGTTACGGCGCGGGGGCTTGAGAAATGACCTTTCCCGCGATGAATCCGATGGCCTTACTCGGCGACATGACCGGAGGGCCCAGCCGAATCATAACCCTGGACCCGCAACATTAGCAAGCATAATTATCATGTGGGACAAAGATTCTTTTGGTGCCGTGCGAGTAAACCGAATGCCTTGCCTATCGGTAAGGAACCTGCGTGACGAGGACGCTCGGAGGGGTTTATGGCAGACAGTCTGCAAAGTATTATGGATAAGCCAGATAGGGCGGGGTTCGGCTGGCGCAGGGGAGGAGGGGCGGATATGACCGGACAGCGTGATACGGTGTCAGGCTTCAGTCTTCCTTGTGCTGCACAGGATTTCAGGCTACTGAACCTTGCCGGCGCATCAAGCTTATCGCGCCGATCGTCAGCACCACCAGCGTCCCCGGCTCGGGGACCGTGACCGACGCCTCACCGGGCGGCGGTGTGCCGGCGTTCCAGTTGCCAAGCACAACGTTTAAGTCTTCGATCCCGACGAAGTTGTCGCCGGTCGGGTCGGCCGCGGGGTCGGTCGGGGGGCTGGCGTTCCAGTCACCCAGGACGAGGTTGAGGTCCTCGATACCCACAAACCCGTCGCCGTTGAGGTCGCCCACGATCGAGGCTGTGGGTAGCTGCGTGGTGACCACCGCCGAAAAATCGGCCAGTGAGGTGGTGGTGACCAGGGCATCGGGGTCGCCGGGGATAACGATCGCGGCCAGCTCGGCGGTGTTCGTGAAGTCCACGGTCACGTCGTCGATGGTCCCGCCGCCGTAGTATTCAAAGTAGGGGTTGGACGTCTCGTATAGATACCCGTTGTCGGTGGAGGCAGAGGTCCAAAGTGAGGCCTGGATTCCAAACTCGGAGCCGTAGATAAAATTAAAAGGGATCGTGACTGTCGGGCTGCCTTGTGTCCCCTGGATATCGATGATCGTCCCGGGTTCGAGGTCTATAGAGGAACTTAGCAGGGCGGTTTCGCCGCCGTACTTTGTCGGGTTCAGAGCGACGTAGAGTGCTACGGATGAAAACGCGTTACTGGCGACGGGGGCTCCGAAGGTGTCCAGCACGGTGGCGAAGCCGCTGAGGTTAAAGCTCAACTGCATCGTGCCGAGCGTGCCGTTGGGTACGGACACGCTTGTCACCGTCCAGTGGTCATTGAAGGCTGACGTGCTGTTTCCAACGAGCGCGGCGGGCCCCTGGAGCCGGACCTTGGATTTGAGTATCCCGAAGTCGGCGGTCCCTTCCCCGTCAAGAGACCCGGGGCTGCTATACATGGCATTGGTATTGGCGTGATGGATGGCGGTCATCGGCGCGTCGAGTTCGGCTTCAGAGAAGAATGGAAAATCCCCTCCCAGTTGCCCGGTCGTCTTGATCTTTGTGAAGGTGTCGGTTGCCGAATCAAGTAGCGACGGGCTGATCGGTACGGCCAACGATTCAATCGCGGTTAGCCCAATGACCAAGCATAGCACGGGTACGGTGAGCCTGATCTTGTTCATGGCAACCCTCCTCGTGAGATCCTGTCCCACGGCAGTTACGGTCGCGGGGCTTGAGGATTGACCTTACCCACGATGATTCTGTTGGCCTTGTCCGGCGACATAACCAGATAATATAGTCTGATGATAACACCAAGTCCGCAACATCAGCAAGCATAATTATCAAGTGGAACATCCATTTTCAGGAGCTGCGCGCAAACCGCACGCTTCGCCCAGAGATAAAGAGCCCGCGTGAAGGGGGCACGCCCGGTGAGGCAAGGGCTGGGAAGTCTGCAAAGTATTACAGATAAACCAGATAGAACGGGACTCGGCCGGCGCGAGCGAGGAGGGGCGGACATGACCGGCAGGGATTGGATGTTTTTTTACTGCGCAGATCCGAAGAGGGTCAGGCGGATCAGTTCGGGGATATCGGTGTTGCTCATGCTGCCTTTGACGCGCTGGGCGTTGAGTCCCTGGGCGCGGACGAGGACCCCGCCGGAGACGTCGTCGGTGGCGGCCCAGACGACCTTGAAGGGTAGGCGTCGGCCGTTGCGGTCGGGCATGGCCAGGAAGGGGGCGCTGCCGGTGCCTTGTGCGCCGTCCATCTGCGAGCCGGAACGGTCGCGCTCGGGGAGAATGTCGTCGTATGTGCCGTCTTCATTGAGGCCGACGCGCATCAGGCGCAGGCCGCCGGCGTCGGAGTCGGCGGCGGTGATCAGCAGGGTGTCCGGATGGTCGTCGATGAACGCTTGCACCAAGCCAAACGTCTCGTCGGTCCGGCGCAGCGCCTCGAACACGCCCGAGGCGTTGTTGTGGTTGCCGAAGTTGTCCGGGCCCTCCTCCTCGACGACCAGCAGGAATTGTTTGCCGCCGTGGTTGAGCAACTTGATAGCCGCACCGGTCATCTCGGCGAGGGTTGGCGCGTCGGGGTCGTACATCGGCAGATTTTGTTCGGCGAGCTTTTCTTCTTCCACGGCGTTGAAGGTGGCGTCGTGAGCGAAAAGGCCCAGAACTTTGTCTGTGTCGTCGGGCAGGGCGAGCAGTTCCTCGCGGGTGAAGATCACGGTGTAGCCAAGGGCTTTGGCTTCCTCGACGAGGTTGCGTTGGTCCTTGCGTTCGCCCAGGCCGTGGACGCCTTGCACGCCTTCGGGCAGGAAGTGTCTCTCGCCGCCGCCGAGGATGACGTGAGCGTTGGATTCGAGCATGCCGACGACGATCTGGTCGTGGTATCTGCGGTGGGGCGCATCGGTGAGGAAGATGGCCGACCCGGGCTCGACCGCGGTGCCGGACTGCACGACCCCGACGCGCAGGCCGGCGTCCAGCGCTTCGATGGCGACGGATCGGTATCGGCCGTTTTCGTCGAGGATGCGGGGCGCGTTATCGACGCCGTCCATGCGTCCAAAGGCGTGATACCGGGCCCTGACACCGGTGGCGTGCGCGGTGGCCCCGCCATTGCTGCTGGCGGTCAGGGAGTTGGCCATGTGCCCGCGGTACACCGCGATATTCGGGATCTTGTCCCAGTTCAGGTCGGCGTCAGGCCCGACGAGCAGCACTCTTGCCGCCGCCCAGGTCGAGCTCGATGCGCCGTCGGGGTGGATGAAGACCACGCTGCCGGTGTCTTGTGCGTGGGCTGGATAACCCGGCAGGATCAGGGCAAGCGACACAAGCAACAAACGGAGGGCGTTGGCGGTAGGCATGGGCTGGGTCCAGGGATAAGTTTGACTGTCTGGTGATCGTATCAACACGGCGGGGCTGGGAGCCGGGTTACGCCGTGACGGTGGTTGTGTGCCGGACGTGCTCAAGGGACTGGCCCAGGCCGACCCCCAGGGCGCAGCCGGCGACGCCTGCCGAGGCGTAGTGGATCGGCAGCGCGAGCGCGAGATTCAACAGGTCCTGGCTGTAAAAGTCAGCGAGCAGGGCGTCGGAGCTGTGGTAGCTACCCAGCACCCAGAGGTACGCCGCCAGCCCCACGAGCATCGGGCTCAGCAGGATCACGATGGGGTTGCGCTGGGGCACGGTCATCTTCCCGATCATCGCGGCGACCATGAAGCCCAGGATCAGCGAGCCGTTGACCTGCCCGCCGTCGGTCGCCTGGATGAGGATGTTGACGAGGAACCCGCCGATGCCAGCGGTAATCAGCCCCGCCAACAGCGAGCGATGGCCGGGGAAGGTCAGGTAGGTCCGCAGGCCCAGGTGCTTGTTCGACGCACACTTGCCGAGTTTTGGCCTGACCCTGGTCCGCAGCCGGTCGATCGAGATCAACAATACGGCCAGCAGCGCCAGCCAGATGACCGATTCGATCGCCAGCAGTTTGTAGCTGCCTGGCTGGTCGGCCCGGCGAAGGAATCCGTCGATCGACCCGCCCATCGCGGCGAGCACAAGCAGTGAGCTGGCGAGGGTGAACGCACCGGCCAAGGGGTTGCCCGCCGAGGCGGCGACCAGCGCGCCAATGATCGCCGCCAGCCCCGCAGCCACCAAGACCGCCACCGCCGCCACGGGCCCGACCCGGGCGTCCATCAGGCTGATCCCACCCGACCCGTTGGCCGCAGTCAGCGCCGCTAGCGCACTAAGCCAACTGAGCCCGCCGATGACAACGGCGATCGCGATGAGCAGACGGTGTGTCAAACGTGGCAGCATAGGCCGGGATTCTAACGCAGTTGACCGGGCGCTGCCCAAAGCCAGGGCGTCCGGTTGTCAGGCCTGTTCTGGTGCTTCGCGTTTGCGGTAGGTCAGCCGCATGACCACCAGTCCCAACTCGAACAGGCCCCACAGCGGGACCGCCAGCGCGAACATGCTGATCGGGTCGGCCGGGGTCATCAAGGCGCCCAGCAGGAAGCAGACGAAGATGCAGTACCGCCGGTACTTGCTGACGGTCTTGGGTTCGACCAGCCTGGACCAGCCCAGGATCATCATGATCACCGGGAGCTGAAACGAGATCACCACGCCGAGCATGAGCATGGTGACGAAACCGATGTACTGGCCGATCTCGATCATCGGCGCGAGCATGGAGGTTCCGACCAGGGGGACGTAGTTGAGGACCTTGCCGCCAAGGAATAGGCGCAGCTGGCCCTCCGGCTGCTTGATCCACACCTGGCCTTCAATGGGGTTGGCCGGGTCTTGTGTGAGGATCGGGAACTGTGTGGGCTCGGCGTCGGGCTCGGCGGTAGGCTCGGTGTCATCGGGCTCGTCTGCCTGATCTATCTGGGCGTAGGCGCTAAGCACCCAGTACATCACCCCAGACTGAGGCGGACCCCCGGCGTCCGGCGGGGGGAAACCGGTGGTGAAAAAAATCAAAAACGCCAGCGTGATCGGTAGCAGGACGTAGTACATGAACACGACGCCCAGCGCCGACATCACCGCGCTGAACGGCGCGACCAGCTTCGCTGCGCGGCGCTCGTGCTCGTAGAGCCCCGACGCGACGAACTTCCATATCTGATAGCAGATCCACGGCGAGGACAGGACCAGCCCGGTGATCAGGCCGACCTTCATGTAAACACTGAAACCCGTGGTGACCGCGAGGTTGTACGTCTGCGGCGGCAGCCCGAAATACTGAAGCACCTGCGCCAGCGGCCGGACCAGCCACCCGACGATGTGCCGGCCGTACACCAGCCCCAGCACACTCATCAGCAAGGGCCCGGCCAGCGCCAGGATCAGACGCCGACGCAGGTCCTCAATATGTTCTCCAAAGCTCATCCGCATATCGTTAAGACGTGAGTCTTTGAGTCGGCGCTTTTCAAAATCAACCTGATCCAACGGCATGGGCAGATTCTACGGCGTTTTACGTTTCGGTGTCGCGCGCCACCGGCCGATGTGGGTTTCCACGCTTACACGATCAGCATCGCGTCGCCGTAGGAGTAGAAGCGGTAGCGTTGGTCGATGGCCTGCTGGTACCAATCCATAAGCCGGTCGATCCCGACACCGGGCAGGGCGGCGACCAGGGCCAGCAGGGTCGATCGGGGCAGGTGGAAGTTGGTCAGCAGCCGGTCGGTGTAGCGGAAGGCCGATCCGGTCCCGATCGCGTCGGGTGCCTGGGGCGTGATGAACAGGTCGGTCAAGGCGCTGTGCCCGTGCTCGGCGGCGGTGGCGAGGTCGGCAGGCAGGCTCTCGATCGCGCGGACGGTGGTGGTGCCGACGGCGGTAATGGATCGGCCGGCATCACGGGCCCGCTGGATCGCGCGGATCGTCTCAGGGGGTACCGAGATCGGCTCGCTGTGGATCGGGTGGTCCCGAACATGTTCGGTGCGGATCGGTGCGAAGGTGCCCATGCCGACGTGGAGTACGACCTCGCCGCGCTCTACGCCGTTTGCGCTGAGCGCATCAAGCAACTCCGGCGTGAAATGCAGCCCGGCTGTCGGCGCGGCGACCGAGCCGTCCTGGTCGGCGTAAACGGTGTTGTAACGTGCCAAGTCCTCGGGGCTGACCTCGGGCAGGTTGTGGGCCTTGCGGGCCTTGCGGATGTACGGCGGCAGGGGGGCGTCGCCGATCCGGGCAAGTAAGGTAAGCGTGTCATCTCGGCCGGCATAGCGCGCGGACCATTCACCTGCGCCCAGGTGCTTAGCCAGCGTCAGGTGTGCATCGGCGCCCAGGTCGATCCGCTCGCCGGGCTTGAGCTTGCCGCGCGACTCGATCAGGGTCCGCCAGTGGTTGTCGTCGGCCGGGCCCAGGTACAGACCGCTGATCCGCCCGCCGGTCGCGGCGCGTGTGCCGTGGTAGTAAGCGGGCAAGACCCGGCTACGGTTGACCAGGATCAGGTCACCTCGCTGGAACACGCCCAACGCCGGCAGGTCGCGGACATGACGATGCTCGACCCGCCCGGTCTGACGATCGATGACCATCAGCTTGGCGGCGTCGCGCGGCTCGGCGGCGGTTGTGGCGATCAATCCGCTGGGCAGGGTGTAATCCAGTTCCTTCGTCCGCATCGTGGGGCATGGTACGTCCCCGTCACATCCGGGCAACAAGCCTGTCGGCTTTAGACATCATCCGTCATACCCCCATCGGGGCCGGCAGGACCATCGCATAGATAACCCCTTTCTTAATCAATAGATAGGCATGTCTTTGAGGGGCGAGCCCAGGGGGTCTGCGGTTCGCCGGTATCAGGGCATGCGGATCGAGCCCCACGAAAACCTGATGGTCTGGTCGATCCGGCACGACCAATTCGGGCCCGGCCGTTTCCACGCGATCCTGCCGGATCACTCACGAACCGAGCATATCCACAGCCCTGCGCAAGCCATTTCTATCAAGGTGGTCCAGGAAACGATGGCCCCCGGGCCGGCCGACTGCCCCCCCTGTGACCGCGGCGATTTCCCAGGGTTCAGTTCGGACCCGCCTGCCTCCAACGGCGTCACGAGCCAGGGCGGCGATACGCATGGCCCCGGCGTCTCCGCGCCAGCCGCCGACCTATCTTTCTCGCATGGCCAGGCCGTCCCCGGTACCGGGAGCCTGCTTGACATCATGGCCTGACCCCAAGAGCCACCGGGCCTTTACCCCACCACCGATTGATCCTGCGCCACGCATCGCTACCCTAGCGGTCATGGTCTACGGCACCGTCTTCATCTTGATGCGTTTGTTGCATGTCGGATCGGCTGTGATGGCGCTTGGAGCTTTGGCGTTGATCGTCCTGTGCGCCGGACCGGCGCGTGCGCTGATTGAACAAAGCGAAGCGGTTGCGGTGATCCGACGGATCGAAAAGCGCATCCGTCTGGTGCTGGCGTTATCGATGCTCGGGCTGATCGTCAGCGGGGTCTACCAGTGGGTGATCTTCGGCCAGGCGTACCAGAAGATGGGGCCTGTCGCGCTGGGTTTGATCTCCGTGAAAATCGCGCTGGCGGCGGCGTTTTTTACGTTCTTGTGGGCGATGCACGTGGAACTGATGGTGCATCCCAAGGCCCGGGGCTGGCGTCTGACCAACCTGCTTTTGTGCATCGGCGTGGTGATGCTCGCCGGGGTGCTGCGGTATGTCCGGCTGCGTCATATGGGGCTTTGATGACCGGGGCTGGCCCGGGGGAGCCTGGGGCTGGCCGTGTGCGTTAGGTAACTTTCTGATGGCCAAGCCACGAAGAAGTGGACCCCATGTAAACCGTCGAGCTGGCCCAGCCCAACCGATGCCGATCGGTCGGTTCTTGTCTTGGCGCAGGCGTCGTCGTCTGGTCACGATAGCGGCGGTGACGGTCGCCGTGGTGCTGCTGGTGCTGGCCGATAGACGGGGGCTTTTGCTTTATCCCGGCGACGACCTTCAGCGATACGACGGCCGGGCGTTTATGGTGACCCATGTGATCGATGGAGACACGATCCGGGTCGATGCACCCGACGCGGCGCAGCGGTCGACACGTATACGGCTATGGGGGATCGACACCCCGGAGATCGAGCACCGTGACCCCCCGCGTGCCGCCGAGCCCTACGCCGACCAGGCCCATGACATGACGCGCCGGCTTACCGAGGGCAAGACCGTTAAACTGTTTCTTGAGACTCACCGTCTGCGCGGGACGTACGGCCGGGTCCTGGCGTACGTAGAACTACCGGACGGGACGCTCCTGAATGAGCGGCTGCTCTTAGCCGGCCTGGCGCGGGCGGACCCTCGGTGGAGCCATCGGCACATGCAGCGGTTCAAGCTTATGGAGCAGAGCGCCCGCGAGGCGGGTGTGGGTCTGTGGAGCCAGGCGTCCGAAGATACCCCGCCCACGCCATGAGGGCCTATGACGCACGTCAGCGGCAGGGACCGACGCGATGCCGGGTTGCCGATAAAAGAAGGGTACAGGTGGAACAGTGGTGCGGGGTCGGTATGATGTGCTTTGACTCCTCTCAGAAAGGGGAAAGTTCTTTGTTCAGACCCGGATCAAACCGATTGTGTAATAACGACCGGTACGACCGTGACCGGATGATCGACGAGACCAACACTTTTCTCAGTTGGGCGTTGTCGAGCGGGCGGGTGCAGCCGCGGATCCCCAGGCGTCGGGTGGATCAGGGCGGTTTCAGTGAATTACTTCGCCGACCGCTTGCGCGGGTATGGGTAGCGCACTGGTGGCGGCGTGTGTTAGAGCGGGATTAGGGCCGCAGGACGATCAGGGACTTCAATTGGCCGGGGACGCGCCCGGTGGAGAGCATATGGCCATTCGAGCTTCGATCAGCAAGGGTTACATCTGGCGGCCGGGCGTCATCGGCCTCGCGGCGCTGGGCGCCAGCGGCTGGTTCCTTTACGACGGGACGGTCAAGTACCCCAGGCAGGAGATGATGTGGCAGGCGTACAGCGACATCACCCAGGCACATATCAATGATCCGATCGAGGCGTCGCGTGTCTGGGAGCAGAAGGCCATCGACCAGGGCTGGCCGACGAAGAAGCCGATCGAGCGGGCGTCGAAGGACAAGTTCACCCAGAAGTTGTACTCGGGGATCACCGCGCCGATCGGGCTGTTGTTCTGTATCTCATTTTTCCGCACGCGGGGCCGGTGGATCGAGGCCGACGAACAGGGCCTGAGCACCCGGTCGGGCAGGCGCGCGGTCTACGGCGACATCAAATCGCTCGACAAGACCAGGTGGCAGAGCAAGGGCATCGCCGTGGTCCATTACCAGACCGACGGCCAGGCCGGGCGGATCACCCTCGACGACTGGAAGTACGATCGTGAGCCGACCAAGCGGATCATGGAAATCATCGAGCAGAACATGCCCGGCGGCGATGAAGACGACGCGGCGGACACGGTATCGCCCCAGTCGTCCGATGCCTGACTACCCGGCACGTCTTTTTGCTTTCGTAATCCCCCCGCAGCCTCTGGCTTCGCCAGGGGATTGAATCACATATAGCTCAAGAGACCCGCACTCGATGCGATCCCCCGGTTTCACAGGGGGTTCAGGGGCTTTTGGTTGGTTTGAGTCAGCGGTCTTCTACCGCGTCCCGTAAGGGCTTTTCGACGGCGTGATCCCGCTGACGTTGGGTGAGCCGGCGCCCGCGCCGGTTGGGATGGCGATTCTGGCTCGGTCCGTGACCGTGGGGATGCCGATCTGCTTGTGGACGTACCGCGGGGCGTTGACGATCAGCCGGCCGTCGTAAAACCAGATCGTCGCCGTACCGCCGTTAACCTGCCAGACGTCCGGCTCGACCGTGTTGATGATCAGGTCGGCAAACTCCTGGCCTCGCTCGCTGCGGGTGAGTTGTTCCTGATCGTCTTCTTCATCGCTGTCGGAAAAGAGACTCGAAGAACTGCCGCCGCCGCCACCGCTGTTGGTGTTGCTCAGGGCCTCGGTGAGGTCGAAGCTGGGGGCGTCGTTGAAGTGGGGGATCTGCACGACCATGTCGGACACGTCGTACACACGGATCACCGGGAAGCGGTTGGCCTGGTGCTTGGTCATGACATGGATGTACCAGGGAGTGACCTCGTAAATCAGTTCGACTTCGGTCGAGGCCTGACGGATCACCGCGTTAAGCAGCAGGCTGGCGGGTACCGTCTGCAGGTCCAACGTGATCGGCTGCTCGGGGTCGATGCCCTCCAGCTCCATCGCGTTCCAGTCGATCACCATCGGCACGCCGGTCGTCGTGGACCACCAGTTGAAGACCGTGCGTGCTTGCGTGTGGTCGAAGAACACTTCGGGGATGATCGTCGCCATCCTCACCGGGATATGCAGGGCGTCTTCCGCCTGCTGCTGGTCTTGCTCAGCCCGTTGCCGGTCCTGCTCGCGGATCGCATCGATCCGGTCTTGCAAGCGCTGGGCCTGCGCGCCGGACGCAAGCGATAGGACGCCGATGCACGCGAAAACCAGCATACGCTTCATCGCAGGCTCCTTGTGTTGTGAATGCGTCCAGCCTCGGGGCTCCCGACGGGTTGGCCGGGTGAGGCTCATACTATGATACGCCCGCCAGGTCCTCGTGGGAAGCAAAATCCCGGCCGGGCTCAGGCCGTGGGTGTTTCGGTTTTCCCGGCATCGACGCCGGCCGCCAGTGCCCGCAAACGCGGCAGGAGCATGTCGCGCGCCAGGATCTTCAGACACGCCGCCGCCGGGATGGCGATCAGCATCCCCAGCAGCCCCGCCAGCGCCCCGCCGACCATCACCGCAAGCAGCACCGATACAGGGTCCAGGTCCGTCGCCTTGCCCTGCACGATCGGCTCGACCACCCAGCCGTCCAGGAGTTGAGCGGCCATGTAGACCACGGTTGGCCAGATGAGTACCCAGACGGTGAAGCCGCCGCCTGCCACATGGTCGACGACCGCCAGGATCAGCGCCGCCAGGAACCCGAACACCGCCGCGAACGGGACCAGGTTCAACACACCTGAAAGCACACCAAGCAGCAGCCAGTACCGCACGTCCGCCATCCACCAGCCGATGCTCAACACCACAGCCATGACCGCCGCCTGAATCAACCTGCCGCGGATAAACGCCGACACCGACCGGTCCATCCGCACGAGCACGGCCAACACCTCCTGGCGGTGGCTCGATGGGATAAACGGCACGAACCAGCCGATCAACGAATCCAGCTTCCAACTGAAGAAGAAGAAGCAGAACCCGATGATGACCGCGGACAGCGCGATGTAGCTGGTGATGTTGATCGCCGAACCGACCACCCCCACGCCGACGTCCAGCGAGGTCAGCACGAACCCGGCTACCTGTGCCCAGTCCAGCTTGCTTAGCCAGTTGGCGGCCGACGCGAGCAACTCCTTGGCGCGCTCCGGGTCCAGGGCCTGCTCGAGGATCAGACGCACGTCCGGCAGGGAGCTTGTCGCTTGGGGTGAGTCGTCCGCGTCGGCGGCTTGGGTATCCCCGGCCGTCTGTTCCACGGGCCCGTTTTCGGTGATGGGCTTTGTCGCCTCTTCGGTGACGGGCTGGGGTTGTGGGTCCTCCCCGGCCTGGTCCGGGCCAGCATCGCCGTCCGCGTTTGTCTCGATCAGTTGGCTGATCTGTTTGGGGTACTGCTTGGCCTTGTGCAGAAGGTCCACGCCCTGGGAGATCAGCGGCGGCAGCACGATCAACAGGACCATGCCCACGATGAACACGGCGGCGAGCATCACCGCGGACGTCCCGGCCCACCTCGGCAGCTTGAGTCTGCGGTGTCCCCAGGTCACAACCGGGTTGATGACGTACGCCAGGCCCAGCGCGACCACCACCGGCAGCAGCACCGGCCGCAGCGCATAGACCAGCCCCAGCAGCCAGGGCAGCACCAGGGACGCCACGACCAGCAGCAGCAGCGCCCCGAGCAGGTATTGGAACCAGCGTCGGTGCCAGATCGGTGGGGGGGCTTGGGTCATCCTTGACCTTTCCTGGTAGGCGTAGCGAGACACACCCGGCTAAGGCGGGGCCCTTGCCTTGGGGTATGTCGGCCAACCAGGCGCTTGGGGTTTGGTTTTTAGGGGTTTTCGCTGAGCATCAGCGCGTCGTCGAACGCCTTGTCGAAGCTGAATACATCGACAAAATCCTCGATCGTGTCTTCCTGGGTCTTGTGCATCAGCTCGGCGTCAACCATGGCGAAGACGATCCAGCCGAAGTCCTCGCTTTGGTGGATGCGCCAACGTGCCAGCACGCCGCGCGCCAGCAGGCCGTACTCACGACGGGCAAAGTCGCGCAGCCCGATGCACAGCTGCTGCCCGGAGACGTGCCGGCTGCTGTGTTCCTCGGTGTCGATCAGCGCGGCGCGCGCCGTCGATTCGCCGTGCGTCCGGCGGACCGTGAAGTCCAGCCCGCGCTGCACGAACAGGAAAGCGCCCACCGGGTATCCGCTTTTCTCTGCGACGTGTTGGAGGCTTTTGTATGGCACCGTCTCACCCTGGGGGTAATCTACTTGTCCGCATCAATACAACTCCCCGGCCCGTAAGCATATTCCCCCAACGCCCGCCGGGCCAGTGCCCGCGGCGTTTGGGCCGGCCGATCCCGCTTAGAACCCGCCCATCCGCATGTTTTCTAGCGATGGCGGGAACGGGTACCGGGCGTACACCCCGGTCGGGGCCGACTCCCACATCCACGGAGCGGGGTACACATCCCCGTGGAAGCCCGACTCGTGCATCGTCCGCAGCACGGTCTCAAAGCTCGGTTCCTGCCCGTGCTCGTCGACCAGGGCGTTGGCGTGGGCGCCCAGGAAAGAGACCGCAGCGACCGGCATCCGGTGGGGCTTTCGCCGGATCATTTCCGAAACGACCGCGAACCCGTGCACCAGGTCGTTCAGCGTCAGGTGGTCGCGGTTGGTCGGCCTAAGCAGGCCCAGCACCTCGATCGTATCCATGTCGAACTTGATCACCGTTACCGATTCGCGGTGGGCGAACATCTTTGTGTGCGTCGTGATCGACTGCATGTCCCACTGGCTGGTCGGGACGATCTCTGCCAGCTTGCTGATGATCCCGTGGCTGTTGTCTTCAGCATTAACCGCGCAGACGATCGAGCGGTACCGCCCGGCGACCACGTCGTCCAGCAGGTGCTGGCCCCACATGATCCGGATCCGAGGGGTCTTGTCCTCTGTCTTACTCGGTCGGCCGTCCGGCAGAACGACCAGACGCTCCTGGACCGCCTCGTCGACCATTAATTGGTCGCCGTCGCCGTCGTAGATCCGTGAGGTTGTCGTTTTGGTTGTCATCGAGATACCTTCCTTAGCGGGGTCGCACCAATGGGATTATAGCGTAACCTCGCCGGTATGTGGCCTGTTGTGGCCTGTTGTGACCTGGGCGGGGGCCTATTAGGATGCGGGCCGTGAACCTGATCGACCCCTTCTGGGCGCACCTTCATGAAGCTGATCCAGGACCTGCCCCCGATTAACCCGGCCGTGCTGCACCGGCGGCGCGAGCGCGTCTTCCTGGTCATGGCAGGGCTCTTCCTGGGCACGCTGGCGATGCTGAATATCCTGGGGATCAGCCGGTTCATCGTCCTGGCAAGCTGGGGGGATGTGGACGGGCAGACCCTGTTTCAGTGGGGCGTGCCCAATTTTCACAACAATGCCTGGGTCTTCGCCGTCGCCGTGGGCGTGCTGCCGTATCCCCTGACCTTCCTGTGCACCGACCTGATCAGCGAGTTCTACGGCCGAAAGCGCGCCAACTTCGTGGTCTGGGTTGGCCTTCTTCTGAACCTTTGGGTGATGCTTATCTTGTGGATCGGGGGGTCGTTGCCCGGGTTCGAGACCATCGACCCGGCGACCGGGCTGCCTGCGGTCGATGAGGCGGGCAACCTCCCCGTTTTTTTCCAGGTCCGCACACTCGCCTTCGGCGCGGTCGCTGCGTCGATGATCGCCTACCTCGTCGCACAGTTCGTCGATGTCTACGTCTTCCACTTCTGGAAGCGCTTGACCGGGGGCAAGCACCTGTGGCTGCGCAACAACGGCAGCACGATGGTCAGTCAGATGGTCGATACCGTCGCCGTGATCCTGGTCACCCATTTTTACGCCCACGCGCTGCCGCTGCCGCCGGAGGGCAGATCGTTGGCGCTGCACCTGTCACTGTTCATCGCGACCGGGTACGCGTTCAAGTTCATCGTGGCGCTGTTGGATACGCCGATCATTTACCTGGCCGTACATCTATTGAGGGGCTACCTGCGGATCGACCCGACCATAGAGCACGCCGCGGATGCGGAAGAGGTTGCCCTGTTCTCTAAGTAGAATCTGGCCGACGGTGTCATCGACGAAAGAGAAGAGTCATGAGTGGCGTACGCATCAGAAAAGCAGTGCCGGAAGATGCGGGCCAACTCGCGGATTTGGCACACGAGCTTAACCTCTTCCACGACGACGATACGAGGCCATCTTCAGTATTACTCCGGGATCATTGGGAATATTTCGAGGCTTTAGTCGCGGAAACGGCGGACCGGAGATTAGTTGGTTACGCCGCAGGTTACGGCACGTTTCAGTTTCACACAGCCACGCCTGGTTTTGAAATTCAGAATATTGCCGTTGGAGGTGATTTCCGCAGGACGGGTATCGGCCGGAAACTTATGGAGGGGTTGATTCTCGAGAAATACGCGGTTGGCATACGGAAATTCACACTCGGCGTTGAATGTGTAAACGAATCGGCCCGCGCTTTCTATAGAGCACTGGGTTTTGTCGAGCGAGATTTTGGATCCGCGAAACGTTGCTACCTGCGAGATAGGGAACTCGACCAGTTCCTTGAGAGGCTTAAAACCGAGCAGTGACACCGGTTCGTCGACCGGGGGGCAAACACAGCATGCCGCAGACCAAACAACAACTCCGCATCGAGATGAAAGCCCGCCGCGCCGCCATGTCGGCCGATGAGGTCGCAATCGCATCTGGCGCGATCCGCCGGCGCGTGCTCGATCTTGATCAACTCCGCGATGCCCGCTGCGTTTTCACCTATGTCTCGATCCATAACGAGCCGGACACACGCAAATTGATCCACGACCTGCTCGCCGCCGGTAAGCGTGTCAGCGTCCCGCGCCTGGGCCCCGACGGCCTGATGCAAGCCCACCAGATCGACAGCCTCGACGACCTGCTACCTGCTGGCCCGGACCAGTTCGGTATCCCCGTCCCCGCGTCTGACTCACCCATCGAGCCACATCCTGGGGTCGCCCTGGTCCCCGGCCTCGCCTTCACCGAAGCCGGCAACCGCCTGGGCCTAGGCGGCGGCCATTACGACCGCTACCTCGCCAATCACCCGGGCACGCTCGCCATCGGCCTGTGCTTCGGCTGGCAGGTAGTAAACACACTGCCCGCCGAATCCCACGACCAGCCGATCCAGATGCTGGTTACCGACAGCCGTGTGATACCATGTTGCGGCTGACATCTCATAATCGCCGACCGGGAGGCAACCATGCCCAGATCCATCCTGCTTGTCCTCGTGTTCTTACTGACCGCTGTGCCCGCCTTTGCCGAAGTCCCGTTGGAGATCGGCCCGGACACCACCGTCATCGACGGCCCGATCAACCCCGACGGCACCATCAACTACCTCGCCTACCTCAACGAAAAACTCAGCGAAGGCGTCACCCCCGAAAACAACTTCGCGGTGGATGTGGCGCTGACGATGGGCGAAGACGCCTGGCCGAGCGAGGCGCTTCGGGAGAAGGTGATGAAAGGCCTGGGGATCAAGATGCCGGCGGACGGTCCGTTCTTCGTGAGATTCCCATTATTCTTAGGCGGTAAAGACGTCAAGAGGACGCCCGACGGCCGAGGATGGGATCGGGTGTATGACGCGAGCGAAGGGCCGTGGACCGCTGAGCAATACCCCGAAGTGAAACACTGGCTCAATGAGCAGGACCAAGCTCTCGATCGGATCGTAGAAAGTGTCAACCAAAAGGACCGGTACTACTTCCCGTTGGTCGTCTCGGAAGAAAACCCCGAAGCGATCGAGATGGCGCTATTGCCGTGGTTAAGCCAATTACGAAGTATCGCTCGGAGCCTCAAAGCTCGAGCCGAGTGGAATATCGCCGCCGGCGAGTTGGACAATGCCTGGTCTGATGTGCAGGCGATGCACCGGATGGCGAATCATACGATGCGCGAGTCTCACATAGTCTCTTGGCTGGTAGGTGTGTCGATCCACAATATGGCACTTAGTGTTGTGGATGATGTCCTATCGAGCGATCGGCTTACAGCCCGGTTTGCCAAGCGTGCCATTGCCGATTCCCGATCGACAGCGATTCTGCCAGACATCGTTGTTCAGTTGGATGTGGGGTCTCGGCTGGGATCGTTGGACGCATTGCTGCATTGCTGGAAAGGGCGCGGTGGCGTGTTCGAGTTGTCTGAACCAACTTATTCACTCATGGCCAAAGATGGATTCGACCCCAACGTCACGCTGGGGGAAAGCAATCGCCAGATGGATAGACTCATCGAGGCTGCCGGGATACCTGATCCCCGACTCCGTATCCAGGCGATGGATCAGATCGATAAAGAAATTGGTGAGTTGTACCTACATGCGATCGCCATGCTTGGGGGCGATGTTAAGGCGATCGCTGCAATACGAAACCAGATGCTAGAGGGTAATGTCTATACGGTCGCGGCGACGTATCTTTTCCTGGGGCAGACGTTCGTCAGGCCCGCGCCGGTGGTTCGCGTTCAGGTGGCGGCGCAGATGCGTCTACAACTCCAGCCGGTCGCCCTCGCCATCGGTGGCTACCACGCGGAACACGGCGACTATCCGCCGAACCTAAACGCACTCGCCCCCGAGTACCTCGACAGCCTGCCGATCGACTTCGCTACAGGTGAGTTGCCTGTTTACCGCGTCGAAGACGGAGCGGCGGTCGTCTACAGCCTCGGGACCGACCTGGAAGACGACGGCGGGGCGGACGGGCATCCAGACGGCGACATCGTTTTCCGTATCGAACGTTGAACTCACAGCACACCTTGCGTGCGCTGCGAAAGCGTCTCAAATCCTGTGCATCCGAGCCATATCCCTTCTTTGCCGGTTTGAGTGTTCGGCGGTACCCTATGCGCGCGGTGGCCGTCACCGTTTCCTTTATGGTTCTAACCGATTGAGGCACAGACGATGTTCGACGCTATCCAACCCGCTCCGCCCGACGCGATCCTGGGGCTGACCGAGGCTTTTAACAAGGACGATCGGCCGGGGAAAGTTAACCTGGGCGTAGGTGTCTATAAGGACGCTTCGGGCAAGACGCCGGTGCTGGCTACCGTGAAGGAGGCCGAGCGTCGGCTGGTCGAGACCGAGCCAACCAAGAGCTATAAGCCGATCGACGGCGACCCGGCGTATGGTGCGTGCGTGCAGTCGATGCTGTTCG
Organism: Phycisphaeraceae bacterium; assembly: GCA_029260655.1. Lineage (GTDB taxonomy): Bacteria > Planctomycetota > Phycisphaerae > Phycisphaerales > Phycisphaeraceae > JAJRRS01. Next base: position 50,108 of record JAJDCU010000001.1, read on the forward strand.
GCGCGGGCCATGCGGTCATCGCCGACAAGCGCGCCGCGACCAGCCACACCCCCGGCGGGACCGGCGCGTTGCGCGTCGCGGGAGACTACCTGCACGCGAACCACCCCGGCGCCACGCTCTGGCTCAGCGACGAGACCTGGCCCAACCACCCATCGGTCTTCGAGGCCGCCGAAGTTCCGATGAAACGCTACGGCTACTTCGACAAGGCGACCGGTGGCCTGAACTTCGACGCGATGCTGGAGGACCTGTCCAAGGCTTCGTCGGGGGACGTCGTGCTGTTGCACGGTTGCTGCCACAACCCCACCGGCGTGGACCTGAGCGCCGAGCAATGGGCCAAGGCCGGTGACCTGTTTGCTCAGAAGGGCCTGCTTCCGCTGGTGGACTTCGCCTATCAGGGGTTTGCACAGGGGATCGAAGAAGACGCGCAGGGCTTGAGGGCGCTCGCCGCGAAGGTGCCTGAGTTGATCGTCTGCGGCAGCTTCTCGAAGAACTTCGGGCTCTACAACGAGCGGGTCGGCTCGCTAACGTTTGTTGCCGGCTCGGCCGATACCGCCAAAGCGGTGCAGAGCCAGGTCAAGGCCCGCATCCGCCGCAATTACTCCAACCCCCCGGCGCACGGCGGGGCGATTGTCTCGACTATTCTCAACGACGACGCCCTGACCGCGCAGTGGCATGGCGAGCTGGCCGAGATGCGCGACCGGATCAACGGCATGCGCAGCCTGTTCGTCCAGACGCTCGCCGACAAGGGTGCGACTCAGGATTTCTCGTTTATCACCCGGCAGCGCGGGATGTTCAGCTACTCCGGCCTGAACAAGGACCAGGTCGGGCAGCTCCGAGATAAGCACGCGGTCTACATCGTCGGGTCAGGGCGGATCAACGTCGCCGGTTTGACCGAGATGAACATGGACTATCTCTGTGAGGCGATCGTCGAGGTGCTATAGCACACCGTCTGACTGAGTGATGCTTTCTACGCCGCACTGCCACGCTTGCGGTTTAGCGCGCTTGCTGCGCAGCCCAGCCCAAGCAGCACCAACGCACCCGGCTCGGGGACCACGGCGCCCGGCGGTGGGGGCGTGCCCACGTTCCAGTTGCCCAGCACGACGTTGAGGTCTTCGATCCCGACAAACCCGTCGCCGGACGGATCGCCCGCCAGCAGGTCGCCGGCCTTGACGGTCAGGTTCCACGCCCCCAGGACGATGTTCAGGTCTTCGATCCCGACGAACCCGTCGAGGTTGAGGTCGCCATCGAGCGCGGGGATCAACGAGCCGCCGTTGTTGTAGGCGATGAAGTCCAGGAAGAAGGTGGCGTCGCCCAAGCCATAGAAGAAGATCGAGTCGATGGTGAGTGTGGGCCCGTCGATGACGCCGTTGCCGTTGACCCAGGCTCCCCACTGCGCCGGGTTGTCCAGGTCCCACTGGTAGAGGTGCCACTGCCCGTCGGCGATGACCTGTGTAAGCGAGCCGCGGTCGGCGCTGGCCGGGTCGTCCAGGCCGATCTGCACTGTCAAACCCGGTGTGTCGGTCAATAGCCAGAAGCCGATCCAGCCGTCGGTGGTGATGGGTGTGTTGCTCCCCGGGTTGCCGATGCCTGAGAGGTGCCTAAGCGTCCAGCCGGCGGGGTCGCCGACAACGTCGATCCGCTGGGACGCTGCCCCCTCGTAGGCCTGGCTGATGTCGCGGTCGGCGGTGGCGCTGATGATGCCGCGGTTGCTGCCGGAGTATGTCGGGGCGCTGGCGAAGGTGCCCTCGTCGATCTCGAAGTCGACCAGGGGTACGATCGTCCCACCGCCAGGGGGCGGGACAACGACGACGGTCGAGTCGATGAAGTTCTGGATGTTGGCGACCTGCTGATTACTGAACGCCGTGCCGCTGAACAGGTGGCCCCAGTCGTACATCGTTGAGCCGTTGGCGCCGGCTCCGTAGAGGGTCTGCAACTGCTGGGTAATCAGGTCCGGACTGTCGGGTGCGTCGTCGTGGAGGTAGGGCCCGAGGCCGGGTGCGATCAGCGTGTTGGTCGGGATGCTCATCGTGTTCTGGATATTGGGCTGCAGCAGATAGTTGTTGGACTGGGAGAGGTAGATCATCGGCATGGCGATGTCCAGCAGGTCATTCTCAAGCCAGGTGCGGTACTCCTGGAGGTAGGAGTTGCTGCCGATGTCGGGGTCGCGCCAGACGGCGGCGGAGAGTTGGGCATTGGGGTCGGCGGCCTTAACAGTGGTTTGCAGGTCGCCGACGAGGTCGGTAATGCGGTCGCGGACGTACTGCTGGTACGCTCCTTCGTTCGCTGGGTTGGCGCCGTCCAGGCCGGTGGCGCTGAGGAACATCGCGTGGGACTGGGCGTCGTGCGGCAGGTCTGCGTGAGCGATGCTCCCGATGTAGCGTATGTAGTCAAGGTGCAGCCCGTCGACGTCGTAGTTGCTGACGATGTCACTGGCGACGTTGTTGACGTGCTGCTGCCATTCGGGATTGATGGGATTGGCGATGGTGTAGCCGGACTGCAACGGCTTAAGTTGGCCGTTGAGGTCCTCTATGCGGTAGCTGGGGTTGGTGTGGTAGAAGGGGTGGGGGATGGGGGTGGAGGTGCTCGGCGCGGAGGTGCCGTTCCACAGGGGCATGGTGTTCATCCAGGCGTGGAGTTTCATGCCCTGGGCGTGTGCGGCGTCGATGGCGGTCTGCAGAGGGTCCCAACTGCCGGAGAGCGCCTGGGCGCGGGGCTCGAAGTTGGAGTTGTAGTACGCGTCGCCCTGGCCGCGGACCTGAAAGATCACGTCGGTGGTCCCCATGCTCGCGGCGTCGGCCATGATCTGCTGGACGCCCGAGATGCCGCGGTTGCGGTAGTCGAACCGGTCGACCCACAATCCGCGGAAGTCGGCGAAATCGCCCGTGGCTGCGGCATGGGCCTGCGGACTAAGCCCCAAGCCAGCGGTAATCATCAGGCAGCCAAGCACAGCGAAACGGGTGCGTGACATGACGTCTCCAAAGAGCCGGGATTCGGTGTTCCGGCGTGTAACCGGGTGAGGGTGGGGCGTTGCTATTACATAATAATCATACCGTCGCCGCGATTCAAGCAGATTCGCGCTGAAATGGGTCATATTTCGTTGATTCAGCTACCCGACGGCTGCGGGCCTGTTGGTTTTTGGCCCGCGTCATCGAACCCGGCTCGGGCTCCAGGCTTTTCGCCGAGCCGGGGCTTGAGCCGGGCCAGCACGATCACCACCACGACGGCAGCGACCGCCAGGTCCACCACGAACGAGAATCGACCCATCAACGCCGCCACCCGGTCGAGTTGATCCATCTGAAGCGCCTCACGGGCTTGGCCAAACAGCGACCGGGCCCACAGGTGCAGTGCCGGCAGGGTCATCACAAGCAGCGCGAGCTTGAGACGCACCCAGCGCATCTTCAAAAACACGCGCGGGTGTTGCAGCAACAGAAGCGCCCCCAGCACGATCACCGCCAGTGCCGCCGGCACGATCAGCAGGCGGAAGACCGTGCTGATTGTCTGGATGAGCTGCCCCCACTGCTCGAGGGATTGCGGGTCGGTGTTGTGCAGGATCACAGCCGATGCGAGAAACCCGCCGAACAAGGCGGCAATTGCTATGACCTTGGGGATCAGGATCCAGGGCCTGATGCCGCGCCCGGGGCGTCGACCGTGTTGGTTTTTGTAACCGGCCATTCGTTGAGTGTATCGGCATCTGGGCACCTGGGTTTGCCAAGCGGGGTGGGGGCGTATCCAATAGGGCATGATCTGGATATGTCTGTTGATGGCGGCAGTGTCTTTCGTGGTCAGTTTCCCGATCGCCGGGCTGATGCTCACCGCCAGTCGACGTCTGGGACTGGTCGATCCGTCGGGTTTCGAGAGCCACAAGCGCCACCACCGCGTCGTGCCGAACACCGGCGGGGTAGCGATTTTCGCCGGCGTGGCGGTGCCGATGGCCGTCTGTCTTCTGGTCGTATGGGTGGTCCCTGCCCAGTGGTGGTCTCAGCACACCCCGGCGGTCTACGAGCACCTGGAAGGGCTGCGTCGAGCCACGTCGATGGGTGGGGGGGTGCTCACCGCGATCTGCATCCTGCACGTGCTGGGACTGGTAGACGATCGGCGGGCGCTTGGGCCCTGGATCAAGATGACGGTGCAATTGGCCGTCGCGGTGGGCCTGGTGGTGCTGTGTGACGTCCGGGCTTTGCAATTCCTGGACGGTTACGGCTGGTGGGGGTCGGTTGCGAGCGTGACGGTGAGTGTGCTGTGGATTACGGCGATCGTCAACGCGATGAACTTTTTGGACAACATGGACGGGCTGTCCGGGGGGGTGGGCGCGATCATCGCCGGGCTCTACCTCGCCGCGACTTTGATCGGCGGGCAGTGGTTCGTCGCGGCCCTGGCGGCGCTGCTCTTGGGCGCGCTGATCGGTTTCCTGGTCTTTAACTTCCCACCCGCCAGGCTGTTCATGGGCGACGCCGGGTCGCTGGTCATCGGCGCGGTGCTCGCGGTGATTTCCGTACGGACGACCTACTTCGATCCGCAGGCGTCGGCCCCGACGCTGGGCCACTGGTACGGCGTGCTGATGCCGTTGATGGTCATGGCGATCCCGCTGTACGACCTGACCAGCGTGACGCTGATCCGGCTTAAAAGGGGCCAGAGCCCGTTTAAGGGCGACAACAATCATTTCTCACACCGGCTGGTCCGCCGGGGCCTAAGTCAACGCCGCGCGGTGTTGGTCGTCTGGGCCGCCGCGCTGGCCTGTGGTCTTGGTGGGGTGATGCTCGGCTCGCTTGAGCAGTGGCAGGCGGTGCTCACGGCCTGCCAGACCGCGGCGATCCTGGTACTCCTGGCGGCGATGGATAGCCGAGGACGCAGACGCTAGCCGCGACGTGCGACGGCATTCAGGTTTGTCCGCGTGTGTGTATCCGATAGACAAAGCCCACGTTTGGCGAACGTGGGCTTCGGTCTTACACGAGTTTTTTCGGGATGCGTCTTAGCCGGCCATCCCGGTCTGTTCGAGCATTTCCAGGAGTTCGCGGCGGCTGGTCACCATCAGTTTTCGGTAGATGCTTTTGACATGGACGTGGATCGTGTGAGGCGATCGTCCCACGGCCTCGGCGATCTGTCGTTCGGTCTCGTGCTGGCCTAAACGCTCAAGTACCGCGTGCTCGGTCTTGCTGAGCCGATCCATCAAGTCGTCCATTGACTGGGGGCCGGGCACGAACGCACCGCCTGGCCGTGCGTGGTTGTCCTTGTCGAGTTGTCGGAGGTATCCCTGTTGGATGACGCGGGTCACCGTCGGGATCATCTGATGCAATTGGTCCATGTCCGCGTCGTTGAACGGATCACGGTCGTTAAACCTCACGCATACGATCACACATCGGGTCTTGGCCCCGATGGGCAACGTCATGCAGATCCCCGTGGTCACACATATCTGGGGCGCAAGAGGCAGGAAAAAATCTTCCAACTGATGTTCGTCGTCCAGGCAGCTCGAGCGCAGCAGGCTTGCCTGACTGCTTTGGGGTTGGCTTCGGTAGTGCTCGAAGGGTGAGTGCGGGTTCATCAGCCACTCCCGCAGGTCGCGGCGTTGATCAGTCGTCGTGGCGGCCCCGGGTATGCCGACGTAGAGGTAGTCCTCTGGCGGGGGGCCAGCAAAGACACGGCTGACGGCGGCGTCGGCCTCAAGCGTATCAATCAAGGCCTCTGTGGCGTGGGCCAGTGCGCAACATCCCGAAGACTCAAGCCTGGGATACGGCCTTGTATCGTTGAGCATGATTACCTCATCCTTATGTCATATGTCTTAACTGGGCGCCTTGGCATCCGACAGCCTAACGACCGTGTCCCGCGAGCCTGTGGTCGGCAGACGAAATCCACCCCATACCAGACAAAAGACTCTTTTAATCATACCCTCCCCCAACGGAAAATCCAACCGCAGATCTGTACATTTGGTTCCACTGACAAATGATTTGTGTCAGATAACCGCGGATAATGGTTGATCGTCAACCGATTTTGTGATGTCGCCGATCGGTGCCAATACGTTGGCACCCTAATCGGCGAAAAAGGTTGGGCCGGTCTCTTCCATCACCAGGAAAGAGGTTAATCCGCCCAATCGCTTGACACGTGCCGACCGATGACTAGGTTGCGTTGAGCAGCCGAGTAAGTCCGTCAGGCGTGTTACATGATCTATGTCAGAACAGGGGTGTCCAGATGAGGCAAAGCGGCAGAGCCAGGGGAATGGGCCGGGTCGGGTTGATCTGCGTGTCTGTCTTACTTTTGGGAGTCGGCCGAGGCTGGGCCCATGAGACCGATCAGTACACCGTGCCGGTGGGGCAGACCTATGTGGACTTAGGTGATTTCTTCAACCGGTACTTCATCAACGCCATCGAGGACGGGGTCCGGCGGACCAACCGCCGGATCGATATGGCGCTGGGCGGGGACGGCCGTCGATTCTCCCAACTCCCCCGCGAGCCCGGCACTGACTTCCTCAGGACATACGACACCAACACCGGGGCCCAGGACCTTGCCTACCTGCATTCCGGCGAGGCCGTGGCGGTATATGTGCGCAGGTCCATCCCCGACGCGGTGAGCCTGATCGAGGGTCTTGAGAGCAAGCTGCACAGCAAGGAGATGGTCCAGCGGTATCCCGACCAGGTGGTCGCATACCACCCATCCGATTTCAAGTGCGTCTACGCCAAAGTGCATTTTCCGCTTGACCCGCGGTCGCTGTTTCGGCTCTGGCGCGCCTCGACCGTCAAGGTCTATGGCACGTATCTGGGCACGGACAAGGTAGGCCACTTCGTGGACATGGGCTATCACTACTACCGGGCCTACCGCCGCCTGCGCAAGCGGGGGATGAGTGAGCGCCGGGCCATGTACGAAGCGGTTCATTCGTTTGACGGCGGGGTGATGTCCGAGAGCTCGGTCCTGGGATACATGACCGCGGGGGCTTACTCCAACGCCGACATGACCTCTAACTACGTCGGCTGCCTGCTGTTCCGCAACCTCACCGAGCCGATCCGGCTCAAGGGCAGGATCCGCCCGCCGATCGTCGTCCGCGACGGCGACTACTGGATGCTTAATCCCTACGTCAAAGACGAGCCCGACTTCTTCTCCTGGTTCATCTCCGATCACTACGACGAGGTCCTCAACCCCAGCCACTTCGAGAAGGGCATGCAAAAGGCCATGCGCCGGGCGATCGTTAAGCGATGCCAGAGCCTGCGGGACTGGTACGCCGACGAGAACGGCGAGCACCGCCAGGCCAGCTACTTCCGCGACAAGGTCTACCAGTTGTCGACCTACTACAACTACGATTACGGTCACTCGGCCAAGTTCGACGAGCTGATGCATCTGGGCAACATCTGTGTCGAGGCGTCGGACGGCGAGAGACACCCTATAACTGAATAACTCATTAATAAGCAGCGATATAAGCCTCTTGTTGGCACAAGGGGCTTTCGTTCGCTCAACTGGGTTGGCTGTGTTCAAGTCCCGCGCGGCGGGGGGTCGATAACCTTGCAGGGAGCGGTGTTCCTGCACCCCCGCAAGACACGACCCAGGCGACCCCCGACGAGGCCCTATGGGAACCATCACCACCGGCACCGGCCTGATCAGCGGCATCGACTTCGCCAGCCTGATCGAACAGCTCATCGCGCTCGAGGAGAGGCCCAAGCAGCTCGTCCAGCAGCGTAACGCCGTCCTCACCGCCCAGCAGACCGCTTTCCAGGACGTCAACGCCAAGCTCCTGGGCCTGAAGTTCAACGTCGATTCGCTCACCGGCTCAACCACCTTCAACGCCACCACCGGCACGACCAGCAACGAGAACGTCCTGACCGTCGATAGCGGGGCCGGGGCCGTCCCCGGGAACTACAGCTTCACCGTCGATCGGCTGGTCTCCAGCCAGCAGGTGCTCACCAAGGGATTCAAGGACACCGACAGCACGGCGGTGGGCACCGGCACGCTGACCTTCGAGAAGGGCGACGCCCGGCTTGATTCCAAGACACTGCTTAGCGATCTCAACGGCGGAGCCGGGGTGAGCCGAGGCCTCATACGTGTCACCGACCGCTCCGGGGCTGTCGGGTTGATCGACCTGTCTCGCGCTGTCTCCGTCGACGACGCCATCAAGGCCATCAATAGCGCGACCAACGTCAGCGTCCTCGCCACCGCGACCGGCGACGGCCTGACCCTCACCGACAACACCGGCTTGGGAGCCGGCAGCCTCACGATCTCTAACGCCGGCGCCACCAGCACCGCCACCAGCCTGGGTATCGTCGGGATCAGCGCCACCGGCATCATCACCGGCACGCAGATCAATTCGGTAGGGACGGACACCTCCCTCGCCGCGATCAACGACGGGCAGGGCATCGACATCCGCGACGATATATCAGAGGAGTTCTCTATCTTCGGCGGTGATAACACCGAGTACACAATCAATCTGCTGAATGAAACCACGCTCGGCGAGGTCATCGACACGATCAACGCCGCCACCGGGGGCGTGATTGTTGCTTCGGTCGCCGCCGACGGCGTGAGCCTGACGCTTACCGACACCGGGTCCGGCGGCGGCAACTTCCGGGTCGCCAATGGCACCACCAGCAGCACCGCCGCGGCTGACCTGGGCCTCTCGGGTGACGACATCGACGGCGATAAGCAGATCAACGGCGACCGCATCGTCGCCGCGATCAACTCCAAGCTGCTATCCAAACTCAACGGCGGGGGGGGGCTCGGGGCCACGGTGGCCTTTGTCAGTCAGCTGACCATCGGCACGCCCAAGGCCGACATGCTCAACGGTGTGGGCGTGACGACTGCCGGGCTTAGCGAACTGGTGATCTTCGATCGGGCTGGCAACCCTGGCTACACCATCGACTTGGACCCCTCGAACACCGCCGGCGACCTGATTGGCCTGGTGGATGCCGGGACCGGGGGGAACGTGACAATGACGATCAGCGGCAATAGTTTTGTCCTGACCGACAACACAGGCGGCGGGGGGAACCTCCGGGTATTCGATAACCCCGGGTCGGGGTCTACCATCGTCGCGGACCTGGGCCTGACGATCAACGCCGCGGTCAGCTCGGTCACGGGTATCGATACCAACCCTGTCCCCACCGCGACGACCCAGTCCGGAGCAGGTCAGGTTTCGATCCGGGACCGTGCGGGCCTGACGTTCGCCGCGGACCTGACCACCGCCAAGAGCGTTGTTGATGTCATCACCGGGATCAACGCCGCCAGCACGGCGGCCGGGGCCGGCATCACCGCCTCTTTGAACCTGGCCGGCAACGGGATCACCCTCACAGACGCAACGGGCGGGATCGGCGATATCCTTATCTCCGACACCACCGGCGCCACCGCGACCAATCTCAACATCGCCGGCACCTTCACCACCGATGAGGTCGAGTCCGGCAACCTCCAGTACCAGTACATCGCCGAGGGCACGCCCCTTGACTCGATCGGATTCGTGCCGGGCAAGATATTGATCACCGACAGCACCGGGGCGTCGGCGACCGTCGACTTCCAACAGGGCGAGAAAACCATCGCCGAGATCCTCAACGACATCAACCTGGGGACAAGCCTGGCGATCAACGCACGGATCAACGACAACGGCGACGGGATCATCATCGAAGACACCAACGTCGGCGTCCAGGCCGTGGCCCTCAAGGTCGAGGAGGTCGGGTCCGGGACCGCCGCGAGCCTGGGGATCCTCGGCGAGGCGACCAACCCCGGGGACGACCTTTCCGGTAGCTTCGAGAAGACCGTCAGCTTCACCAGCGACACCATGACCGGCGCGACCTTGTTGTCAGCGCTCAAGGCCGGCAACGGGATCGAGATCGACGACACCAACCCCGACTTCAAGGTTACCACTCAGGACGGCAACACGTTTGATGTCGATCTGACCGTCGGCGACACCACCGTTACCGACCTGATCAATGCCATCCAGACCGCAAGCGGTGGAAGCGTTACGGCCGCCATCAACACCGAAGGCACAGGCCTGACCCTTACCGACACCACCACGGGCTCCGCCGCGTTTTCATTCGAGGCCCTCAACGGGTCCAGCGCGCTTTCCGACCTCAACTTCAAGGACAAGAACGGCACGGGGACCGCTAACTCCGGCATACTCGTTCAGGTCACCACCCTCAGCGATCTGGTTGACCTGATCAACGATTCTGATGTCGGCGTGGGCGCCGCGGTCATCAACGACGGCTCTGCGGGGGCGCCGTTTAGGCTGATCCTAAGCGCCGATGACACGGGCAGCGCCGGTTCGTTCGTCTTCGATGACGGCGGGGCGAATTTCAAGGCCTCGACCTTCTCCGACGCCCAGGACGCCGTCGTCTTCTTCGGGCCCTCGGACCCCGCGCAGGCTCAGATCATCACCTCGACCAGCAACACCCTCGCAGGCGTCATCCCCGGTGCGACCATCGAACTGCTTTCGACTTCCGATCAGCCCGTCCAGGTCACCATCGCTCAGGACGACGGGGCCGTCACAAGCGCCGCTCAGGCCTTTGTTGACGGGTTTAATAACGTGATGTCGACGATCGACACCTATGACACGTTCAATTCCGAATCCGAGGAGCGGGGCCTGCTGCTGGGCGATTCGGCGCTGGTCCAGCTCAAGAGCCGGCTGTTTTCTGGGATCATCTCACGCAGCAGCGACTTGACCGGCAGCTTCACGTCCCTGGCCGAGGTCGGGATCACCGTCGGCTCTGGCGCGGTGCTCAAGCTCGATGCCGCCAAGTTCCAGGCCGCCCTGAATCAGGATCGCGACTCGGTCACCAACCTCTTCACCTTCAAAGAGACCGGGACCGACGCCAACGGCGATACCGTAACCACCGCCAAGGGGGTCGGGGTCGCGATCGATGAGTTGCTCGAACGCCTCACCGACACCGAGTTTGGCATCATCGAGAGCCGGGTCTCGGCGATCGACCGGCAGCTCGAACTCAACCAGGACCGGATCGACCAACTTGATGCCGCCTTGGAGGTCAAACGCGCCCGGCTCGAAGCCCAGTTCATCGCCATGGAACGCGCCTTGGCCGGCCTGCAGCAGCAGAGCTCGGCACTGGCCAGCTTCCAGCCGGTTAGCTTCTCCAATGCGAGCAACTAAAGCACCGGGTAGGGCTTCAATGCCCCGGGGAGCGTCCGCCTGAGCTTATCGGTCCCGCCACAAGTACTTAGCTAACGCACACCCCCAGCCCTTGCCGATATCAGCATCACCGGCGGCCCGTTGTTCACGCCGGTGAAGGAATAGCCACGCGATGAGTCAGAAGCCGGTCAATCCGTACCTCAAGACCAAGATCATGACCGCCAGCCCCGAGCAGCTGCGGCTGATGCTCTACGACGGCGCGCTGAAGTTCTGCCGTCAGGCCAGGGCCGCCCTCGAAAAGAAGAACTTCGAGGAAAGCTACGCCAACCTCATGCGGGCCCAGAAGATCGTCCTGGAGCTGTCCACCAGCCTCAACCACGACGCCGACCCCCAACTCTGCCAACGCCTCAGCGCCCTGTATACCTATGTCTACCGCCTCCTGGTCGACGCCAACATGAAGCGCGAGACAGCCATCGTCGACGAGGCCATTAAGCTGGTTGAATACGAACGTGAGACCTGGCAGATGCTCATGCAAAAGCTCGCCGGCGAAGGCAAGCCCACCGACACCTCCATCACCACCGCCCAGCAGACCGCCATCAGCAGCCTGTCCCAGAGCGCGTGATACCGATGGCGACCGCAAGCCATCCTGATTCGACTCTATCGCCCCGGCTTTGCCCGGGGTTGTTTTTTAGGCTCTTCATGGGCGATCCCACCTTATAACAGCCCGTACAAGCCATCCACGGGCCGAGAATGGCTTAATCCACTCGTTTTAAGTGCCGATAGCGCCAAGGTATCCCTGTCCCCTATCAGGAGCCTGCCCATGCGAACAATCGTGCTATCCCTGCTTGCCGTGATGCTGTCCGCTGTCAGTGCCGTTGCTTCGGGTGACGGGGCTGTTGTCGCCCGGACGATCGAGACCTACGAGCAGATCGATCGCATCCGGTCCGAGATGCGCAAGGCGGTCGGCGGGTTGGCCGACGAGAAGCGGGCCTATGAGCTGGCTATCAATGAGCTCAGCGGTGAGCCCAAGACTCAGCAGCAGCTGGACGAGTTGTCCGGCTCCATCAGCCAGCAGTCCGAATCCCTCAAGCGTATCCAGGCCAGTAACGGGTCCAAGAAGTCGCTGGCCTACTGTCAACGGCGTATCCGTGACCTGACGCTGATCCTCGAGGCCAGTCAACTCAAGACCGACACCGAGCGTGACGCCCATCGTCAGAAGCTTCAGCCCAAGATCGATCAATTGGCCACGAAGATCCAGTCGATCCAGGGCCCCTACAAGGAACGTATCGGTGAGATTCAGGCCCCGGCCGACGCGGGGAACGACGCCCTGGCCGCTGTCATCCGCCCCTACTTCAAGGCCCCCGAATCGACGTACCCCGGATCGACCATCGAGCATTTCAATGCCACCGTCCACATGGCCTTCGGTGCAAGTAACTGGCACGACAGCGCCGGCAACCAGGTCGCTTGGGCTCACATCCGTATCCGCTCACTCGACGAGGTCCAGGACTTCCACCGCGAGAAACTCCTGGACGGCAAGTACCCGATCCAGTCGCTCAGCGACGGCAGCATCTGGGTCTGGGCCGGCCACTTCCTGATCACCTTCGTCGTTGATGACGATGCACTCAAGGGCGAGGAACACATCCAGGAAGTGATCCATCAATTCGTCGACCTGCAAGGCCTCGCCGCGATCGAGGCGGAGTCCGAGCAGGTGGCGACGGGTGAACTCGCCGAGTAGATCGGTATACCAGACACATCGAATAATGCTGTTAAGGTGGAGGCGATTGGGGGTTTACAATCCCACCGCCAGCCTTGCCCTTTGCGTCACCTCTGCGACCTTCGCCTGTGCCGCGGCGGCGCCGTCTTTGAGCACCTTGTCCACATAGCCGGGGTCGTTCATCAACTCTGTCCGGCGCTTCCGTGCGTCGGCGAAGTGGTCGAGGATCAGTTCGTATAGCGCCTGTTTGGCATCGCCGTAGCCCATGCCGGGTTTACGATAACGCTCAGCGAGCTCCGCAGTGCGCGGGTCGTCTCGGCCGGCCAGAGCGCGGAAGATCTGAAACACCGTGCAGGCCTCGGGGTCTTTGGGTTCGTCCACCGGGGTCGAGTCGGTCTTGATCTTCATGATCCGTTTGCGCAGCGGCTTCTCATCCATGAACGGGTCGATGTCGTTGCCATAGCTTTTTGACATCTTCTGCCCGTCGATCCCCGGGAGGACTTCGGCGTCGCCGCGGAGCTTGTACTCCGGCAGCTTGAAGACCTCGCCGTAGGCGTTGTTGAACTTCTGCGCGAGGTCGCGGGTGATCTCGCAGTGCTGGACCTGGTCCTTACCGACGGGGACGAGGTCGGGGTCGACGCTGAGGATGTCGGCGGCCTGGAGAATCGGGTACGTGTACAACCCGACCGACGCGGGGAGTCCTCGCGCGACCTTGTCCTTGTAGCTGGTGGCCTTGTCCATCAGGTGCTTGGGGCAGACGCACGACAGCATCCAAGCCAGCTCAGTGACCTGCGGCACGTCCTGCTGGAGGTAGATGTGCGTATTGGGGTGGGTCGCCGGGTCGAGCCCGAAGGCGAGGTAGTCGGTGACGACCTGACGGGTGTTGCGGCGCAATTCGTCGGCGTCGCGCGTCGAGGTGAGCGCATGATAGGAAGCCACGAAGACAAACATCTCGTGGTTGGCCTGCATGTCGACAAACTGGCGGATCGCGCCGGCGTAGTTGCCGATATGCAGTTGCCCGGAGGGTTGGATGCCTGACAGAACCCTTTTCATGGTCCGATCTTTCAATAGTTAAATATGGGGGATGGTACAGGAATGTCGGCGCGGGGGGATAGGTTAGGCGCAGGGGCGCCAGCGCCGAGAAAGAACCGCAGAGGATGTGCAGTTATGTACCATGAGATTCCAAGTCTAACCCGGGTTTCCTATTCGTCAAGCGATTTATCGGCAGATTGGACCGCCTGGATGAATTCCCGGATCAGGGCGTGGTCTTTGACGCCTCGGGACGACTCGACGCCGGAGGAGACGTCCACGGCAAAGGGGCGTACGGTGCGGACGGCCTGGGCGACGTTTCCGGGGGTCAGTCCGCCCGCGAGGATGATCGGCGGCAGGTCGGTACGGTCAAGATTGGCAAGCGCATCCCAATCAAACACGCGTCCTGTACCGCCCGTGAGTTCACCGGGCTCGGTAGGGGCGTCAATCAATAATGCGGTCACATTTTCGGGTGGGTCCCGCCAGGTGTCGATCTTGCCCTGATTAAAAGGCACGGCCTTGAACACTTTCACCGTGCTAAGGGATTCGACGAACTGACGGTCTTCATCCCCGTGAAGTTGAATGATCTCGAACCCGACGTTATCGAGTACTTCGTCGATGAACTCTCTCGCCTGATTTGAGAACACGGCGATGGGTTGGGCCTTGGTCGAAGAAATCGCGGCCACGATATGGCGTGCCTCGGCGATCGTCACCTGCCTGGGTGAGCCTTCCGCAAATTGTACGCCGATGTGATCCGCCCCCGATCCGAGCGCATGGGATGCGGTATCTGGGTCACGGACGCCACAGATCTTGATGCGCGTTTGGCCCATCACTCCACCCTTTCAAGCCGGGCGTACTGCAGGATCAGCGTCTTGGTGCCCGCGGTGTTGAACGCAACTCTTGCCCGGGTGTGTGAGCCGGTGGGGTGGATGTCGAGGACCCGGCCGAGCCCGAACTGCGGGTGGCGGACCAGCGTGCCCGGGGGGTACAGCGCCGCCTCGCGCCCGGCGAGCGAGCGTTGCGTCAGGCTGTCGGCAAGATCATCCGTGTCGTCGTCGCAGGTGTCGATTTCTTCCAGGCAATCATCGGGCATCTCGCCGAAGAACCGGCTTGGAATGGTGACGTTGGATTGGCCAAACACCGTGCGGTAGCGGGCATGGGTCAGGTAGAGCCGTTGCATCGCGCGGGTGACGCCGACGAAACAGAGGCGGCGTTCTTCTTCCAGTTCACTCTCACTGGCGTTGGCGCGCTCGTGCGGGAGCAGGCCGTCCTCGACGCCGATCATCGCGACCAGTGGGTACTCAAGGCCCTTGGCCGCGTGCAGGGTCATCAGCGTGACCGCGCCTTGGTCGGGGTCCACCGCATCGACATCGCTGACCAGGCTGATCCGTTCGAGGAACGCCAGCAGTTTCTCGGCGAGGCTGGGTGTGTGGTCGCCGCCATCCAGTTCAAGCTCCAGCTCGAAGTCGTGCTCGAACTGCTGGGCGCTGCTGACCAGTTCGCCGAGGTTGGCCAGGCGCTCGTGATCGGGGTCGGACTTGTCGTTGCGGCATGAGTCCTCCAGACCGGATTGGCGCAGGACATCCTCGACGAAACCACGCAGCGTGGTCGCGGTGACGGGATCATCAACGACGACAGGCTCATCCTGACCGAACCCCGCGGCGTGACGCCAGCCGTCGAGCGTCTTGCCGAACTTCGCCAGGCTGGTCTGGGCCCGTGTGTTGATGGCTGTGAGCTTCAGGGGGTCGCCCAACAGCGTGTCGATGGTCACGTTATTCGCCAGGCTGAACGCCTGCATCGCCTTGACGGTCTTGTCGCTGATCCCGCGTGTCGGGGTGTTGATGATGCGCAGCAGGCTGACCTCGTCGGCGGGGTTGACCACGCAGCGGAGGTAGGCGACCGCGTTCTTGATCTCGGCCCGCTCGTAGAAAGCCGTCCCCCGCGCGATCTGGTACGGCACGCCGGCGTCGCGCAGCGCATCTTCCATCACCCGGCTCAAACTGTTGATCCGGTAGAACACCGCCATCTGGCCCCAGGCCGTGTCCTGCTCGTCATGCAATCTGCGGAACTCGTTGACGACCCAGTTCGCCTCGTGGCGCTCGTCCCGGCAGGTGATTACTTGGACCGGGTCGCCCTGGGCGTTGTCGGTCCAGAGGGCCTTGTGCTTGCGCCGGGTATTGTGCTGGATCAACCCGTCCGCGAGCGCGAGGATGTTCTTGGTCGAGCGGTAGTTCTGCTCAAGCCTGACGACCTTGGCGTCGGGGTAGTGGGCCTCGAAGTCGAGGATGTTTTTGATATTCGCGCCGCGCCAGCCGTAGATGGATTGGTCCGGGTCCCCGGTAGCGCAGAAGTTTTTGTGCCGTGCCGCCAGGGCGTTGGCGATCATAAATTGCGCGTGGTTGGTGTCCTGGTACTCGTCGATCATGACGTACTGATAGCGGTCCTGAAGCTCCTTGAGCACGTCCGGGTGCTCGCGGAACAGTTGCACGACCTTCAGCAGCAGGTCGTCGAAATCCAGCGCGTGGTTGCGGGTGAGGATCTGCTGATACTTGGTGTAGACCTTGGCGACCGTCCGGCTGTAAAAGTCCCCGGCGAGCTGCTGGTAGGCTTCGGCATCGACCAGCTCGTTCTTGGAGTTGCTGATTGAGCCGAGCATGCCGCCGGGCGGGAAATTCTTGGTGTTGATCTCCAGGTCGCTCAGCGCCTGCTTGATGGCCCGCTTCTGGTCGGCGGTGTCGTAGATCGAGTAGCCCGGCGGCAAACCCAGGCGGTCGGCGTACTGACGTAAGACACGGGCGCAGAGGCTGTGGAACGTGCAGACGGTCAGCGCCCGGGCCTGGCGCTCGCTGACCAGCTCGGCGGTCCGCTGGTGCATCTCCCCGGCGGCCTTGTTGGTGAAGGTGATCGCCAGCACCTGCCAGGGCGGGATCCCGACTCGGGTCACCAGGTGCGCGACCCGGCGGGTGATGACCCGGGTCTTGCCCGAGCCTGGGCCGGCGAGCACGAGCAACGGGCCGTCCACATGTGTGACCGCCTCACGCTGGGGCGGGGTCAGGTCATCCAGCAGCGGGTCCGCGGTATGCGGCGGCGGGGTGGTGGCGGGGTGGGTTGTTTGTGGCTCGGTCATGTATCCGAAGTTTAGCAGGTACGGCGTGCGGGCTGTGGTGGCGGATCCGGGCTGAATAGGGCTTTGGGATATGTCCCCCGAACCGGTGGCGGCCGTCAGGCATCACCAAGCCGCAAGCGGCCTTCGGTGGCGAATATTCGACGTTCAGGGGCGCCCATTAGTTCAGGGCCAGCCCGTCCTCGCTGATGCACGCCCCCTGAAGTCTGGCTCGGCGGAGCGTGTCACGGGTCATGATCAGATGTCGGTACAGCCAATCCGCCCGTGCGCAGGGGCAGGGCTCGGCGAGCATCGCGTAGCGTTCTTCGGTACACCGGCAAAGCGCCATCACCGCCAGGTCCAGCATCACGGCTGTGGGGATCTCCTGGCAAAGGCAGTTGCGCACCGCGCCGACCTGTGTCCATTGGCGCAGCATCGGGTCTGACAGAAGCTTCTCGATCTTGTCTCGGCAGGGTGTTAAGTCGATCTCCATCGGCGGGTCGGTCTCAAACGGCTTGAGGATCGCCTGGCGGTACGGGCTATGCCCGACTTCCTCGACGACCTTCGCCCGGGATAGCCCCTGAAGCAGCAGGTGGTACCGCCCATCCCGGGTCTGGCTGTGTCGGGCGATGTACCCGACGCAGACGCACGGACGGATCGGCGGGGCGTCCTCGTAGTGGCTTTTCCACGCATCGCCCTGGAACGTCGCCATCGCGATCAGGCCGCTACCGTCTAATGCAATACGGGTCATCCGGCGGTAACGCGGTTCGAAGACGTGCAGCGGCGCGGTCGCGTGGGGCAGCAGCGCACAGCAGCTTAGGGGGAATAGGGCGATGGGTTTATCGAAGTCGATGTTCAAGGCCGGCCTTCTTGTAACCATGTGGCCCCGGGGTCCGCGGGTACCTGTTTGTTCACTTGGCGTCCGGCTTGTTGCGCAGGACAACCGCTCCCAGCATCATCTAGCCCCCGGTTTTTTTCTTAGTCTGTCTTTGCGCGCGTAATTGCGGCTGTGGATGTTCGACACGGACGGTGTGACCGGCCTCGACGCTGTGCGTCAGGAAGGCCCCGCCGTTGACCACGCAGCCTTCCCCGATGACGGTCTCGCCTCCGAGGATCGTGGCGTTGGGGTAGACCGTGACGTGATCGCGGAGGGTTGGGTGCCGCTTCATGCCGCGCCAGCTCTGCCCGCCCTTGGTCGACAAAGCCCCGAGTGTCACACCCTGGTAGAGCTTGACGTGGTCGCCGATGGTGGTCGACTCGCCGACGACCACGCCCGTGCCGTGGTCGATGAAAAACGACTGGCCGATCGTCGCGCCGGGGTGGATATCGATCCCGGTCTGGTTGTGCGCGTATTCGGTCATGATCCGGGGGACCAGGGGGACACCCAGGGCCAACAGTTCATGCGCGGCGCGGTAGATAAAGATGGCGTCGATGCCCGGGTAGCTGAAGATGGCCTCGTCGGTCGAGACCGCGGCGGGGTCGCCATCGAACGCGGCCTGGACATCCAAGCCGAGCATGTGGCGTAGTTGCGGGAGCTGGTGCAGAAACCCGGCGGTCAGCGTCTTGGCCTTGTCCTCGCAGCCCCCGGCCTGTTCCTGGGCCGCGTTTTCGCGGGTGATGTTCCGTTCATAGCACAGGGCCTGGGTGATCTGGTCGTGCAGGAGGTGGTGGACCTGGGTCAGCAGGCCGCGCACGTGTTCGCGGGCGTTGTCCTGGGTGACCCGTTCGGTATCGAAAAAACCCGGGAAGATCAGGTGCCTAAGCAACTCGATGAACTGAATGACCCGCTCCCGGCTCGGCAGAAACGCCTTGTTGATGTGCTGGAGCAGGTCCTCGTGGTCATAGCTGTCGACCAGTTCAGCGATCAGGTCGGCGACAGGTGAGGTGGTGTCCGGGGCGTCCGCGGCGTCGGGCTTCTCTGGGCGGGTGTCGTCGGTCATGTCATCACTATATACATCGAAAGATGGGCCCGCTCAGGGCAGAAAAAAAACGGCTCGTCAATAAAGAACGAGCCGCCTGAAAAGCGGAATCACGCCGTAAGCCCGGGCGAGGTGCGGAACTTGCTCGAACCCCAATTTAAGGTGGGTGCGACGCCGAATCATCCCGACCTTCCACTCGTAGGAGGCTTGGTCATCGTGCCCGGTCGGCGCTCCCTTGGGGTTCATAAAGGTTCGAGCAAATCTGCCGCACCCTAATAGCGGCCCAAGGCGTCAAGCGTGATCTTCACTTTTGTAGGATCAATTATACGACAGGTTCGCCCCGGGTCCAGTGTCAATTTGCGATATATCGTCCGTGGATATCGGGCTGTGACTGGGCAACACCGGGTCTGAGCGCGGCAAAGGCCCGGATATCCGGGTCTTCGACCCTCTATGAGGGGCTTGGGTACCGGCGTTGAACCCCGGAACAGACTGAGCTTCAAAAGCGATCACGTCTGCCCGCTGTGCAACCGTGATACGTTGAGCGATTTACTGCGCGCCTTGGGGCGCGGGCGGGATTTTCAGATCCATGCCGGCCTGGATATTGTTGGGGTTGTCACCGATCGGGATGCGGTTGGCGTTGAAGATGTAGCGCCACTGGGTCGGGTCGCCGTAGAACTGCTTGGCGATGGTCGAGAGGCTGTCGCCGGGGAGGATGGTGTAGGCGACGGTGTTGCCCGGGGCGGCGGCGGCGGGCTCATCGGCGCGCAGCAGGTCCCGGGCGCTTGGCAGTTTCAAGGTTTGACCCACACGCAGCTTGATCGGGTCCACATTCGGGTTGGCCTGGGCGATGCCGACCCATGTCCGTGCATTGTCGTACAGCTCGATCGCGATCGAACTGAGCGTGTCTCCGTGTTTGACGGTGTACGTCCGGGCCACAGGGGTCTTGTCGTTGAGTTCGGCGGGCCCGGTCGGTGGGTCGTCTTTGCCAGGCCAAGGCACGTTCGGACGGTCGTCGGCCTGCCCGATGCGCAAGGTCGGCACTTGCTCGCCGTTGACCTCTGCCAGCGCCGTATGGCCGGTGCGTACCAGCGCTATCCCGCCGGAGGCTCCGTTCCCCAGCGGCGGGGCCTGGGCGGTGTCTACTTCGGCGTCGTTTGTGGGATCGTCGTTTTCCTGAGCGGCCCGCACCATGGCTCGCAGTTCGGTTGCGAGGTCGCTGGGGGTGGCTTGGGGGTTGTCGCTGTCCGGTTGGCCTTGCAACATCGAGGCGAACGAGCCGTCACCGGGCGTGTCGTTGCGCAGCGTCTGGCGTGACGGAGCCGGGTCCGTGAGCGTTTCCTGCGCGTCGGCCGCCTGGGGCGCAGCGGTCTTGTCACGGGTAGCGTAGTACCCGACGACCAGGACGAGCACGGCCGCCGATGCCAGCAGTGAGAGTTTGTACGAGGGTTTCATGATCAGCCTCCATGCATGACGCGGCATTATAGCAAGCGATGGTCCAGATGGTGAGTTCCGGCCCGGCGGGTTTGCACGCCGGGTGCTTTTTACGGCTGTCGGTTGTGGGCATAGACTACCCGCCATGCCGGCGATCTCCATTATCATCTGCTGCGCCAATGCTCAGGACACGCTGGAACCGGCCTGCCGGTCCGCCAAGTGGGCCGACGAGTTGATCGTCGTGGATTCCGGGTCCACCGATGACACCCCTCAAATCGCCCAGACGCATGCCGACCGCTATGTCGTCGAGCCCTGGCGCGGGTACGGCGGGCAGAAAAAATTCGCCGCCGAGTTGGCGTCCAACGACTGGGTCTTCTTCCTGGACGGCGACGAGGAGTGCTCGCCCAGGCTGGCCCAGGCGTGGCAAAGCCTTACCGACGCGCAGCTTGACCGGCTGGACCTGCTGATGGTGCCCCGGAAGAACTATGTGCTGGGCCGCTACGTCCGCAGTTGGTGGCCCGACCGGTTGACCCGGATTTTCCACCGCCGGCGGGTGACCTGGGACGACGAGGTCCTGCACGATACCCGTCAGGCGTCCGACCCGTCTCGCGTCAAGGACTTGACCGGATGGATCGAGCATAAACGCCATAGCCGCGCCGGGTTTGCCGACTATTTCTCCGGCAGCCGGATGGATGAGCGGCTGATGATGGTCGCCCAGCAGATGCACGATCGAGGCAAGCGTGCCCGGGCGTGGGACCTGCTGCTGCGTCCCTGGCTGGCGTTTATGAAGTTTTATATCGTCAAGCGCGGGTTTCTGGACGGGGCGTTTGGGCTGCTGATCGCCCAGAAGGCCGCGTCGAGCACCCAGCTCAAGTACGCGGCGCTGTGGTCGATCCAGCACGGCCAGGGGCCCGCGGGGTCGTGAGAGGTGGCGGGCCGGCGGTGAAGCCTGTCGTTTTAGGATGCCGCGAGGCCCACTGGTGCCCGCGGTGTGTGCTGGTATGATGTAGGTTAGGTTCTGCGGAGACCCAAAGTGACGGCGGCGGATCGACCTGTCTCGGTTCGGGGACCAATCGCTGGGCGTGCCCAGATTTGTCAGGGGCCGCAAGTTAATTGTTTGACACCCGTTGGACTCGGCGATAATTTCAGCCACGGACACGGATGCTTAGGAGACGGTTGATGACCACCAAGGATTCCCGCCTGATAGTGAGCGAGGATAACCAGATCACCAAGGTCCGGTTCCTCGACCGTAACATCCTTGAGGAAGCCAACATCCAACAGATCGGCGACGAGATCTCCGGGCTGATCGAGGCGACGGACAACCCCAGGCTTATGATCGATTTTGCGCAGGTGGAGCACCTGTCATCGGCGGCGTTGGGTACGTTGATCACGATTAATAACAAGATCCGCAGCAAAGGCGGGCAGTTGCGCCTGTGCAACATCGACCCGCAGATCTACGAGGTATTCGTGATCACCAAGCTCAATAAGCTCTTTCAGATCCACGAGGACGCGGCCCAGGCGGCGGCCAGCTTCAAGTAATCGCCGACCGCCTCGCGGCCGACGGAATCACGGTCAGGTTGTGTATGGGCGAGTCACCAAAGTTCAAGCTGGTGATAAGCAAGCTCACGGAACTGCTGACGGTTCAGGACGCGGTTCTCAACCGGGTCCAGGCCGGTGGGTACAGCACGGACGAGGTCTTCGCGATCCGCTTGGCGCTGGATGAGGCTGTCTCCAACGCCATCCTGCACGGCAACAGGCAGGACCCGTCCAAGCAGGTGACCATCCAGTACAGCGTCAATGACCAGGCGGTGTGGATCGAGGTCTGTGACCAGGGCTGCGGCTTCTGCCCTGACGATCTGCCGGACCCGACCCTGGATGCGAATCTGGACACGCCCTCCGGCCGGGGGGTCATGCTCATCGAGTCCTACATGACCGAAGTCAGCTTCAACAAGGCCGGCAACTGCATCAGCATGGTCAAGCGTAAGGGCTGCAAGCTCCCCAACAGCGACTAAGTCCGGTAGTGGCAGGTATTTCCAGTCATGTATTGGCCAGGATCCCCCGATAAGCTACAATAGCCGTGCTCCGGGTCAGGTCACAACGACCACCACTGTGAAGGATCAAGGTGTCCCAGTCCTGCCAATCTGTCAGCGCCGCCCCGGCCTCCGCCGGTGAGCCCTCTACCGGGGACGCGCCCGAGGGCCCAGTTCCCGACGAACCCGCCAAACCCGAGCCGGTCGGCCCCACTCGCTGCGCGGTCACCCTCAATATCCAGACCCCCGATTGCGACCCGCCGCTGGCAGGCTGGATTGATCTGCATTTTCAGCACATCGCAGGACTCGCGGGCGTCACCGACGGGCGGTTGTGTCTGGCTGTAGTCGGCGATGAGCAGATGTGTCAGCTACACGAGCAATACCGGTCCGAGGCTGGCACGACCGACGTGCTGACCTTTGACCTGCGACAGTCCCCTGACCAGCCGATCGAGGCCGACATCGTAATCTGCCTAAATGAGGCGGCCCGCCAAGCCCGTCAGCGAGGCCATCAGACCCGCCTCGAGACCCTGCTCTACGCTGTCCATGGCCTGATGCACCTGTTAGGCGAAGACGATCACGACGAGGCCGCATTCCAGCAGATGCACCGGCGTGAAGATGCATTGCTCACACAGGCCGGGTTCGGGCCGGTCTTCGGTTTAGACACAGGCGGTGACGGCGGTAGGGACAGGCAGTAGTTTTCCGTAGGCCCGCGCAGCGTCCCCCTGGCGCGGCGTGGGTCTGGTTCGGGTCGATGGCCGGTTTTCCCCGGTCGCCCGGAGGTTTGCAGGGGACGGATCGACGTTCGTGAATAGCTCGATAGGGATCGCCATCCTGGGGTGTTTGTTGGCCTGCTACTTCTCGGCCTGCAATATCGTCTTGAAAACCCTGTCTCGAAAACGCTTGGCCGACAGGCTGGGCCCGGCGTACAGCCCTGCCAAGCTCAAGCGGTTCTGTCAGAAGCTGCCCATGATGCTCCTGCTGACCGGCACGATGCGCGCCGTGCTGAGCCTGGTGATCCTGCTGGCGACACTGTTCTATCTCGAAGAGCGCTTTACCGACTGGTCCCGGCAACTCAGCTACCTCGTCGCCTTCCTGATCGCCGGCGGGCTGGTCAGCGTTTTCGCCGTCGCCATCCCCGTCAGCTGGGCCCGGTATCAGCGAGAGGGGCTAATTGCCTTGTCCTTGCCGGTGCTCAACACCCTGCTGATTGTATTCAGCCCACTGCTCGGCGTGCTGCACCTGTTCGACCCGGTGGTCCGACGCATCTCGGGGGCGGACCTGACCGACAGGGACGAAAACGAATTGACCGACGAAGTCTTGTCGATCGTCGAGGGGCACGAGGACGGCGGGGAAGTCGACGAGGCCCAGAAGGAAATGATCGAAGGCGTGTTCGACCTGTCTTCGACCGATGCCGAAGAAGTCATGACGCCCCGTACCGACGTCCAGGGGATAGAGATCAGGGCGAACCTCCAGCAGGTCAAGGACGCCATCATCAAGCACGGCCATAGCCGAATCCCCGTGTACGAAGAAACGATCGACAACATCGTCGGCATCCTCTACGCCAAGGACCTGATCCGATATGTCGGCGACGGCGAAGACTTCGACCTGCGGTCGGTCCTGCGTGAGGCGATGATGGTCCCCGAGAGCAAAAACGTCGGGGAGCTGCTGGCCGAGTTCAAGGCCCGTAAGGTCCACCTCGCTGTCGTGCTGGATGAGTACGGCGGGACCGCAGGGCTGGTTACGATCGAGGACATCATCGAAGAGCTGGTCGGGGAGATCCAGGACGAATACGAGCAGGCCGAGCAGATCCCGCAGATCCAGCGGGTCGACCCACAGACTCTCCGCGTGGATGCCCGGGTCGACATCGACGACCTCAACGATGAGTTAGGTGTTGATCTGCCCGAGGACGAGGATTACGACACGGTGGGGGGGTTCGTGTTCTCGACGCTGGGCCACATCCCCAAGACCGGCGAGACCTTTGACTACCGGGGCCTGCGTTTCACCGTGACCGACGCCGAGCGGACCCGGGTCATCCGTGTCGAGGTGCGGACTCCCGATCCTCAGGCCACCGCGGCGCAAACCCCGGAAGACGGATCGGCTCGCGGATCGGGGTGACGGCGGCTACACTCGCCCGCCCATGGATATCCGCTTCTACAACACCCTGACCCACCGTAAGGAACGGTTCGAGCCGATCGATGCGCCCAACGTCTACATGTACAACTGCGGGCCGACGGTCTACGACTACGCCCACATCGGCAACTTCCGCTCGTTCGTCTTCGCCGACGTCCTGCGCCGCTTTCTTGAGCTTGCCGACTACAAGGTGACGCAGGTGATGAACATCACCGACGTCGGGCACATGACCGACGACCAGCTCGCCGACGGCGGGGGCGAAGACAAGATGGCCGCCGCCGCCGCCCGGCTCAAAGAATCCAAGAAGCAGGGTGTCGCCCTGATCGACAACCCCGACGACCCCTACGCCGTCGCCGAATTCTTCACAAAGGCGTTCATCGAGGACGCCGGGAAGCTTGGGATGAAGATCGCCGACGAGTACCCCGCCCAGATGCCACGCGCCACCGATCATGTTGAAAAGAGCATGATCCCGATGATCCAGGCGCTGGTGAAAAATGACCACGCCTACGTCGCCGACGATTCCGCGGTCTACTTCAGCGTCCAGAGCTTCCCCGAGTACGGCAAGCTCTCCGGCAACAGCCTCGACCAACTCAAAGGCGGCGCAGGCGGTCGCGTCCAGGGCCAGCACCAGGTCCACAAACGACACCCCGCCGACTTCCTGCTCTGGAAGCCCGACGCGACACACCTGATGAAGTGGGACTCGCCCTGGGGCCAAGGCTATCCCGGCTGGCACATCGAATGCTCCGCCATGGCCCGCGCCACGCTCGGACGCGACGTCATCGACATCCACACCGGCGGCGAAGACAACATCTTCCCCCACCACGAATGCGAGATCGCCCAGTCCTGCGGCGCGACCGGCCAATCCCACTTCGCACGCTTTTGGTTGCACTCGCGCTTCCTGCTGGTCGAGGGCGAGAAGATGTCCAAGAGCAAAGGCAACTTCCACACCGTCCGCGATGTGTTAGAAGGCAAAGTCACCGGCCGCCGGGTCGACCCCGCCGTGCTGCGATTTGAATTACTCAAAGGCCACTACCGCTCGAATATCAACTTCACCGCCAAGGGGTTAACGGACTCTGCCAGCGCGGTTCGGCGACTGCGCGAGGCTTCTGTTCCGGATGCCGAGCCCGCGCCGGTGGACCATCCGGACATGCTGGCGTTTCTGGAGCAACTGGCCGACGACCTGAACATTGCCGGCGCTTTGGCCGTGGTGTTCGAGCGGATGAAGAAGGTAGACGATGAGCTTCCCGGTATCCTGAAACGTGTTGATGACGTGTTGGGGGTCATGCAGGCGAGGGGGGCGGACGGTCACCTGTCCGATGTCCAGATGTTTTGCCAGCAACTCGACGCCGCCCGGGGGGACAAGGATTTTGAGAAAGCCGACGGGATCCGTCAGCAGTTGATCGATGCCGGGTATGACGTCAAGACGACCAAGGACGGGACGGTGGCGTCGAAGCGGTTGGCGTAAGCCTCTGCCTGATAGCCGCGGGCTTACAGCCCGCGCGTCCGCGATTCGTAAAGTCGCGGCTATTATGCAATGAAGAATGCCCTACACGCTAAGGCGTTTCCGACCGTGCCGCCTTCGCCGCGCCGGTGATGTAGGGGATGCCGCTGAAGACCGTGACGATCACTGTCAGGTAAACGAGGATGTCGCGGACCCAAGCCAACCACTGCCAGCCCTCGCGGCGCGGGTCGATGAATACGATTGCCAGCACGATCGGGACGACAACCGACTGGAGGATCATCTTCAGCTTGCCGAAGACGTTCGCGCCGAACTTCACCCCGGCGCCTTCCAGCTCGCCGCGTATCCCGGTCACCAGCAGCTCGCGCGCCAGGATCACCGCGACCATCCAGGGGTAGACCCCGCTGACCATGCTGAAGAAGGCGATGTCGTCCTCCGCGACCGCGCCCGGGATGATGAATCTCGGGCCCGCCAGGTAGACGAACGCCCCGATCACCAGCACCTTGTCGCAGAACGGGTCCATGACCCGGCCGAACTTCGATTCGACGTGCCACCTGCGCGCGAGGAACCCATCCAAGGCGTCGGTGGCCGCCGCCAGGATGAACACCACGATCGCCACCGGCAGCAGCCAGGCCGGGCTGTCCGCCGCGTAGCGGTAGCAGTTCAGCAGCACAAAAAACACCGCCGCCAGCACAAGCCGCAGCATCGTCAGTTGATTGGGTAGTTGTCGGTAGAACGTGTGCATGGTCCTGGCTTTCCAACCCCGTCCCCCCGGCGGGCACATGCTAACCGATCCGGTTGCACGGGGAGAAGATAGAAGAAGTGAAACAGGGATAAACGCGGATGAACGGTGATGAATAAGTAGGGGAAAGACACCGACACACAATCTTATCAGCGTTCATCCGCGTTTATCCCTGTTCCGCCTGCTTCCGTTCAGGTTCAATCCTGTCTCCCCGCCGAAATGCCCGCCAGTCGGCCCGAGCACCAGGCCCACTGGAAGTTGTACCCGCCGATACGGCCGTCCACGTCGAGGATCTCGCCGCAGAGGTAGAGCCCGGGGCAGTTTCGCGAGGCCATCGTCGACAGGTCCAGTTCCGACAGCGGCACCCCGCCGGCGGTGGCTTCGGCAAAAAGATACCCCCGGTCGCGGACTACCGGCAGGTCCAGGGCGGTCAGGGAGTGCAGCAGCGCCCGCCTGTCGGGCTTGGATAGCCGGGCGATCGGCGTGGCCGGGTCGATACCCGTGCCTGCCTGGATCAGCGCTTGAGCCAGGCGCTTGGGCAGTGCCTGGTTGATCGACGCCAGGACGCTCGTGGGTCCCTTGGATTGAGCCTTTGTCACAAGCTCCTGTTCGGCCTGCTCAAACGTCTTGTCCGGGAGGAAATTCGCCAACAACTTCACGTTCGGGTCATTGTTGCGTTCGGCGATCCAGTGCCGGCTGATATCCATGGCGGCGGGTCCGCTGAGCCCGAAGTGGGTCATCAGCACCGCGCCGCGCTGGCGGTGAAGGTTTTTCCCCGTGCCCGAGGCGACGGACAACTCGATCTGGGCCGCCAATCCGGACAGGGAAACCAGCCAGTGGGTCTGTTCCAGCACCAGAGGGACCAGCGCGGGGTGGGTGGGTGTGGCCGTGTGCCCCAGCGACCCGGCGAGCGCGAAGCCCAGGCCATCGCTGCCGGTCTTGGGCAGGCTCTTGCCGCCGGTCGCGAGGATGAGCTTGCACGTGCGCAGCTCGCCTTGGTTGGTGGTGACCCAAAAACCCTCGCCGTCATGTGTGACCGAGTTGACGCGGTGGTCGGGCATGACTTCAGTCCCGGCTTCCTCTGCGGCGGACAGCAGCGCCTCGAGCACGGTCCGTGCGCTGTCGCTGACCGGGAACAGCTTGCCGGTGTCTTCTCGCTTGAGTGGCACACCCAGGTCGTCGAAGAAACGGATCGTGTCCTCAACAGGGAAGGTCCGCAGGACCTTGGCGATCTGGTTGCGTTTGGAGCCTGCGTAGTCGTCGGGTGTGACGACATCGTGTGTGACGTTGCACCGGCCACCGCCCGAGACGAGGATCTTCGCACCGATATGTGTAGCACCGTCGAGCGCGGCGATACGGCTGCCCGGCGAGGCGCTACGTGCGGCGAAGATCGTAGCCATCAGGCCCGCCGCGCCGGCTCCGATGACGAGTGTGTGGTAGGAGGAGCCGTTAGCCATTAGCGGTTAGCCATGAGGTCGTGTCCCGCAAGTTATGTGGGTCTGTTTAGCGGGCGATCGCAGATCGCCGGGTTTGGCCCTTTGGATCAACACGCGGATCTGCGATCCGCCGCTAAACGACTGTAGTTCCCTCGATCTAATTGTGAGGAACGACTTGGATAAAGGCTCGGTTATTTCAGGTCGTCCAGGCTGAGGCTGCCCAGGCCTTGCCCGAGGCTTTTGGCGTCCATGCCGCCCTTGAGGTCTTTGCGCGGCTTGCGCGGCGCGGCTTTATGCGGCGGTTGCCCGGCGTGCTGATGGCCTGACGGCTGGGACGCCCCCGCGGGTTTGTCCACGGCCTTGAGCGACAGGCGGATCTTGCGGTCGTCTTCGCTGATATCCAGCACGCGGAATTGCTTGGTGTCCCCGATGTTCAAAACATCTGTCACCTTCTCGACGTGCTTGTCCGCCAGCTCGGAGATGTGGACCAGTCCCTCGACGCCGGTTTCCAGCTCGACGAATGCGCCGAACTCGGTCGTACCCAGGACCCTGCCCTCGACCAGGCTGTTCTTGGCGTACTTGTGCTCGGCGCCGACCCAAGGGTCGCCCTGGGCCTGTTTGATGCTTAACGAGATCCGCCGCTTGGCGAGGTCGACGCCAATCACCGACAGGTTTACGACGTCGCCTTGCTTGACCACTTCCTCGGGCTTATGGATGCGCTTCCAGCTCATCTCACTGATGGGCAGCAGGCCCTCGATGCCGGGGGCGACCTCGATGAATGAGCCGAAGCTTGCGTTTCGGATGACCCGTGCTGAGATCTGGTCGCCGACCTTGACCTTGTCCTGGATATTCTCCCAGGGGTCCGGTTCGGTCTGCTTCAGTCCCAGGCTGATCCGCTGATTTTCCAGGTCGACCTTCAAGACCTTGACGGTGACGGCCTGGCCGGTCTTGAGCACGTCCTTGGGCTTGTCGACGTGCGAGTAGCTCATGTCCGAGACGTGGACCAGCCCGTCGATCCCGCCGAGATCGACGAACGCCCCGAAGTCGACGATGTTGGACACCCGCCCCTCACGGACCTGCCCGACCTCGAGCTCGGTCAGGAGTTTTTCCTTGGATTTGGCCTGGCGGTCGTGCAGGAGGTGACGGCGGCTGAGTACGACTTTCTTGGATTTGCGGTCGATCTCCTGAACAATCGCTTCGACCTTCTGGCCGACAAACGTTTCCAGATCGTTGACGTGGTGCAGGTCGACCTGGCTGGCGGGCATGAACGCGGCGATCCCGCCGGGCATCTCAAGTTCCAGCCCGCCTTTGTTTGTCGCGATGACGCGGGCCTCGACGACGGCGTCGCGTTGCAGTTGCTCCCAGGTCGATCGGTTGATCGCACCCTCGCGCGAGAGGAAGATCAGGCCCTGGCCTTCGTCGATGTGGTCCACGACGAAGTCCATGATCGAGCCGAGGCGCGGAGAACGTTCGAACTGGGACGCCGGGACGACGCCCTGGAGCTTGCCGGTATCCCCGGTCAGTTCGACGAAGACGTCGTCGCCGCGTATCGCCGCGATCCTGCCACGGCGGACCTCGTGGCGCTGGTCGGGGTGACCGGCCTCATCGGTCGTGCTGGCGGGCGGCGCCTGATCGGCCTGGGGCGGCTCGCTCTCGGCCATCACCTGCTCGACGCTCTTGCCGCCAAGCGCATCGGCGATCTCTCGATCAAGGGCCTCGTCGGTCGTTGACGCGGGGATGGGTGGGTGGGTGGGTTCGTGCGGAGGTGTCGGGTCGGTCATTGGATGGGTCGCCGGGCTGTTGCTCAACCTACATAAGTTTACACGCCAGATCAGGTCACGACCACTATTAATCGGCGTCGGAGGATCATAACGTTAGATGCCGCCCGCCGCGCGGCTGTTGAGGGATGATCCGGGGGGGCTCAGCGGTCCGGGATCGGCGGCCTGCCCCGCTGTAGCGCCGGCGGCGGGGGGTGAGCCTGAACAAAATCGCTCCAGGATGCGTCGATATCCTCCGGGGACATGGGTGTCAGCCCCCGGGGGATCGGCCGATCCAGCACCGGCAACACGCTGTGGCCCTGGGCCAAGGCAAAACGCATCGCCTGATCGTCTTGCGGGCAGGATAGCGAGAAGGCCGCCATCCCGTACCCGTCCGCGGTGGGAACCGCCCGGTGCCTGGCCGACTGGTCTTGCAGTGAGTAGCAAACGCCCATCACGCGGACCGCCGTGTTTTGCGACATCCACTCCACGACGTTCGCATCCGGGTGGGCCAGCCCGATGCAGTCGATCACGCCCCGGTCGCGCAGCGCAAAGAGGGTCTGCAGCATCCCGCCGCTCTTGATCTCGGCCGGATCGTCGACGTGCAGGACCAGGGCCTGGGCATGTGTCCGCCCAAGCAGCGCAAGCCGGCGCATCACATGGTCCTCTAACTGCCGCGCGAATGCGGGCTCGGCGATCCCAAGTAGCAGCGGCATGTCGCCAAGCCCCAGTACGGCAGCGGTCAGCACGTCGTCGGCGTCGTCGGGGTCTGTGACGATCAGGGACCGGTGGGCATTGACATAATCCCTGTCCGGCCCGGCGAGCATCGAAAGACGCCAGGCGCAGGGGCCCACGTCGAGTTGGGTGTGCGACCATCGGCGTAGGGCCCAATCGATCATCCTGGCTTGCTCACATGGGGGTTGTCCTTGATATAAAACCGCAGCGGCTTGTCGGCCCATTCGTCGGCGTAGCCGATACCGACCCGCGGCCCGGTGACGATCCGGGGCTTGGGCAGCACCGTTTTTCGTACACGCTCTATGAACAGCGCCGGGCCATTGACCAGGTCTTGCCCATCGAGGCTGCGGTCGATCCGTAGCGCTTGGCAGAGCTTGGCCGGGCCCGAGCACAGGTCGGTGTCTCGGCGCGCGGCCGTTCGGCGCTGACGCATCAGGTCCAGTCCTTCGGTCGGCTCCAGGGCACGGATCAGCACGGCGACCGGTCGGCCTTTGGTCGATGCCACGACGTTCATGCAGTGGTGCATCCCGTAGGTGAAATAGACATAGGCGTGACCGCCATCGAGCCACATGGATTCGTTGCGCGCGGTACGCCGGCCGCTATAGGTATGCGCCGCCTTGTCAGGCTCACCGAGATAGGCCTCGGCCTCGACGATGAGGCCGGCGAGCCTGGCGCCGCGCGGGCGGTCGAGGATGCGCACCAGACGTTGCCCCAGCAGGGCGCGGGCAAGCGGCACGGGGTTGCGGCGGTAAAAGGACAACGGCAGACGCTGGGGCATGCTGTCAGTGTAGCGGGGCGGACCCGTGAATCCGCATGCGGTTAAGCAGGTCCATCCTGATATATAACGACTCGTCACACCTTTTAGGCTGGGCGGTCAAGCTCAGCAGCGCCACATGAATGTTGCGGCGGAAACGGTGTGACGGACGCCGCATGGCCGCGGCGGCTCAACAGGCGTCACGGTTACATGCCAATGAAACCGGCCTAGCTTGCGAGACTTTTCCAGCGGGAGGTTGGGATCATCCCCGCGGACATGACAGCCAGTTGGCTGAGGACGAAGATGCTCATCCACATCATCGCCGTATCCATGAACCCGTAGGCGTGCAACCCTACACCCAGCATGTTGGTCCCGAACCAACTCCAGGCGGTGATGATGTTGCCAGAGACGGCGAGGACCGCCATGCCCCGGTACTTGACCATCCCGCCCCAGCGGGCGTGCAAGATCAGCGCGTTCATCAGCACGATCAACACCGCGCCGTTTTCCTTGGGGTCCCAGCCCCAGAACCGGCCCCAGCTCTGGTCCGCCCAGATCCCCCCCAGCACGGTCCCGACGAAGCTCAGCAGCAGCGCAAACGCGATCACGCCGTACATCATCTTCCCCAGGGTCTTGTGCCAGTCGGGCGTGAGGGCCTTGGTGTAGACGCCCAGCAGGATGAACGCGATCCCGAGGCAGCCGGCCAGGAATGTCGCCGAGTACCCGATCGTGACGGTGATGACATGCGTGGACAGCCAGAAGTTCGAGTCGAGCACGGCCTGCATCATCTGCATCGTGTCCCCGGCGGCGAGGTTGTGTGCGATGATCAGCGTGACGAACCCGATCAATGCCGTGAGCGCCGCGCCCAGCCCGTTCTTGAACAGCCACTCCAGGAACAGTCCCATCGCCACGCAGAACCAGCCGATGAAGACCGCCGAGGAGTAGAGGTTGGTCACCGGGGCGTAGCCCTGCATGTAGACCCGCGCCGCCAGCCCCAGCGTGTGCAGGGTGAAGGTCAGCGCCAGCACCCACACAGCCGCCTTGCCCAG
>JAJDCU010000002.1 GCA_029260655.1 Phycisphaeraceae bacterium
ACCAGGTAAACCGGTCGCCGCCGAAGCTCGTGCCCGTGCGGTAGTACGCGACCTCGGGGGCCTTATCGACGGTGTAACCCGGGGTCTGCAGCGCCGTGAGCTGAGGGGTGAAATCCGTCAGGTCGTACCGGGTCAGGAAAGTCAGGGCCTGGTCGCCCTCCTGCTTCTTCCAATAGATCGAGGTCTCGTACTGCTTGGCCTCGTTGGCCTCATCCCGGAAGAACTCTTCAAGGAAGGTCTCATCGGAGACGAAGGCGCTCTCCAGCGAAAGCTCCGAGCCGTTGGCCAGGTAATGGCGGTGCTGCCAGCGGTAGAACCCGCGCGTCCCGCCGTCCTGGTCGATGTCGCGTCGCCCGCCGATCTCGTCGGTGCCGTGGTCGGCCAGCAGGAGGTAGCCCTCGGCCCGGCCGAACATATTGGGCAGGCCGTACTCAAGCTCGGCGCCCACCGCCGGGCCGTGTTCACCTATGATGTCGGCGTTGCCCAGGAGCTTGACCCCGTCGGGCGCTTCGCGGCCGGCGAGGGCGAACACATCCCAGGTCGTCTCGATCTCGGGCCCGGTGTCGCTGTCATACCCGGCCCGGACGCGCTTCAGCGGGATGTCGCTGGGGTGGCCCTGCATATAAGGCCAGTAGAACACCGGGGCGTTTCGCGCACGCAAGGTCGTGTTGCGTGCGGTGAACTTGTGGGTGACCCCGCCTGGGATCTGTTCCTGATCGAGGGTGATCCGCGATGCGCCGATCGCGAAGTGCGGCTCGGCAAACTCGCTGGTGGTGAGCTGAACTTCCTCGGCCGCGAAGCTCGTCGCCGACGTCTGCCGCACCGTCTGAGCCCGCATGTATAGCGGGAGTTGGCGGGTGGCGTCGAAGCTGTAAATCACCGCCTCCAGGAGCGTGGCCTTGTTCTGCTGCACGTCGTAATACACCCGCGGCGCACGGACGGTAAAGCCTTTGTCGGCGACGATGACGTTGTCTTCCAGATACACCCCCCGGACACGATTGGCGGGCAGCGAGGACGGGACAACCGGGCCGTCATCGCCACGCTCATCAAGAAAGACCACGACGCTCTGGGCCTGGAGCGCGACTTCCCGGCGCTTGTAGTCGTCTTTATAGAGCAGCCGGACGTTGCCGATCAGGATCACCGCGGGCCCGCCACCTGCTTCATCGCCGGGGTCGAAGACAAACCGGTCGGCGATCAGGCTGACCGAGCCGGTGGTCGGCAAGACGTTGGCGTCCGAAGCGGCTTGCTCGGCGCTGACCACCGGGGCCGTGTCCGTAGCTGCGATTTCGTCGGGCGTGTCATCCGGTGTTTGAGTGGTGGGCTGCGGGGCAGGCTGATCCGATGTGTCGGTCACAAGCCGGGTCTGATCGGGCTCACCCGGCAACTTCCCGGAGACGGGCGCGGGTGTTGGGGTCGTCGGGCTGGGCGGGATAGACGTCTGGGGCTGAGGCTGCGGCGGCGTCACCGGCCGGGCCGCGGCTTGACTGTCGGGAGCGGGCGGTTGTGCCGCCTCAACGATCGGTTGCTCGCCAGCGCCCTGTTTGGCCAGGCGCGATTCGAAGATACTCGGGTCGAACAGCGGGTCGGCGGGTGTGTCGATCTTGACCCGCGCCAGCGCCGCTCGGCGTCGCTGCAACCGGGAGGCGGCGTCGGCGACCAGGGCGTGGCTGGGGGCGCCGTCGCTTGCGACGAACAGGTCGTTGTCCACGACCACCGCGCCGCGGGTCGAGGCGGTGACCAGCAGCCGGTCTGCCTGGGCCCAGACCCTGCCGTGGCCGCGCATGTGACGGGCGTTGTCCAGGTAGATCGACAGGTGCCTGACCTGTTTGCCGGGGAGGTTTTCGGTATCGATGCGGACCACGGCGTTGTCGGCGCGGAAGCCGTACACCCCGATCGAAAAACCGGCGTCGCCCTGAAGCAGCATGAACGCCGCGCCGCCTTCTTCCCAGGACGTGACCTTGCGGGCAAAGAACACCGCGTCGGCGAGCACCACCGGGTCGGCAAGCGGGCTGGATACACTCGGCGCATCCCCCGCCGTCACACCCTCGGCCGACCACGCCGGCGGGGTCAACAGTTGACCTGCCACCACAACCAGCAACACCGCCAGGCATTGATAGACCCCCCGCCACCGGCGACGCCGAACAGCCGATGGGGTTTGACCTGGTGCGCAGTCCATGCGTGTGTCCATATCCAACATTTCCCAAGCGGTTTCAACCGATCGAATATACGCCCCCGCGCCGGGGCCGGCAAACATTTGTGGACCCGTCACGCCCGCGCGACAACCGGATGGGCCTGTCACAGCAGGGGGAACATCACGAGCAACCCCAGCCGACACCACCTCGCATGGCTGTAAACGGACTGAAATCATCTTGAAAAGATGTGGATATCAAAAAACGATGGCGGCCTTAGACACCGTCGATCGCCAGCCCCGCATGGGACTTGCCCGACCGCTCGTCGCCTGAGACCCCGGGGGTCACGGGGGCCGAGGCGTCCGCCTCGGCCGGCAGGGTCAGCCCGGGCTGGTGCTCGCCCAGGACGACGATCTGCCACAGGTCCAGCTGGCTCATCTTGAAGTTGTACCGCACTGAAAGGTCCGTCCCACGCAGACAATCCTCGAGCGACAGGTCGCTGCGCCAGCCGATCTTCACGAACATCGGGTTCAGGATCTTCTCCCACCAGGCGATGAACGGGCTGGTGCTCAGGAAATGGTTGAGCACGACGATCCGCCCGCCGGGCTTGACCATCCGCTGCGCCCAGAGCATCAGCTTCTGCGGGTCGCTGACAACGGTGACAACGTGCGTGATCATCACGTGGTCGAAGCTGTGGTCGGCGAACGGCGGAGCCATCGCGTCGCCCTGCACGAGCACGCAGTGGTCCATCTCGTCGCGCATGATCTTCTTGCGGGCCTTGGTGAGCATCCCCGCGGAGAGGTCCATGCCGATGACGGTGATGTCCTTGCGGTAGTGCTTGAGCGTCATCCCCGTCCCGACGCCGATGTCCAGCACGCGCTCGCCGGGCGCAGGGCGCAGTTGCTGAAGCGCCCGTGTCTGGCGGTTGCGGACCAGCGCCCCGAACGTGTAGTCATAGAACTTCGACCACAGGTCGTACAGCGGACTGGTAACTTCTTCGGTCATCCTCATGGTTGATCTTCCCGATCTGATGCCAACAACTCGTGGACCCGGCTAACGACCTGCTCGGTTGCTACACCTTCGAGGAACTCGCCGACCAAAACGCCATCCTGATCATAGACCAAGATAGCCGGGACCGAGAGGTTCTTCCACCGCCTGCCCAGACCGTCGGCCAGGGCCTGCTGAGCCGCGGAATCGTCCCGGATGATATAGGCGTCGTGCAGGGCGTCGTGCCGGCTCAAAAACGCCATCGCGTCCGCCTCCCGGGTGGGGTCGTCCAGCGTCACCGACACCGCCCGAACCCCCTGCCCAAGGGCCAATAGCCCCTCGTGCAGCTCGGGAAACATCTGCACACAGGGCAAGCACCAGGTCGCCCAAAAGTCGATCACCAGGACCCGCCGGTCCCCGGATGTCTGAGCGATCAGCGATTCAATCCCAGCTAAATCCACCACTTGCAGATGATCCTCGACCGCCTGCGAAACCGCCGACGCGCCCGCCGTGGGCCCCGTGGCCGAGGAGTCACGCTGACCACAGCCAAACTGGACCGCCGCCAACGCGCCTAATATCCATAGCCTCAACCAACACATACGGGCAACGCTCATCTGAAAAACTCCCTGGCACAACGGACCCGATCCCGCCTCACTGAACCTCGCCGAATCCCCACGATCCGATACACTACGCCAATGGTATGGCCATGCAACTGATTATCAACGGCGAACCCAAGCAAGTCGAGGCCGGCAACGTCCGCGAACTGGTCGTAACGATGGGCCTGGGCGAACAGGCCGTCGCCGTCGAAGTCAACCGGCAGGTCGTCCCAAGACGGCTGCACGAGCAAACCCCGCTGAAAGACGGCGACGCCATCGAGCTGGTCACCCTGGTTGGCGGGGGCTAGAGCCATTTGCCCTGAGCCGTTAGCTTCTAAACCGATACCCCAAGCCCGAACCCCGAACCATGCCCACACTCGCCCCCCCTACCACCGACACGCTCGACACGCCCTTCAACGTAGCAGGCCGCACGCTTACCTCGCGGCTGATCGTCGGGACGGGCAAGTACGCCGACTACCCGACCATGCAAAAGGCGCTGGACGCCAGCGGCGCGGCGGTCGTCACCGTCGCGGTCCGTCGTGAACGGCTGGTCAACGACAAGGGTGAGTCGCTTCTGGATTTCATCGATACGTCGCGCTACACGATCCTGCCCAACACCGCCGGCTGCTTCACCGCAGAAGATGCCGTGCGCGTCGCGCGCCTCGGCCGAGAGATCCTGGATCAACTGGATAACCCCGGCAAAGACTGGGTCAAACTCGAAGTGCTCGCGGACAAGAAGACGCTGCTGCCGGACCCGGTGGGCACACTTGAAGCCTGCAAGGAACTGGTCAAGGACGGGTTCAAGGTCCTGTGCTACTCGTCGGACGATCCGGTCATGGCGGTGAAGATCAAAGAAGCCGGTGCGTCGAGCGTGATGCCCGCCGGCTCACCGATCGGCTCGGGACAGGGCGTACTCAACCCCAACGCCATCCGCATCATCCTCGAACTTCTCAAGCAGGATGACCCGGACTACCCCGTCATCCTCGACGCCGGCGTCGGGACCGCCAGCGACATCACGATCGCGATGGAACTCGGCGCCGACGCCGTACTATTAAATACCGGCATCGCCCACGCCAAAGACCCCGTACGAATGGCCCACGCGATGCGCCACGCTCTGGAAGCTGGCCGACTCGCTTACCTTGCGGGACGCATCCCCAAAAAACTCTACGCGACCGCATCCAGCCCCTTCAGCGGCGTGATCAGCTACATCCCGGGGGAGTAGCCAAACAGACGGGGGCACATCCCGCTGATCAATAATCGTGCGATTCGTCTGACACGTCGCCCTGTGACGCTTGGGGGTAGTCGTTATCCAGCATCTGCCGCAGAGCCGCGGCGCTTGTGCTGGTGTCGCCGGCAGCGATCGCTTGCGTGATCATTGCCCGGGCCGCGCGGACGTCGCCTCGCAGGTCATAAAGCACCGCGAGCATGAAGGCTGTGTCGGCGTCCGGCCGGTGAGTGTCGTTGCCCGATTCATAAAGCGCCGCGGCCTGGTCGATTACCGCGACCGCTTCGCCGCTTTCTCGCACACGGTGAAGCGCCCCAACGTCGGTCCCGATAGCACGGCGCATCGCCCAGACACCGATTTCAAGGTCACCGCCCAGCGCCGCCGACAGCGCGTAGCCGATCTTCGGCACACCGTCGCCTGGCCGTGTCGGCGCTTCGGCCGCGAAACGGCTTAGCGCATCATGGTGCCGCCCATTCGCCAACATCAACCACCCCTGGCTGTTAAGCGAAGAACTCCGATCGTATACCGTTGTGCTGGGTGCGGTGTAGACCGAGGCCCGCCGGGGATCTGCGCTGTAGGGCACAGGCGCGGAAGTGTAGGGTGACCCGCCGTAATAGACGGTGGCATACCTTCGGCTGCGGACGTTGTAGGAGGGATACCCGCCGTAACCGTAGCCGTAGCCGGAGCTGTAGCCGTAGCGGCTGTGTGACGGGCGATACCGGTAATAGGAATCGCGGTAGAGGTAGCTCGATCGGTGCCCGTATCCGCGTCCATAACCGTATCCGTACCCGCGATGCCCACCGCTGGCATAGCCGAACCCGACATGCGACCCGCCGTGACCGCCAAAACTCACGTGCAGCCCCCCGTACCCGCCGCCGCGGTGGCCGCTTGAATGAGAGCTGTGCCCGCCGCCGCGATGGCCGCCGCCATGCCCGGACTTGGCATCAACCACGCTCGGCCCGGCGGCCGAAAAACAAAGCGCCGCCACCGCCGCCACGATCCAGCCGAACCCGATCCCGCTCGCGTGAGTCCTCGTCATAGCGTCTCTCCTTGCTAAGGGCCGACCCGAACCCGCCGGACACCGCTAGGTCCCAGGGCCAACCTCATCAAGTATAACCACCGCCAAGCTTCAAATCTTCCCGGTGGCCCGTATCACGTTGTTATAAATAAACTTAACGGCCAACAAGTGCTTCTCGCAAGCGTTCTATGCTGATAAGGCTTCACCGTAGAGGCGCAGAGAAAAGCAGGAACTGGGAGGGGGAGTTGTCCACAGATTACACAGATGACGCAGATTAAGAACCGGCGCGCAAACACACACGCCTTCCCATCTGCGCAATCTGCGTCATCTGCGGATCACACGCCTCAACCTTCTCCGCCTTGTCTCCTCTGCGTTCTCTGCGCCTCTGCGGTTAAATCTTCTTCTTCAAATCATCAATCCCCACGAGTCTCCGGCGGTAGCGGCAGCCACGGGATCAGCGGGACCTGGTCGGGCCCGTGTACTGAGTT
>JAJDCU010000003.1 GCA_029260655.1 Phycisphaeraceae bacterium
AAGAGAAGAGAAGAGAAGAGAGGAGAGCCCCGGGCGCCCTACGCCTCACCCCGCAGCGGGTACTTCCTCTCGACGTACTCGTCGACCAGACGCCGGAACTCGCGCCCGAGAACCTCGGGTGGCCCCTTGAGGTTCGTCACCCTCTCGCCGTCGATGAAGACGGGGCAGGTCGGCTCCTCGCCGGTCCCGGGGAGACTGATGCCGATGTTCGCGGCCTTCGACTCGCCCGGTCCGTTGACGATACAGCCCATCACCGCGAGGCTGAGCTCCTCGACCCCCTCGCGCTCCTCCTTCCACCCCGCCATGCGCTCGCGGACGTACGCCTGGATGTCCTCGGCGAGCTCCTGAAACACGGTGCTGGTCGTCCTGCCGCAGCCGGGACAGGCCGTCACGCTCGGCGCGAAGGCGCGCAGGCCGAGTGACTGGAGGATCTCCTGCGCGGCGTACACCTCCTCGCACCGATCACCGCCCGGTTTCGGCGTGAGCGAGACACGGATCGTGTCGCCGATTCCATCCCAGAGGAGAACGCCCATGCTCGTCGCCGACCAGACCGAGCCCTTGACGCCCACCGTCAGCAGCGACCCGCATCCCAGCAGGAAGGCCAGCACGTACAGCACGGTCCCCTGGTAGAACGGCTGGAGTTTGTTGAAGAACACCTCGAAACGGGCCTTGCGTGTGATGTCGGGTATCTTCGCATCGAGCATGTCGGCGTACAGGGCGACTTCCCGGTTAAACCGCTGGGGGTCCTGGGTCCTGTAGGCCGCGAAGATGTTGTTCAGCCGCTTGCCGGCCTCGCTGGGCGCAGCGTGGCCCTCGTGTCCTTCGTGAGCCGCGTGCAGCTCGGACTTCAGCGGCCGCCATTCTTCGCCTTTTGCCAGCGGCGGGAGGGCGTAAGGCGAGAGGCCCTCGCGGAGGTTGAGGTAGGTCGAGGTGTGTTGGAACAATTCCAGCAGGTGCCGTTGGTAGACCGTGCGCTGCCCCCGTTTGACTTGTTCAGCCAGGATGGCCTGCTGACGCAGCGCCTGTTCGTGTTCGCCGATCAGGTCAAACGAGAACCGCCGCTGTTTGCTGTCGTGGGCGTTGATCATGCTCCGCACGTCCGGGTGGTCGATGCGGAAGACCTCGTAGTGGCTGGACTCTACCGGCCGTGCGATCACGTCGATCAGCCACCGGATCGCCGGCTGGCGCTTGCCGTCGATCACCGCGGTCTGCCGGTCGCTGACGATCATCAGGCTGTTGCGGGCGACCGAGTCCAGGGGCTTGGTCCGGCCCTGCGAGGAGACCGGCAGTTGGCCGAGCGTGTCCAGGTCGTACGCCCCGGCCGGTCCACGCGGGATCAACGGCTGGGCGATGATGACCAGGCTAAGCAGCAGCATCAAGGGGGGCATCAGTTTCGCAAGCGTTTTCATCGCCGTGTCCTTCCGACAAACTTCCCGAGCATCACCCCGAAGTGGACGATCAGCCCGATCGATACCAGCGAGCAGGCGATATACGGCATCAGCCAGCCGGGGTTGCGGACGACCTGCAGGATCGTCCCAGATTCATCCCGTTTGAACGACGCCTGATAGAACGTCTCGCCGCGGTAGCGCAGCGGGTGGTTCATGTAGATCAGAGCCTCGCGGTCTTCGTTCTGCGTGGGGTCGACCAGCCGGACCTGGCTGGAGAAGTTCTTGGCGATCTCGGTGCCGACGAACTTATCGTGCTTGAAGTCGATCAGGTGCATGGTGTAGGGCTTGTAGTCGCGTCGGAAGCGCAGCTCGATGAGGTAGGTCTTGCCGCCGACGGTGACCGGTTGCCTGGGGTCTTCGAAAGCGATGCCGTGCAGCGAGACGAGGTAGGTCCCCAGGACCTGTCCGTTGTGAGTCAAGCGAAGGTAGGCCGAGGGTGCGTTGACCTCCCCGCCGTCCACACCTGTGGCCGTAGCCTTCGCCATGGCCAGCGCTATCGTGCCGAACCCGTGGGTTGCCGGGTTGCTGGCCAGAAGCGCCGGGTCGGCCATCCCCAGGCCGGCGAGCCCTGAATGGGGCATCCACCGCAGCACCTGGATATCAAACGGCAGCAGTGGGTCATGGATCGGAGCACCGTCGGCGTGCCCGGCGAGTATCCCCTGGGGAATAACGACCACGTCGTCGTGCTCGGGGTCGGACGGGTCGGTGACCGCCAGCTCCGACACGCGGATATCCTCGGCGTAGTTGATGCTTTGGCCCTCGTCGATCGTCATGTTCCACTCGACGGAGAACAGCCCGGTGAGGATCTCGCCAAGGATCAGCAGGATCATCCCAAGATGCGTGATGATGATCCCGGCCCGCTTCCAGGAAAACTTGAACCGTACGGTGTGGGCGGCGGTCAGGTTGACCAGCATCAGGATGCCCAGCGTGTACCCGCCGACGAACGGCACACGCACGCCGGCGATACCGATCGGCATCCACAGCCAGATCGACCGGAAGTATTCGTTCACCACCTGCCAGTTGCCCTGGTCTTTCTGGGCGACCGTGCCGACGAAAATCAGCACCATCGCCGCCGCGAAAAGCGCCACGGTCAGCCGAAGCGATGCGACGGGCTTTAATACTTGCTTGATCCACCCGCTCATGGATGGCCTCCTTCAAAGCTGATCGACCCGACGAAACCAACGAAGTCCTGCTTGTGTTTGTCGATCGCACCGCCGGGGCCGGTCATCTTGATGAACCATGTCTGGCCTGTTTCCTGGCGGGGGATCGAAACGACCAGCATCCTTTCAAACCTGCCCGCCGCGCCAGGCGGTGACACCAGGTCGACAAGGTCGGCGGTGAATTGATCGGTCTTGATCGAGGTGATGGGCTGGTCCTGGATCGCGGCGACGGTCCCGAGCCCGACCTGTCCACGCCAGCGGTTGATGTTCGCCAGCGTCCCGCCGCCATCACCGGCGAGCTTCGTGACACTCACGCGCAGGTCGCCGGCCTCATCGGAGATGTTGAACACGGCCGTCACCATCGCGGACGGGGCCGGGTCGGCCTGCCAGCCGTCGGGCACGTCCCACCGGATCGTCTCCTGATGCGCCTGGCCATGGTCGTGCCCGGCGTGGGACTGGGCGGCGTCGATCGGCGCCGGCGGGGCGTAGGGCGGCGACTTGGCTGTCTGGTACGCACCGATCTCCTCTTCTTCGCACCCGGTCAACGATAGTGCCGAGAGCCCGATGACAACCACGGGTATAAGCCATAGCCGTCTGGTGTGAGTGGGTCGGTTGGGTTTGGGGTCTTTGGCCATGGGCGAAAATATCCTGAAGCCGGTGGGGGTGGGGATTCTAGCATTAAAAAAGAGTATTTGTATGGCTGTGGCGGCCAAGTGAATCCGCGCGTACAATCCCCGCTCTTTTATCCGTCGGCGGGCGTCCGGCCCGTCTAAAGAGGAACCGAAACGTGCGGGCGTTGGTCTTGATGTTGTGGATTGCGGCGGGGGGCGCGATCGGTGCGGTCCTGCGCCATGTCCTTACCGCGGCGATCAACCAGGCCCCGACGGGTCCGTGGAAACTGGGAACCTTGTCGGTCAATCTGATCGGCTGCCTGCTGTTCGGGCTGATCTGGGCCCGAGCGGACATGCGAGGGCAGCTCGCGGCCCCGGCGACCATCGCGCTGCTGGCCGGATTTGTCGGTTCGTTGACCACGTTCTCGACCTTCGCCTTCCAGACCGCCGAGCTGTCTCGGAACTCGGATTACCTATGGGCGGCGGTGAACCTGATCACGCACAACGGGCTGGGGATCGCGATGATTTTTCTTGGATACGCCTTGGCAAGGGGAATCACCCAGCCGGGATGAGGGTTTACCCCATATGTGTGCAAGCGGGGCGGAGGTTGGCGATAAGGCAGGCCGGATCAGCCAAGAGTCGGCCCAGATAGAGCGTTGGTTGTGCTCAATGTATTCGATACAATAGTTGTTACAAGGCCAAAAGATCGGCAAACCGGGGAATAGGAGTCGCCGCCCATGGGCACGGGGACGAAGCAGGACACCAAGTTGGTAACCACCAGCGAGATCAAGTCGGCGGTCGTGCGCTTCGCCGGAGATTCCGGCGACGGGATGCAACTGGCCGGGACCCAGTTCACCACCACGTCCGCGGTCATCGGCAACGATATCGCGACCCTGCCGGACTACCCCGCGGAGATCCGCGCCCCGATCGGGACGGTCGCAGGCGTGTCGGGGTTCCAGGTCAACTTCGCCGCCGAATCTATCTTCACCCCCGGGGACAAGGTCAACGCCCTGATCGCGATGAACCCCGCCGCCTTCAAGGCCCATATCGGGGACGTCGAGCCCGGCGGGGTCGTCATCGTCAACGAGTCGGAGTTCGGCAAGGTCAATCTACGCAAAGCCGGATACGAGGAGGGGTACAACCCCCTGGACGAAGGCAGCTTTGACCAGACGTATCAACTCGTGAAGGTCCCGATCACCCGGCTCAACGCCGAGGCGCTCAAGGACAGCGGGCTGGGCGCCAAGGACGCCAACCGCTGCAAGAATATGTTCGCGCTGGGGGTCGTCTACTGGCTGTACGACCGTCCGCTGGACACCACCATCGCGCAGATCGACAGCTTCTTCGGCAAGAAGAAGAACCTGCCCGAGGTCGCCAAGGCCAATATCGCCTCGCTTAAGAGCGGCTACTACTTCGGCGAAACCGCCGAGGTATTCCCCGTCCGTTTCCACGTCGCCAAGGCCGCGATCGCCCCGGGCAAGTACCGCAAGATCACCGGCAACGAGGCGGTCGCGATGGGGCTGGTCACCGCCGCCAAACTGGCGGGCAAGGACGTGTGCTACTGCAGCTACCCGATCACCCCGGCCAGCTCTGTCCTGCACGCCTTGGCGGGGATGCGGAACTTCGGTGTCAAGACCTTCCAGGCAGAGGACGAGATCGCCGCGGTCTGCTCGGCGATCGGCGCGTCCTTCGCCGGGCAGTTGGGCGTCACCGGGACGTCCGGCCCGGGACTTGCGCTGAAATCCGAAGCGATCGGGTTGGCGGTCATGACCGAACTGCCCCTGATCGTCGTCAACGTCCAGCGCGGCGGCCCCGCCACCGGATTGCCGACCAAGACCGAGCAGTCCGACCTGCTCCAGGCGATGTTCGGACGCAACGGCGAGTGCCCGGTTGTCCTGGTGGCGGCACAATCGCCCGGCGACTGCTTCGACATCACCATCGAGGCCGTACGCATCGCCCTGCAGCACCGCGTCCCGGTCATCATCCTGACAGATGGCTACCTGGGCAACGGCAGCGAGCCCTGGCGCATCCCAGACCCCGACAGCTTCGAAAAAATCGAAGTACAGCATCCCAAGGACCCCGAGCAATTCCAGGCCTACGCACGCGATGAAAATCTCGTCCGCCCCTGGGCCTTGCCAGGCACCCCAGGGCTGGAGCACCGTCTCGGCGGGCTTGAGAAGCAGCACCTCACCGGCAACGTCAACTACGAGCCCGCCAACCACCAGCTCATGATGGAGGTCCGCAAGCAGAAGGTCGAGCGCGTGGCGAAAGTCATCCCCCCGATCGAGCCCTACGGAGACGCATCAGGCGACCTGCTGGTCCTGGGCTGGGGCGGGACGCACGGCTCGATCTTCACCGCCGTCGAAAACGCACGCAAGGCCGGCAAGAACGTTTCCGGTGCTCACCTGCGACACCTCAACCCCATGCCCAGCAACCTCGGCGACCTGCTGAAAAACTTCAAGCGCGTGCTGATCCCCGAGCTTAACCTGGGCCAGCTACGGCTGTTGATCCGAGGCAAGTTCCTGGTCGACGCACGCGGG
This sequence comes from Phycisphaeraceae bacterium, assembly GCA_029260655.1. Classification (GTDB taxonomy): domain Bacteria; phylum Planctomycetota; class Phycisphaerae; order Phycisphaerales; family Phycisphaeraceae; genus JAJRRS01. Next base: position 5,757 of record JAJDCU010000003.1, read on the forward strand.
CTGAACAAGGTCCAGGGCCGACCCTTCCTCGTCGAGGAGATCACCCAGGCGATCGACCTGATGCTCGACGACGAGTTTGGTGACCGCGAGTACCTGCGGCCCCACGACGGGGTCGTCCGGCTCGAAGACCAGGACTATGATTTCACAAGCATTGATGGCAGGTCTGGCTAAGCGAAGGGATGCGGCCATGTTTCGTAAAGCACCCATTATTGCTCTCGTTGCGTCGCTAGCGGCGTCGGGGCTATGGCTGTCAACGACAGCGGGCGCAGACGACGAGCCTGTTAAGCAGATCGTGGCTTTGTCGGACTTGCCCACTTTGACCGTAAAGATACGTTCCGTGGCCGGGGGCAATTTCGGTTCATACAGCAGCCCAAGCGTCGGTACTACGGGGACGCTGGACTTCAAAGTCCTGGCGGAAGCGGAGCCCAGCACGCCCATACATTTTTACGCGGACGGCGAGAAGCACGAGGGATTGGGTGCGTGGTACATCCCGATAACCGGCAAGTTGCAAGTCGAAACCGTTGATACCAAAACCGGTATCGAGCGCATCCGCTTGGCTTTCCAAGAGCCCGAACACGGCGCGTTGACTATCGAGTTAGACCGACGACCCGGCAGATCCGACAGCGTGATGGTTTGGTTCATCTATGAGTACGATGGTTTTATCGACAGCATCGCGTTCGGTGAAGCGTTGCATGACGGGCCGATCCTGATAGATCAGCCGTCCGAGTAAGGAACACAGCGAATGCCCGAACTTCCCGTACTGACCGTTAAGGACTTCGCCTCCGACCAGGACATCCGCTGGTGTCCGGGCTGTGGCGATTACGCGATCGTTAACCAGGTCAAGAAGATGCTCGCCAAGACCGGCGCCAAGCGGGAGAACACCGTCTTCGTCGCCGGCATCGGCTGCTCAAGCCGGTTCCCCTATTACATGAGCACCTACGGGCTGCACTCGATCCACGGCCGGGCCCCCGCGTTCGCCACCGGGATCAAGATCGCCAACCCCGACCTGAACGTCTGGGTCGTCACCGGCGACGGCGATGGGCTGTCGATCGGCGGCAACCACCTGATGCACATCCTCCGCCGGAACGTCAATGTCAAGATCCTACTGTTCAACAACCGGATCTACGGCCTGACCAAGGGCCAGTACTCCCCGACTTCCGAGACCGGCAAGAAGAGCCCGTCCACCCCGATGGGTTCGATCGACCTGCCCCTGACCCCGCTGTCGGTCGCGCTCGCCGCCGAGGCCAGCTTCGTCGCTCGCTGCGTCGATGTCGATAAGAACCTGGCCGAAGTCCTCGCGCGCGCCGAGGCGCACAGGGGGTCGGCCTTCGTCGAGATCTACCAGGATTGCAACGTCTTCAACCATGGCGCGTTCAAGCACGCCACCGCCAAGGACGTCAAGGAAGACAACATCATCCGCCTTGAGCACGGCAAGCCCCTGATCTTCGGCAAGGAACGCAACAAGGGCATCCGCCTGACCGGAGACTACAAGCCCGAGGTGGTTGAGCTGGGCAAGGCGTGCAAGGAAGACGATCTGATCTTCCACGACGAGGATGACGAGAAGCTCGCCTTCATGCTCAGCCGGATGCAGCACCCCGAGTTCCCAGAGCCGATGGGCGTCTACTACGCCGTCAAGGACGATTGCTACGAAGACCTGCTGACGCTGCAGGTGACCGACGCGATCGAACAGCGCGGCGAGGGCTCGCTCGAAAAGCTTTTCAACATGGGCGACGTTTACGACGTCGAGTAACCCGCGCAGAGGCCAGCATTACCCATTATCCTGTACACCACTCTTAGCCCCGTCTGGTAAGGCGGGGCTTGGGATCGTTTTTGGTGTTGCGCCAACACGGGCCAATCCACCTCCGCCAGGGACCCTGCTCATGCCCGACTGGTTCGAACAGATCGACAGCGCCGTGCAGGCAGGTGGCTACCAGACCCACCGCCTGGTTGCGGCAGATGGCGAGCTGTTGATCACCGAGCGCGGCGCCCGGGTGCTGGGATGCCGGTTGCCCGGCGTCGATGGCAATGTCTTCTGGCACTGCCCGTCGATGTTGGACCCCTCCGGCGCGGCCCACATCGCTGGCGGCGACCGGCTCTGGATCGCGCCCGAGGTCGGCTGGTACTGGCCCAGCATCGAAAAAGCCCGGCAAGACCCCGGCAAATACGCCGCGACACCGCCACAGATCGACCCGGGCGAATACCTCACCGACAGCGCCTCACCCGTCCACGCTCAGCTATCGACACGGTTGAAGCTTGCCGATGTGCGAGACGGCAAGTCGATCGAGTTAGCCGTGTCGCGCCAGGTCCGCGCGGTGGGGCCACCGGCCGGGTTGCCTGACGATCTCGTCTGCGCCAGCTTCGCTATCACCAACATCCTGCTGTGCCGCGGTGGCGACGACGGCGCGATCGCCGGGGCATGGGATATTCTCCAGGTCCCGCCCACCGGCACGCTGATCTGCCCAACCACTAGACCGATCGCACCCGGCGGGGGGCTACGCAGCTACTACGACCCCTTCGGCGATCGTCACGTCGCCTGCGAAGGCAATTCCGTCCGTTTCCTCATCGACGGCAAGCGCAAGATCAAGATGGGCCTGCTCGCCGAACACACCACCGGCCGGATGGCCTACTACCGTAAGCTCGACGCCGGCCGGTCTTCCCTGATCGTCCGCATCTTCGCCCCCATGCCCGGCGAGCCCTACGCAGACCTGCCCATCCACGAAGACGAAACCAAACGCACCGGCGGCGATGCGCTCCAAGCCTACAACGACGACGGCAACGCAGGCGGCTTCGGCGAAATGGAGTATCACGACCCCGCCGTCATCATCGGCGATGGTCCCGCGTCACGCACCGGCTCCTGCATTACCCACGTCCTCGCCGGCCCCGATGACGCGATCCGAACCTTCGGGCAAACACTGCTTGGGGCCGCGATCATGCCGATTCAATAAACCCAGCTTAAGCACAGTCGCTCTGTGGTCTATCCGGCTCTCTTAAGGGCTTGGCAGGAGAATCGTCTCGCCATTCTTGAATGTTCGCTCACCCGTGACGCACTGGCAGATGACTTGAGCAATCTCTGCCGGGTCGAGCGTCTTGTCCACCGGGATCATCTGCTCATCAAACATCGACCGCAGCATCGGGGTTTCCACTGCGCCCGGCGCGACAGCCACGGCCTTCACGCCGATCGCCTCGCCTTCCTGTGCGGTGCATTGGGTAAACATGTTCAGCCCGATCTTCGCCGCCGCGTAGGTTGAGAAACCCGGGAACGGGTCGATGCTCGCCATCGACGAGACATTCACGACCACGCCCGACTCCTGCGCCTTAAACGTCGGCCAGACCGCAGCGGTCAGAAGCACCGCGGCGGTGAGGTTGATGTCGATCGTCCGCCGCCAGTGTTCCGGCGTGATCTGGTCAATCGACAACAACTCGGCATGCCCCGCGACGTTGATCAGCGCATCGATCCGCCCAAAGCTCGTCAACACATCTTCGACAAGCGTCTTGATCGCATCGCTTTCCGACAGGTCGGCCGGATAGACGAAGGTTTCGCCGTCGACCAACTCGGCGGTCTCTTCGAGTTTGTCTCGTCTCCGCGACACCAGCACGACACAGTACCCCGCCGCGCCAAGTCTCACGGCCGACGCGCGACCGATCCCGCTGCCGGCCCCGGTTACGATCGTGATCTTGTCATCTGCCATGCAAACATCCTATCGGTTAGTCATCGTACCTCTCACGCGCAGCGATCGGCCAACAAACCCAGGTCATTGTGTGTTCTCTCATCTTAACCACCCGTCTCAGCTGACGGTCGACCCACATAAGCCCTGCCGCACCAATGAGACAAGAAGGGATAAACCATGCTACGTCCCATCCAATCTCGTCATATAGAGTTAACCCTTGTATTGACAGGGCAAAGTAGAGAGAAATGTGCGCAATTAATATCAAGAAACAACCCCATGCTCTATTCTTTAGTAGACCAAGCCAACGCCGGATCTGACGGGTCCATAGCCAGAAGACGAATAGGGTCAAGCCCACGCTGATTAACACCCAGCCCCAAGCGCCGTCGATAGCGTTACTCAAAGACGCAGACATAAATACAACAATGAAGATCGACGTAAATATCGATGACAAATCTCGGATGCGTCCAACCGCGCCAGGAGATGCGGCTTTCTCCCAGAGTGGGAGCCTGCGTAGATCGTTGTTCTGACCACACTCGGGGCAAGTAACTTCTGGCCCCTGCAGTCCTTTGAGGTTGTATAGGCACTTGAAACAAGGCCAATCCCCGTAGACCTTCCATTTCCAGAGGTCTTCCTTCTGGACTTCCTCGACTGGAATATCCAAGATAGCCTGCTCGTCACAGTTTTTTAATTTTTCGATAAGCGAGGCAAGTGATTCTGAATCCTCAGACATGTGTACCCCCAGAATAGCTAGGCTGTGACTACATCGCGTCCTTCTTTCACCACACACCATTCCGCGCCGTCGCGCTTGACTTGACGGTATATCGTGTCGCGCTCGACCGGGTCGTAGCCCGCTTCGATAATCGACCGGCGTAGCTCGTTGACGCCGACCTCCTGATGGGTGTCGGCCCCGCCGACCTTGGTGATGTCGTACCAGACGACCGTGCCGTCGAGGTCATCCACGCCGAAGTCCAGGGAGACCTGCGACATCGGCAGGGTCTGCATGATCCAGAAGGCCTTGACGTGCGAGAAGTTGTCCAGCATCAGCCGGCTGACCGCCAGCATCCGCAGGTTGTCCAGCCCGCTTGGGCCCGGCAGGTGTTCCAGCTCCGATCCGTCGGGGAAGAATGGCAGGGGGATGATCGTCTGAAACCGCCCGCCCCCCCCGGAAGTGTCCCCGCCCCCGGATTCACTATTCGCAATCGCCTCGTCCTGCGCCTCGCGGAGCAGGCAGAAGTGGTGGATGCGGTCTTCGAGTGATTCGATGTGGCCGTAGAGCATGGTGGCGTTGGACATCAGCCCCAGCTTGTGGGCTTCGCGGTGGACGTCCAGCCACTTGTTGCTGCGGATCTTGCCCTTGAACGCCTCGTCGTGCACCCGGTCATCAAACACCTCCGCCCCGCCGCCCGGGAGCGACCCGAGCCCGGCGTCTTTAAGATCACGCAACACGCCCGCCAAAACATTGGGCCTCCGGTCGATCCGCGCAAGATGCACGATCTCGACCGCGGTGAATGCCTTGATATGGATTGCCGGCGTCGCCTCACGGATCGCACGAAGCATGTCGGTGTAGTAGCCAAACGGCAAAAACGGGTGCAGCCCCCCGACGATATGCAATTCCGTTGCGCCCCCGGCCGCCGCCTGCTTGGCCTGCTCGGCGATGTCTTGCACCGACATCTCGTACGCCCCGTCCTGGCCCTTCTTGCGGTAGAACTCACAGAACTTGCACGACAGCGCGCAGATGTTGGTGTAGTTGATGTGCCGGTTGACGTTGTAGTATGCCGTCTTTCCGTGGAGCTTCTGCCGGACGTGGTTGGCCAATTCCCCGATCGTCCAGATGTCACGCGACTTTAGAAGCGCCAGCCCGTCGGCGGCGCTGAGGCGCTCCCCTGCGTGGACTTTGTCCGCGATGGGTTTGAGGTTAGCGTCGATCATGCGTCCTATCATAGCAGCGCTGACCTACCTGGTTCTGTGTTCCAACGCCTCATCGATGGCCCGTTCGATCTCATCGGCGATGGGGGACAGGTCGGCGACGATGTCGGTCTGGTCGAAGATGGCCAGCAGCGTCGGGCTGGCGAGGATGGCGTGGAGGTTCTCGCCTATGCTCCCCTCTTCGAGGAGGCCGCTGATCTTTTCGTCATCGGCAAGCATCTGCACAGCCTGCTTGAACGACGGACGCTCCTGGATCTCTTGAATCGCCGGGTGGTTGATGAAGGCCTGATGCGCCCCGGGGTCGCTGAGAACGATGAGGCCTTTGGAGAGCAGCGAGAGCAGCCTCATCTCGTCGAGGGGGTTGACGGCGTCAGCCAATCGGCCGACCGTGCTGCCGCGCGCCGTTTGCGCGATGGCGACAATCTGCCGGGATATGACGTTTGAACCGGCGGCCCCATCGGATTGCGTTTGGGCGAGGCTCGTCGCCGCGATGGGTTCGAGGCTCAGCACGGCCCAGAGCACCAGCATGCCCAGCAAGGTCCCCTCAAGCAGACCCAAACCCGCACCGACCAACCGGTCGTAGCGCTTCCACTGGGGTTTACTTTTCTGCCACCTGCCGATCACGACCTGCAGGATAATCGTCACGGCGATGACGATGGCCAGCGCGCACAAGGCGATGCTGGTCATCCGGTTGGTGGTCCCGGTCGTGTGGAACACCGCTTCGCTTACGCCTTCCAATGCCTTGCCCAGGGGCACCGCGAGCAATGCGCCGGCGAGCAACCCGCCAAACAGCGCCCCGATCTTCGCCGCGCCGATCCAGTACCCGTTGATCACAGCCAGCGCGATGAACAGGCAAAAAAGGACGGTGACAAGATCGCCAAAGACGATCATGGCGAGTGAAATCACCGCAAGCAGACACAAACCGATCCCCCGCGGCGATAAGAAGAAGCCGACCCATCCAGTGTCCTGCCTGGGTCGCTCGGGCTTGACGGGCTCGGGGGTGTGTTTAGGTGGGGGGGGGGCGGTGTCCGTCGGAGGTTGTTTCAGCACGCCGTCGAGCAGGTCGCCGAACACCGAAGGATCTTCATCTTCGTCGGCAGGGACCGGGGGAACCGGGGGGGGCTGGCTGTTCGCCGCCTGCTTCTGTTCGAGTTTGTGTTTGGCCCGTTCGTAGCAGGGCAGGCAGTAGTAGCGGCCCTTTGGGTCCTTGGTGCGCGGCCGCCCCGAACAATCCTCGCCGCAGATCACACAGGTCTTGGTCATGGCCGTGAACCGAAAAAAAACCCAGGAACGAGATTCAGATCACAGTCCCGTGCTCGCGTAAGGCTTTGGTCATCAGGCGCCATTTGGCTTCCTTTTCGACTTCGCTCCGAAATCTCGTAAAGCCATCATATCTTGCCCGCGAGGTGATCCAGAATGATGACGAAGTCTCACCATTGAATAGTTGGCTTATGTTAGGCATAATGCCACTGCATGCCCTCGGCTTCTAACGCCAGCATCAGACACATATTACAACTGTCACGGGCGGACACCCGGACCTGGCTAAGAGACTCTCAGGCAGGGGGCGGACGTCCTATCCCCTTTAGGCGGACACGCGATAAAGGTCTATGTCAAAGTAGGATACAGCGATTTTTCTCATTATGGGGGAGGGGGGTGGACACGGACGATGGCGGATGGCCGAGGGCGGATTTTGGATAGCGGATGCTCAGTCCCAACCACCCATGACCAACCCCTAACCCCCAACCCCTATACTGCCGCCATGCAGATCATTGGTCACGGGATCGACATCGTGGAAACCGCCCGGGTGGCGAAGATGCTTTCGGACCACGAAGAGCGGTTCCTTCGGCGGTGCTTCACGCAGGGCGAGCGGGACTACGTCGCGGCGAACCCGGCGAGGCGGGCGGAGCATCTGGCGGGGCGGTTTGCTGCGAAGGAGGCGATCCTGAAGGTGCTGGGGACCGGCTGGTCTAACGGGATCAGTTGGACGGAGGCCGAGGTGGTCAGGCAGGTATCGGGCAAGCCGACGGTCGTGCTGCACGGGCGGTGTCAGGAAGTGGCGAAGGAGCTAGGGATTACGCAATGGCAGTTGAGCATCAGCCACAGCGGGTCGTACGCCACAGCCAGCGCAATCGGGGTCGGGGAGTAGGCGTTGAAGGAACAGGGATGAACTTGGATGGATCCGGATGAAGACGTTCAGAAAAGTCATGAATCCACAGATGGACGCAATAGACTGGATAGAATCTGGCATGTGATCCGCATCCTGCACATCCTGTCGATCTGTGGATCTGACTGATTCATAGGGTGTTTGGATGATGCCCCCGAGGTTTGACCGAGGTACATTAGATCGATGAGCGCACGCCACCGTGACAACAAGCCGCCGTATGAGATCATGGGCCAGCGTCCCGTGACGCCTCAGGCGCCCGGGCGTGGTCCTCGGCCGGGTGCTGGGCCGGGCGCGGGGCTAGGCGGGGTAGGCCGGTCTTTGATAGAGGCCTGGCGTACCGGGGCGAGCGAGCCGATGGTGCTGCGTGTGCCCCGTGGGGTGGCGGTGGGCCTCTTGGCGGGGCTGGTGGGGCTGCTGGTGCTGTCGTACTGGGTGGGCTACAGCCGGGGTGATTCGTCGGCCCAGAGGCGTGTGCGGGCTGAGTATGAGCCGGCGTTGACGGATTCCGGGCGCGTCCCGCCGCCGCGATACCGCAGCGATGGGGCTGGGACGGGCGTCCAGGGGGGGGCTATCTCCCCGCAGGGTTACGACGACCCCCGCGTACCCGGGAGGAACTACCTGGTTTTGGCCCTGTACCCCCCGGATGAGGCCCGACGGCTACAGGCCTTCCTGGCGGGGCGTCAGGTTGATGTGATGGTCGGTCTGCGTAATAATAAGGAGCTCAGCCAGGTGATAGCCCTGAACGGCTTTACCCGTGAGCAGATGCGGGACTCGGACGCTGAGGAGACGTTCAAGGCCAAGCTGCGGGGCCTTGGCCGGGAATGGAAGGCCGCCAACGGTGGCAAGGGCGACGACCTGAGTTCGATGTATTTCGACCGGTACGAGCCCCCGGCCGGTCTGTAGCTTAAAAGAAAACCAACGCACACCACGCGGACAAAAGAGACACGACATGAGCATCGACCCAAGCCTCAAGACAGCCGGCAACCTCTCCCGTCACCGCAACGTCCTGACCCGGACCGAGCGGATCGCGAAACTTGCCGGGCTCGGCCAATTTGATTCACAAGAGAGCGACCCGATCGGCCTTCCCAAGGTCGGCAACCGTAAGGTCGTCGCCGCAGGCAAGACCAAGAAGAAGAAGGCCGCGGACGAAGAGGAAGAAGCTGCCCCGGCGGCGCCGTGATCGGCTAAGCGGGCCGCGTGGATGTGATGCGGTCTCAAGCGCCGTGCCGTCAACGCATTTGCCTGTCCGTGTTCTGGATAGCGCAGCCGGGTTTCTCATCGTGCGGTCTGCGTGGATCGGTCTGCACTAGCGCCGGCCTGCCTCGCCGGACGCCACCACGTCATGTTCGACCCTAAACACTTTATCACTGACCGTGCCCACGCCGTGGACGCCTCGGGGATCCGGCGGGTCTTCGACCTCGCCGCCACACTCAAGGACCCGGTCAACCTCTCGATCGGCCAGCCCGATTTCGACGTCCCCGACGCGATCAAGCAGGGAGCGATCGACGCGATCCAGGGCGGGTTCAATCGGTACACACAGACTCAGGGGATCGCCGAGCTACGCGGCCAGATCCACAGTCGGCTAAGCCGGCAGTTCCCCGATACCGTCACGGACGACACCGGGCTGCTGATCACCTCCGGCGTGTCGGGCGGGCTGATGTTGGCGATGCTCGCTTGTGTCGGGCCCGGCGACGAGGTGCTGATCCCCGATCCGTACTTCGTGATGTACAAGCACCTGGTCGCCCTGGCCGGGGGCGTGCCGGTCTACGTCGATACCTACCCGGACTTTCAACTCCGCGCCGAGCGGATCGAGCCGCTGATCACCAAGCGCACCAAGCTGCTGCTGTTCAATTCGCCGTCGAACCCGACGGGCGTGGTCGCGACGGATACGGTTTGCCGTGAGGTGGCTGAATTGGCCCAGCGGCACAACCTGCTGCTGGTCAGCGATGAGATCTACGACGAGTTCTGCTACGAAAAGACGCCATCTCCAAGTGAGCCGGGCGTGTCTCGGCTGCCCTCGCCGATGAGCTACACCCCGAACGTGCTTCTGCTGCGTGGTTATTCCAAGACCTACGCTATGACGGGTTGGCGTTTGGGGTATGCCGCCGGGCCGGGTGCGATCATTGAGCAGATGACCAAGCTCCAGCAGTACTCGTTTGTCTGCGCCCCGTCGATGACGCAGATGGCGGGGGTGTTGGCGGCCGATGTGGACGTCTCCGGGCACGTCAAAGACTACCGCCGAAAACGCGACCGGGTGGTGGAGAAACTCAGCGGTCATTACGAGCTGGTCGCGCCGGGCGGGGCGTTCTACGCCTTTCCGAAGGTGCCCGAGCATCTGGGCCTGACCGCGACGCAGTTCATCGAGCGGGCCGTCGAGAAGGGGCTATTGATCATCCCCGGCGACGTGTTCAGCCAACGCGACACCCATTTCAGGATCAGCTACGCCTGCGACGATGCGATGCTCGATCAAGGCTTGCGGATCCTTGTCGATTTGGCGAAGTAGCTCCGATTAACTTCTTATTCAAGCACGGTTGTCGTTGCTGCGTGGAGGTGGGTGATCTCGCCGGTGTCCCGCCGGACAATCAGGCCGTCATCCGGGTCCAGGTCGATGACCGTACCTTGGATGGTCTTGCCGTTTGAACACAGTCGGATGGTCTGGTCGCGGAAGAGGTTCCTGACACGCCACTCATCCACGAGCAGTGGTATGTTTGGAGCATGCAGACACCGATCGATCTCTGTGATCACACGCTCTGCGACATAGAGCCGGTCGGCCGACCAGCCCTGCATGGCGAAGCTGGTGGCGTGGGAGCGTACCTCCTCCGGCATGGAGGCGAGGTGTTTTTGGGTTAACCCGATGTTGATCCCGACTCCCACGATCAGCGTCGGCGGGTCACCATTATTCGTGCAGATGGACTCGACCAGGATGCCCGCGAGCTTACGCTGATCGACAACCAGATCGTTGGGCCAACTGATCTGTATCAGGCCGTGGCCCGTGATGTGCTCGATAGCCTGCGCCACGGCGACCGCGGTGAGGAAGGATGTCCGGTCCACCGAGCCCGATTGATCCTTCCTGGGCTGAAGGGTCGTCATGCTGAACAACAACCCGGTCCCGGCGGGGGCGTGCCAACTCCGGCCCAACCTGCCCCGACCGCCCGTCTGTTCGTCTGCCAGGATCAGCGATGGTTTGTCGGCTCGCGCTTTGGCAAGGTCCTGTGTGCTCGTAGTTTGCTTGTAGACCTGAATGGCTCGTTCTGAATCTCCCGTCAGGGCATGGTGAAGGTAATCCGACCAGACGCTAAGACCCGAATCGATCAGCCGAATGCCTTTGATATCGTACTCAATGCGGCAGCCATTCCGGGTAAGCCTGTCGACACTACGTCGGATTCTCTTAGGCGTTGTTGCGTATTCCCATGTGAGAAACCCCTCGTCTAAATTACGGCCGCGTGCGCGGAGCAGTTGACCTAGTAGTTCCATTTCAGGCATTTGAAAGGGCTTGGTCATCGTTGAATATCCAGCCCCAGGTCCAGGGCCGGCGCCGAGTGGGTCAATGCCCCGACCGAGATGCGGTCAACGCCCGACTCCGCGATGGCCCGGATCGTCTCGAGCGTGACACCGCCGCTGGCTTCGAGCTCGACCTTGGGCGCGGTTCCGTCACGCAGCGCCACCGCCTGCTTGAGTTGCTCGGTATCCATGTTGTCCAGCAGCACGATATCGACGCCGGTCGGGAGCACGTCCTTGAGTTGGTCAAGCGTGTCCACTTCCACCATCACGAATGTCAGGTCCGGGTAGGCCTCCCTGCTGCGCTTGACCGCGTCGGCGATCGCCTGGGTAAGCCCGCCGGGCTGGATATGCGCCAGGTGATTATCCTTCAGCAGCACGGCGTCGTACAACCCCATCCTGTGCGTCGCGCCGCCGCCACAGGCCACGGCGTATTTCTCCAAGGCTCTCAGACCGGGCAAAGTCTTGCGCGTGTCATACACCTGTGCCTGGGTCCCGGCGGTTTGCTCGACGTAGCGCGCTGTCAGCGAGGCGATCCCCGACAGGTGGGTGATCAGGTTCATCGCCACCCGCTCGGCCGAGAGGATGCTGCGCATCGGGCCTGAGAGCGTCGCGACAGACTGTCCCGGCCGGATCGCAGAGCCGTCGGTGGTTTGGATGCTAACGTCCAAACGCTTGTCGTAAATACCTGCAACGCGCTTAAGCAAAGCCGCCCCGGCCAGCCAGCCCGGCTCTCTGGCGATGACCGCTGCTTCACCGAGAAGATTGGCCGGCACAAACAGTTCGCTGGTCACGTCCAGGCCGTCTGGGCCGAGGTCTTCATCGCGGGCACGTCGGATCAGGGCGTCGAGTTCGTCCGACGAGATGAATGCTTCTAGCGGTGGTGGGGGCTTATCAGGCATGATGATCGTGCGGTGGTGTCAATCCTGTTTATGGAATGAGACACGATATCGCCCAGGCGCTACGGCGACAAAGCGGACGGTGTCGCCCGGGATCATTTCGTATTGCTGGTAGTAGCGAGCCCACCCGCGCCAGCGGATCCTCGGCTTGCCGTCGGCAAACCCGGTTTCAACCTCCGATCCATCCGGCATATGCAGTGTCAGCGGTCGGCAGCGCATCTTGTCAGATGAACGCGTCAGGGCGATATAGCGGTTACGGATAGCACCGTCGGTCAGCGGGATGTCCATCAGCGGGCTCAGCGCCTCGTCCAAGACGTGCCAGGCGCGCATCGACTTGGGGTACACCGGGCCGACCTCGATCGGTTCAACCTGCTTAAGGCGGATGAACACCGCGAACCGGCTGTCGCGTTTGAGCTTCCAGTAGGCCGGGTCGCCGCAGACCGCGTGGTTGTGTCGGCTCTGAAGGCGTGCGATGGCACCGGGCGTCAGGCCGTCGTGCTGCTCGACCTGACCGGCCAGGGCGGTAGCCATGAAAGGCCCGGCGGAGGCCTTGAGAAAGATGCGCTCGCCGGTGACGATCCGCCCATAAGGCGGCTGGGCCGTGCGCGTGAGCCTGCTCTCGACGGTCTTACGACCGGCGAGGATCAGCTTCAGGTAGGGGCGCTTGAGGATCGCGACGTGGATCGACATGTCGGTATTCTACCCGGCGCAGCACCCGGCCCGCCGATCAACTCATGTCAGGTAGGTGTAGCCGCTGAGCCCCTGCTCGTAGAAACGCCGAAGACGCGTCGCCTCGTTGACGGTGAGTCGCTCGGACCGGACCGCCGCCTCGACCGACCGCCGGAAGTTGCGCCGAAGCTGGTCGGTGTCGAACTGAACGTAGTGCAGGACCTCGGTGACGCTGTCGCCTTCGATGACCTCGTCGATCGACGCCCGGCCCTGCTCGTCGACGCTGACGTGTACGGCGTGGCTGTCGCCAAGGAGGTTGTGCAGGTCGCCGAGGATCTCCTGGTAGGCCCCGACCATAAACGCACCGATGTAGTAGTCCTCGCCGGTCATCGGGTGCAGGTCCAGGACGGTCTTAGGCTCGTCGGTCCCGATGAAGCGGTCGATCTTGCCGTCGGAGTCGCAGGTGATGTCCGCCAGGACGCCCTTGCAGGTCGGCCGTTCGTTAAGCCGATGGATCGGCATGATCGGGAAGAGCTGATCGATCGCCCAACTGTCGGGCATCGACTGGAAGATCGAGAAGTTGCAGAAATATGTCCGGCACAGCAGCGATTCCAGCCCGCGGAACTCCTTGGGCGTGTGCGGCATCCGTCGGACATACTCCAACACCTTGAAGCAGACGGCGAAGTAGAGCCGCTCGGCCAGGGCCCGCAGTTCAAGCGAGCAATACCCCAGGTTGAACAGGCTCATCGCTTCGTCCCGCGCGACCTGCGCGTCGTGGTACGACTGGGTAAACGTTTTTTCATCCAGCTCGAAGTAGGCCTCATACAACGAGCGGACCGGGTGTGGCAGGTCGTCGAAGGTTTTTTCATCGAGCTGTTTAGGCGGGCCGAACCCGTCAAACCCCGACGAGCCCATGACGTTGAAGATCAGGACGCTGTGGTAGGCGACCATCGCCCGGCCGGACTCGCTGATGATCGTCGGGTGGGGGACCTTGGCGTCGTCGCACATCTCCTTGACGTGGTAGATCACGTCGTTGGCGTATTCCTGAAGCGAGTAGTTGATGCTCGAGCTCAGGTCGGTCTTGCTGCCGTCGTAGTCGACGCCTAGGCCGCCGCCGACGTCGATGTATTTCAGCCCGGCGCCGGCCTTGTGCAATTCTGCGTAGATCCGCACCAACTCAACCAGGGCGCGCTTGATCGGGGCGATCGACGTGATCTGGCTGCCCAGGTGGAAGTGCAGCAGGTTCAGGCAGTCGAGCATGTCCTGTTCGCGGAGGTACTCCACCGCGTCCAGGACCTCCGCGACGAACAGACCGAACTTGGAGTGCACCCCGCCGGACTGCTCCCACCGGCCCGAACCCTTGGTCGCCAGCTTCACTCGGATCCCGATCTGAGGCCGGACCCCGTGCTCCTTGGCGTAGCGCACGATCAACTCAAGCTCGCTGAATTTTTCGACCACCGGGATGATGTTTTTCCCCAGCTTGGTCGCCAGGATCACCGCCTCGATGAACTGATCGTCCTTGAACCCGTTGCAGATGATCGGGGTCGTCTCGTCCTCGACCATCGCCATCACCGCCAGCAGCTCGGGCTTGGACCCGGCCTCGAGCCCAAAGCCGTGTTCCTTCCCGAACGCGAGGATCTCCTCGACCACGTGGCGCTGCTGGTTGACCTTGATCGGGTAGACGCAGCGGTACCCGCCGTGGTACTCCATCTCCTTGATGGCGTTGTCGAAGGCTGCAGCCAGTTCCGCCAGCCGGTGGCGGAGGATGTCGGTGAACCGGATCAGAAGTGGCGGCTGGAGATCGCGCTGGCACAGCTGGTCGACCAGTTCCTTGAGATCGATCTGCACCTCCGTCTGGTGTGTCGGGTGGACGGTGAGATGGCCCACGTCATTGACCGAGAAATAGCCGCGTCCCCACCGGTCGACGCCGTAATGAGCTTGAGCTTCCTGGGCGGTCCAGATCGCGTCTGCCGGCGGGCCTGGGTCTTGGCGGCTGGCGGTGCCGGGCGGGTCTGACGTGCTTGGGTTTGGCATGGGTCGGTCGTCCTGTTACGCGATCCCGGCCAAGCGGGGGGGCATGCAGCAGTGTAACGACACGGATAGTCTTGTGCCCGGTCTTAGCAGGGTGGGGTTGATGATTGGGGCACAGGGCAGAGGTGCTGCGATCAAAAAAATGCCCCGTCGTGTGATGACGGGGCGGGGCGATGGTTTTAAATGCGGGAGACGGTGGTTAGGGTCTGCTCCGCCTGTATTCTCCGTGGTGCTTACGGCGTCTTAGCAAGGTTGTCAGGCCCAGCCCAAGCAGCGTCAGGCTGGCCGGCTCGGGGGCCTGTGTGAACGTCACGTTCAACGTCAGGGCCTTCTTGTCGATCAACGCCGCGTCGGCCGGGGCGTTGGCTGACGCGATCAGGGTGTTGTCCAGGTTGATCTGCACCTGGGTGACGTGCAGACCGCTGAGGTCGATGCTCGCCACACCAGACCAAACCCCCGAACCTGTTCCCATCAGCGGCATGAGCGGATCAATCACGATCGTGTCGCTGACGAACCCCCCAAGAAGGGGGTTAAGAATCGTAGCCACCACAGTCCCTCCCGCGGTGACCTTTGACGTGTTTCCAAGCATTAGGAAATCGCCGATCTCATCGAGGCTAATCGATTCTATGAACAGGCCCGGGTCGGCCTGGATAATGAATGAAAGTTGGCCCGAGGTGACGTCCGCGCCGACCCCGGCCTGCGCCGCGGCGAACGGCCCGGTCGAGAAGGTCAGCGAATTGCCCACCACGGTCGGGTCGCCGAACAGCGGCCCGGGGTCGGGCGTGGACGACTCCACGAGGTTGGATACCGTTCCTTCAACCAGGTTGTAGATCGTGGCCGCTTCTGCGGTCTCGTGCGTGAAGATCAACACCCCGGCACATATCAATCCCACCAAAGGCCTACACAACATCCTCTGCTCTCCTGGAAAAAACCCCTGCTTCGCTTGGCAGAACAAAAAACCGGCGCACGAAAAAGGAGAGTGCGGACTTGGGTCCACTCTCTCCTCTCCAGTGAATCTATGTTTTTAGTCGGCTAAAGAAACAGCTACCTAAAGTTCCCTTCTACAGAAAATAGGATAGCCGATAAACCGAGAAATGCAACGGTTAATTACTGAGATATAGGGTTAAAATGCTTTCTTTCTCCACTCCTTCACTTGTCTAGATTACCAAGCTAACTTAAATACCCATCCGAACACAGAAATGTGGGTGGGCATGCCTTCGCCTCTCCTGTGATGGCTGGTCTTAGCCAGTTTGCCCCACAGGTTGGCCTATCAGCCTAACCTACAGAGCGGGCAGGGTCAATCATTTTTCTCGTTAATTCTGTCGTCAACGAGTCCTCGAAGCGGCTTGTGCCGGCCGGTTGCGAGGCTGGTTGGCGGCGGAGGCTGTGATTCGGCGCATCTTCTGGCGAAACAGTAAGTTGTGCGCGACTTAGGCCACCAGGTGTTGGGCTGTGGGGACCATCATTCCTCAGCAACCAGCCCCGCATTGACCTGATGGACCCTCTTTGGGTCCGTGATACTGTTTAGCAGCACATTCATGGTGTGGAATCGGCCTAAGTCGACCTGGTGGGCTGCCGCAGGCTTGGCCGAGTCTGGGTCCAACTCGGCTAGCCGGCCGTCACGCAGGCAGATGGTCACCGTGCCGTCGAAGAAGCGTAGGCCGTCGCCGGTACGGTCGAGTTTGCACGGAGCCCCATCGATTCGGCCAAGCAGAGACAACCCGTCCTGCCCGGTCACGACCAGGAACCCGTCGTGCGGGGCCCCTTCGTCGAGCGACTTTTGGCTGCCGAAGAAGCTCGGTTTCTTGATGTACGGCCCGTCGTACTCCGGGCAGAACGTGTCGCAGTTGCCGCAGCGGTTGCAGTAATCCGCAAAGTTGGCGATCTGCTGGGTCCGCTCGACCTTGAAGGTCTTGGCGTCATCAGCTTCGGCGACCGTCCCGTCGGGTGACACCGTCACATCCCGGTATGTCAGATCAACCTTGGGCGTCTCGTACAGGAAGTTGGCGTCGTTGGGGCAGACCGGGATGCACTTGTTGCAAGTCACGCAGTCGAACACCACCAGGTGCGAGTTGATCCGCTTGGGGATCATCTGGTTCTTCGCCTGGGTGTAGCGTTTGTCGGCCTGCGCCTCTTTGACGATTTCGGGCGTGTTGAGGAACCCAGCGAGCACAGGGTCGCCGCCGGCTTCGTCGCTGTGGCCTCGTGCTTTGAGGATATATTCGCCGATCGTCTCCGCCCCGGCCTTGGTCATCGTGGCGACCAGATCACCTAAATACCCCGGCAGACGTGCGTACCCCCCGGGCTTAAGCAGGTCCGTGCAGGTCGTGATCGGCGCAAACCCGCAGGCGACCATGTTCGGGAAGTTTTTACGGTCCACACCGGCAGAGAACGTGATCGGCATCGCGTGGCCCATCGCCTGGCGGAACTCATTGGCCAGCGTCAGCGAGATCATGTGCAGCGGCGTCCCCGAGAGGTACATCACCTTGTTGTCGGGCGTGAAGAAATCCTTGTGATTCACCACCTCCAGCGTGTTCGAGAACTTCGCCCCGAAGGACCGCCCGTTAGATTTTGCTACCGACGTCAGCCGTTGGCATATCCCAACCGCGTCATCGAACAAAACCCCGCTGGTGTACGCCTCGGGGCTGACCTTGACTTCGTGGAAGCCCATCACGCCGTGAAGCAGGTGTTCCAGCCGCTCTTTGCCGAGCATCGGGGGGTTCATCTTGACGATGACGTCGACCCCGATCTCGGTCAGCAGGAACTCACAGATCCGCTCGATCTCGTCGGCCGGGCAGCCGTGGAAGGTCGAAAGCGTGATGCTGCTGCTCAGCCGGGTGGGGTAATCCAGGTCGCGCAGGTGCTTGAGGCGGCCCGGGAGTTGGTCCCGCAGCGCGTTGATGTCAGCCGTCGCGTCGAGCATCCCATCCAGGAACCGCCGGACCGGGGGGGACTGGATGCCCTTGAGGTCGTACCCGACGGACATGTCAAACAGCGTCTCGCCGCCCGGGCCGTCCATCGGGGACTCCCCGAACGGGTGGCCGAAGGTCTGGGGGCTGCTGCGGAGCATGTGGATGAGCATCGCGCCCTGAACGTACTGGTCCAGCGACTCGCCTAGGCGCAGCTCCTGGGACCACTCGACGTTGTACCCGACGTTGGTTGCGTCGATGCAGGGCCTGGGGATATCCAGCCGGTCGTCGATCTGCACGGTCTTGAGCTCGAGGATCCGTGACCCTGCCAGCCAGGCGAGCACCAGGTTCTGGGCCATCTGTGTCTGGGGCCCCGCCGCTGGCCCGACCGGGTTGCCCGCCTTGCGGCCGTGGAACGTCACCGACAGGTCCGGCCCGTCCGGCGAAGGGACGAACCACTTCTTGGCGGGAAGGTCGAACAGGCTCGATCGGGTCTGGTATTCCAGACGCATGCGGTCGATCAGGTCCACAAACGGTGTGCAATAGAGGTCAACCATGATGTTTAGTTATGGGTCCTACAGGTCAAAAGTGTTGGCTGGTGCAACCCTATAGCGTAATCGACAATCCCCTAATGACCAACAGATTTGTTTCAGTTAAATAAGTAGGGGTAGGTAGAATAGGCCCCGCGCGGTACAATGGTCGTTTTGGGATTTACCGGATGACGGCATACCTGACGGGATATACCTGCGTCGTCTGCGACCGCTCGTTTGAGCCCGGCGCGCTGCGAATGACCTGCCCGGACTGCGGGCCGGATGAGGGGATCCTGGATGTCAACTACGACCTGAACGCGGTGCGCGCCGCTTGGGAGAAGTCGCCGCTGGCGGGCCGGCCGCTGAATCATTGGCGTTACCGGGAGCTGCTGCCGCTTGAAGATTCGGCCGTACGCGACGACTGGTCCGTCGGCTGGACCCCGGTGATCGACGCATCCAGGCTCGCCAAAGACCTGGGCCTTCAGCAATTGCTGCTCAAGGACGAGGGCCGCAATCCCACCGCATCGTTCAAGGACCGCGCCAGCTCGGTCGGGGTCGCCCATGCCCTCCAGCACGGTGCCGGGACGATCGCCTGTGCCTCGACCGGCAACGCCGCGACCAGCCTCGCCGGGCACGCCGCGCTCGCCGGGATGCCCTGTGTGATCTTCGTCCCGCACACCGCGCCCGAGCCCAAGCTCGCCCAGCTACTGGTCTTCGGCGCCGCCGTGATCTCGGTGCAGGGCAGCTACGACCAGGCCTACCAACTTTGCTCGCAGGCCTGTGAGAAGTTCGGCTGGTACAACCGCAACTGCGCGATCAACCCCGTCCTGGTCGAGGGCAAGAAGACCGGCGGGCTCGAGGTCGCCGAGCAGAGCCACACGTTTGGCGGCGTCCCGGACTGGGTCGCCATCAGCGTCGGCGACGGCTGCACGATCGCCGGGATATGGAAGGGGCTCAAGCAGATGCACGCATTGGGTGTGATCGACCGGCTGCCGCGTCTGTTGGGCGTGCAGGCCAGGGGCGTCGCGCCGATCGCATACGCACTCGAAAAGGGAAAGATGCCGCCGGTGGACGATACCGGAGCCACCATCGCCGACAGCATCAACGTCGCGGTCCCACGCAACTGGCGCAAGGCGGTCAACGCGCTCAAGGACGCCGACGGCGTGGTCGTCTGCGTTAATGACGATCAGATCCTCGAAGCGATGCGCATCTCAGGCCGTCACGGGGTATACGCCGAGCCCGCGGCGGCGGCGGCACTGGCGGGCGTGAAGGCAGCGATCGCGGATGGGATAATCTCCGGGGGTCAATCCGGGGGCGGGGGCGATCGCGTGCTGGCGATGGTGACAGGCAGCGGGCTGAAGGACACACACGCCGCGATCCGGGCCGGCGGCGAACCGATTAAGATAAAGCCAAGTATAGATAACCTGGCATCGGCCCTGGCCGGCCGAGGCCTGACAGACGGAGTAAGTTGATGCAGGTGAATCAAGAGGTGTTAGACCGAACCATCAAGCAGTGCCGAGACCGCAAGGTGTTGCTGCCGACCTTCGCGCAGATGCGCGACCCCTCGCTGGTCCCTAAGAAGGTCAAGGATCGGCTCAAGCAGGTGGGGCTGTGGGATGTCGATCCCGTAAACCTCTTCCGCATCTCCTGGAAGAACGAGCCGACCGAGAAGGGCGGGCTGTACAACAACGGCAACTTCGTCGAGTTCCCCCCCGAGCTGACCGGGGTGGACGCCACCATCGTCGGGATCGTCGGCAAGTATTTCCCGACCGGCGCGCACAAGGTCGGCGCGGCTTACGGCTGCCTTGCGCCCCGCCTGGTCACCGGGGAGTTTGACCTGACCCGGAACAAGGCCGTCTGGCCCAGCACCGGCAACTACTGCCGCGGCGGCGCGTTCGACTCGGCGCTCCTGGGCTGCGACGCCGTCGCCATCCTCCCCGAGGAGATGAGCCGGGAACGCTTCGACTGGCTTAAAGGCATCTGCTCGGAGGTCATCGCCACCCCCGGCTGCGAATCCAATGTCAAGGAGATTTACGACAAGTGCTGGGAGATAAAAAACACCCGCCCCGAGTGCGTGATCTTCAACCAGTTCGAGGAGTTCGGCAACCCGACCTGGCACTACCACGTCACCGGGTCGATCATCCAGGAAATCTTCGAGTCGTTGGGCAACGACCGGAGGCTGTCCGGGTACGTCTCTGCGACCGGCAGCGCCGGCACGATTGCGGCGGGAGATTTCCTGCGGACAAAGCATCCTCAGGTGCGTGTCGTCGCCACCGAGGCCTTGCAGTGCCCGACCCTCTACCAGTTCGGCTTCGGCGGGCACCGGATCGAAGGCATCGGCGATAAGCACGTCCCCTGGGTCCACAACGTCCGAAATACCGACATGATCTCTGCGATCGACGACGAGCAGTGCATGTCGCTATTGCGTCTGTTCAACGAGCCGGCCGGTCAGTCATATCTGAGGGCAAGCGTTTCTGATGAGCTCGCCGATCAACTGCCGCTGCTGGGCGTATCGAGCATCTGCAACCTGGTTGCCGCGATCAAGACCGCCAGGCACTACGACATGGATGGCCGGGATGTCATCTTCACATGCCTGACCGATTCGGCGGGGATGTACGAGAGCCGGCTCAGCGAGTTGTCCGATGAGCGCGGCGGCTACGACCGCGACCATGCGATCGCCGACCGGGCCCGATACCTCGATGGCGTCGTCACCGATCACCTCCGCGAATTGACCTACCAGGACCGAAAGGCCCTGCACAACTTCAAGTACTTCACCTGGGTCGAGCAGCAGGGCCGGACGATCGACGAGCTAAACCAACTGTGGGACCCGGACTTCTGGACGAAGACGTTTACGCAGGCAAGTGAATGGGACAAGCTGATAGAGTCGTTCAACGAGCAGACGGGCGTGCTGGGGGATCTTTAATGGGAACCGTCTTTCAAAACGCGATTCTGGTTCAACTGGATCCGCCGAAGGTCGAGCACGGCGGCCTGCGTGTGTCAGATGGGAAGATCGTCGCGGTGGGCAAGGGTGTATCGCCCGAGCCGGGGGACGATGTCATCGATTGCGGCGGCGCTGTGCTCATGCCGGGACTGGTTAACGGGCACACGCACCTGTACTCGGCCTTGGCCGCCGGGATGCCCGCTGCGCCGAAGACGCCGACGAACTTTTACGAGATACTGAAATACATCTGGTGGCGGCTGGACCGCGCCCACGACGTCCAGAGTATCCGCGCAAGCGGGCAGATCGGGGCGCTGGCGGCGCTGCGTTGCGGGACGACGACGCTGATCGACCACCATGCTTCACCGGACGCGATTGAAGGGAGCCTCTCGGAACTGGAAGGGGGGATCGCCGAGGCCGGCTGCCGGGGCGTGCTCTGCTACGAAACCACCGACCGTAACCACCCGGACGAGGCCCGACGCGGACTCGACGAGAATGAGCGTTTTGTCCTGCTCTGCCAAAAGCGTGACAACGGCCGGTTCGCCGCGATGGTCGGGGCACACGCGAGCTTCACACTCAACGACGACTCGCTCGCCGGCTGCGCGGACCTCGCAAAAGAACTGGGCGTCGGCGTCCACATCCACGTCGCGGAAGACCCCTGCGACGAAGCGATGACCAAGGCGGGCTACGGCAGCAATCTTTTTGACCGCTTCACCCAGCACGGCCTGCTCGACATCCCCGGCACGATCTTCGCCCACGGAACACACCTGTCCGAAGCCGACATCGACGTCGTCAACCAGTGTGACACAATCACGATGGCGCACAACACCAACTCGAACATGAATAACGGTGTGGGCTACGCCCCGGTCGCCAAGTTCAAGAGACCCCCGATGCTCGGGACCGACGGGATCGGCGCCGACATGTGGCGCGAAGCACGCACCGCCCAATTTAAGAGCCACGACGGCCAACTACCGCTACCGTTTGGCCGACCGCTTGACATGATCGGCGAGTCCGCACGCTTCGCTTCCAAGTGCCTGGGCGTCAAGCTCGGCCTGCTCGAGCCCGGCGCCGAAGCCGACCTCGTCCTCACTCGCTACGTCCCCGCAACCCCGCTGAGCGCCGACAACCTCGCAGGCCACATGATCTACGCCATGGGCCCCGAGTTCGTATCCGACGTCATGATCGGCGGCGTCTGGAAACTAAGAAGCGGGGCGGTCGTAAGCTGTGATGAGGTGGCGATCCGGGCGCAGAGCGCCGAGATAGCCAGGGGGCTTCACGAAAGAATGAGCGAGATCAGTTGCGACTGATCCGCGTCCCACTTTTTCCATCCAGTGCGGCGGTGAGTTGGGGAAGCTCGGCGATGATCGCCACCGCGTCGGGGTTGCTGGAACCTTCCACAAAATCCACCGCCGCTTCGATCTTCGGGCCCATCGAGCCCTCGGCGAAGTGACCCTCTTTCAGATAAGCCTTCGCTTCGCTGATCGTCAGTGTGTCCAGCGCCTTCTGGTCCGGCTTGCCGAAGTTCAGGCAGACTTGTTCGACGGCGGTCAGGATCACAAGCGTGTCGGCGTTGAGCTTTCGTGCAAGCAGCGCGGAGGTGCGGTCCTTGTCGATCACGGCCGCGGCACCACGGAGCATGCCGTGCTCATCTCGGGTCACAGGCACGCCGCCGCCGCCGCAGCAGATGACCAGTTCGCCATCGTCGACCAGCCGGCGGATCGTGTTCAGTTCGATGATTTCCTTAGGGATCGGCGACGGGACGATCCGGCGGTAGATGCCGTCCGTAACCTCCACGATAGACCAGCCGTCCTTGTCCCGATGAGTCTCGGCCTGATCCCTGGGCATCTGCGAACCGATCGGCTTGGTCGGCCGCCTGAATGCTGGATCGCTCTTATCGACCAGGACGTTGGTCACCAGCGTCGTGACATCGGTTTCGAGCCCGCGCTTCTTCAGCGCGTTAACCATGCACTGGCCGATCATGTAGCCCATCCCTGCCTGGGTATCGGCAACGCAGACCTCAAGAGGCAGGGGGTACATCTCACTGGACGCAAGCTCGACCCGCCGCAGCACATTCCCGACCTGGGGCCCGTTGCCGTGGGTGATCACGATGTTCCGGCCGTCCGCCATCGCACCGGTCAGGTACCGCGCAGTATCGGACATGTGCGCGAACTGCTGGGGGATGTTCCCCTGCTCCCCGGGCACACTGATGGCGTTGCCCCCCAGGGCGATTACGGTTGGTCTGACGTTAGCCATAGTTAGAAACCAAGTAAAAAACCGCAGGGGCATGTGCGCCTCTGCGGTTGCTGTTTATCTTAATCCTTAGAACGGCCGTTCGCGCATCGTGCACGCCATGATCGCTTTGGCGGTGTGCAGGCGGTTCTCGGCTTCTTGGAAGACGATGGACTGTGGGCCGTCGATCACGGCATCCGTCACCTCTGCATCGCGGTCGGCGGGCAGGCAGTGCATGTAGACGGCAGACTTCTTCGCCAAGCCCATGCGGCGCTCGTCACAGATCCAGTCCTTGTGCTTGTGGTTCATCTCTAAACAAGCCTGCTGGTTCGCGTCGATCTCGGCCTTGGTCGTGGCGTTCTGGCGTTCGAGCATCAGTTCGTAGACGCCCCAGCTCTTGGGATAGACGATATCGGCATCGGCGAAGGCGGCGTCCATGTCGTCGACGATCTCGAACGACCCGCCGGACTCTTTGGCGTTGGCTTTGGCCGATTCCACCGTGCGGTTGATCAGGTTGTAGCCCTCGGGGTGTGCCAGAGAAACATGCATCCCGAAGCGCGTCATCAAGGTGATCAATCCCTGCGGCACGCTAAGCGGCTTGGCGTAGGACGGCGCAAACGCCCAGGTGACGGCGATCTTCAGGCCCTGGACGTTGTCCTTGCCGAAGTGTTCGCGGATGGTCATGATGTCGGCCAATGTCTGGGTCGGGTGGTCGACGTCGCACTGCATGTTGATGATCGGGACGTTGCACGCCGCCGCCATCTCACGCATGTACTTGTTGCCCTCATCCAGGACCAGGTCGTGGCGGACACAGATCCCGTGGCCCATCGCGGCCAGGATCTTGCCGGTGTCGGCCGGGGTTTCGCCGTGGCTGATCTGGGTGACATCGGCGTCCAGGAAGTGCGCGTGCCCGCCGAGCTGGGTCATCCCCGCCTCGAAGGCGTTGCGCGTCCGCGTGGACTTATCAAAAAACAACAGGTACGCGGTCTGGTTATTCAACACGACCGTCGGCTCGCCGCGGTGAAACTTGGCTTTCAGCTCGTCCGAGGTTTCCAGTAGCAGGTTCAATTCGGCCAGGCTCAGGTCCTGGGTCTCGATGTAGTCTTTTCCTTTGAGGCTCGTCGTCATCTGTTTACTTAACCTTTCCTTCGCTTGACATTCATCTTGGTTTTGTTGGGTCGTTTAGCTGCCAGGTCGCAGTACGCCTCGCCGAACCCGGCGTAAAACGCGGCGCACTTGACCAGGTGGTCGATCGGGACAGAGTCGTTGACGGTGTGGGCGACGTTCTCCGGGGCCGGCCCGAACCCGACGCAGGGGATCCCGTACATCCCAGCGATAGACACGGCGTTGGTGCTGAACGTCCAGCGGTGCAGCGTCGGGGCAACGCCCAACACATCTCGGTGGGCCTTCACCGCCGCCTGGACCTGGAGCGCATCTTCCGGCTCGCACCAGGTCGGGAAGTATTTTTCGGTCTCGTAGGTCAGCCCCGTGTAGCTCGGTCGGGCGTAGCGCAGGACCTCGACCTTGGCCTTGACCCCGGCCCGCTTGACGGCGTCCTTCACTTCACGGACCGCGGACGCTTTGGTGTCCCCGACAGTCAGCCGGCGGTCCAGGTGGATGAACGCCTCACCCGGGACGGCACACATACTCGGGGTCTTGCAATCGACGTAGCTGACAGTGATCGTCCCCTTGCCCAGGAACTTGTCGGCCTTGAGCCGCTTGTTGAGTTTCTCGATCTCGTTGGCGACCTTGGCGATCTTGTAGATGGCGTTGTCGCCCTTGTGGGGCATCGAGCCGTGGCAGGATTTGCCCTTGGCGGTCACGCCGATCTCCATCCGCCCGCGGTGGCCCCGAAGGATCCAGCAGTTGGTCGAGTCGGTGACGACCACGGCGTCCGGCTTGATCTTGTCCTCGTTGACGATGTACTGCCAGCACAGCCCGTCGCAGTCTTCCTCCATCACGGTGAAGACCACCAGCAGGTAGTATTCGGACATATCCAACTTTAGATCACGCATGATCTTTCCGGCGTAGACCATGGCGGGGACGGCCCCTTCCTGGTCGCCTGCGCCCCGGCCCCAAACCTTGCCGTCCGCGACTTTGCCCTTATAGGGGTCGTGTTTCCACTCCGAGCGGTCCCCGACGCCGACGGTGTCGACGTGGGCGTCGATGGCGATCAACTTCTTGCCTTTGCCGGGTTTGCCGACCTGGCCGAAGAGATTGCCCATCTTATCGGACCATATCTTGTCGAAAGCCCCGGTGGCTTTCATTTCCTGCTTGATACGGGCGATGACCTTGCCCTCCTCGGCTGACTCCGAGGGGATAGCGATCATGTCCCGCAGGAAGCGGATCATTCGGGGTTTATATTTTTGGGCTTGAGTAACGAATCGGGAGGTTTGGGGCATAGACGTGTTTTTATACCAGACATGGGCTATGTCACAAAGCGAAATATTCTCGAAGTTTCGCTTGGTGATATTGGCCTCACCGGCGACAATGGGGATTGGTGGAAGGATAGTCCGGCTAAGCCGGGCACGAGTTGGCCACTTGTATCAAGAAAAAAACCGGGATCGCAGGCTTTAGAGCCGCGCGGAGGCCAACCGTTATGAGTACATTGTCTCGTATGTCCGCCACGACCCAGACTTTGCGCTGCAACGTCAACGGCGAGCCGGTCTCGGTCGATCTCGTCGACGACGGGCTTACCTTGCTGGATGTCCTGCGCGACCACCTGGGCATCACCTCGCCCAAGAACGGCTGCCAGCCCCAGGCCCAGTGCGGCTGCTGCACGGTCCTGGTCGATGGCAAACCGATGATGTCCTGCACCATGAAGCCCAGCCGGGTCCAGGGCAAGACGGTGACGACCCTTGAGGGGCTTGACGAGGAACATCGCAAGCAGATCGCGGATAGCTTTGTGCAATGCGGCGGCGTGCAGTGCGGGTTCTGCATCCCGGGCTTCGCCATGCGGGGCGTGGGGCTGTGCACTAAGAACCCGAATCCCAGCCGGGATGAGATCACCAAGGCCGTCCGCCCGCACCTGTGCCGCTGCACGGGCTACAAACAGGTCATCGACAGCATCGAACTCTACAGCAAGGTCCGCGAGGGCACAGTGGCGCCCACGCCCAACGAGGCCGACGGTTCGGGCAAGGTCGGGACCAGCCTTAAGCGTTACTCCGGGCACGATGCCGTGCTGGGCGACCGCAAGTATGTTGACGACATGACCGTCGCGGGCATGCTCTTTGGGGCGCTTCGTCTGGCGGATCATCCCCGGGCGACGGTGGTGAGCGTCGACGCGAGCAAGGCCCTGGCGTTGGAAGGTGTGCATCGGGTGGTGACGGCCAAGGACGTCCCCGGCGAAATCTACGTCGGGCTGATCGAACGCGATTGGCCGGTCTTCGTTCCCCCGGGCCAGGACACCCGCTGCACCGGGGATGTGATCGCCGCCGTGGTCGCAGACAGTCAGCGTCTGGCACGACAGGCCGCCGAGCTGATCGACATTGAATACATCGTCAAAGAACCCGTCACCGATCCGGTTAAGGCGCTTGAGCCCGGCTCGCCTTTGGTCCATCCCGAGCGCGGGACGAACCTGCTCAACGAGTCGAGTCTGAAAAAGGGCGACGCCGAAGCCGCGTTTGCTCAATGCGCCCACGTCATCGAAGACACCTACCGGACCCAGCACATCGAGCACATGTTCCTTGAGCCCGAGGCCTGCATCGTGGTCCCCACCGACACCGACAACGGCCGGACGCTGAAGGTCTACAGCCAGGGCCAGGGCGTGTTCGACGACCGCCGACAGATTGCATCGTTACTGAACGTCGACCAGGACAACATCGAGGTTGCTTTGGTCAGCAACGGTGGGGCGTTCGGCGGCAAAGAGGACATGTCCGTCCAGGGCCAGACCGCGCTGCTGGCCTTCCTCACCGGCAAGCCGGTCAAGACCACGCTCACCCGACCGGAGAGCTTCCGCATCCACGTCAAGCGTCACCCGATCACACTGACTTACAAGATCGGCTGCGACGCCGACGGCCACATCCTTGCGGTCAAGGCGAACATCATCGGTGACAAGGGCGCGTACGCCTCTGTCGGCGCGAAAGTCCTCGAACGGGCGGGCGGTCACTGCACCGGGCCGTATCGCGTGCCGAATATCGACATGCACACCAAGGCTGTCTACACCAACAACCCGCCGTGCGGCGCGATGCGAGGCTTTGGCGCGAACCAGGCGGCGTTCGCCATCGAGGGCCTGCTCGACCGGCTCGCGGAGAAGTGCGGGATCGACGGCTACGACATCCGCGACCGGAACATCCTGGAGCTCGGCGACGCCTTCGCCACCGGACAGATCCTCGACAAAGCTTTCGGCCTGCGGCGCACCCTCGAAGCGGTCAAGGACCAATACAAGAGCGCCAAGTACGCCGGGATCGCCTGCGGGATCAAGAACGTCGGCCTGGGCAACGGCATGCCCGACATCGGACGCGCCGCGATCACGGTGGAAGATGAGAACACCCTGCACATCCGAACCGGGTTCACCGAGATGGGCCAGGGGCTGTTTACCCTCTGCATCCAGTTCGCACACGAAGCGACCGGGCTGGCTCCGGAACTGTTCAGGTGCTCGACCGATACGACACTCAAGCTCGATTGCGGACAGACCACCGCCAGCAGGGCCACGGTCCTGGCCGGCAACGCCATCGCGGAGGTCGGCAAGACGCTCAAGGCGCAACTGGATCAAGGCAAGACGCTCAAGGACCTTGTCGGGCAAGTCTTCCAGGGCGAGTGGCGCTGCGACTACACCAGCAAGCTCGGCAAGGATATGGACAAGCCCGGCGGGCCTAAGACGCACATCACCTACGGCTTCGCCACGCAGGTCGCCATCCTTGACGACGACGGCGCGCTGAAGAAGATGATCGCCTGCCACGATGTCGGCCGGGTCATCAACCCCACGCAACTGAAGGGTCAGATGTACGGCTCGCTGCACATGGGCATCGGCTACGCCCTGACCGAAGATTTCGAGGTTGAGGGGGCGGAGATCCAGGCCAAGAAGATCAACGACTGCGGCGTTCTGCGGGCGCATCAGATGCCGGAGATGGAGCTGATGTTCATCGAAGAGCCCGACCCCGAGTGCCCGTTCGGCGCACGCGGCGTCGGCGAGATCGGTCTGGTTCCCACCGCGCCCGCCATCGCCGGTGCGATGTATCAGTTCGACAAGATCGTCCGTCGGAAACTCCCGATGACCGATTCGCCCGCCGGCAAAGCCATTCAAAAGCCCAAGCGTTGAGGTCTACCCCTATGCCGCACGCTGTGTAGCTGCGGCGGGTTTTAGCCAGGCCACGCCATGCCCAGCATCCACGCCATCATCCCCGCCGCCGGCCGGTCGAGCCGAATGGGTCGGCCCAAGCAATTGATGGAAGTAGCCGGCCGGCCGATGCTGCTTGCGGTGGTCGAGCCGATCGCCATGTGCCCGGCTGTTACCGCAGCGGTCATCGTGACCAACAGCATGGTCGCCTCATCCTTTGAACTGGCCGGGCCTAAGCTCAGCGTCGTACTCAACGACGAACCCGACGCCGAGATGATCGACTCGGTCAGACTGGGCGTGGTTCAGCTTCAGCGTGAGCACGACTTGGCCCCGGATGACGGCATCTTGATCTGCCCGGGGGATCAACCGGGGTTGACCACCGACGACATCGCACGCTGCTGCCAGGCCTTCGCGCAGACGCCCGGGAAGATCATCATCGCCGCGCACGACGGCAAGCGGGGCCATCCGATGATCTTCCCCGCGTCGATGATCCCATACGTCATGTCTAACGCCTGCGACGTTGGGTTACGAGAACTGCCTCAGGCGCACGAGGGCCGAGTTGTTACAACCGAACTTCCGAGCCCCGCGATTGTCCGTAACATTAATACGCCGGAAGACTATCGCGGCCTGTCACGTGCGCCAGAACCACACTCATAATCAACCCGGATCCTGCCTGTTCGCCGACTGCACAAACTCTTGTCTCGGCTCCGCCAGCCACTGGAATATGTTTGCCAGATAATCGCCCTGGTAGGCAGTGTGACGGAAGATCCCTTCGGGGCTTAAGACATTTAGAACGATCACCCGGCCGCGACCGAGTTCGCCGACAACCAGGGCGGGTATCCGCATCGCCGAAACCGCCATGGAATGTATCAGATCGTTTGGCTCGGAGATATCGTTGCGCGTCATGAGTATCTCGGCTCCACGGACAGGTTTATATAAGGGCCCGCAACCGCTGACCAGGAATGTTGTGCCCGCAGAGATTCCGGGGAAGGCGGGGTGACGCTTGTGATAGGTTGCCCACCGTGGCGAGATGCACGGGGTGGCGTGGCTGAAGCCTATCTCCGACCGGGACAGCATAAGCCGGCGCATGCGCGGATCGCTCATATCTGTCGTGAGTTGCGAAGTGAAGTGTTCGTTGTACAGCCCGACCCCTTGGCTGACGGCGCTTGCGGTCGCCTCCAAAGCGGCGGTGGATGTCGCGTAGCTCCAACCCAGATAGATAGCATCCAGCGAAAGAAGTGAGTCGACGTCCGTGATATCAATCAGGCCTGCGGTGATGCCATAATCTCGCAGTGTGCGTTCGATCGGCGCGTGGGCCGAGGTCCCAGGTTCAACCAGACCCACGTACTGAAACCCCATGCCGGATGAGAATTTGAGCGTCTTGACCTGGTACTCCACGGGCATATGCCAACCGTCAAAGTTCGGCGTAAAAATGGACTGGTAGCTCAGATACACACCGACGCGGATCGGCCGGGACCAGCCCGGGAGGCAGTCCGATGTAGGTGTGCGGATACGGTGAGTATCGTCTTGCGGAGCCGTGTGCCAGTCCGCCCCAAGCCGCAGACCGCCACCGTCGTCATCGTTTTCGCCGATCGCCTGACCGGCCTCCATCAGGCAGGCGCTGAGCGTGTCCGAGTCCAGTGAATCGATCCCCATGTCTCGCAGCACCGCGCCCAGATCCCCGACAGCCCTCTGTACATGTCGGCTGATCGTCGCCACAGAGACATCCCGGATCCCCGCGATCACCCGCATCGGCATGTTGTATAGGAAGCAAGCCTGCAGAAGTGTCCGTGACGGCTCGTCCAGGCAACCCAGCGCCTCGGGGAGCCGGTGGCGCGCCATCTGCCGGGCGAGCGCACGCTGTGTGTCTGGCCCCGGATGATGTGAGAAGCTCTCGATCCGAGAGCGCTCTCGGCCCTGCTTGCGGATGATGTCCACGCACGCCGTGTAGGCAACCCTGTGCAGCCACGGCATCAGATTGTGAATCTTGTCAGCCTGAAGCGCCAGTTTCGTGAAAGTCTCCTGCACCGCGTCATCGATATCGTCGCGGCTGACCAGATGACGCCGGCACACCGACACCACCAATGGCCGAAACGCCTCCATCAGCGCCTCAAACGACTTGGGGTCACGATCCTGTACGTATCGGCGCAGATGATCTTGATGCATGGTGATGGACCGCACGGCGTTAGCGTCTCTATCTTAAAGACGCCGAGGCCGCAGCGATTTGCAGCGGACTCGGAACCTATGAAAGAATTCCGAAGATTCTCCCATAACCTCGTCTAAGATTATATGAGATGATGTATTAACTCGATGGCCTGGTGAGAAAGAATCGCCTTGCGGGCCATGATCCAGGTCAATAAGCCACAGTGATGACAGGCCAGGGGCTTGAAGGCGGTTGCTTGCGCCATTAGTAAGGCTGAACAGGCTGTGATCTTGAAAGCCCCTGCCAGTGGCTTACCCCGCATGAGCCCGGCATGCGGATCGAGCCAACCTCATCAGGCCGTCATCAATTCCATCAGCTTGCCCACCGTGGCCTGCTCATCGATGGCCATGATGTGCTCGCCGATCTGCTTGCATCGATCTTCACCCACGACCTCTTTGCCAAGCGCTGTGAGCTTGACGGTGATCTCGTCCGGGGTCATCGGGTCACGCGGGTCGCCCTTGGGGACATCGACGCGGGTGGCGAAGCTCTTGCCGTCGTTGAGCGTCAGCGTCACTCGGCTTGGCTGGAACTCGGGGAACAGCGCCTCGAACTCATCGTTGGGAACGACCTTGACCTTGTCCATCACCGGGATCAGGGCAGGGTCTTCGATCCGCTCCTGCTTGAACTGCAAAGGCGTGACCATCCCGTCGATCAGCCCGGCGGCCAGGCAGTAGGGCAACGAGTGGTCGGCCGTTTCCTTGCCGGTGGGGCGGTACTTGTGCGGGTCGCCGAGGATGTCCGCCGCTCG
Source organism: Phycisphaeraceae bacterium (assembly GCA_029260655.1). Lineage (GTDB taxonomy): Bacteria > Planctomycetota > Phycisphaerae > Phycisphaerales > Phycisphaeraceae > JAJRRS01. The sequence goes on from JAJDCU010000003.1 coordinate 37,447, forward strand.
GGCGATGACCTCGACCTTGATCTCGGTGACGTCGTCTGCCTTGATGTTGTTTTCCTTAACGCACTTCATCATCGCGGTCAGCGGGGCGTGGCTGAGCGCCTCGATCGGGAATGACTTCATGCCACAATCGACGATGCGGTAGTGGTCGCCCTTTGATCGGGGCAGGTCTTTGATCAGGCCGTCGGCGTCGAAGGCGCATGGCTCGTTGCCCACTTGCGAATGGCCGAAGACATGGAACAGACCTTCCTTGCCGTCGTAGATGTGCTCTGGCCCGGAATATCCCAGCTTGGCGAGCATGGCCGACTCGACCCCGACGCGCGTCGCCCAGGGGTCGACGGTGTTCTTCATATTCGTCAGCTTCCCGGCAGTGACGGCGCCCAGCGAGCCGGTCCGGCTGGCGCTGATGCCGATGGCGTTGACCATCTGCTCTACGCTTAGGTTTAGCAGGCGTCCCGGCCCGTAGGGAGCCGCAAAGCCGGTCAGCGTCGCGTGGTGCCAGCCGTACTCCCGCACGCCCGGCCGACCGATCTCAACCAGCCGCATCTCGACCTCGTACGCTATCACCGTCGCCAGGATCAGGTCCTTGCCCGACAACCCGTTGGCCTCGCATACCGCCAGGGGCCCGGAGATCAGATCGCTTGGGTGCGAAGGGTCGGCCTTCCAGTAGATGTCGTTGTAATCCATCGACCGGATCATGTGCCCGTTAAGGAAAGCGGCGTCGACCGGGTTGGCTTTGAACCCGCTGACGAAGCAAGTACATGCGCCGCCGCCGTCTTCATTCATCGCCCGGTGGTGCTTGAGCAGTATCTGTGCGTCCTCCTGCTGACTGCCGCCCAGCGCACAGCCCAGCGAATCAAACCAGAACAGCTTCGCCCGCTCGATCGCCTCGGCGCTGAGGTCGTCGTATTTCAACCCACACGCCCACTTCGCCAGGTCGTAGCTGATAAAGTCTTCCGTTTTGAACTTATCTGATGCCATTGACTGGGTTCCTTCTGCCTTAGCGCTCTTCGCGCCTTCGCGGTTTGCTCAATATCTTACACATGCCGGGCAACTTCCTGGGCGACCTCCAGCGTCGTGTTGCTCAGCCCCACGTCATACGTCCCGACCTTGTGCTCCTTGATGACCTTGGCGACCGCGGCTTCCAGGCGCGACGCCAAGTCGTCTTCGTTGAGCCAGTCGAACATCAGCTTGACCGTCAGCAGCATCGCCATCGGGTTGACCTTGTACATCCCGTCGTACTTCGGCGCCGACCCGTGCGTCGGTTCAAACACCGCGTAGTCGTCGCCGATGTTCGCCGCCGACGCAAAGCCCAGCCCGCCGACCAGCCCGGCGCAGAGGTCCGAGATGATGTCGCCGAACATGTTCTCCGCGACCAGCACGTCGTAGTTCTGCGGGTTCTTGATCATCCACATGCAGATCGCGTCGATGTTGGCTTCCCACAGCGGGATGTCGTATTTCTTGGCAACCTCACGGGCGACCCGGGTGATCAGCCCGCCGGTCTCGCGCAGGACGTTGGGCTTTTCGACGAGGGTGACGCTTTTTCGGCTGTGGGTCTTGGCATATTCGAACGCCTGGGTGACGATGCTCTCACAGCCCTGGCTGCTCATGATCCGTGTCGACAGGGCGACGTTTTCGAGCCCCTTGTCCTTCCACTTGACCATCTTGGGGTTGTCGCACATGGCCGTATAAACCTTCTCCGGCAGCGGGAACCACTCGACCCCGCCGTACATCCCCTCGGTGTTCTCGCGGAAGACGACCAGGTCGACATCGTCGCGGTAGTTCAGCGGGTTGCCCGGAAAAGCCTTGCACGGGCGGAGGTTGGTGTGCAGGTTAAAGAGTTGACGCAGCTTGACGATCGGGCTGAAGTAAACCAGCCCCTTGTCTTTGAGCTCGGGGGCGAGCTCGTCGTTCGCCTCATCGCGTGGCTTGCTGGTGATCGCGCCGAACAGTGCGCAGTCGGTGCCCTTGAGGGTCTGGATCGTGCGCTCCGGCAGGGGGTCGCCCTCCTTGCACCAGAACTCCCAGCCGATGTCCGCCGGGACGTACTCGGCGTCAAACTTCATGGCGTCCAGAACGATCTTCGCCGCTTCCATCACGTCATTGCCCACGCCGTCGCCGGGCATCCATGCGATCTTGTACTTAGCCATCGGGGTATCCTTGCAAAAAACCGTGTCTAGGGTGTCGGAGTTATTACGTCGTGAGCCGGGAGCGTGCGATCGCCTCGGCGCCGCCTGCGACGACCAGCTCTTGCGCGGTCGCGCTCAGCGGGGGAAACGGGAAGGCCTCGCCGCCGACGCGGACGAGTGACGCCTGGAAATCAACTTCGATATCCGGCCCGATGATCGTGGGCTTGTCGTGTGAAGCCAACTCCTTAGCCAGATGGTCGACCAGCCCCGGGCATTCGATGCAGAGGAACCCGTTGTTAAACGCGTTTCGCCGGTAGGTCTCGCTGTAGCTGGCCGCGATCACGCAGGGCACGCCCTTATACTTCAGGCAGGTCGCCGCCTGTTCCCGGCTGGACCCGGTGCCGAAGTTTCGCCCGCCGACGACGATGTCGCCGTCACGGTAGGTCTCGTTGAACGCCGGGTCGTAATTCTCAAACGCGACCTCTTTCATCTGCTCCGGCGTCATGTCGTCCTTATACGTCCACTTCCCGGCGTAGATACCGTCGGTGTTCATGTTGTCCCTGGGCATATAGAGCGCACGCCCGGCGACCTTCGCGGGGAAGCCCTCAATGATCGTTACTGTCCCGGCGGCCAGACCCTTAGGCGCTTGGACCGTGATCCGCTTGACGGGCTCGGTGTCTTCATAGTCCGACGGTGCACAGATGTAGCCCGCCAGCGCCGACGCCGCGACTACCGCCGGCGAGCCCAGGTACACCAGCGAATCCGCGCTGCCCATCCGGCCCTTGAAGTTGCGGTTGGTCGCGCTGATGGCGACCTCGCCGGGCTCGGTCGTGCCTTGGCCCAGCCCGATGCAGGGACCGCACCCGGACGGCAGGGGGGTCGCGCCGGCCTCGATCAACGCCTGCCAGTCGCCGTTATCTTCCGCCTTCTGCTGCACCTCCGCAGACGCCGCCGCGATGTAGAACGATACGCCCTCCGCGATCCGCTTGCCCTTCACAACTTCGGCCGCGTCGCATAAATCTTCCAGCCGAGCGTTTACGCACGACAATAGATACGCCTTCTGCACCGCGATCTTCTTCTTCTGTATCGCCGGCAGCGACGACATCGTCTTGACCTCGTTGGGCCCGCAGACGTGGGGGATCACCGTGCTAAGGTCCAGTTCAAGCTCGACAGCGTAAGCCGCGTCACCGTCCGCCTCCAATTGGTCGTTCCACCATCCGTCGACATCGGCTCGTGTGTAACCACCGAGGCTGCCGTCGCGCCGTGAACCTGGCAGTGGGCTTTCAGCGAAGTAATCTGCCCGGGTGTAGAGGTAGTCACGCAACACCTCATCGAACCCAAACGCCCCAGCCAGCGCGCCCCACTCGGTGGTCATATTGGCAATCGACATCCGCTGGTCCATCGACAGGCACGACACACCCTCGCCGACGAACTCAACAGCGTGGTTAAGCACCTCGTCTTGATTGAATAATCCGCACAGTGCGATGATGACGTCCTTGCCGACCACCCCCGGGCGGAGCTTGCCCTTGAGCACGCAGCGGGCGACCTTGGGCACCTGCCACCAGGTCTGCCCCGTCGCCCAGAGGCAGGCCGCGTCCGTGCGCACCACCGGCGTGCCCAGCGCGCCGACCGCGCCATAAATGTTCGAGTGCGAGTCGCTGCCGACGATCATGCTCCCCGGCACGGCGTAGCCCTGCTCGACCATCACCTGATGGCTGATCCCGGTCCCCGCCGGGTAAAAATCGATCCCGTGGTCGTCGGCAAACTTCTGGATCTTCGCGTACTTGCCCAGGTTCTCCGGGGTGTGGTTCTGGATGTCGTGATCGATCGCGAACACCGGCTGGTGTGGGTCGGCGACCTTCGGCTCAATGCCATCGGGGAAGATGCTCTTAAACTTCCCTATCACCGCGCCGGTGTTGTCGTGGGTCATCACGTGCTTGGGCCTGATCGTGACGATCGTCCCCTGTAGCGCGGACTCGCCTTCGCCAAGTCCCACGGCGTAGCGTGTCGCGATTTTTTCTACCAGTGTCAGGCTCATCGTGAGTCCTACTTATCCCTTGAGAGGGTGCTTGCCCAGATACTTGGCGATGTCGAAGTCAACGAAGTCGGCGTGGTGGAAGATGATCGATTCGATCGTCCGCTCGACCTTGTCGCCCTCGTGGCTGTGGGTCGCGACGATATGCATGACCTCGGCGGGGATCCCGTGCTTGTAGCACATCGCCACGCCGCTGAATGGGTGCCGAAGCATCTCTCCGAAGTGGCCCTTGACCAGCTTGTCGTCTGCGTCACGGTCGAACTCCAGCGGCTTGCCCACGTCTGCCAGCATCGCCCCGGCGATGAGGACGTCCTTGTTCACCGGGATCTTCCCGGCGTAGATCGTCGTCAACGTGTCGGCGATCACGATGCACTGTCGGATGCAGGAGTTGAGGTGTTCGATGAAGCGCAGGTCGATGTCGCCTGCCAGCAGCGTGAACGGGATCGCGCGGAGTTCGTCGAACTTCCAGCCCTTGCCCCCCGCGCCGGTCTCGATCGCCTCGGACCACACGGTCGCAACCTTGTCACGTAAGCCGGCGTCGGTGATGGCGGTGATGTCTGGGAATAGTTCCGCGATTTGATCAGCGGTGTACGGCATCGGTCAATCTCCTGGTAATGCTCTGGCTTCGGGCCCGTCGTAGCTGTGGGCCACCGGGTCGATCTTGCGCATGGGTTTCTGTCGTGATTGTTCTTCGGTGACGTGCGCGACCAGCCCCGGCGTGCGGGCGATCATGAACAGCCCGTTCATCACCGCCGGGTCGAAGCCGAGCTGTGCAAGCAACGCGCCGATCGCGCCGTCGACGTTGATCGGCAGCTTCTTGCCGGCGTCGGCGAAGATCTGCTCTACCGCACGCGCCGCGTCGAGGTACTTGCCCGAAACCCCTGCCTCGGCGGCCAGCTCGAACAGCCGCGCCGTACGGGGGTCTTGCGTGTGGATGCGGTGCCCGAACCCGCTCATCCGTTCGCCTCGTTCTTTCATCTCGGCCAGTTCAGCCTTCGCGGCCTCGGCAAGCGGCTGGCCATCACGCTCGGCCCGTTCGATGATCCGGCCAAGCTGGGTGGCGCAGTCCTGGACCGCGCCGCCGTGAGATTTGTTGATCGACATGATCCCTGCGGCGACGGACTGGCTCAGCCCGGCACCCGTGCTGGCTACGGTCCGTGCCGCCAAGACACTCGGCGGAGTCGCGCCGTGGTCGATCGACGAGACAAGGACAGCGTCCATCAGCTTCCCGACTGCCGCGCTGGGCAGTTCACCACGCAGGATCAGGTATACCGCCTGCCCGAACGTGACGTTGCCCATCAGTTCGGCGATGTCGTAGCCACGCACCGCCACGCGGTTGGGTTTGATCTCGGTGACGGCGGTGGTCCAGCTATTAGGATTGGCTTCGCTCATGATGCGCTCCCCGAGGTGGCTGCGATAGCCTTGAGTGTAGCATCCGGCAGGTCGCCGAAGCTGGCAACGACGGTCGCGCCGGCCTCGGTCAGGGCCTTGACCTTCCCAGCATGTGTGCCCTTGCCGCCTTCGATGATCGCACCGGCATGGCTGAAGCGTGTGCCCTCCTTCGCCGCCTTGCCACCGATATAAGCAACGACCGGCTTGGTGACGCGACCCGACTTCATCAGCGCCGCGAGGTCTTCTTCCTGTGATCCGCCGATCTCCCCGAAGATCACGATCGCTTCGGTGTCAGGATCGTCCTGGAACAGAAGCGCGACGTCGGGGAACCGCAGGCCCAGTACCGAGTCGCCGCCGACGTGGCAGATCGTGCTCAGTCCGATGCCGACCTGGCCTAAATAGTAAGCGGTAGAAGAACTCATTCCGCCCGAGCGGCTGATCACGCCGACGTTGCCGGGTTTGAACCATGCCTTGGCCGACTCGGCGCGGCCGCCGATCATCCCCAGCACCGCCTTGCCCGGGCTGATGATGCCCAGCGTGTTGGGCCCGACAAAGTTCGCGCCGTGCGCCTTGGCTGCGTCGGCGATCTGGATCGCGTCCCAGACGGGGACACGGTCGGGCACGATGACGACCAGCTTGACGCCGGCCTCGATCGCTTCGATCGCCGCGGCCTTGACCAGCCTTGCCGGGACGAAAACGACCGACACATCGGCCGGGCCATCGTGGTTCTGCCGGCAGTAGGCGTCTGCTTCCTTTACGGTATTAAAAACCGGGACGCCCTGGACCTCCTGCCCGCCTTTCTTGGGCGTGCAGCCTGCGACGACGTTCGTCCCGTAGCCCAGCATCAGCGCCGTCCGCGCCTGACCTTCTCGGCCGGTGATCCCCTGCACGATGACCCGTTTGGTTTCGTCGATCAGGATGGCCATGACCTAGTTTCCTCCCCCGGCCGCCGCGACACAACCCACGGCCTCGGTAAGCCCCGGGACGTCCAACTCAACATACACCACCGGCTTGCCCGCCCGGCGCAATTCTATTTCGCAAGCGATGAACTCCGAGTCCTTGCCCGCCGCGTCTTGCTCGCTCACCGCCAGCACGGGCACACCCGCTTCATCTTTGAGCAGCCCGTAGGCGTGTTCGACGACCAGCCGGGTTGTTTCAGCGTCGCAGGCTTGTGAGTCTATCCAGACACGCCCGCCGGTGATGGCAAAGGAGGTGCCCGCCCCGACGAACCCGGGGACCCGTGGGGCTCTTGGCTGCCAGGGCTTCGCGTTCGAGTCGTTGACTAACTCGGCGAAACGCTGGGCAATCGTGCGCGGTGTGTCGTCTTTGCGGTAGCCCTGGACCTTGGCGGGGAGCTGCGCACAGGCGTCCTGCAGGATCTCGACCGCCCGGTCCTCGCTGTTGCCGCCGAGGCGGATCACCGCGGGGATGGTTAGTTCCAGTTCCCCAAACGCCTTAGCCAGCCCGTAGGCCGACCAGAACTGCTCCTGGCTGGCTACGCCCGAGCCCGAGCCGAAGTACCCGACGAGGTCCGGCTGGCTGAGGATGGTGCGTGCGGCGCGGTAGACCTTGGCGGCCGAAGGGTTGCCGGAGGTGTCGGTGAAGTTGGCGATGGTGAATCCCTCAGCCATGATCGCGTCCATGGACATCATGGACCCGCCGCCGCCTGCGCCGTGAAAACCGATCAGGCCTTTCGTGTCGGGTTCGGCCGCGGTGTTTAGTTGTGCAAAGTAAAACGTGCCGCGGTGGTCGGCCTGCTCGACGTCGTAGGCGACGCGCTCAAGCAAGGTGGGGGGGTGGTCCAATTCGCGCGCGATCTCGATGCCCAGCTCCGGATGGCGGAACACCGCGTAGTCGTCGATGGTCATCCGGCAGTCCACGGCGATCACCCGGCCGTCGGTCGTGGTTACCAGCGGGTTGATCTCAAGCGACCGCGCTTCGTGGGTGCTGGCGACCTCGAATACACCCCGCACAGCCTGAGTTACCTGGCCATGTAGCGTTTTATCGATGGAGGAACCGGCGATCAGGCCGCGGAGTTGATCGTCGTCGGGGCCGGTTTGCGGGTCGCAGGCCAGGCGATGCACATCGGCGGCGCGGTCCTCGATCCCTGAGCCCCCGGCCAGTGACAGCAAGATCACCGGGGCCCGGGCCGCGTCGTCCAGCGCCAGTGAGACGAACAACTCCTGATCGATCGGGACCCGTTCTTCGACGAGCACCTCGGTGACCGGGAAGTTGCCGACTTTCATCGCCAGTAGTCTTTCGGCGTGTTCGGCCACCTGCTGGGGGGTGTCTGCGGAAACCACGCCTCCGAAAGCCTTGCGGCCGGTGGTCCATGCCTGGACCTTGACGATGACTGAGCCGCCAATCGATTCGGCGATCTGGGCCGCTTCCCGGGGTGTGCGGGCGACCGCTCCTTGAGGCACCTGGAACCCATGTTGGGTCAGCAGTGCCTTGGCCTGGTACTCGTGCAATCGGGCCATGGAGATATCCCCTACAAGCTACTTTCGGTTCGGGATCAATACGTTACGGGCGGACTATAATAACCATAATTATGTGTCGTGCCAGCCGCTTGGAGGGCATTTTCTCTGATTATTTCTCCAGGTGCTCCCAGACGGCTAGCCGGTTGGGGCCGCTCCAGAAAATGCCGGGTATCTGGACTTCTACAGCTCCGAAGTTCACTACCGTTGATAAATATCCGACTCAGGTAACAGAGTCTATCGCACCGCCATGGCCGACGGAGGCGTTGGTTCGTTTCCCCCCGGCCTGCCACTTAATAAGAGGCGACATTCATGGCCACTTTCAGCGCCCCCAGCGACAAGATTGATCAGCAGGCCATCAACACGATCCGTACGCTCTGCATTGACGCGGTGGAAGCCGCCAACTCCGGGCACCCCGGCACGGCGATGGCCATGGCGCCGCTGGCGTATCTGTTGTGGAACAAGCACCTGAAGTTCGACCCCGCCGACCCGATCTGGCCCAACCGCGACCGGTTCGTCCTCTCCGCGGGGCACGCCTCGACCCTGCTGTATTCGATGCTTCACCTGACCGGGGTCAAGAGCGTCAATGAGAAGTACGAGACGCTGGGTAAGCAGGCGGTGACGCTTGCGGACATCATGAACTTCCGTCAGGCCGACAGCAAATGCCCGGGCCACCCCGAGTATCGCTGGACGTCCGGGATCGAGACGACGACCGGGCCGCTGGGCCAGGGCGTCGCCACCAGCGTCGGGATGGCCATGGCCAGCCGGTGGATGGCCAAGCAGTTCAACCGCCCCAATTTCGATATGTTCGGCTACAACGTCTACGCCCTGTGCGGCGACGGCTGCATGATGGAAGGTATCTCCAACGAGGCCGCTAGCCTGGCCGGACACCACAAGCTGTCGAACCTCTGCTGGATCTACGACAACAACCGCATCACGATTGAGGGTAACACCGACCTGGCGTTCACCGAGGACGTGGCCACGCGCTTTATCGCGTTGGGGTGGAACGTGACGCGCGTCGGCGACGCCAACGACCTGGCCATGCTCGACCGGGCGTTCCAGACGTTCCACAACGAGGAGCACCGCCCGACCCTGATCATCATCGACAGCCTCATCGCCTACGGCGCCCCGAATCTTCAGGACACGCCCGAGGCCCACGGCGCGCCGCTGGGGGACGTGGAGGTCCGGCAGACCAAACGCAACTACGGCTGGCCCGAGGATGAGAAGTTCCTCGTGCCCGGCGCGGTGCTCGAACACTTCGCCCAGGGCATCGGTCAACGCGGCAAGCAGGCCCGCGCCGAGTGGATCGAGCAGTTCAAGGCCTACAAGAGCTACTACCGCGACCTGGCCGATCAGCTCGATCGGATGCAGCACCGCAAGCTCCCCGAGGACTGGGACAAGGATCTGCCGGTGTTTGAGCCCGACGAGGAAGGGATCGCGTCACGCGCCTCCTCGGGGAAGGTGCTCAACGCCCTTGCACAGCGGGTACCCTGGCTGATCGGTGGGGCGGCAGACCTGGCGCCGTCGACCAAGACCAGCCTGACATTCGACGGGGCGGGCGACTTCTCGATCGAGGACCCCGGCGGGCGCAACTTCCACTTCGGCGTCCGTGAGCACGCCATGGGCGCGATTGCCAACGGGATGGCGCTGTGCAAAATCCGGCCGTTTACCGCTGGGTTTTTCATCTTCAGCGATTACTGCAAGCCGACCATCCGTCTTTCGGCCCTGATGGAGATCCCGGCGATCCATATCTTCACCCACGACTCGATCGGAGTCGGTGAGGACGGCCCGACCCATCAGCCCGTTGAGCAACTGCCGTCGCTGCGTTCGATACCGGGCCTGATCACGATCCGCCCGGCGGACGCCAACGAGGTGGTTGAGGCATGGCGGGTCACCGCCAAGCTGCGTCACGAACCGGTGGCGATGGTGCTGAGCCGGCAGAACCTGCCGACGCTTGACCGAAGCGAGTTTGCGTCCGCCCAGGGGCTGGCCAAGGGCGCATACGTCCTGGCCGACGCCGCGGAGGGCGACCCCGAGGTGATCCTGATCGGCACGGGCAGCGAGCTTCACCTGTGCATCTCGGCCTACCGAGAGTTGAAAGAACAAGGCATCAACGCCCGGGTCGTGAGCATGCCGTCGTGGGAGCTGTTCGAAGCCCAGAGCCCGGCGTATCGCCAGCAGGTCTTGCCCCCGAAGGTTACCGCCCGGGTCGCCGTCGAGCAGGCATCGACGTTCGGCTGGGAGCGATACGTCGGCCTGACCGGTGCGATCATCGGGATGGATACGTTCGGCGCGTCGGCGCCGTTAAGCGAGCTTCAGGGCAAGTTCGGTTTCACACCCGAGGCCATCGCAGACGCCGCCCGGCGTCAGATCGGGCAGACCGGCAAGGCCGCCGCGTAACCAGACTGCGCCGATAAACCTGATTCACACGACGCTCACGGCCCGGTCCGTGGGCGTTTTTTTCTTGCGTCACATCCGGGGGCATGTCCGGTGTCCCGTCCACGAATCCACCTGCTACAATGCCCCCGGCTCAACCCAGCCGCAGCGGGCGTAGCTCAATGGATAGAGCATCGGTCTTCGGAACCGAGGGTTGGGGGTTCGAGTCCTCCCGCCCGCGTTGCACACACTTCAAAAAAGGCGTTTGAGGTCAAGCCCCTCGGGGGGCGAGGCCCGGGATCGCCCATGCCAGACGGACGTCTACCGGGAGAGTCGGGGTTACGAGCAAAACGTCTTCTCACGTGCCAGTTATCTGGAATAGTTTTTGGCCGCGCGTGATTGTTCTGGGTGTAGCAAGAAACATATTCCTTACCCCGCCAAGGAGCACGCCGATGCCTGCCAAGCAAACAAGGGGGGCGGGTGCAAAGAAGCCGGATCATACGACAGAGACAGGCAGGGCTGCCGCCCCGACACTGACAGAGAACGACGGGCAACCGTCTTTGTACGTTCAAATCGCCGACCGTGCTTATTACATCTGGATAGAAAAGGGCAAGCCGGAGGACCGTGCGATGGACTTCTGGTTCCAAGCGGAAGCCCAGGTGCTTAGCGAGCATCAAGACCGTCTGGCAAGACGCGAGGCATAGCCTCGATGTGACGTATACATCAACCACGCCCAGTTCAAGGGGTCATGCTGTGACCGTGCCCAAGACATCGGCGATCTCGCCCGCCCATTCACTTCAGTGCCTGGACGTGTGGGGCGGCAACAACTCGTTCGACGGCGCGATCTCCGTGCCCGGGCTGGATGTATGGGTTTGGTCGCTGCCTTACGAATCGCAAGCGCACGGCGGAGACATCCACTACATATCCATGTGCCGGTGCCACAGCATCTCCCGGTTCGTCATCGCCGACGTCAGCGGCCACGGCGAAGAGGTGGATGAGCTGACGCGCCGGCTGCGCAAGCTGATGCGCAAGCACATCAACACCCCCGACCAGACCCAGCTTGTCCGGTCACTGAACCGGGCGTTCGATAGACTCAAACAAGAAGGCCGGTTCGCTACGGCGTTGCTGGCGACCTATTACCCTCCGACCGACGATTTGATTATCTGTAACGCCGGGCATCCGCCGCCGCTTTGGTACCACAAGGCTTCTGGGGCCTGGCGGTTGCTGACCGCGGACGTATCGGGCCCCGAGGGTGACGTCACGGACCTGCCCCTGGGCGTCATCAGCAAGACGACTTACACCCAGTTCGCGGTCAAGCTTGGGTTGGGGGATATCGTGCTGATCTACACCGACCCACTGATCGAGTCGATGAATCCCGCCGGCAAGATGCTGGGCCCGCGAGGCTTGATGGACATGGCCGCCGGTCTTGACACGGACCAACCCCAGGAGATCCGCCAGCAACTCCTCGCCGAGTTGACTGAATACCGAAATGGCTCGCCCCCCGATGACGACCAGACACTCCTGGTGTTAAGCCACAACGCCTCGGACCCGCCCAAGATGTCGCTGGCGGAAAAGATGCGGGTGATGACCAAGATGCTGCGCTTTGAAGGCGCATGATACAACGGTAGGGGATCGTTCACGGACTCAGACGTTTGTCGAACGTTGTGCGCAATGACTTGACCGTTTAAACCCCACGCCGCCGCCACATCGCCAGGCTGCTTAGGCCCATCAAGCCCAACAGCGCGGTGGTCATCTCGGGGACCGGCTCCAGGGTCAGGATGACCTTGCTGTCGTTGGTCGCGGAGGTACCCCTGTAGAATCCACCCTCGTCGATGGTTAATTGATGCGTCCCAGCGGGCAGGACTCCCGATTCGAAGAAGGTCTTGGATGGCGGATTACACGGCGGGCACGGGCCGACCGGGAAGGTCCCGCCGATCCCTCCGGGTCCATCCCGGTCGAAGTATTTACTGGCAACAATCCCATTGAACGTGGCTTGGAAGGTGCCGACCACCTCTGAGCTATAGGGGTTGATTGCGGTGAACGTGAAATAGGTGGGAATGTTGGTCGTGACGGTCATGTCAACCTCGACGTAGCCCTCCGTATCACTCCCGCCTTCGCCTGTGTGATCCATGGCGTAAAAGTCAAACACCGCCTTCTGGCCGATCGAGCCAAGCGTATAGTCCAAGCCGGCCTGCGCGCCGGTGTATGACGAGGTCAGGGTTTGAGAGAATGTCTGGGGGAAGACGATCGGTGTGGTCTGTACGGTTTCCGGAGCAAACGAAGCGTTCCCCACTCTCAGTGTCGCCGACCCCGAGACGGCAGACGGAACAAACGGCAGCGCCAACGCGGCGCTTCCAGCCAGTAATACAGCGGCAGCCGATACGGTCAGTGGCATCCTGGACATGTTGGCCTCCATGGTGAGATGAGCGACCTGTAAAAAGTATAGATTGTCTTTAGTTTACCGGGCTGCTCAAGGGACGCAAGCCGAAAACTCAGGAATCACAACAAAAATGCAGTCCACCCGGGTTTGGCAGGTGGGGGTGAGTTTGATTGGAAACAAACCAGACGCCGCGGTGTTTCAAAAGACCCATACCAAGGCGTCCGCCAACCCTGCGAAGCCGTAAGCGGTCTTTTCGCGACAAAGCTATTTTTGTGGTGCCCGCTACTCTGAATCAGGCGGGTCAGGCTCTGTCGCCTGTGGCTTGCCCTCGATGGTCACCCGCCTTGGATGTCCGAACCAGGAGTGATCCCCATCCGCGTGTTTCTCTTGAAGCACCTTGACCACGTCGGCCATGTTGCCGTCGGCATTGACCCACCCGTTATCGATGTCGGGGAAGTCTGTCTTGCAGTTCTCGCACTTGTTGCCGCTGTAGAAACGGATCGGGCACCAGAAGCTCTCGACGTTGCGGAGCATCTCCGAGCCCAGTGACCAGATCCCGGTCATCCAGTCGCAGTACAGGCACCAGATCAGGTCGTGCCCGATCAGCCCGTCGAACTTCTGCCGGGAGACGTTGACCCATTCGGCGCTCTTGTAGGGCGGGAGTTTGACGATCCAGGTCAGCGGCGGATACACCACCCACTCCGCAAGCCGGACGAGCCAGAACAGCGGCACCGCTAGCGCGGTGATCCAGACGGCGGTGTGGTTGCGCCATCGGCCGACCGAACGGTTCAACGCCTTGACGATCCGCGGGCCCTTGCGCGCCGCGGGGTGGGCCAGTTCGTGCAGCCGGGTCCAGATCAAAAGCCCAACGACTTGCCCGGCGACCGCGGCGAGCAGCCCCAGCCAACCCAGGACGCAAAACCCCACGATCATCGGTGCGACCGTGAAGTAGGTGATCATCAGGTCCAGACCCAGCCCACGGCACAGCGCTTCGGAAATCGCCCGGCCCGGCGCGCCAAGTTTAGGTAGCAGGTGCAGCACACCCGCGCCCAGGAGCAGGGCCATGGCCGTGGCGACAAAGTGGCAGAGTGAGTGTGTCATCATCTTTCTGAGGCTCCATGGCGGGCGTCGACTGATCCCAATGACAAACGCTGGGCCGATTGGGGCTATTCCCCAGCGTGCCCACCGGGGCCCAGGTTCACCCGACCCAGGTGGGCTGATACTGTTGACCGGCAGAGGGGGCGATAATCACTAACAAACGACGGCTCGACCTTAATAGCTGCTCTACGGTGGCCGATGATACCACGCGGAGGGGGATCGCTCTTTCTATTTCTACAGAGGCGCTGCAATGGCACAAGCGATTAGGCGGATCGGGGTATTGACCGGTGGCGGAGATTGTGCGGGGCTCAACGCGGTGATCCGCGCGGTGACCAAGAGCGCAATCGTTCAGCACGGGCTGGAGGTCTACGGCATCGAAGACGGGTTTCTCGGACTGGTCCAGAACCGCATCCGTCCGCTGGGCCAAGACGACGTCAGCGGCATCCTCACCCAGGGCGGCACGATCCTCGGCTCCAGCAACAAGTG
>JAJDCU010000004.1 GCA_029260655.1 Phycisphaeraceae bacterium
GTCCGCTGCCCGATCGCCAACGCGGTCAGCGCCACCTTCCGTGGTGACTTGCTGGTGGTGCTCATGCAATAGATGTACGATGATTCGGCCGATCGCGCAAGCTAACATGCGCCTAACATCAGAGGTTTTCTACAGAGCAGGATAAGCCCCTTAGTTGAAGCCCGGCCACAGCGGCCTCCGACATATCTGAAGCCTCCATTAGGTTTAGCCGATATATCTGCTATACTACGGAGCTGCGCGGCACCGGCCACGCTCCAGGCCAACGGATCCGATGATTCTGGCGGCCTCAACCCCGCCCGGACCCCCAGGATTTATCCCCGGATTCACCGGCCAATGGGCCCAAGGCCCAGAAATAGACCCAGAAATATGTCATTTACTGATTTAAGGCTCATTGAGCCGTTGTTGAAGTCCCTGCGCCACGAGGGCTACAACACCCCGACGGAGATCCAGCGACAGGCCATCCCCCACATCGTGGCGGGCAAGGACATGCTCGGCTGCGCCCAGACGGGGACCGGCAAAACCGCCGCGTTCGCCCTGCCTATCCTCCAGCAACTGCACGGCCGTAAGCCGTCGCCCAAGCCCACCCAGGGCAAGGCCTCACGCAGTCCCGCCAAGCGCGCCATCCGTACGTTGGTCCTCAGCCCGACCCGTGAGCTTGCCGCCCAGATCGGCGACAGCTTCAAGACCTACGGCAAGCACATGGACCTGCGCGGCACGACCATCTTCGGCGGGGTCAACCAGCGCCCGCAAGTCCGGGCTCTTAAGCAAGGCGTGGACATCGTCGTCGCCACGCCGGGCCGGCTGATGGACCTGCTTAACCAACGGATGCTGAGGATCGACACCGTCGAGATCCTCGTCCTGGATGAGGCCGACCGGATGCTGGACATGGGGTTCATCCACGACATCCGAAAGATCTCCGCGTTGCTGCCCAAGCAACGCCAGACGCTGATGTTCTCCGCGACGATGCCCAGGTCGATCCAGTCTCTGGCGGACAAGATCCTCACGGACCCTGCGGTGGTGAAGATCGCCGCGAAGACGGCTACGGCCGACACGGTCAAACAGTCCGCCTACTTCATCGATCCGCGTAGTAAGGCCGATCTCCTGGGGCAGTTGCTGGAAGGCCCGGACATGACGCGGACGCTGGTGTTTTCCCGTACCAAGCGCGGGGCGGACAAGATCACCAAGCGGCTCAACGGCTTAGGCTTCACCGCCGATGCGATCCACTCCAACAAAACGCAGAGCGCGCGGACCAAGGCGCTGCACAACTTCAAGTCCGGCCGGACGAACGTGCTGGTCGCCAGCGACATCGCGGCCCGTGGTCTGGATGTGGACGATATTTCGCACGTGGTCAACTTTGATATCCCCGGCGATGCCGAAACGTATGTCCATCGGATCGGACGCAGTGGCCGCGCCGGTGCGTTTGGCCAGGCGATCACCTTCTGCGCCCACGATGAACGCCGCAGCCTGCGGGATATCGAGAAGACGATCGGTGCGTCGATCTCCGTATTAAAACACTCGATCCCCTCACCGTCACCGGCTCCGCGGCCGTCTGCGCCCACAGGCCAACGCAAGGCAGGCCCCGCGGGCCGGCCCAAGCGCACGAAGCGCAAACCGACGGCTGGGTCACGACAAGCCCGCCCCAAGGCATCCGCCGCACACGCGAACGACGGGGCACCACGCTCCAGCAGTAAGCGCCGACGCAACAGGGCCGGGAAGCCCAGGAAACAGGCGGGCTGATCCGAACGGGTTTACGCGCCCCTGCTATCATCCTGCATATGTTTTCGTTCATTGTCCCCGCGCACAACGAAGATCGCCTGCTGCCGTGCACGCTTGAGTCGATTCAGGCGGCGGCGTGTGTATTAGATGAGCCTTACGAGATCATCGTCGCCGACGACGCCTCGACCGACGCGACCGGGGAAGTTGCAAAGCAGCACGGGGCGCGGGTCGTGCGGGTGGATCACCGGCAGATCGCCAAAGTGCGCAACAGCGGCGCAGCCGAAGCGAAAGGTGATGTGCTGATCTTCGTCGATGCCGACACGACGATCAGCCCGGCACTGCTGCGCGGGGTCCAAGAAAACCTCCGTGCTGGTGCGGTCGGCGGTGGCGCGGCGATTACATTCGACGGTCGGCTTCCGCTGTACGGGCGGATCATCATGCCGGTCTTCGCCTTCTGCTACCGCCGCGCCGGGCTCGCCGCCGGGTGCTTTGTCTACTGCACCAGGGACGCTTTCGACGCGGTCGGCGGGTTCGACGAAGAACTCTTCGCCACAGAGGAGGTCGCCTTCAGCCGGGCCGTGCGACGACACGGCAGGTTCGTCGTACTCCGTGAGCCGGTGGTGACGTCCGGGCGAAAGGTCCGGACCTATTCACTGCGGGAGATCCTGTGGATCCTGATCCGTATCACCCTCGGCGGCTTCGGTTCGGTGAGGTCACGCGAGCGGTTGGGGCTGTGGTATGACCCACGGCGAGAAGATGTGGATGCGTGAAACGCAAGAGAGCAGAGAAGTTTTTCACCCTCGGCAGAAACGGAAATCAGCTCGGTTGCAGGTCACTGTGGAAATGGGTTACAAGCCTGCAAGTCGATCATCACTCACAGGTACCGCTTGTCAATTGTATCGGGTGGTTATCTTTACCAATTACCGATCACCGCCCGAAGTTCAAATTGCCCGTCACTGTTTGGTTCAAAGGGTACAGTCTGTTTGACAGCGTCGATGTTGATCGGCCCATATACATGTGGGAAGAGGGTTGTACCGCCATCGAGGTTCTCGTATCGGATTTCGGCATTTACTTCATCACTATCAATGCATAGAAGCACCAAATCTGCCTGATGCTTGAATAGAAAGTTGGCCACCGCAACGACATGGTCGGGTTTCGAGCAGTGAATGAAACCCTGCGATTGAAGACTTGAAGCTTGATACCACCCAGTCACTTGCGACTCGCGCCATGCTTGCCGTGTGGTGATGTGTAATATTTTTGACATTGTATATATGGTTATCCGGATCCCGATGATTGAATCCGCCGCAGTGTCATCCCCGCAACTCCGCCGCGACGCCCTGCTTGAGCTTCTCTACCACGGCGTTGACCTGCGGGTCGACCTCGTCGTGGCGCAAGGTGGCGTCGGGGTTACGGAATCGCATGCGCAGGCTCAGGCTTTTCTTGCCTTTACCTATCTGCTTGCCGCGGAAGATTGTGAGGAACTGTAAATCTTCGAGCATCTTCGGGGCGGCGTCGGCTACGCACTTTTCGACCTGCCGCCAGGTGACGGCCTCATCGACGACGATACTCAGGTCGCGCTCGATGCCGGGGAAGCGTGGCAGGTAGCCGACGGTACGTTTGGGCGGGAAGTTTGCGGTGAAGGGGTCGTAATCGACCTCTGCCAGCACGACCGGGGTTTGCAGGCCGAACAGGTTTTGCAGCGCATCGCTTAGCACGCCGACCCGGCCGCGCTCCTCGCCCAGCAGGATCACCTTCGCCGCGGGCTGATACCTATCATCTTCAACAGGCTCGAAGGCGAGGGTCTTCGCCGCATCCTCGCCGCCGAGCGTCCAGATGAGTTCCTCGATCGCGCCGCGTGCGGTGCGGAAGCCCTCGTGTGGGTCGGGGGCGTCGGTCAGGGTCGCCAGGGAAGTAGCCTCGCAGGTCTTACCCTCCGAGTCGCCCCATGTGCCCGCAACCTCAAACAGGCGGACGGCTTCGTTGCCCCGGTCCTGGTTGTGCTTTCGACAGTTAAGCAGGCTCGGCAGCAGCGAGGGCCGCAGCACGCTGTCTTTCCGCCGGGTTTCGCCAGCCAGCGACATCGTCTTGAGAGAACCCGGGCAAAACGCCTGTGCCTGCTCCCCGGTAAGCAACGAGGGCGTGATCGTTTCGTGATACCCGTGCGCCACCAGCACCCGGCCAAGTTCCTGCCGGGCTAAGACGCTGGCCTGCTCGGGGCGGACCTCCAACTCCAGGCGCGCGTGGATCTCGACATTGTCATAGCCATACAACCGGCCGACCTCCTCGATCAGGTCGACCTCGCGCTTCAGATCCAGGCGGAACGTGGGGATGGTGCATGTGATGGTGTCGCCGTCGGCTTGCGGATTCAGACCGAGCCTGTTTAGCGATTCGCCGATCTGCTTTGCGCTCAGGTCGATCCCAAGCAGCGCCTGGCACCGGCTGATGCGCATGGTCACCTTGGCCGGGGCCGGATCGTCATGCCCGACACGGATCACGCCGTCTGCCAGGGTCCCGCCTGCCAGTTCGACGATCAGCTGCGCCGCACGTCGGCTTGCACGGTCCACGCCCAACGGGTCCACGCCCCGTTCAAAGCGGAAGCTCGAATCACTCGCCAGCTTCAGCGCCCGGCTGGTGCTGCGCACCGATAGCGGCTCGAAGATCGCCGACTCGAGCAGGATGTCCGTCGTCTGCTCGGTTACTTCGCTATCGAGCCCACCCATCACCCCGGCGATGGCGACGGGTTGGCAAGCGTCGGCGATGACCAGCATCCTCTCGTTCAGCTCGTGCTTCGTGCCGTCGATCGCGGTGAACTGTTCGCCGGCCTTGGCGCGCCGGACGATGATCCGCCGGCCGTCCAGCTTGTTTAAGTCAAAGGCGTGCAGCGGCTGGCCCAACTCCAACAGGACAAAGTTGGTGATGTCCACGACGTTGTTGACGCTGCGTAGCCCCGCACCCTCGACCCGCTCGACCAGCCACTTCGGGCTCGGGCCGATCTTCACACCGGTGATGACACGGGCGGTGTACAGCGGGCAGAGGTCTGGCTCGGAGCATTCGACGCTTGTCAGGTCCGTGACCGGCTCGCCGGACGCCTCGGGCAGTTTGATATCCGGTGGGCACAGCGTCCCGCCGCCCGCCGCCGCCGCCTCGCGTGCCAGGCCCAGGTGGCTTAGGCAGTCGCCGCGGTTGCTGGTGACCTCGACATCCATCAGGACGTCCGTAGCGCCGGTCGAAAGGGTCAGGGCGTCACAGCCATCAAAGGGGAAGCCCACGCCGGTCAGCAGCGGCTCGGCCTGCTCCGCGGTCATAGGCTTGTCCAGATAGCTGTTGAGCCTGGCGAGACTTGTCTTCATGGGAGCGGATATTACCAGCCCGCCGAGGCCCGGCAAAGCACAGCCGTACGTCCAATCGCCCCACGACAGCGACGCCAGCGAGAAAAACACCCCCGCCGATGACGGATCTGCTCATGCCTGACCCGGGCCTACCGCCCCCGACGCCGCTTGTCTTGCCCCGTTACATCAGTTATAATCTAGGACTCGGCGCGGATCGGCCAATCGCTTCGGCCAGGCCCCGCACAGCGACCGCCCGCAAACACGCCCACCCCCGGAGCCCTCACGGAGCAACCCCGCGATGATCGAAGCCCTCAAAGACGACAAGATCGTTCACGAACTCGGCGGCCGGTTTAAGTTCACCGCCCTGATCCAGCACCGCATCCGTGAACTGATGGAAGGCGCTCGCCCCTTGGTTGAGCGTGACGGCCGAACCGACTTCGAGGTCGCTGTCCAGGAAGCCGTCGAGGGCAAGATCAACTACGAGTTGTACGACCCTACAAAGTAAGGCCTGGCCCGACGCCGACCAGACCCCCCGGGGCCTCCGGCCGTTGGAGCCCTCACGCACTTGACTCACGGAGCCGTCGCGCATGGCCCCGACACCAGAATCTACGAACGCCCCGGTACCCGAACCCGCTGACAAGGGGTCTGCGGGGGCGCTGTCCGGCCGACGTATCGCCGTCGCACTTAGCGGCGGGATCGCCTGCTACAAGACCGCCACACTCGTCAGCCGACTCGTCCAACAAGGCGCCGATGTCCGCGTCCTCATGACCGAAGCCGCCACACACTTCGTCGGCCCGCTCACCTTCCAATCCCTCTCCGGCAAACCGGTCCTGACAAGCGTCTGGCAGGCAGACGACCACCCCGACAGCCAGCACGTCGGCGTCGCCCGCTGGTGCGAATTGATGGTCATCGCCCCTGCCACCGCCAACACCATAGCCAAACTCGCCCACGGCCTGACCGACGACATCGTCACACTCGTCGCCTGCGCTCTGCCAAGTGATACCCCCCTGCTCATCGCCCCCTCGATGAACGCCGACATGTGGGCCAACGGAATCGTCCAGAAAAACATCGCCACGCTCAAGACATTACCCAACTGCACCCTCATCGGCCCCGACGACGGCTGGCAAGCCTGCCGGACCGAGGGTGCCGGACGGATGAGCGAGCCGGAGGGGATCAGAGATGTGATTCTGGATTTATTGCAATAATTGCCATTGTTTTTCCTGAATGTATCTGATATACAAGCTCTATGTGTCTAACCGCCGCATCAGATAATGGAGCTTATAATGTCAAGCATCGCCCGGGTCATTATCGCAACCACCGCCTTGGTTATCCTCGGCGCCTGCAGCAGCGAGTCCGCCAAGTCAACGCACCGCCATGGTGATACCACCGCCGCGCTTAACATCAAACCCGGTGACACATGTGTCCTCGGCGGCGATCAGACCAACCCATTCGTCCTCACGATGCACAATGAGGGCGCAGCGAGCGTAGTCGTCACCTGTGTGATGGCAGATTATGAATCAGCCGTAACATTAGGGCCCGGCGGCGAATCCACCCGGACGCTTTCCGCCAAGGGCTACGCCACACTGACCAACACGTCGGAGCAGGACGGAACCCAAGTCGCGATCACGATGACCTCCGACTGTGAACAGTCGATCTCAATTGACTACAACCACCGAGAACTTAACTGATCTTTTCAGGACTGCGTTAGTCTTCCCTTATACCGGGTACATTTATCGGCTTGGCCGTGTGGCACCTGCCAGAGCTATTGAACATCCAACATCTTCTCCACCTTCCACCCAAACCCCCGGCGGTTGTCGATCAGGCGTAGCCAGGTCGGGGTGAGGCGGTAGAGGGTTTGTTGTTCGACGGCGGCGCCGAGTATGGGGTCGGTGGTGATGAAGGGGAAACGGGCGGCGTACAGGGTCATCTCGCGGCTGCGGTCGGCTTCGTCGGTGATCGCCTCGGCGTGTGCTTGTAGTTGGAGGCCGCGGAGGTTTTCCGGCTGGGCGTCGTCGTGATGGTAGACGGTGAGCGCGACGGCGGGGTTCACTGCGATGTGTCGGCTGTGCGCTGCGTCTTCGCTGGAGACGAAGTAAAGGCGTAATTGATCGTCGTGGGCGTACTGGATGTTGACGGCGTGGGGGTGGCCGTGCTCGTCGACGGTGGCGAGGCTGGCGGTGCGGCAGTCGGCGAGGAGTTCGGCTGTCTCGCGGAGGATGTCGGAATGCTCGTCAGTCATGGCCGGGGTCCATGGATGAGATGGTTTTTGTTTAGCGGGCGATCGTAGATCGCCGGGTTTGCCCCTGCGGACTAACGCGTGGATCTGTGATCCACCGCTAAACCGCAAGCGTGGGATTCACACGGGTTGAAGATGCGCGATATCCACCTCCACCTCGATCACACCGCCAAGACTGCGCCGATGCGCTGCATCGCTTCTTCGACGTTTTCGCGGCTGTTGAAGGCGCTTAGGCGGAAGTAGCCTTCGCCGGCTGCGCCGAACCCACTGCCGGGGGTGCCGACGATGTTTGCGTCGTTCAGGAGCGTGTCGAAGAACTGCCAACTGGTCTGCCCTTCGGGGGTCTTGACCCAGACATACGGCGCGTTGACCCCGCCGAAGACGGTCATGCCGGCCTGTTCCAGGGCCTCGCGGATGATGCGTGCGTTTTCCAGGTAGAAGCTGACAAGCTCGGCGATCTGCTCTTTGCCGGCCTCTGAATAGACGGCCTCTGCGCCGCGCTGAATGATGTAGGACACACCGTTGAACTTGGTTGATTGCCGACGCTTCCACAGCCCGTGTAGCTCAACGCTCGACCCGTCGGCCGCTTTACCGGTCAAGCCCTTGGGCACAACGGTGAACGCGCACCGCGTGCCGGTGAACCCAGCGTTCTTCGAGAAGCTGCGGAACTCAATCGCCACATCACGCGCCCCTGGAATCTCATAGATCGAACGCGGGATGCCCGGCTCTGTGACGAAAGCCTCGTAAGCGGCGTCGAACAGGATCAGCGAGCCGTGCTCCCTGGCATAGTCGACCCACTTCTTGAGCGTCTCTTTGGTCGCGACGGAGCCGGTCGGGTTGTTAGGGAAGCAAAGGTAGATGATGTCGACCCTGGTCGTCGGCAGGTCGGGGGTAAAACCGTTCTCCTCGACGGCCGGCAAGTAGACCAACCCGCCGTAGCGGCCGCTATCATCCGCTTCGCCGGTGTTGCCCGCCATCACGTTGGTATCGACGTACACCGGATACACCGGGTCGCTCACGGCGACGGTGTTGTCGTTACCGAGGATGTCCAGGATGTTGGCGCAGTCGCATTTGGAAGCGTCGGATAGAAAGACCTCGTCGGCAGCGATATCGCAACCGCGCGACTGGTAGTCGTGCTCGACAATCGCCTCTCGCAGCCAGTCGTAACCCTGCGCCGGGCCGTAGCCGTGGAACGATTCGCGTTTGGACATGTCGTCCACCGCCTTGTGCATCGCGACGATACAGGCCTCGGGCAGTGGTTCGGTCACGTCGCCGATGCCCATCTTGATGATCTTCGCCTCGGCCTCGGGGTTGGCCTGGGCGAACTCAGCGACGCGCCGGCCGATCTCGGGGAAGAGGTAGCCGGCGGCGAGTTTTAGGAAATTATCATTGACAGTAGGCATGGCTAATTCAGCTTCTCCAGAGCGAACGATTTTGCGGTGTCTAATGCTTGAGGGATTTTCGCGGGCTCTTTCCCGCCGGCCTGGGCGCTGTCGGGGCGTCCGCCGCCGCCGCCGCCTACGACCTGTGCGGTCTGTTTGATCCAGTCGCCGGCCTTGAGGCCCTTGCCGATCAGAGGCTTGGTCACTGTCGCCATCAGTGCCACCTTCCCGCCGGATGCCCCCGCCAGGAGGATCGCCGACTCGGGATGCTTCTTACGGATCACATCCATCGCGGTGCGCAGGGCGTTGGCATCCGCGCCTTCGATGGCGGAGACGATGACTTCGCCGGTGAGTTGCTCGGCAAGTCGTTTGGCCGTCTCGACGACCTGGCCGGCGCTGTCCTTGCTCTTTTGCTTCTCGATTTTCTTGGCGAGTTCCTGGAGCTTGGCCATCCCGTCGCGGAGCTGGGCACGGGCGATGGCTGGGAGGGTCGTGTCGCCGATCTCGGCGGACAGCTTGCCGAGGTTTTCGGCGAGGCTCGTTTCGTCACCGGCGCTCTTGATCGCTTCCAGACGGTTGAGCAGCCCCTGGGCGTTGGCCTCGGCCTGGTGCGCCGCAGCGCCGGTCAGCGCGGTGATCCGCCGAACACCCTTGGCGACCGCCTCCTCGCTTAGGATCACAAAACCCTCGGCATCGCCGGTCTTGCTTAGGTGCGTACCGCCGCAGAACTCGATCGAACGTTCGGCCCACTCGGGGCTATCGGGAGAGGCAAGCAGGTCTTCAACAGGCGTGCCGATCGACACAACGCGCACCATCGGCGGATACTTCTCACCAAACACCGCACGCAGGCCGTTGATCTTCAGCGCCTCTTCCTGCGCCGCTTCGGCAGCGTACACCGGCAGGTCGGCGGCAATATCGGCGTTCACCTGCTGCTCGACCTTGTTGAGTTCATCCTGCGAAAGTGAGGCCTTGTGCGAGAAGTCGAAACGCAGCTTCTGCTCGTCGACCAGCGAGCCTTTCTGCATCGCGTCGGGGTTGACCTTATCACGCAACGCCCGGTTCATCACGTGGGTCGTGGTGTGGTTACTCATGATCTTCGCACGGCGCGACCGGTCGACGGCCAAGGCGGCCTGCGCCTGGTGGGACGGTTCGAGCGTGCCGGCGACGACCTCGCCGAGGTGGAAGGTGACATCGCCGATCCGGATCGTATCCGTGACATTGACCCGTGCGCCGCCACCTCCCGGGGCCCCCGGAGTCTCGATCTGTATCACGCCTGTATCCCCGACCTGCCCGCCGGCCTCAGCATAGAACGGGGTCTTGCCCACGACCACCGCACAGGGCTTACCCGTCGAGACTTCCTCAGCAACCTTATAAAGCCCGCAGTTGTTGCCGACCCGGAACACATGCAGCGGCGTCGGAAAAGCCGGCAAGTCGGTGTGGTCGTACCCGACGAACTCGGTCGCCGGCAGGCCGCCCTTTTGGACATGCTCGACCAGCGACTGCCGGGCATCCCCCCCACCGCCGCCGGCACGCGAACGCTCACGCGCTTCGTCCATCAGTTTCTCGAACCCGGCAACATCCACGGTCATGCCGCACTCTTCGGCCATGACTTGCGTCAGGTCTAAGGGGAAGCCGTAGGTGTCGTAGAGTTGGAAGGCGTCTTCTGCCGTTATGCTAGGAGTACCATGCTCATAACCTGCCCATGTCGATATTGCGGCAGGCCTGAATAATGCCCCTCTAGGTTCACTCATAAGAGCATTGGCATAATATTGGACATTTCGATCGCGTCCTGCGTTAATCTCACTTGCGTGGAATCGCTCAGCTGCTCTAGACCTTGCTGAATTAAACAATTCTATCCCCCGATCGATCGTCCTGCCGAAGCTTTCTTCTTCCTCGTGGATGATCTGCTTGACGTGTTTGGGATCTTTCTTCAATTCGGGGAAGGCGTCACCCATCAGGCTGACGACCGCGTCGACGAGCTTGTAAAAGAACGGCTCGTGAACACCAAGTGTCTGTCGGCCATGGCGGACGGCCCGGCGGAGGATCCGGCGTAAGACATACCCGCGCCCTTCGTTGCTCGGCACGGCCCCGTCGGTCAGGGCAAAGGTTAGACAGCGGATGTGGTCCGCTATGACGCGGTAGGCGATGTCGACGTGATCGTCCGCCGAACCCGCACCCCCGGCGTACGCCTTGGTCCCGGTGACCTTCTGAATCGCCTCGAACAACGGCGTGAAGACATCGGTGTCGTAGTTGGATTGTTTGCCCTGCAACACGCGGACGATGCGCTCAAAGCCCATGCCGGTGTCGACGTGCTGGGCGGGCAGCGTAGTGAGCTTCTTGTCGGCGCCGCGGTTGTACTGGATGAAGACCAGGTTCCAGATCTCGATGACGTCGTCCTGGGCGTCGGCGTTGACGAGTTTGGCGCCTGTGAAGTTTTCGGTGCGGTCGAAGTGGACCTCGGAGCAGGGGCCGCAGGGGCCGGTATCGCCCATCTCCCAGAAATTGTCTTTCTTATTGCCGGGGTGGACCTGGCTGGCGGGGAGGTATTTCAGCCAGAGGTCGCGGGCCTGGGTGTCGGGTTCGAGGCCTTCGGCGGGGTCGCCCTCGAAATAGGTCGCGTGCAATCTTTTCGGGTCGATCTTCCAGACGTTGGTCAGCAGGTCCCAGGCCCAGTCGACGGCTTCTTTTTTGAAGTAGTCGCCGAAGGACCAGTTGCCGAGCATCTCGAAGAAGGTGTGGTGGTAGGTGTCCTTGCCGACATCTTCCAGGTCGTTGTGCTTGCCGCCGGCGCGGATGCACTTTTGGGTATCGACGGCCCGGGGGTAGGCTGGTTGCTCGGTGCCCAGGAAATAGGGCTTGAACTGGTTCATCCCGGCGTTGGCGAAGAGCAGGGTCGGGTCGTCGTGGGGGACGACCGGACTGGAGGGGACGACAGTGTGGGCGCAGCGGTCCTTGAAGTAGTCGATGAATTGCTGGCGGATGTCGCTGGCGGTGGGCATGGCGTGTGTCCGGGGGCCGGGGAACCGGGGGAACCGGGGGTCCGTTCTCGGCCAGTCGGGCAAGGGGTCCGTCGGCCTCGGTCAGGTGGCGGAGTATAGCCGATCGGATTCAGGCAGACCAAGGCGGCGCATGGGGTTGCGCTTTGGGCGGGCTGTGATCGACCGGACAGATGCGCCCGGTTGCAGAACCGGCGTGGGTAGAGACAATGACGGGGCTCACCCCGCCGGCCGCTGGTCGTCCGGGCCCGACATCCCAACCGCCTGAGCCCCCGGAGCACCCCCGTATGGCGTCCGTTTGTTTCTATTTCCAGATGCACCAGCCCTGCAGGCTGCGGCGCTACAGCGTGTTCGATGCCGGCGCGGACTACTTCGACGACGCCCGCAACCAGCACATCATCCGCAAGGTCGCCAACAAGTGCTACATCCCGGCGACGAAGCTGATCCTGTCGCTTGCGCACAGGCACCAGGGTGACTTCCGCGTGGGGTTCTCGATGACCGGGTGTGTGGTCGAGCAGCTAAGGCGCTTCGCCCCGGAGGTGCTGGACCTGTTCCGCGAGTTGGTGGACACCGGTTGCTGCGAGTTTCTCGCCGAGACGTACCATCACAGCCTGGCGTTTCTTTACAGCCGCGAGGAGTTCGACCAGCAGGTGGACATGCATACCCGGATGATCGAAGACCTGTTCGGTCAGACCCCGGCCGTGTTCCGCAACACCGAGCTGATCTACAACAACGACCTGGCGGCGCACGTGACGCGGATGGGGCGTTTCACCGGGATCCTGGCCGAGGGGGTGGACGGGCCGCTCGCCGGGAGGACGCCCAACCACGCCTACACCCCGTCGGGTGACGGGCCGCTGTCGCTGCTGTTAAAGAACTACCGGATGTCGGACGACATCGCGTTTCGATTCAGCAATCAGGGCTGGAGCGAATGGCCGTTGACCGCCGAGAAGTTCACCGACTGGGTCGGCAAGGCCGGGGAAGAGGGTGAACTGTGCAACCTGTTCATCGACTACGAAACCTTCGGCGAGCATCAGTGGCAGGAGACGGGGATATTCGACTTCCTCTCGGCGATGCCAGGGCAACTGCTGGCCGCCGGGCACCACTTCATGACGCCCAGCGAGTGCATCGAGTCCTGCGAACCGGCCGGTGAATACGACGCCTCGGAGATGACCTCCTGGGCCGATACCGAACGCGACCTGTCGGCGTGGCTGGGCAACGCGATGCAGTCCAGCGCCTTGCACGAGTTGTACCGCATGGAGCCGGACATCAAAGCCGCCGGCGACCCCGACCTGCTCGCCGACTGGCGTATGCTCACCTCAAGCGACCACTTCTACTACATGTGCACCAAGTACTTCTCCGACGGCGACGTGCACAAGTACTTCAACCCCTACGAATCCCCCTACGACAGCTACATCAACTTCATGAACGTGCTGGATCACCTGCGCACACGGATGAGATCGGCTTCGCCGGTCTAATGCCGTAAGACCCTGTGACAACACGACATGGAGGCGTTGAGACGGGCGTCACAATTCCGCGATATTTCTTCTTGCCAAACTATCCTGGTCGTATGTATGATGCATACCTATTCACCCGGAGGCCATCATGTCACGCCGACAAGCCACACTAAGCGTCCTGTGTATCGCGGCGGTGCTGGCAGCTACGATGCCCATCCTCGCGGCCGCGAAGCGCGGCAGACCGATGGGGCCGTACAAGTACACGATTGTCGCCACCTCTACGTTTCGGGGGCAGAGCGTAACCTCGCGCGACCGTGGGAAGCTGAACGTCAGCGGCCGGGGCATTGTTGGGCGGAGCAACGCCGGCGACAGTTTGTTTAATCTGAAGTCAACGGCTCGCTTGACCCGGGCCCCCAGGCAGACCGGACAGGCGAGCGGGAAATGGACCACCATTAATTCACAGCTCGGCGTAAACACCGGCAGGATCAACGCCAACGTCCGTGTCCAGAAGACACGTCGCGGTACCTGGAAGCTATCGGGCAATTACATAGGACGGATCACCAGAGGGAGCGTCCGGGGAGCCACGCAAACCGGGCGCTTTACAGCCAGGTCGATATGACACAGGTTTATCAGTGCCTGACTCCTAAACGACGTCATCTACGGATAAACTCGGCAAGGGCCAACATAAGCAGGCACGGACGACCTGCTTAGACACACATCCACACTCCCGCCCCGACGATCACAGCGGGTAGGGCGCATCGCAAACAAGGACGTTTAAGATGACACACAGATTAAGCACCGGGACAGCCCTGTTCATCACATTGACTTTGTTCGTCGCACTGCCTGCCTTAGCCGAGGCAATCAGGCCCCGACCGGTTGGGCCGTACAAGTACACGATGAATTACAGCTATTCATTCCAGGGCCAGACCGAGACCGGCCACAAGCGAGGCCGTTTGAAGCTTTCGGGCAGACGCATGTACGGCCGAAGTCTGGATGGCGAACATTCATTCAATTTCAGGATCGCCGAGCGGATTCTCGATGTAACAACCCAGGACGCCACCGCCAGGGGCGGGCGGTTTACTACAGACTTCGGCAGCAATAGGAGCAGGGTTAAAGCCAACATACGTGTTCAGAAGACGCGCCGGGGCTCGTGGAAAGTGTCCGCCAGTTTCAGCGGAGTTACCGCTGGGGGGCCTGACAAGGGAAGAAGAGTTAGCGGCAAGATCACCGCCCACGCGATTTGAGGTCAACCTTGTATCTAGCCGTGTTGATGCTGTCGCCTTTGCCTCAAAGAAAACGTGCGAGGCATCACGGCACCGGTTTTACAATCATCGAGATACTCGTGGTGATTGTGATTATGGCCGTCCTGATCGGCATCCTCCTGCCCGTACTGGGCAAAGCCAAGCGGTCTCAGCAGCGCACAACCTGCCTCTCAAACCTCCGACAGATCGCAAGCGCTTTCGCGCTCTACGCACAGGACCACAATGGCTTCGGCCCCGACGACTACTCCGAAAGCACCTGGGATACCCTGATTTACCCTTACCTGGCTATCGATAAGGTGTACCTGTGCCCCAGCGATGAGGACGGCTACGACGAAGACTTCGGCACGAGCTACGAGTGGCGTGACACCTTCCAGGTCGCCATGGACCACCCCGAACGGGCCTTGTCCGGCAGGGACCTGCTCTCTGCCCGCCCGTCGTCGCTGGTGCTGGTGTACGACGCCGTGATCGGCTGGCACACGCCAGGCAGTCTCAACGTCGCACTGCTGGACACCTCCGCCACCTCCCTGACCGACGAGCAGTTCATCGCGAATATGGAATTGACGGTTGAGTAGACCTCGAACCGTCGGTCGTCACCGGGTCGGTTCCGGAACTGGCTGCACGGAGCCGTCGCCTCGGCTTGCATCGTTAAGAGGTTCGGGCTCCTCGCCGAGGATGATGTCCGCCATGTGTTGCGCGATCGCGGGCATCAGCAGCAGCGTGGTGTAGTGATTGGTGCTCAGCCACAGCCGGTGCTCATCGTCGAGCCCGGTAGCCTGCGCCAGGGCGTCGCTGCTGGCTCGGGGGATTGTCAGATCGTCACGGGCCGAGATCAGCCAGGTCCGATCGGGATTCAGACGGTGGGCGACGGGCAACGGCTCGACAGGCTCCAACAGCTTGCGGAGCGTCACGCCTCGGTGGCCTTGCCGGCTAAGCGCCATCCTCAGGAACATCGCGTCGTGTTGGCCATTCATCAGAACGCCGTATCCGTCCCCGCCGCTGATCAGCAGCACCACCGGGTCGAACGTCTGGTCGATCCCCGCCGCCGTGGCCGCGACGAACCCGCCCAGGCTTGTGCCCTGCAGTGCGATCGGGCCGGGCTTGATGTTCGGCATCGCCGCAATCGCGTCACGCGCCCGGATGCAATCCGCGACACCCTGCCGCCCGTGCTCCAGCGCTGTCACACCCGGGAAATGCCCCGGCCCCTCCCAGCGGTGGCCGTACCCCGGCAGTTGCAGGATAAACGTGTGCAGCCCCCGCTTGGCGAAGTCCTTTGCGATCTGGTGGGCGATCATCATCTGTGGCTGCAGTGAGTGAACCATCAGCACAGCCGGCGCTTCGATCGCCTTGCCGTCATCCCCCCGCGCCGCGTACCAAATCAGCACCACCTCATCCACCGAGCGCTTGCCCGAAGGCATCGGCGAATCAAACCGCACCAGCGCATCGTACGCAAGCCCCGGGGTGGCGGTGCAGCGCACCTCAAACGCGCCCGGCTCCCACGACAGGCCATCAAGGATCGCCTGGGTCTCGGGCCGGTCGTCAGGGATCGGCTTGAAGCTGTCCTCGGCCTGGAACCGCGCCTCGGCAGGTGTCTGCCCCAACGCCACGCCGACGGCGATCGTCGTGACACAGACCAGCGCCCCGATTAAGATATACCTGCTTAGTATGGCCATGTCCTTACCCTGATCCTTATCGACAAACGCCAACACCACGGGAAACCTCACATGTTCTATACCACACTCGCTCAGGACGTTGAACCGGCTCCCGCGGGCCCCCAGGGCGCTACGGTTCAGTCCTCCGCCGCCGACCTGCAAAACTATCTCAACCCGGATACGCTCGCCGAGCTGGCACGGGACTACCTGATGCCGGTTGTCTGGGCACTGGTCATCCTGATTGTCGCCTACATCGTAGCGGGCATCGCCAATCGCACGATTCGTAACACGATGTCTCGGGCGAAGATCGACGTGACGCTCGCGCGGTTCTTCGGCAAGTTGGCGCGGTACGTGGTGCTGATCTTCGGCGTCATCTTCGCCCTGAGCAAGTTCGGGGTGGATGTCACGGCGTTCGCCGCGATCCTCGCCGCCGCCGGCTTCGCGGTGGGCATGGCTCTGTCCGGGACGCTGAGCAACTTCGCCTCCGGCGTCATGCTCCTGATCTTCCGCCCGTTCAAGGTCGGGGACGTGATCAACGCCGCCGGGGTGACCGGGAAGGTCTTCGAAATCGAGCTGTTCACCACCGCGCTGGATACCCCCGACAACCGCCGGATCATCGTCCCCAACGGAGCGGTCTCGGGCGCGACGATCGAGAATATCTCCTACCACAACACC
This sequence comes from Phycisphaeraceae bacterium, assembly GCA_029260655.1. Classification (GTDB taxonomy): domain Bacteria; phylum Planctomycetota; class Phycisphaerae; order Phycisphaerales; family Phycisphaeraceae; genus JAJRRS01. The sequence goes on from JAJDCU010000004.1 coordinate 16,700, forward strand.
CGCCGGGTGGATGTCGCCGTCGGCGTGGATTACTCGGCCGACATCGACAAGACCCGCGAGGTCCTCGACGCCGCCGCCAAGAGCATCGAAGGTATTTTAAGTGACCCGGCTCACGCGATCGTGTTGGGCGACTTAGGCGACTCGGCCGTCAACTGGACCGTCCGCGTCTGGTGCAACGCCGCCGACTACTGGGGGATCAAGGAAAGCGCCACCCGGGCCGTCAAGATGCACCTGGACAACGCAGGCATCGGCATCCCCTTCCCGCAGATGGATGTGCATGTGGACAAGACCGACGGGTAAGCACGCCGCGTCTTAAGGAAACCATCACACTCTACACCGAAGCCCACGGATTCAATCCGTGGGCTTCTTTTTTATGCTTCACACCCGGACCCAACCTATTGCTCCCAACGCCAATCGATCGACTCACCGTTGTTGTCTCCGGCACTGGTCAGCAC
>JAJDCU010000005.1 GCA_029260655.1 Phycisphaeraceae bacterium
GTCCGCTGCCCGATCGCCAACGCGGTCAGCGCCACCTTCCGTGGTGACTTGCTGGTGGTGCTCATGCAATAGATGTACGATGATTCGGCCGATCGCGCAAGCTAACATGCGCCTAACATCAGAGGTTTTCTACAGAGCAGCACAAAAGGGATAGTGCAGGCCGGATGTGAGTCGTGTGATCGGGTACCCGCGTCATCGCTGCGCGAAGCCGCAAGCGGCGGGGGAGGGGCTTTTGATGCGGGAGTAGGGCAGGACGCGGTCGCCGGCGTGCTGATAGGCGCGGACTTGTACACCGGCGGTCTAAGTCTCATGTCCGCCGGGCGCGTCGACTCAGCAAGCCTATCCCCATGCCCGCCAAGCCCATCGCAAACGTCGCTGGCTCGGGGATGGTGGTCAGGAAGATGCCGGGCTGATTGGCGCTGTCACCCGGCGCAAGCGTGAAGCCGGCGGAGATGATGTGGTCGCCGCTGAAGGACTGCTCCAGAATGTTCAAGAAGATAACCTCGTTGCCCGGGACACCAGGCGCGTCATCTACCCCCATGACGAGGGCAGGCGGGGTTCCATCGGCCACGAACACGCCCCCTACCGTCTGCGCTAACCCGATTGCGGCCATCCGCCCGTTATCGAGCGCAAAGCCGGCGTTCGCACCGCCTAGACCTACCGTACTAAACAACTCGCCATCGGAAGTGAGGACCGTGCCGGTATCCACGAATAAAGACAACGGACCGCCGCTGGCAAGGTAAATAGCCACAGGATCGCCTGCCTCGGGGTGTCTGACAGAGAAAGCCACCTCTCCGTTGTCGATCGCCGGGGGCTCAAAGAACGAGGCGGCGAGTTGACCGCCGGAGCGGGGAAAGACCGTATCCAGGGTGGCGACAGCCACCGGTGCGCCGCCGGGGGTAACGGTGTAAACGCCCTCCCCGCCAGGGTAAGTGCCCAGGAACGCGATCGTGCCGTTGTCGAGCCCCCCGTTCCTCATCTCGAAATCCGTGAATGTCATCCCGGGTGCGTTGGGGACCGCGGTCGTGGTGTCGACCACCGTGACGGGGGCCCCGCCGACGGTCGTGGTGGTGTAGATACCCGTCGCCAGGGGGTTGGTTGATGACACGCCCTGGAACGCCACCGTACTGCCCTCCACGGCGAAGCCTCTGACCTCATTGGGGCGGATCGGATCGTCAGCACTGGCGACCGAAAAGATCGCCCCCCCGTCGGTGAGTTGTGTATAGATGCCTGTCTTGACGACGCCGCCAGCCGTGGTGGATGCGCCTAAGAAGGCGATCGTGTCGCCGTCGATATCCGTTCTGAACACACCCTGGAACGGCAGCCCCGTCTCGGCCGAATTGACGGTTCTGTCGACAATGACGGATAAGTTGCCGGTGCTTAGAGAACCGCGATACAGACCCATCAATGGTCCGGCCAAGCCGTGCAACCCCGGCTCCGAGGCGGCAAATGCAAAGGTATCCCCTTGAATGGCCGCGTTACTGAGAAACTCAAACGCGTCGCCGACCTGCCCGCTGGGCACCGGCGTACTTGGCCCGACGAGCAGGGTGGTTACCGCCGCTTGGGCCGCGATTGTGTTGAGTGACAGTATGATCCCGCCGACGGTTAGAACCGTCGCTCTTCCCAGCGTTCCCTTGTCCATTTAACGATGCCCCGCAATAAAAAAAAGAAAGCCCAACTACGGCTTTCTCCTCTCCGGCGGCAAGATTTGATCTCAATCTCGAAGATACAATCTAGTCCCTGAGAAGGTTTTGTCAAGAACAAATCTCGGAGCAAGCAACAAATTGCAAAGATAGCGCCGGCGATATTACCCAGCTTAACTTTGCCTAAGGGCCGCACCGGGGGGCTCAATCTTCTTTTTCGATCACCGGGTTGCCGTGTTCGTCGATTTTCAGGTCGGTCGGGCCCTTAGTGAAGGTGACCGGGCCGGGGGTTTCGTTGCGCCAGGGCTGGTCCTGGATGACCTGTTGTGCGGCACGGATGCCGTCGACCATCGATCGGCGGTCGGTCATGGATTTGGGCGCTTCGTGCTGGGTTTCGTAGGGCTTGTGTTCTTCCTTATATAGATGCACGGTCTGGGTCGGGAAGGCGAAGCTTACGCCCAGGGCGTCGGCCAGGCGGACGATGTCGATGAACAAGCGTTCGCGTTCGCGCAGCTCGGTCGACCAGTCGGGGACCTCGTGGAAGATGTAGAGCAGGATATTCAGGCTGGAGCCGGCGAACTCGTGACACCAGACCTGGAAGTAGTCCTTGCGCGTGTAGGGGTGGCTGCGGACCAGTTCGCGGATGCCCTCGGTGAAGGCCATGAGTTGGTCGGGTGTGGTGTCGTACTGCACGCCGATGTGAGTCTTCCACCGCCGGTAGGTGCGTTTGCCGTAGTTGTCGACCGAGGCGCTGATGAGGTGGGCGTTGGGGAGGGTGATCAGTGAGTTGTAGAAGGTGCGTATGCGTGTGGAGCGGAAGCCGACCTCTTCGACCGTGCCTTCGAGGTCGTCGATGACGACCCAGTCGCCGACGATGAAGGGCTTGTCGAACAGGACGGTGATGGACCCGAAGAGGTTCTTGATCGAGTCCTGCGCCGCCAGCGATACGGCTAGCCCCGCGATCCCCAAGCCGGCGAGCCAGCCTGTGATGTCCAGACCGAACACGTTCTGCGCCACCAGCAGGGTGAAGACGACGACCAGGAAGATCCTTAGCGACTTGCGGATCAGCGGGACGATCTGGTCGTCGAGCTTGCTCTCGGTTTTTTCGCTCAGTCGACGCAGGGCGGCGTCGATCACCTCGACCAGGTTAAACAGCAGCCAACCCAGGGCGAGTATCAGCAGGAACAGGACGATGTTGTTGGAGAACACACGGAGCTTTTGCTCCATGTGGACCAGGCTCAGCCCGACGGCCAGGCCCAGGCTCAGAAGCGCAAAGCTGGCGGGGCTGGCGGCGTTGTCGAAGACGATCCCGCGGACCTCCCAGCCGCGCTTGATCAGCCGGTTCGCCGCCGAGCGCAGGGTCGACTGAGCGATCTTGCCGGCGAGCAGGCCCAGGAAGATCGCGCCCAGCAGCGCGGCCCACGCCCAGGTCGGCGTGACATCGAACGTCGGGCCGAACAGGGTGACGATGTTGCCCAGCTCGCGGTTGCGCTGGTCATGGTAGGCCGGCGGCAGTAGCTCGGTGCTTTTGTACAGGCCGGGGATATCCTCGACGGTCTGGCGCGAAAAGCGCCACCGGCCCTGATCGTCGGACTGCAAGATGATCGAGCCAGTCAGGGCTTTGCCGTAGGACGCGAGCTTGTCCCACATCCAGCCGTACTCGCGTGCGGGGAAGAACTGGTACCGGCTGATCGGCTTAGCGTCCTGGTCCGGCGGGGGGCTGACTTCCAAAGCGCCGGGTATGGTTTCGATGTCGATCCTGCCCATGCGGTTAAGCACATCCAGGAGCATCCGGCCGATGTCGCGCTGCTGTTGCGGGGTCAGCCCTGGCTCAAAGTCGAAGCAAGCAAGCGCCCGGTCCCAGGCCTGGTCGTTGCCGTCGTCGACCTGGTTCATCGCCGAGAGGAACACGGCCATCGTGTCCCGCGGGCTGGCCGGGTGATCCGGGGCCGGGGTTGCTGATGCTGGTGCGGGCGCGTCGGTCGGAGCCTGCGCAGTTTGGACGGCTGGTGTAGCCGTGGCTGTCTTGCCGTCCTGTGCCAGCAGGTGGCACGGCAACAGCGTCCAGAGAGCGGTCAGTACGAGCAGGTGTATCCGGCGTGTGCGCATGGCGGGTTGCTTACGGGCTTACGGGATGAATGGTGGGTTGATCGTGCCCGACCAATGTAGCGGAATCAGCCCTCACGGCAACGCGGCTCACGGCCCGGGCCCGGCTGTGGGTTGTGTAGGGGTTGTGAGGGGTGTGAAAAAGAAGCGGCGTCGAGGCGGCGGGGAAGGCGGGCTATGGCCGTTCGATCACGCGGACATTGCGTCGGCCGTCGTCCTGGCGCCGGTTGGTAGCTGGTCGAAATAGCCCCGCAACCCCCCGGATGGCCGAGGCGATCAGCCCCAGCACGGCCAGGCAGATCAGCCCGACGATCACGGCCGCCAGCGTAAGCAGTACAACCGGCACAACCACCACCAGCAACGCGACAAACCCGGCGGTTTTCAGCACCCAACCGGGCTGACGGCTCAGGCGTGCGTAATAAACCCCCGCCGACGGGCTGCGTCGATGGACCGCTTCTTCGAACCGTGCGTGCCAATCCATAGCCCAATCCTATGCCGACCGGCCCTTGCGGACAACGGGGGGTGTCAAGAGTTATCGCTACATACGCCGGTGATCCGGTCCGGTTGGGCCGGTGAGGCATGATCCTTTGGCCGGGGGGGTTAAGTCGGGTCGGGGCCGGGTCGATACGGTTATTAAGGTTCGATCCAAAGGAGCGGAGGAGTCGTCATGTCGCAAGCCCAAGCCCCATCCGGCCAGCCCGATGCCGCTGAGGCCAAACAGATTGAAGCTATTGTGCAGTCGGCGGTCCAGGAGATCAGCCACATCGCGACCCTCCCAGAGGTCACGATGAAGATCATCCAGCTTGTGGAAGACCCCGACTCCACCGCCAACGACCTGAACAAGGTCATCAGCAATGATCCGGCGCTGGGCGCACGGATCCTCAAGGTCGTCAACTCGGCGTTCTACGGCCTGCCCGGGCAGATCGGATCGATCAACCGGGCGATCGTCTTGCTTGGCCTTAACGCCGTGAAGAACATCGCCATCGCCGCGAGTTTGGCCAAGCTGTTCCGCGGCGGCAAGATCGCCAGCAACTTCGACGCCCGCGAGCTCTGGTCGCACGCCATCGGATGCGCCACCGGCACCCGGCTGCTGGCCGCGAAGGTCGGCCTGGGCCTGCCCGATGAGGCCTTCCTCGCCGGGCTTATCCACAACATCGGCATCATGGTCGAGATCCAGGCACGCAGGCCCAAGTTCATCCAGGTCATGGAGAAGCTCGAGAAAGAGCCCGAACTCACGCTCCGCCAGGCCGAGCAGGAGATCCTCGGCGCCAACCACGAGCAGTTCGGCTCGGCGCTGTGCAGGCTCTGGAAGTTCCCGCAGAGTTTCCAGTACGTCACCGGGTTCCACCACAACCCGATGGACCTGAACGAGAAAAACCGCACCCTGACCGGCTTGGTCCACGTCGCCGACGTGCTGGCGAAGAAACTGGATTTAGGTTTTGCACGCGGCACAGAAACCGACGACTACGACTCGGCCCTCCTGCAGCAGTTGAACCTCACCGTCGCACAGATCGAAGAGGTTGCCCAGGAACTGCCCGAGGCGCTGGACGAGACCAAGGCCCTCTTCCAGTCGGTCTGACACGCGACAGTGACCCCGGCCCGCCCGGCCGGCAACCAACCGGGCCCCGCCGATCGCGACTCGCGCACCCCGGCGGCGAAAACCTAAGCGTCTCTCTTTTCCCTCCGGGCGACGGTACGCAAGTACCGTCGCTCTTTTTTTATGCCCGTCAGTTCGGAGGGTTTGCCCGCTAACACGGATCGGGAACTGATACGCCGGCTGTCGCTTTCGGGTCAGCCTTCCCAGAGGCCCAGCAGTGGGCTTGCGGGTTGCTGTTGCAATTCGGTTAGCGAGGGCAGCTTAATCCCGACCTGGAACGCGGTGTTGTTCATCTGCCAGACGGAGTTGGCGCCTCTAGCCGTGTGTCGCCAGAGGATGTCGGCTACGCCGTCACCGGTGTAGTCGGCGATCCCCGCGATCTGCCAGGCGGGGTCTCGTACGCTCTTGATGGTGATGTCAGACTTGAAGTTAGTGCCGTCCATCTCCCAGACGGTATTTGAGCCGTTGGTTCTGTGACGCCAGAGGATGTCGTCTTTGCCGTCACCGGTCAGGTCGCCGACGCCCGCGGCTTGCCACATCTGACTGCGCTGGGTCTTCAGCGAGACCGTGCCGAGGTGGGCTGTGTCGAACATGTTCCAGACGGCGTTGCGTCCGTTTTTGGTATTGCGCCAGACGATGTCGCTCCTGCCATCGCCGGTGAGGTCTCCGACGCCCGCGACCCGCCAGTTCTGACTGATAAGCCGTTTAATCGCGATCCCATCGACAAAGGTGGTCCCGTCCATTTCCCAGACGCTGTTCCGCCCGTCGCCGGTGTTGCGCCAGAGCAGGTCGTTCTTGCCGTCGCCGGTGAAGTCGCCTGTCCCGACGAGTTTCCAGTTGCTGTTTTTGAGTCGTTTGATCTTGGTCTCAAGCTCGAACGTGGTTCCGTCGAACTGCCAGACGGCGTTACGGCCGTTGCGTGTATTGCGCCAGATGATGTCGGCTTTGCCGTCGCCGGTGAAGTCCCCGTCCACCGCGGGCGGAGGCGTCGTCAGGAGCTGAACGGTGTGTGCGACCTTCACCGTAGACCCATTTTGCGTGTAGACGTCGAACGTGTCGGGGCCGATCACTTCGGTATTGGTTAGGGTCCATCCCGATCCCAGGAAGAGCGAGTCGTCGGCATCGCCGCGAATAATCAGCGTGGCGGGATAATAGGTTACGTTACGCACGCTCTCGGGGTTGAGTATCAGCGTGTTGGCACCTGAGCCGGTGATATCCACGGCCTCGATACCCGTGATCCGATCGGTGAGTGAGCCGGTCAGTGCCAGGAATCCACCGTCTGCGTCGAAGCGTAGGGTGTCAAAGCCATCCCCACCCTCCAGGAGGGTGAAATTTCTGTCCGGTACGGCGAGAATGTCATCGCCCGCCCCGCCCAGAAGGGTGTCGGCCCCGCCGTTGCCGATCAGTACATCGTCGCCCAGGCCGCCGATCAAGAGGTCTTTTGCCTGCGTACCGGTCAGCACATCCGGTCCATCCGTTCCGTTTTCCACACCATCATCGATGGATCTGCTGCCGAAGACTACATAAGCCTCGCGCAAATCATCGGAACTGTATCCCCCCGAGGCAAGGATGGCGAAGTCATCGAAGCCATCGCCGTTGAGATCCCCCGCTTGGCTGACGACCTTTCCGGTCCATTCTTTTTCCCTCACACCGTTGAAAACTAAACCGTTGTCCCCATCCAGCGCAGCCAGGTCCAGGCTGGCGTCGAACCCGCCAGCCTTACCGAAAATGAGGTATGCCTCGCCGGCTTTTTCAGTACCATGGGGGTCGGCCTCGGAGGCCCCGATGAGCAGGTCGTCGTACCCGTCTCGGTTCACGTCGCCCGCGTCACTGACCGACACACCTAATCGGTCACCCGCGTTGATCCCGTGGACGACAAAGCCGTTGGTCCCGTCAAGCCCGGCCAGGTCGAAAGCCGCGCCGAAACCGCCGCGCTTCCCGAAGACCACGTAACTCGATCCGGCATCCGTGGCGCCGCCAGGATCGGCCTCGGAGGCCCCGATAATCAGGTCGTCCAGGCCGTCGCCATTCACATCGCCGGTGCCGCTGACATCGCGAATCGAGTCGATGCCGTTGAGGGCGAACCCGTCGGCCCCGTCGAGTGTCGACACATCCACGCTGCCCGCAAAGCCGGTCCCCTTGCCAAAGATCACGTATCGCCCCAGGATCAGGTCGTCCAACCCGTCCCCGTTGATGTCGCCAGCCTCGCTAACCGTACCGGTCGCTAAGCCGCCCGTCGTGTTGGTGATGGCGAACCCGTTGGTCCCATCTAGGCTGGTTACGCTCATATCGGTAAAACCGCTGGCTTTCCCGAACACAACGTAGGTGCCGGTGTTGGTCTCTACAACGATGTCGTCAAACCCGTCACCATTGACGTCGCCGGCGCCACTGACATCTAACACGTAGGGGAATCTGCCAGTTGGAAAAATCCCGAAGCCACTTCCCTCGTCCAAGGGATTAGCCCCATGCCTACCCAGATTGATGTTGGAATCGAACGCATCGGCTTGCCCGAATACCACATAAGCCGTACCGCTTTCCCCGTACAGGTCGCCGTTCTGGTAGCTGTACCGGAATAACCCCCTGGCCCCGATGACCATGTCGTCAAACCCATCACCATTGATGTCGCCCGCGTTGCTAAGAGAACCGCCGGCGTAATCGTAATCATCACCGATCAAGGTGAATCCGTTGCGGCCGTTGAGGTTGGCTAGATCGACTGTTCCACGGAAACCACCGGGCTTGCCGAAGAGCACGTGGACCTTGCCGCGGTTGCTGCCGGATCGAAAGTATGATTGGCCGACTATCAGGTCATCAAAGCCGTCGCCGTTGATATCCCCCGCGCTGCTGATCGACCTCAGCGAGTCGGTCCCGCCGTTAATCATGAACCCCTTAGTCCCGTCCCCGCCTTGCTCCGCCGGGAGGCTGGCAAGCTCGAAGGGGGTAGATGCTGAGAGGAGCAGGCGGGATTCGAGCGTCTCAAGGGTGAAACTATTGGATTCCCCGCCCGTGGGCTTCCCGGGTGACAAGGCCAGTTTGGACCGGTGCCGTCGGAGCCAGCGTCGGTACGAACGGCGGCTGTTGAAATGCCGTGAGGTGTGGGTTGCCTGAGACAAAGAAGCGGTTTTCATTTAACTCACCCGGTGCTTTTCTACTGACATCCCCACGAATTCAGCGGCTTCATCCCTGGCCGTAGCCGCTTATGCCGCAGAGGGTTATCCCACGATTATGGCTGTCCCTGTTCCCTGGAAGACACTCCCAGCATACCCGCAAAGACGGCCCACAACAAGGATAATCCATGCTTTGTTGAAAACCGAAGGGCAAGCGTAAGTGGTGGCTATTAAAGGGATTGCTTGTCGCCCACCGAGATCATCCGGCGGATCTCGTCGGTCTTGAAGCCCAGCGCCATCGGGCGGCGGACGTCCGGCAGGGTGACGACGTCGTACAGCTCGCTGACGATCCCTTCGATCCCCAGCCAGTGGACGATGTCGCCGGTGCGCAGGTCGATCACGTAAAGCCCGCAGCGGGCCTCGGCGTCGCGCTTAGCCAGGTTCTCATCCAGCTTCAGGCCGCTGAACGTCTTGTTCTCGCGCGGCTTGGATAGGCCGACGATCGCGTAGTCGCCAACGAAGGCGAGGCCACGCATGTAGCCGGGGCAGAAGGTGATCGGCTCGAAGACGCCTTTGGTCTGGTCGACCGATCCAAAGAACCCGGTGCCGGAGTCGAGCAGCCAGAGCTTGTCGCGGTACACCCGGGGCGAGTGCGGCATCGACAGGCCGGTGCAGATGATCTCGTTTGTGGTCACGTCGATCACGCAGCCGCCATCGTCGCGCCGGTCTCGCCAGCCGTCGGAGACATCGGACTGGCTGACGGCGGTGACGTACCGCGGCTTTCCATCATCAAGAGCAAGCCCGTTGAGGTGACAACGATCCTCCGCCGCCAGCTTACTTATAAATGGCGGCTGCCAGAGCGGGACGAAGCTCTCGCGTTCGCTGTACGTCGCCAGGCAACCGAACAGGGTGTTGACGAAGACGACGCGGCCTTTACCGTCGACCACCAGGTCGTGCAGGTCCAGGTCGCCGGTGGTGTACCCCATCTGCGGGACGTACAGCCGGTCGTAGCCATTGGCCTGTTGTCCTGGGGCGAGTGCGTTCTCGAAACGCCAGAGCTGATAGAGCGAACTCATCCACAGCGTCTGCCCGTCCGCCCACAGGCCCATACAGCGGTTGAAGGTCCGCTCGAAGACGGACAGTCGGCCGTCCGGTTGCAGGCCGATGAGGAACAGCTTGCCGGTCTGGTAGGTGGTAAACGCAAGACTCATCCGCTGCTCGGCAAGCCAGGCGGTGAACTGGCGCGACCCGGTCAGCTCCAGCTTGGGCTCGCTATTGGCTTCGGGCGGCGGTGTCGGGGGGGTGGTCATGGAAACACTTTATAACGTCGAAGTCGCGGATAGGCCATGGGCGATCGGGGGATGGGTGCGACCAATCCGTGGGCGATGCAGTTTTAGCCATTCGGCAAGCCGTGTTATCATGCCCGGCTCGCACGCTTTTATGTAAGGACCGAGACCATGGCCAAGCAAGCCGACCCCAAAAAGATCGTCCTCGCCTACTCCGGCGGGCTGGATACGTCCGTCATCCTCCCCTGGCTCAAGGAGCGGTACCCCGGCGTTAAGCTGGTCGCCTTCGCCGCGGAGCTTGGGCAGGGCGATGAGCTTAAAGGCATCGAGAAAAAGGCCTACGCCTCGGGCGCGGATGAGGTCATCGTCAAGGACCTGCGCAAGGAGTTCGCCGAGGAGTATTGCTTCCCGATGCTTAGGGCCCACGCGGTGTATGAGAGCGATTATCTGCTGGGCACGAGTATCGCCCGGCCGTTGATCGCCAAGCACCAGGTCCTGGTCGCCAAGCAGACCAAGGCCGACGCAGTCGGGCACGGCGCTACGGGAAAGGGCAACGACCAGGTCCGGTTCGAGCTGACGTACATGGCCTTGAACCCCAAGCTCAAGATCATCTCGCCTTGGAAAGACCCCGCCTTCGAGCTGACCGACCGCGAGGCGGCGGTCGACTACGCCAAGGCGCACAAGGTCCCGGTCGATCAGTCCAAGAAGAAGATCTACTCGCGCGACCGAAACCTCTGGCACATCTCCCACGAGGGCGCGGAGATCGAAGACCCGGCGAACGAGCCATTGGACGCCTGCCTGGTGATGACGTTGCCGGTGAGCAAGGCCCCGGCCAAGCCGCAGTACGTCGAGGTCGAGTTCAAGCAGGGCAACCCCGTCGCGGTCGACGGCAAGAAACTCGCCGGGCACGACCTGATCCAGATGCTGAACAACATCGGTGGTCAGCACGCCGTGGGCACGACCGTTTTGGTCGAGAACCGACTTGTAGGGATGAAGAGCCGAGGCGTGTACGAGACCCCCGGCGGGACGATCCTCTACGAAGCGCACAAGGCGCTGGAGCAGCTATGCCTCGAACGGGACCTGTATCACTACAAGCAGCAGGTCGCCCTGAAGTACGCCGAGATTGTTTACAACGGGCAGTGGTTCCACCCGCTGCGCGAGGCGATGCAGGCGTTCGTCGATGAGGCGAACAAGGTCGTCACCGGCACGGTCCGGGTCAAGCTCCACAAGGGCCGGGCCACCGCCGTCTCGGCTGAGAGTTCAAAGAGCCTGTACGATCTGGACCTGGCGAGCTTCGCGATGGACAACTACGACGTCACCGCCGCGCGGGGTTTCATCGACCTGTTCGGCCTACCGATGCAGGTGCGGGGGCTCAAGCACAAGCCGAAGGTGTGAGCCAGCGAAAAGTCCTTACTATGATCTGATTGTTCGAACATACCCTATCCAAGGAACCTGCCATGCGATCACTACGCACCGCCGCCGTGTTAGCCTTGCTCATGTTGATGCCGACGGTTCCGGCGCATGCCGACGATGAGGCGCCGCGGTTCCGCTCGGCAGACCAGATCCCGATCAACGATCTGATCACCGAAACACAGTACGGCTCCGACGATGATGACAAGGTCACCGTCGCGTGGTGGCTGCCCGATGAGTTCTGGGAGGTCTCTCTGGCCAGCGACCCGACCACGACTCCCGAGGGCGTCGCCGAGGTGATCGACCTGGTTTCGCAGTACACCGTCGTGATTTTCGTCGATGGCTCGATCGGGGCCTTCGGCGGCGTCAGGTTTGTCCCCCCGGCTCAGGTCCGCAAGACCGTCAAGCTCATCACCGCAGACGGCGAAACCGTCGGGCCCCTGCCCGAAGAAGACGTCTCGCCTGACATGCTGATGCTCATCGGCGCGATGCGCCCCATCCTCCAGAACATGCTCGGCCCGATGGGTGAGAACATGGCCTACATCGTCTTCCCCCGCAACGACGGGCAGGGCAACGTCGTCGCCGACGCCACCGCGGAGGGCACGTTTACGATGGTGATCGCCGACGAGTCCTTTACCGTCCAGACGCCCCTGTCCTCGCTGTTGGTGCCCAAGACCTGCCATACCTGCGACCGTCAGTACCGCGGCGACTACACCTACTGCCCTTACGACATGGCCACCCTCAAGTCCATTGACGGCCAGTAACAAGCGCTGCGGTAAGTCGAACACAGTAGCGTTCCAAATCCGCGGTCGGGTCAGTCGATGCGGCATGGGCCTTCACCGTACCCTTCCCGGCACGGGCAGGCCATCCAATGGGAACGGGGGGTTGGCCAGCGGGCGCAGGGCGAGTTGAAGTAACGCCAGTTCCTGGTCGTCGCCTGCGATGCGGTTGGTGCGCAGGACGCCGCAGCCGGTGCACCGGTGGATCAGGGCCCATTCGCCGTCGTCACGCACATCGATCCCGATCGGCTCCATCGCGCTCTTGCAGCCGCAGGCGCGGTCGCCGGGTTGCTGGTCGACGTGGCGGGACCACAGGCAGCAGGGGCAGTGGTTTCGGTGGCGCGTGCCGAACGAACCGCTTCGCGCCTGCGTGCCGCAACGGATACAGCTAAAGCCTTCTGAGTGTTGCCTGCTTCTTCGAGACATAGACAAGAGAACCCGGCCGGCCGATCCGCGCGGTCAATGCGCGTGACGATCGGCCGACATGACAACGGTCGGTGGTTGGTCTCGGTTGTCTTGGGTGTCAGCCCAGCCGCACGGTCGCCTTGGAGACGTCGGCGCATGACAGCCCGCGTTCAAGAGAACGGGGCGCGGCTCGGGCTGTTCACAGGGCGGTTGCCATACGACGACAGGATACGGCTTGGACGGCGGGGGTGTCAAGAAAAATCGGCGGATCGTTGGGGCGGACAACCCGGCTTGCGGTCCATCCGGTAAACTTGCCCGGCACGCTTCACGATCAGGAGAACCCTTGATGCCGACCGCGACCGACACACGGACCTTTACCCCCGGCGACCTGGACCCCTCGGATTGGGGTCAGCTTGAGCCGCTCTATCAGACGCTACTGGATCGGCCGATCGGTTTGCCTGAGCAGCTAAGGCAATGGCTCGCCGACTTCTCCGAGCTGTCCGCGGTGGTCTCCGAGTACGGGTCGCGCAGGAATATCGATTCGGCTTGCCACACCGACGACCCCGTGATCGAAAAAGCGTACCTGCATTACGTCGAGCAGATCGCGCCGAAGATCAAGCCGGTGTATTTCGAGCTTCAGAAGAAGTTCCTGGCTGTCCCGTGTCACGCGGGGCTGGACGCGCAGCGGTTCGGTGAGCTGATCAAGCAGTGGCGTTCGGCGGTCGAGCTGTTCCGCCCGGAGAACGTCCCGCTACAGACCGAGGTCGCCAAGCTCAACAACGAATACGACAAGACGGTCGGCGCGATGACGGTCGAGTTTGACGGGCAGACGCTGACGCTTCAGCAGTTGTCGCGCTACCTGGAGGAGCCCGACAGGGAAACGCGCGAGAAGGCCTGGCGGCTCAGCGCCGACCGCAGGATGGCGGACCGTGAGATATTTGAGGGCATCTTCGACACGATGCTTGGGCTGCGTGAGAAGATGTCGAAGAACGCCGGGCTGTCTGACTTCCGGGCGTACATGTGGAAGGCGCTGGACCGTTTTGATTACACGCCGGACGACTGCCTGGCGTTCGCGGATGCGGTCGAGCAGGTATGCCTGCCGGTGGTCGACAAGATGGATGCGCAGCGGAAGTCGTCGCTGGGGTTGGAAGTGCTTCGGCCTTGGGATCTGAGCGTGGACGTGAAGGGCCGGCCGCCGCTTCGGCCGTTTGATCGCGATGCGCCCCAGGAGCTGGTCGATAAGTCGGCCGAGGTGTTTCGGCGGGTCGACCCGGGACTGGGCGAAGATTTCTCGACGCTGAAGATGGGGCGGAACCTGGACCTGGAAAGCCGAAAGGGCAAGCGGGCGGGGGGGTTTCAGAGTTCGCTTCAGGCAAGCCGTCAGCCGTTTATTTTCATGAACGCCGCGGGCCTTGATGGCGACGTCCGGACGATGCTGCACGAGGCTGGGCATGCGTTTCATTTTATCTGGGCGGCGGCCGACGAGCCGTTGGTGTTCATGCGCCACGCCCCGATGGAGTTCTGCGAGGTCGCCAGCATGTCGATGGAGTTGATCGGCGTGGATCACTACGGCCTGTTCTACCCCGACCGGCGGGACCGAGACCGCGCGACAAGAAGCCTGCTCGAGGGGATCATCCAGATCCTGCCCTGGATCGCCACGATCGACAGCTTTCAGCACTGGATCTACACCCACCCCGGGCACACGGTACAGGAGCGCACCGACGCCTGGATGCAGATCCTTAGCCGGTTCCAAAGGTCGCACGTTGATTGGTCTGGTCTGGACGACGCCCGCGCCAGTATGTGGCAGCGGCAACTGCATCTTTTCCACGTCCCGTTCTACTACATCGAGTACGGGATCGCGCAGCTGGGGGCGCTGCAGCTCTGGTTGGCGTATCGCAACGACCCCGGCAAGGCGTTGTCGGCCTATCGAAGTGCGCTGAGGCTGGGTGGCAAGCGTCCGCTGCCGGAGCTCTTCGAGGCCGCGGGGTTGAAGTTCGACTTCACACGCGCCACGCTCGAACCGCTGATGGCGGCGATCAGCGATGAACTTGACCGGCTGCCGGCGTAGACAATAACCATGCTTAGCCTTGGCGTTTGCGGTTGGTGTCCGATCCGTGGAGGCAGGTTATTGTTCCTCGGCTTCGCCGTCGGCCTTTACGGGCTGGGCTGTTTCTAACTCCGCTATCGCGTCGATCAATGATCCGCCGTTGTGGTTGACGGCGTCGGGGTGATCGTTGCGGAGCATGTCGAACAGCGCTTCGGCCTGATCGTGCTGGCCGTTTTGATGGTAATGGCTCGCCAGATGCAGCGCCGCGTAGGCTCCGACGTTGACGCCGTCGCCGTAGTAGCAATCGGGAAACTCGGTCATCGCCCGGGTCAGGTGGTCGGCCTTTTCAGCCCCCTGTGTCATCTGCCCAAGGTACAAGACCGCGCAGCCGGTGCGGTTGAGGTCGGGGTATTCGTTGACAAGTTTTTCGAGGGCGGCGACGGCCCCCGGGCTGCGCCAGTTCTTGTTGGCGGTCTGATAGAGCTGCTCGACTTCGCTCAGGACCTCTCGGCTGTACTTGCCGTGGTCCTGGCGCATCCGGGCACGGGCCTTGGCCTTGGCGCTGTCGCGGCGCTGCTGGCTGCGTGCCTGCTCGATCAGGGGCCCGGCCAGCGTCTCAAGTTCCGCGAGACGGCGTTCCAGTTCGGCGACCCGCTTGGTGAGTTCGGCGATCTGCTGGTCCTTGTCGGACCCGGTGGGTTGGGCCCGGGCCGGGGCGGCGCAGACGAATAACACAGCGATCATCAGGGCGGCGGTCGTGAGCAGATGCGGACGCATGGCGGCGCTCCTTATGAGGATGGGGGGGAGTGACCTTTCCCAGCGCCAATTGTACGGGCCCTATGTCTGTCGGGTTCGGAGCCAGCGGTCCGGGTGTTGGGGAGTCAGGCGAGCTGATCTTTTAGCTGCTCCGCCGCCGCCATCCCCTTCTCGGTGATCTGCCAGCCGGGGGCCAGTGGGTTGTCCGATGGCATGACCCAGCCTTGCCGCTGTGCGTACTCGGTCAATTTCGAGGCGTAGCACAGGGCGAGTCTGTGCGTGACCGGCGGGAGCTTGGACCAGTCCAGCTTGCCGCGTGCTTCCTGGATGCTTTGACGCCAGTTGGCGAGCGACTCTGCAAAGCTGTTAATACTCATCGGCCCATCGAGGTAGTTGATCATCGCCTCGACCATCTTTCGGGCGTTGTGGTCCTTGACATCCTCAGGCATCGCGCCGAACAGGTCCTGCGGGTTGAGGCAGAACCGGGCGATGTTTTCGTCGTTCATCGGGCCGTGCCGAAGCAATGCGCGCAGCACATCGGCGAGCATCGCGTCACGCTGACGCGTGTCGAACCAGAAGTCGTCTTTATCCACGGGCGGGTCGTTGGGCATAAGCGGGGGGTCTGTGGTGCGCTCTCACGGCCGGAGGCTACGGGCTTTGTGGTTGAGGGTCAGGCGTCTTCCTCCTCCTCTTCTTCATCTTCTTCTTCCTCCTCCTCTTCGTATTCATCCTCCTCGCCTTCATATTCGTCGTCGGTTTCTTCTTCCTCCTCTTCCTCCTCATCGGCACCGTCTTCGTATGCGTCTTCCTCGTAGGCGTCGTCTTCGAGCTCTTCCTCGTCTTCCGGGGGCGCCGGGCCGGCGGCGTCGGCCTGGGCCTGGGCTTTCATCGCGGCCCATTCCTCCTCGGTGATGGTGACCTCGCGCGCCTGCGAACCCTTGTACTCGCCGATCAAACCGGCGGCGGCGATCTGCTCGATCAGCCTGGAAGCACGCGAGTACCCGATCGTCAGCCGGCGCTGCAGCAGCGACACGCTACCGCGCTGAGTTTCGATGACGATGTCGACCGCCTGGTTAAACAGCGGATCACGCTCCATGTCCTCGCCTTCCATCCCGACCGCGCCGGCGGTCTTGATCTGAACCAGCGAAGGCTCGAAGTGCTGCTGGGCGATCGTCTTGAGAAACTTGACGGTCTTGCGGACCTCGCCATCGTCGACCAGCGAACCCTGTGCGCGGATCAGCTTGCTCGAGCGCGGTGAGAGGTAAAGCATGTCGCCCTGGCCAAGCAGCAACTCGCCGCCCTTCTGGTCCAGGACGATCCGAGAGTCCATCCCGGACGCGACCTTGAAGGCGATCCGACACGGCATGTTCGACTTGATCAGACCGGTGACCACGTTGGCCTGGGGCCGCTGGGTCGCCAGGATCAGGTGGATGCCCACCGCGCGGGCCTTCTGGGCGATCCGGACGATCGAGCCCTCGACCTCCTTGGTGGTCATCATCAGATCCGCCAGCTCGTCGATCACGAAGACCATGTAAGGCAGCTTCTTGGGGATCCGAGCCTCTTCCTCCTCGGTCGTAGGCTCCATCCGTTCCTTGAGCTCGTCCCAGCTAAGCGCGTTATACCCGGCGATGTCGCGGACACTGGCCTCGGCGAGCAACTCGTAACGCTCGTCCATCTTGGTCACCGCCCATTCCAAAATCGCCGCGGCCTTGGGCATCTCCGTCACCACCGGGCACATCAGGTGGGGGATATTCTTGAACATCGCCATCTCGACCATCTTCGGATCGACCAGCACCAGCTTCAGCTCGTCGGGGCGCTTGGTGAACAGGAAGCTCATGATGATCGCGTTCATGCACACGCTCTTGCCGGACCCGGTCGTGCCGGCGATCAGCATGTGCGGCATCGTCGCCAGGTCCTGCACCAGGGGGTTGCCGCTGGCGTCCTTGCCCAGGTACATCGGCAGCCGCATCTTCTGGCTGAACCCGTCCGAGGTGGACATCAGCTCCTTGAGACGCACCCGCTCCTTCTTGAGGTTGGGCACCTCGATCCCGACCGTGTCCTTGCCCGCCATGTTCGCAACGATCCGGATGTTCTGGGCCTTGAGCGCCCGGGCCAGGTCCGAGTCGATCGCGCTGAGCCGTGAGACTTTCGTCCCCGGCGCAAGGCGCACCTCGAACAAGGTGATCACCGGCCCGGAGTCGATCCCGACGACCTCGCCCTCGATCCGGTACTGCTGCAAGGCCGACTCCAGTTTCATCGCCTGATCCCGGACGACCTGCTCCATCGCCTCGGTGAAGTTACTCTCCGGCTCGATGAGCATGTCCATCGTCGGGAACTCATAACCGGTCATGTCGATCTCGCGCGGCGGCTGGGCCTTTTGGGCGCTGGCCTTGGGGGCGAAGTTGATCGGCAACTGCTGCATCTTGGCGCGCAGCTCGTCGGTCGTGAAGTTCTTTTTCTTACCCGTGACCTGGGTGGAGGCGTCTTCTTCGTCCTCCTCGTCCTCTTCCTCCTCTTCTTCTTCTTCGTACTCGTCTTCCTCGTACTCGTCCTCTTCGTATTCGTCTTCCTCCTCTTCATCCAGGTCGAACGACTGGGTCGCGCCCAGGCCGCCGGCGTCCTCGTCGATGGCGGTCTCGGCGTCCTTGCGCCGCCTGCGCGAACGCCCGGAGCGTCCGGCGTCTTGGTCTTCGTCTTCTCCCGTCTCATCGCCGCGGCGCCAGGGCAGGGTCAACCCCGGGAACCGGCCGGCGAACTGGGGTCTGCGTATGGCTGGGAGCTGAAGGTGGGTGAGTTTGAGGATCGAAGCGCCCACCGCCTGGGGCGCCGCCAGGACGAACCGGTCGGCCGCCAGCACCGCGCCGACCCAGAAACCGACCACGAGGATCATGACCGTCCCGGGTACGGCAAACCGGGCGGTGAGCTGGTCGTCGATCATCATCGCCAGCAGCCCGCCTGCTCCCTGGGGCGCCGCGTCGAACCCATGCACCACGGTCGGCGCCGCCACCGCGACCAGCGCGCTGACCGCGACGGTCATGATGATGACCCCGATGATCCGCAGCACCGGCTGGGTGATCTGCCTGCCGATACCGGTGATGATGAGCATGACCAGCGCCCCGGCCAGCGCGACCCACGCCCCCGGGCCCACCATCAGGTTGATCTTGTGTGCGATCAGGGCCCCGAACTTGCCGACCCAGTTGTGGATCGTCTCGTTGGGCACGCCGTAGGCATGTGCCGGCAGGTCTACGGGGTCGTAGCTGGCCATCGACGCGGCTACCAAGAGCCAGAGCCCGGCGAGGAACGCCCAGACAATCGCACGGTACAGGGCTTTTTGATCGTCGTTGTTCTTGCGGGTCTTCTTTGCCATAGTCTTAGACTTATCAACGGGATGAAGCAGGTCGCCCGGGCGCACACGCACCGCGCCTTGGTACCCTGTTATCGGCAGGCCGGCGGCCTTTGCGACAGAACCGGCGAGCCGCTACAACGGCCGATAATCCCGGGCCCGTGAGGGACCTGGATCAACGCGAAGGCGCGAAGAGCGCGAAAGGTTCGGAGGGCAGGTGGCCGCAAATGAACGCGGATAAGGCCGGAATGATCCACAGATATTCATGATGTTCAGGATGAAGGCACTTATATCCTGCCCATCCTGTCCATCTGTGGAAAGTTCCACTCTCATCTGCGTTCATCCCTGTTTCCCGCATGACTTCGCGCTCTTCGCGGCTTCGCGGTATATTCGGTGTACTGGAAAGGTTCTAGTTCGATGAAAATCGCGACATCCATGAACATCCGCCCGCCGGGCGTGACCGAGCAGCAGCTCATGGCCGCTTTGGCCAAGGCCGGGTTCGACGGGATCGACCTGCCGTTTTACATGCACCGCGACGAATTGGACTGGTCCGACGAGCAGGCCGCCGGCAAGTGGGCCGAGCAGCGCGCCGGCTGGGCGCAGGAAGCCGGGCTTGAGTGGGTCCAGGCCCACGGCCCGTTCTTCGATATGTTCGGGAGCGATCAGACAGCGCTGCGGACCCGCGAGTCCTGCCGACACGCGATCAAGGTCTGCGGGCAACTGGGCATCCCCTGGATGGTGCTGCACCCGGACACCTTCGCCGGGGCGCAAGACTTAGAACACCGCAAGGCCCTGCTCAAGGCCAACGCGGACTTTTTTCGAGGCCTGCTGGGCGACTGCGAGAAACACAACGTCGGGATAGCGATCGAAAATATCCACGACCACTTCGCCCACACCCGCGGCGCATCACGATACTTCGCCGGCATACCGCGGGAGCAGTGCGACCTGATCGACGAACTGAATCACCCGCTGATCGGCGCCTGCTGGGACACGGGACACGCACACATGAACCGCCTGGACCAGCGCGGCGGCCTGACCGCGCTGGGCGGTCGGCTCAAGGCCATCCACATCCAGGAAACCCGCTCAGGCATTGACCGCGACGACCACGTCCTGCCCTACAGCATCGAAAACCCCGCCGTCGACTGGGACGGCGTCACCTCGGGATTACGCGAAATAAACTTCCCCGGCCCCTTCACCTTCGAAACCCACTCGGCGCTACAGCGCGTCCCCGCGGAACTTCTGGACGATGCGCTAACCTACAACCTTGCGGTGGGGCGGTATCTGGTGAGGAAGGTCGCCAAACGCGGGTAGCGGCGTCGTTCTCAAACATATTCATTCGCCCATTTTTTTCACTATTACAAGTTTGATCATTTAGATACTATTTGGAATTACACAATGGGCCAATCTTGTCCCGTCGACCGCCCCCACCAAGCATGGCTTGCGCCGATAGCGGGGTACGCGTACTTGATCTTGCTCGGCTTCCTTGCAACCCTGATGACCAGCGACGACAGCTCCCTGGCCATGCTAATGGTCTTTGACATTCTCCAGTTGCTTGGATTTTTGGCCTTTCTTGTATTCGGATACACAAAGAGCATCCAGTGCCTGATAGGCAAGGGGAACGTCAAGCACGGCATCGCGGGGCTGATTGTCAATACCTTGTCGGCCCTATTCTTTGCCTTGCTGATTATCATTCTATTGCGGTACTTGTGGCCGTAAGACAGGCCGCGATCCAGAATCAAGGATAATCCGTGAGGAGCGGAAAAAGGGAGGAGCGGAAAAAGGGATGAGTACATTTGTTTGGGTATTCACGCCGCCTCGTTCGGCGGGCTGATCGTGATGGTGATCTCACGGCCCAGGGCCTCGGCGATGCGCAGGAGGTTGACATGGTCGGGTTCCCGCCGCGCCTCACGGCCGTGGATGGAACTGGTTCACGACCTGTTTGAGCCGGGTGCGGTCGACGTGGGTGTAGATCTGGGTGGTCTGGATGTCGCTGTGGCCCAGCAGTTCCTGGACGACGCGGAGGTCGGCCCCGCCGGACAGCAGGTGGGTGGCGAACGAGTGGCGGAGCATGTGCGGGTAGACCCCGGTAAGCCCGATCCGTTTGGCGTGGCGCTTGACGACCTGCCAGATGACGACCCGCGTCAGCTCGCCGCCGGTGCGGGAGAGGAAGACGTTGTCGGTGGGCTTGTCGTCGCGGAGCAGTTCCGGGCGGAGTTCTTCAAGGTAGCGATTCAGGGCATCGAGCGCCGGCTTGCCGACCGGGACGATTCGCTCCTTGCTGCCCTTGCCCATCACCCGTGTGACGCCCAGGCTGAAGTGGACCTGTTGGATGGTCAGTTCCGCCGCTTCGCTTGCGCGCAGGCCGGCGGCGTAGAGCAGCTCCAGCAGCGCGACATCCCGCAGGTACAGCGGGTCGCCCGGCCGGGGCGCTTCGATCAGTTCCTTGACCTGCTCGGCCCCCATCACCGTCGGCAGCCGCTTCCACGCCATCGGTCGGCTCAGAAGCTCGGCGGGGTTCTTGGCGGTGAAATCCCGGGCCTCCATGAAGCGCCCGAACACGCGGATCGTCGCCACGTGCCGGACGATCGACGAGACCTCCAGGCCCTTCGCTTCGAGATACCTCAGGTGAACCCCGATCGTGTCGAGGTTCAGGTCGTCCCAGGCGGTGTGCTGTTGCTGCTGCATCCAACGCCACAGGTCGATCAGGTCCCGGGCGTAGGCCTCCAGCGTCGCCTTGGCGAACCCGCATTCGACCCGGCAGTAACTGAGAAACTCCCGCACCGCCGGCTCAAACGCGCTGCCCGGCTCGATCCCCGCGATACGCAGGGCGCCGTGGTCCGGCTGGGCCCGGGTCCGGGTTGCACTGGACGATGATGCCGAGCTCAAAGGCGCCTCGCTGATGAATGATGCCCCCGTAATTGGCTCGGGGCATGGCCGTCTCGATGGGGTGCCGTCTACCTTCACGGCAGACGCCAGGCTCAGCCCAGGGGCCAGCCACCAACACCCTGTATCGACCAGCCCAGTACCCGCTCGTGAATCTGCCCAGCCGCCCGACACACGCCACGGCGATGCCCGGACCGCGGCCGCGCCGCCCAATTCGACGCCCGTGCCCAGCCCCTCATATCCCTCTATATATTGGCCTACTCTCTCGCCGCCGAGGCCTCCCATCAGCACCCCGGCCGACCCCGCCGATGACCTTCGCCAGCCCCGGCTTGAACCACGCCACGCCGGGCCTACAATGGCCGATCTCGCCGACGTAGCTCAGTGGTAGAGCTAGGGATTCATAAGCCCTCGGTCGCTGGTTCGAATCCAGCCGTCGGCATTGCCTGTCACACC
>JAJDCU010000006.1 GCA_029260655.1 Phycisphaeraceae bacterium
AAAGCAGGCAACGTTGGCCCGACAAGCACGGATAACTCCGCCTCCGTTTTTGAGCTCGACGGTGTACCCGGTTTTCGGGCGGGGTATGACCCGCCCAACGACCGTGTCGACTGTTCATGGGATGAGTGGGCACCCTCCGTCGGCGACAACACGCCGATCCTCGGCTACCACGTCTACCGCGCGATCAACCCGGTGGATATCCGCCGTCTCCAGGAAAGCCTGGACAAGGGATACCCGCCGCCGAACTACCTGCGGATCAAAGACGACTCGAGCGCCGTTGCGCATGAGACAGCCAGCCACACAGACACCGACGTCACACCCGGTATGACAGCTTGGTACGGGGTCACCATCACTACCGCCGATGGCAATGAGAGTGTCATCTCCGATCTCGTTCAGGCCCAGACCGATCCCGCCACGGGTCCGCCGGTTGATGTGGCAGAGGCAACCCGGCGTGCAACCCGTTGGCTTTTGGCGAACCAGGCGGAGGCCGGGTACTGGGGAGACGACCCTGACAAGCGGGTCATCGCAACCTCCCAGGCGCTCAATGCCCTGGGTAGAGTCGACGGTTTCACCACAAAGCACCGCGACGTGATCGAGCGGGGCTTAGCCTACCTGGCTGGACACTTCCAGGACAACAACGACGCCATCGCCCGCGCCGCCGACACATTGCAGCGCTACGGACGCGACACGACAGGGCTCCACCTCAGACACGAGTTCCGGTCACAGCGGGATGTCAACACGAATGCCATCCAGGGCTGGGGCCTGCAACAACGTTACTACCCCGACCCACTTCACACATCCCTGGGCGCGATCGCCCGGCGCACCGCTGGCTTTAGCGGTCTGTCGATGGATGACATAAAGCCCTTCCTCACCGCAACGACCTTGCAATCGATAGAGGGCACAGAAGCTCGCTACGGCTGGGTCCCACGGAACCGCGACAGTATCTTCGTGTCGACACTGGCCTACCGAGCAGCAGATCAGCACCACCCTCACGCGACCACAGACCCGGTCTATAAATGGATACAGGACTTGCAATCCCGATCAGTGAACGGGGGTGATGGATCGTTCCGAAGCAATATCCTGGATACTGCATCCGCACTTCTCCACCTGCCGCTTGGCGGATACTCATCTATCGTCGGCGAGACGAATGGACCCGTACTCGATACCGCTCGCGATGAGGCGCGGGATTATCTTGTAGGCCAGCAGGACAGCGATGGGGGTTGGCAGAGCGACCCGTTCCTCACAGCCTTGTGCCTCGAGGCAATCGCCGAGCGTGTGGCATTGCAATTCCGAAGCGACACGACAGCACCGTTCCGTGTCGACAGCAGCGACGCTGTAGTCGACGTTCTCATGAGGCGCGGGTTTACCGTCGTAAAGGTTGAACTTAATGACATAACGCCTACCCCTTTTGATGTCTCTCAGATTGACGGCAAGGCAATCGTCGTAGTAGACGGGCAGGTCGATATGACGATTTATCCTGACCTTGTCATCAAGCTCAGAGACGCCCCCGTCGCCGTGATCGCATGTACGGCTGACATGTACTCGGGCATGGCGATGACGGGGGCTGATACGGCGAACGATTTCGGAACGACGGTTGACCACTTTTCCGTCCTCGAAACCGTAGACCTGAGCCACCCCCTCGCAGCTGGCATGGGTTCTCAGCCAGTCACTGTCTATATCGGAGGCCCATTGCGAAACTTGTCGTGGGGTACGCCGTTCAACACAAAGAACGAGATCGCCTCGGTCACGGATACCGAGAGCATCGTCAGAACAACGATCTTTGCGTATGACAAAAGCGACCCGATGTTTGGTGGGTTTGTTGCACCCGCGAGACGGATCGGATTCTTCCTCAGGGAAAATGCTCAGACAAATACTAACAACCAAGGCCTTAGCGATGGCGGCAAGGCATTACTCGATGCGGCGGTCGAGTGGGTAACGAGACCGGTGTTGATGCCGTAGCGTCAGCAGATGGCCGAACGATCAGCTACATCGCGATGCCGACTGAATCGCAACTACATCAGTAGGACCTGTGAACCATGATCAGAATGACACCTCTCTCGATTTTGATCTCAGTGCTCGTTGCTTCGCTCACGCAGGGGCAATACATCGTGCCCGAGTTGCCCCCCGTCGACCTCAGTGGACCGGCAGTGGACTATCAAAACGTCCTCAGTCAGGCAGGTACGTTCCCCACACTCGAGACCCTTGTCGCAAGCCCCGGGTTGGACACGGATGAGGACGGCGTGACCGATCTACAGGAATTCCTGACCGGTGGTAATCCAGCGGTAGCTGACACCGACGCCCTGGGCCGGATGGAGAAGTTCAATCTCGCACTCGCCCTGGTCACAAACTGGAGTGGGTTTGATCTGATTACGCGCATGATTGAACTCGGTATAGATCCAGGTGGTCTGATACTACAAAGTGGACAACAATATCTGCCCGGCCTGTCGCCGACCCTGGAAACCCAATTCCACAAAGAACTGGCCGACCTCGCCAAGGACCTTGAATACGACCCTGTCAAGATCTACGAGTGGGTCTACGCCAATATTGAATTCGAGGACTACGCCCTGTCTCGCAAAGGCGCCCTGGCGACCTACCGCACACTGCGAGGCAACGAGTGGGACCAGTGCAGCCTGCTGATCGCGCTGCTGCGCATGTCCGGTGTGCCCGCACGCTACGTGATGGGTCAGACCTATGAGAGCCTGCAGGGCAACCCCGACACCGAAAAAGATGTGGCGCTGGTTCAGGCCTGGCTGTCGGCCTCGCATTACCCGCTCCCGGGGGACAAGAAACTGGATTCGCGCAATCGAACCTGGGTCACACTCGCACCGTGGCATAAGGACACCCGTGTCACAGACGGTATCGATCTCTTCCCGGTGAATGGTGATGGGAGCGTTACGATCCCGGCTGACCTGGATATCCGATCCGGCCTGCTGACCGCTCAATGGGAGTTCGAGAACGACCTAACCGACTTGCAGGGCGTGCACAACGGCTCGGCTACCGGCACACTCACCTACACAAGCGGGGCCCAGGCACTCGGTCAGGCTGTGCACTTCGATGGCAATTCACGCGTCACCATCCCCGTACACGACCGGATCAATAACACCACGTTTACCAAGCGGACCATCTCACTCTGGTTTAAGGACGATGTAAAGAGCACCGTGACGGGTAAGCAGGAGGTCTTATTCCGGATCGGGACAAGTGGGGCGGGCATCAATATCTACCTGGAAAATGGGAGTCTGTACGTCGGGTCTTTTAACCAAATCGATGAGGCCGGGATTCCGGTGAACCCAGGCCACTGGGTGGTCCAAAACTACCCGGAGAATCAGTGGAATCACGTTGTCCTCGTATTGGATGCAACCAATCAACCTGTCAGCCAAAACAATCATCTTAGAGCCTATCTAAATGGATCCTTTATTGGATCAGCCGAAGCAACCAGGATCGTCAAAGACCCGGGTACTGGTGGTGGCACCAACGCTTTCTTATCGACCATAGGCGGGTCGTCGACTTTTACCCGAGTGCTCAACCCCAACACAGGCCTGGGCGTACAGTCACCCTCCCCGAGCCTGCTGTATTTTGAGGGCGATATTGACAACATCCGTATCTACGACGGGGCTCTGACTGAAGACCAGATCAGCGTGGTATTTCTGAACCATGATGTCGTAGAAAGCCGGGATTATCTCGCACCGGCATATGACCCCAACGACACCGATGATTTTGACGACCATACGCAGAAGACATCGATCGAGTTCCTGGAAGACAGGGTCCAGGCCCTGGTGTCCGGTGACTTCCCGGGGGCCGGCATCAAGGATGTGCCCCGGCACGAAACAATCCTCTCAACGCCCACCGGCCTGATGCCGGCGACACTGCCCCATACGCTCGCCAACCGCGTGACACCGGTCGCGAGCGCCGATACGTACATCAGCGACACCGCCGAAACGGCCAGCCCCACCGACCCACTCAGCGATCGGCGCGAGTGGGTGGATATAGCGGTTGGCGCAACCCAGACCGACCCCTCTTCCTTCCCATGGGACGACGAGAATTCCCTGATCGGCCACTGGCGGATGGATGTTCAAGTAGACCCTAATGGCGGCCTTTTGGTTAATGACGCGCCGAATAGCATTATTGTCGACAACGTAAACCAGGGATCTTGGAAGGCCGATCTTGCCCCAAACAGCGGGGTACAATTAGGCGGAGGCAAGATCGGTGGTGCACTTTCATTCAACGGTTCCCCCGATAATGTCCGTCTCGCCCCGAGTACCGTCCAGGACCCCAACCTGAACGGCCACGTCGGGTTTAACGAGTATACGGTTGCGCTCTGGATCAAGCCTGACAGCGCGATAGCCCAGACAGACGGCAACTATGTGGTTTTTGATGAAGGGGAATTCGGCAACGGCATCGCGATCCGTCTTGTGTCTTCAAATCCCAATAGTCCGTTCTTCGATAATCTCAAGCTAGAGGCAATTGTTCGCGCCGCAGGTACGACTAATCAAGTGCTCCTCTCTCATCAACTCACGAACCCGACGGGTTGGAACCACATCGCCGTTACATTTACAGGGAACACTAACGGCGCCGTCAATCCCAACGGCCAGTTTCGACTGTACGTAAACGGAAATCTCGTAGTCAAGAATGATACTCACTTACTAGCGGGCGTACCAGACCATACCGACTCCGCTGGACTGGGGAAACAATTTAACCAGTCCGCGTTCGGCATGACTGGTACCGAATGGGACTACTACATGGGCCTCATGGACGATGTCCGTATCTACCACACAAAATTAGGCACGCCCAAGATCAACGCCATTTACAACGCGCCCACACAGGTCGGTGCTGCGCCCCCGGTCTACGTCGGAAACACGCGTCTCTACCTGCCGCAGGTCGCCGGCCGGCGGCTCATGCTGAACTCGAATGAGGACCCAAACGCCACCGTCCCCTCAGAGTTCCCGATTCTTGAACTGGACGGGCAGGTGCTGACCGACAACACCCTCAACTCGGTCGAGTCCGGTGAGGGCAGCCCCGACCGGATGGAGATGACGTTCGATCCCCGGACAGACGGTTCATTTACACGCCCACCGATCCGCCCGGGGGCCCTGGCGAACATAACGCTGGACGCTTTGTCCGCATCCGCGGGCCGGGTCAATGAGCTGAAGTCCGAATTGCGCGAGATGTCTCCCGACGTGGTCGACGACACCGACCACCAAGCACGGGAAGCGTTTCTTGGACGAATGGCGGCGCTTCAGTCTGAAACCTTTAACCTTCGATACCACGCCGCACTGTCCCGGTTGGACGAGCTTGCCAATGTTAAGCGCCTTCATCACCTTCAGGAGCCCGCGTCGTCGACCAGCACCAACAAGACATCCAATTTCAATGTGGTCTGGACGTATCCCGAGGAAGCCGGCAGCCTCGTGCCGGGGCTGCGGAGCGATGCCAGCGCCTTTTCCGTCATGGCCGCCTGGCGGAACGACGTCGTATCCGGCTTGGGGGACGTGTATAAGCCCGATGACTCGACCAACCTGTTTGGCTTTGATACCCAATTCGGCCGATACCTCACCACGGTCGCGCGTACGACGCACTCCTATAACGAATCACTTGTCTTTACGGATTGGCAAGGCACGCCGGCGCTAAGCACCGTGTCGGGCTTCTTTGAAGCGATACGCTCGACCCCCGCTGTCGACATAGTTGAATTCAGACCGGGCATCACGGCAGCGGAGATCCGAACCGCATTGGCAGACAGCGGTCTTTCATCCTCAAAGATCGATGAGATCGTAAATGAGGTGACTGTCATGAACAAGACCGTGCGGATGCCCGCCGGTAACGTGCAGTACCGGGATGCCGCCGGCACTCCATTCGTGGAGTCTGACGTTCTGATTGCTGAGAGCGATCAAAGTATCAGTTTCAAATTTGGCAATTTTAATGGGTCCGAGGCGGCAAGTTTTACCGACAGCCTCATCAGGACGGCGAAGGCCGCCTTCACCAATATCAAAGACTCGGTCGGTACGGCAATCACAGACTCTACTGCACAGATCAAGAACTTCGCCTCTGCATCAGTCAGACAGACGGTTGATTTTGTAGATAACACCCTGATCGGCAATTTTTCTCTGTCTGCAAAGAATCTCCCCAACAGGTCTCCCGGAGACAGCGTGGATGGGGACCCTGTAGACCTGGTTAGCGGCGAGTTCTTTCTCGAGGAGCCCGCCGACATATCAGTCCGTTCTCGCGGGGCAATTCTCGGCGTTACGCGCCGATACAGCAGCACGGCTCTATACAACGGCCCCTTCGGGTACGGTTGGGGTTGGTCGCACGCCGAATCACTGATTCAAGTGATCGACAAAGACAACCCGGGACTGACCCACATCCTGTATTCGGACAATCAACGGCGGTCACACCGATTCGAAGATAATGGAACACCAACTTATACCCCACCCCCAGGATCAAGATTCGATCTGATTAGGGAGGTGGACGTTGGCGGTGCTCTGACTGGCTTCCAGGCCAAATACACCGATGGTCGCGTCTTCTTCTTTGATAAAGATGGACTCGTGATCAAGAAGAGTGACGCCCTTGGGAATAGTCTCACCTTCGGCTACGACGTCGACATCAACCTGACAACGATCAAGGACTCCCTGAATCGGGCGTTAACGCTGACCTACAACGACAACGGCAAGGTTGTACAGGCCACCGACTTTACCGGCCGGTCGATCAGGTACGGCTACGACGGCGACGACCTTATCTGGTTCGAGGACCTCGAGGGGAATGTCTACCGCTACGAATACCTCAAGGACCAGGACTTCGTTCTCCGCAATCACAATCTGACTAAACAGATCTTACCCAACGGCGACTTCCTGGAGGTCTTCTACTACAAGAACGACACCGTCTCACACCACACGAACAGCAAAGGTGACACGTTTCACTTCCAATACAGCTGGTTTAACCGTTACGCCGAAACCTGGAACGAGGCCGGGTTCTACCGCAAGCTATTCTGGAACAAGAACGGAGACGTGATCCGTGTCAACACACGAGACGGAACTATCGAGCAGAGCGAGTACGACGATAACCACAACCTGATCGCTCATACCGACGGCAACGGCAATCGGACCGTGTTCCAGTATGACGCCGATCGTAACCTAGTCTCGGTGACGAACGCGGAGTGGGAAACCCAGGCGTTTGAGTACGACAAGCATGCGACTACTGGTATCGTACGGCGATCGCGCACTTACACGCAGATCAGTGGGGTGGTGGATGACGGTGGTGAAACATACCATATCGATGTCGTCGCTACGGATTCAGCATATGATGACGCTGCGCACCCGAGCCTCGTAACCGGTATTACAGCCGGTGCCGGCACTTACGAACTAACGACTGATTCAGGTGGCGTTCCACTGATCACAGGTGGCGCGTTTACGGTATCCATGGTCTTGGGACCAGCGGACACACATGTCACAGACTTTACCTACGACGCTCACGGCAACCTCCTGACAATTACCGAGCAGGTCACAGACCCAGCCGGCGTTGCGGAGCCGGATCAAGTCACCGCCCACATTTACGACGTCAACGGGCTCAACCGTGTTCGAACCCAGGGCCCGCGGGGCAAATACACGAACTTCTTCTACGACGACCTCGGCAGGGTAATCACGGTGTCTGTTCCTGTGACGATACCGATCGATGGCGCAAACGAACTTACGACACAGGTCGAATACAACGCCTACGGCCAACCGACTCGGACAGTCGATGCGGCGGGCGGGGTGACGGTGAACGAGTACGACGAGAACCGCAGACTGGTTAAGACGACCAATGCTGAGGGTGCGGTGTCCACTGTGACCTACGGCATCCCGTTCTATGGGCGGAACTTCGAGCGGGTCACTGCAGAGACCGATCCGCTGGGCTACATCACCCGGCACGAATACGACGCGGTGGGTGACCGGATCGCCACGACCGACGCCAACGGCAACACCACGCGGTTCAAGTACGACGAGTTGAACCGCCTAATCGAGTCCACCAATGCCCTGGGGAACACGACCCGTAACCGCTACGACGGTGCCGGAAACCTAATCGAGACAGCCGACGCCAAGGGCAACATCGTCCGGTTCAGCTACGACAAGGCCAACAGGCTTGTGCGCCGCCGGGAGATGTGGCGTGAGCAGCGGGCGGTGGAGTTTGATTATGACGAGCGCGGCAATCTGGAAGTAGAACTGCGTGGGTACTATGGTGTCAACAATATATCGGACAATCCAAACCTGCAAGGCCCGATCGTTACTACGCACAATTACGATCTGCGCAACCGCCGAATCTCTACCGTTCGGAATGATGGCACGGCCAATGTTTTCGACGAACGTACCACCACCTTCATCTACGACAGCCTCGGCAGGCTCCGGGCTCAGCATGAAGAAGGCGCTAGCCAACTCGACGGGAATGGCGTGCCAATCGCTTCCGGTATTCTCAGGAAGTCTGCCTTCTCGTACGACAAGGGGGGTAACCTGACCGATCAGAAGGTCTTTGAGGGCGATCAGGTGGCCGGGGACTGGCTCGTCGAGGGCACGCCGACCAGCCATGTCCAGCACATCTACGACGACCGTGGCCTTCGCACTTCGACGCATATCAAGGACATCCCGAACAACCCTACAATTAGCTACCGCACGACGAGCTTCACCTACGACGCGGTCGGCCGGCAGAAGACCGCGATCGTCGATGTCGGTGCTGCGGCCAACGCGCCTGTTATCCCGCGAGTCACCGAAAACGAATACGACGCCGTCGGGAATGTGGTCCGGACGCGAACGCTTGTGGGTGTTAACGGTGACGAAGTCGGCCGCAATGAGTTCACTTACAACGCCCGCAACGAGCTGGTCACCTCGACCAACGCCCTGAGACAGACACAGTCGTTCACCTACGACGCCAACGGCAACCAGACCACGGCTACCGACGAAGAGGGCTTCACCGCGCGCGTCTTCTACGACGCCTTGAACCGGCAGGTATCGGTACAGGATGCACTGGGCGAGATCACCACGTTCGAGTACGACGATCTGGGCAACCTCACCGCCACCACGACCCCCCTGGGCGAGCGCACGACCAGTGAATACAACGAAAACAACGAGTTAGTCAAACAGTTCAGCCCGCTGATCAACCACGGCATCACGCCCGAGGGCGGTATCTTGCCGGTCGAGTTCGTGTATGACGAGTACGGCCGGTTGATCCGTACGTTCGACGCGCGCCTCGACGGTGCTACCGGCTTCATGCAGAGCGAGACCGCCTACAACAACTTCGACGAGGTGGTCTCGGTGATACGGATGGTCACGCCGTTGGATGAGCCATCGCAGGTTACGATCACCTCGATCACCGGCTACGGCGGCCTGGGCCGGGTGCTGCTGGCCAAGGACGCTTTGGGGAACAAGACCACAAGCGAGTACGACGTGCTGGGTCGTGTCGTCAAGCTGACACAGGCGGACGACGGCGCAGCGGGAAGTACCGGTGATGAGACCATCAGCGAGTTTTTCTACGACCCGGCCGGCAACCGTGTAATGGAGGTGCGCGCGTCTGACGAGGATCTCTTGACAGATGGTGTCGATGAAACCACCACCACCTTCCTCTACGACGAGCTAAACCGTTTGATCGAAACCACCGTCGTGGACCCCGACCCGACGCCGAACAACCTCGTCAGCACGGTCGCCTACGACGACCTGAACCGCACCGTCACCGCCACCGACCCGTTTGGGGTCACGCAGGCCACGGTATCCGATGAGGCGGGACGGCGTGTCTCGCAGTTCTTAGGCGGGGGCCTGACGCCGATCTCCACCTGGGAATACGACCGCCGCGGCCTGGTCACACGGGCCGACACCCCCGAAGACGCCCCCACCGTCTTCATTTACAACCCCAACGGCCAGCTCCTCAAGCAGATCGAGGCCCCAGGCTCGGCGGTCGAGGCGGTCACAAGCTTCGAGTACGACGCCGACGGCAGGCAGACCCGCGTCACCGATCCGCTGGGGTATGTCACCGTCACCGACTACGACGTCGCCGGGCGGGTGGTGCGGACGATTGAGGCGTTGGGTACGGCCGATGAGGTGATCACCAAGTTCAACTACGACGCCAACGGCAACCTCCTGAGCGTGATCGACGCCAACCACATCGACGACCCAGACCGGATCGAGATCAATATCAACGAGCTGGCCGCCGAGGCCGTGCGCTATGAATACGACGAGCTTGGCAGGCGGACGCACGAGTACGACGCCGGCAGCGGGGTGAGCCCCGCGGCGATCAACGGCCGGCCGAACCAGACCTTCAAGTATGATGCCAACGGCAACACGATCGAAACCACGCTCCGCGGTGGCAGGGTCATTGCGCGCATCTTCGACGCCCTGGACCGGGTCGCCGAGGTCCGCGACGTCAGCGACACCGGGCCGATCCTCCAGAGCTTCACTTATGACAAGCAGTCCCGGCTGAAGACCGCCGGGGACACCAACCTCGACGCGCCGGCACCAGTCACGCAGACGGTCGGGTACGCCTACGGCTTCGCCGGGCGTACGATCGAGGAGGCCGGGTTCGACGGCTCGGACCGCCTAACCGCCCAGCACGCACACGCCATCGAGACCATCTATACCAGGATCAACGCCGGCTCCGTCAGCCTGGATACCACTAAGAACTACCTCGCCGACGCCAAGCCAGCGGTGCCCACGGTCTCCCGCGCCTTCACCTATGAGCAGGACATGCGTGGCCTGCTGGGGGCGGTCAGGTCCGGGGGGGCCGGGGGGACTACGGAGTCCGGCTACGTCTACGATGCCAACGCCCGGCTCACGACGCAGACGTTCGATGCGATCACCTCGCTGACACTCGAGCTTCGGCTCGGCTACGACGCCCGTGGCCGGGAAACCTCGCGCGACTACAACCTCAACAACGTCGCTGGCCTGACCGCGTTTAGCCAGGGCACGGCCTACGACCGGGCGAGCAACGTCACGGACGAGTCGATCAACGACCGGATGGGCCAAAACGCCCACGGCTACACCTACGACGCCCAGCACCGGCTAGTCGGGGATGATGATGGCGGCGCGTCGCCGATCTCCTGGACCCACGACGGCGTCGGCAACTGGAAGACCACCAACCAGAACGACCCGCCGCAGGCGGCTGTGAACCTGACCGTCAACGAGGACAACGAATACGAAGTCGTCGCGGGCAAGACGCACACCTACGATGCACGCGGCAACCTCACGCAGATCGGCGATCTGGGTACGCCGGTCGATGATGACCAGAGGTTCACCTACGACTGGTCGAACCGGCTGGTCAGGGCCGAGGTGTATGCGGCGGGCGTATGGTCGGTCCAGGGGGAGTATGCCTACGACGCCCTGAACCGACGGGTGAGCAAGCGTGTGAACCCAACAAGTCCGGGGGTCGGCGGGACGCTGACGCTGTTCGCCTACGATGGCAGCCGTGTGGCGTTCGAACTGGATAGCGACACGGGTAGCGCCTCGGCCGCGGCGCTGACCCGCAGCTACGCCTACAACAGCTACATCGATTCGCCGGTGATGATGGTCGATGAGGATGGCAGCGCCCCCGCCCCCGGAAGCGCGCCCGGCACGAAGTACTACTACCTCCAGGACCGCCGATTCAGCGTCGTCGCCCTGATCGACGCCTCGGGCAACCCAAGCGAACGCTACCGCTACGAGGCCTTTGGTAAGTGGACCGTCCACCGGTCGGCGAGCGGCTGGATGTCGCCGACGGACAACGTGTCCCTCTTCGAGAACCCGTATGGGTTTACGGGAAGGCGCTACGACGCGGAGACGGCGGTCGGTTCGAGCGGGCCCACCACCCCGCCAACCGTCGCAGGTCTCTGGCACTACCGCAACCGGATGTACTCAGCCACCCTGGGAAGATTCCTGCAGCGCGACCCGGCCGGCTACATCGACGGGTTCAACCTGTACGCATACGTCCGCAACAACCCGCTCATCTTCGTCGATGCACTGGGGTTGGGGAGCCGTCGAGCCAGCCAATTCAATTCCGTTGGCCAAGTATTTTCTAACTTATCAGGTTCTTTATCTAATACCCCCAGCGTTGAACGACTCATCAGCAGGATAAACACCCCTGTAACCTCTTATGGTATCTCCAGAAGCCAAATGATAGACCATGTCAACATTGTTAAATCTGGAACAACAACTGAGAAAGCGCTGCGATTGGTACAACTAGACTCAAGAGGAGGCATTAGAGGTTTCGATGGCGAAGCAATCATTAGGGGTGGAAACCTCGCACAAGAGGCCGCAATTATCCTCGCCACGGATTTTGAGCTATTTCAGATTCAAATTGACAGCCTGCGCCAGCAGATTAATAGCAACAGAGAATTCATCGGCGGGTTCATCACAACGCGTCGCGACAATCGCAGCGGTCAGCCGATAACCGAATTCACGCGGCTGGCAACCCCATCGGTACGTGAAAAGATCGATCTGCTAAATCGTAATATCGATTCCATCATCTCGACTCAGATCCCGTTGCTGCGTCAACAACAAGGTCAAATTAGGCAATTATTCAGTGATGTTGGGTTAGACAGGGCCCGGATAATTTTCGAGGATTCCGATACTGGTTTTGTTAATATTCAGGTCGATGGGCAGGGGTTTGGGGCCGCACGGAGAGTTGCAAGGCATAAGCTGTTTGGAACGGGGTTTAAGACCGCTCGCGGGAATCAGGGGGTAAATTCTACGGGCGACGGAGTGAATGCGGTCGCTCTTCTCCTAACGGCGGGCAGCCTCCCCGCAGCCACCGCCACGTTGAGGGCCGGAAGCTCAGGGCGGGGCTTGTCCGCCGCCGAGCGCCTAGCGATCAATCGCGCCAATGGCCAAGCCGCGGAGCGGCTGACCCTCAGTAAATTCCCAGGGGCCCAGACTCAGGTGCCACTCAGAACCACGGGTGGGACCCGTGTTATCGACACACTAACATTCGAAGGCTTGGCGATTGAAACCAAAGTCGGCCGTGTCTCCCTGACCAAAGGTGTCAGAGGTACTCGCCGACAACTGGCCCGTGACGTCAAGTTATTGCGCGATTCGGATTCCCTAGTCAAATCCCTTCGGATGGATTTCTTCCGCAGCCCGATAACAGGTAAAATGGGTCCGACCGGGCCGCTGCGCGAGAAGTTACAAAAACTGGGGATTGAGATCGTGGAGCATCCATAAAATGGAATACGTTCTACACCCCCACCCTTACGACAAACCATTGAATGAGCTGCCCCGCGCGGATGCCAGGGAGGCCCATGAGTTCCTGATGTCGGTCCGGCACTACCGGATCGAGCAGCTTCAAGACCTGCTGGCGGCGGACGGCATCCTCATACCCCTAGAGGCGTCAAGCCTCCAACCGCTCAATGACTGGTTCATTGACCACGTTGAGTTACGCAACACGACCCGGGAAGAGTACGCCAGGGAGGCTG
The DNA here is from genome assembly GCA_029260655.1 of Phycisphaeraceae bacterium. GTDB lineage: Bacteria > Planctomycetota > Phycisphaerae > Phycisphaerales > Phycisphaeraceae > JAJRRS01. Next base: position 13,388 of record JAJDCU010000006.1, read on the forward strand.
AGGTGCTTGTGAATTATCCGGACCTGATCAGGACGACAAGACTCAAAGCCCGGACAGAGTCTCTGATCACTGACATCTCCCTGTTCATCGGCGAACTGCTGATCAGTCAGAAAGTCCACCTGTTCTGGAAGCTCGTTATACGACCGAAACGGGATGTGGCCTATCACCAGACGGCGTTGGCGGGGTTCCGGTCCATTAGCATCAAAGATTACCATGTGAACTACGAGCGGGTCTTGGTGGCCTACGCCTACTGGGTCGCCGACGACAAGGAATATAATCAGAAGGAATTTATGAATATTTATGAATCCGGACTTAGAAAAGCATGATACACAAGCGCGATGTCTTCAGAGCGCATTGTACAACTAAATCGTCATCCTGTAGTGGCCCAGCAGTTTGTGACCACATAATCGAGGGATTTCCAAGTGGTGCCCTCGCGCTGTCCCAGACCCGGCCCCCAATATCGAGCCGCCCCGAGCCGCCCCGAGCCGATCGGACGGCACAGAGGACCATAAGCATCCCGACTGACCGCCTCGCTCTTTGACAAGTCAAGACGTCAAGTGATGTCCCACCTGCAGCTTTCCCGGGCGACCATTGCGGGCTTGTATGTTTGTGGGATGTTAGGTATGCTGGCGTGTCCCAGCATGGCGGCGGTTACGGCCGGGCGGTGTCCGGGGCGGACAGGGTTGGTCACGGGGGTTCGTGGTGTTAAGGCGTTGATCGGCCTGGCATTACACGGATCGGCCTGGAAGTCGGCCGGTGTCCTACCCCTGTTGGGCGGACATGATGTAAGTGGCTTGATGACAAGTAAATAGAGCGACAATCACCCCCTCGGGAGGGGGGGGCACGGCCATCGCCGGTCGATGACGACCAGAAGTTCACCTACGACTGGTCGAACCGGCTGGTTAGGGCCGAGGTGTATGCGGCGGGCGTATAGTCGGTGCAGGGGGAGTACGCCTACGACGCGCTGAACCGGCGGGCGAGCAAGCGTGTGAGCCCGACCCCCGGAATGCCCGGTATCGGCGGGACGTTGACGCTACCGGATGATCCACGGGCTGTTGTGTTGCGAAGGCTGGTGGGGGAGCCATAAGCGGGTGGAACGGATCTGGCGTCGGGAAGGCTTGAAGTGCCGAAGAAACAGCCCAAACGCGGGCGGCTGTGGCTCAACGATGGGTCGTGTGTCCGGCTGCGATCCGAGTACAAGGACCACATATGGGCGTATGACTTCGTTCACGCGCGGACACATGACGGCAGGAGCTTCCGGATGCTAACGATCATCGACGAGTTTACGCGCGAGTGCCTGGCGATCGACGTGGCCAGGAAACTCAATCACGATGATGTGCTGGAGTGTCTGGCGTGGCTGATGACAACCCGGGGCGTGCCGGACCACATCCGCAGCGACAACGGCAGTGAGTTCACCGCCCATGCGGTCCGCGACTGGCTCAATCGAGTAGATGTGAAGACCCAGTACATCACCCGGGCGTGGTCGCCATCGTCCCCCGCGAACCCGCTCCCGCAGAAGGCCGTCAGGACCTTCTCGTGAAGTTCAGCGAACCGATCTCCCCTGAAAAGAAACCCACCGGCACCATCCGCATCCACACGACTTCGGGCAGCCAACCGATCCTGAACGTCCCTGTCGAGATAGTCCCGGAAACCCCGGAGTATAACGTTCATCGAGTGCCCATCTGATCCGTTTTTGTGGCGAGAATGCTCAATCCCGCGCGCCCTCACCCTAGCAGTGGAGGGCTACCGGCTGCTGCCACACGTCGGGGCGGTGATGGCAGCCCTGTACCTCCCGTGGCTGGAGCTACTTTGCCGGTATCAACCGGAACAGCACGCCTTGGCCAAATGAGGTGGAGTTTGGCCAAACGCCGCGCCGCACTACGGCGGGCCGAGGTATAATCCCCGGATGCATCAAACCCGGATTATCGTGTCGACGTTGCTGGCCTTGACGCTCTTGATCAGCCCGAGCGTAAGCGCGCAGGTTGACGGACCATCTCCCGCGCCGTCGGTGACGGACAGCTACGACGACCAGATCAAGGGGCTGGAGGACAAGCTGGAAAACCTGCGCGACGCCCGTCGGCTAAGGCTCTCGGCGCAGCACCCGCCTGCCGTGCTGAGCTACAAGCAGCGCGCGGTCTGTAAGGAGCTTGGGCTGGATACCCAGCAGATCGCCCGGCTGGAGGCCAAACCGCTGTATATGTTCGACGAGGCTGAGGTCGACGTCTACCTCCGCTACCTCTGCGCCCTGGTCACCGATCTGCCCAGGCGCGTCGCAAGGCTTGCGCGCAAGAACATCGGCCAGCCTTACGAACTCTACCTCCTGGGCGAGATGCCCTTCGAGCACTACGACCCCCAGCCGATCTACAGCCTGGGCAAGAGCGACTGCCTGGTCTACGCCGAGCACACCTACGCGATGGCCCTGACCGACAACTGGACCGGCTTCATACGGATGCTCCAGCGGATCCGCTATATGGAGGGTCAGATCGGCGTGGTGACGCGCAACCACTACACCGAGGCCGACTGGAACACGAGCAACAACTGGCTGGTCCGCGATATCACGGCCGAACTCGCGCGCGGCAAGGCCCAGTACTTTAAGCAGAAGATCGACCGGTCCAAGTTCCTCCGCAACCGCTACCACCTCGAAACCGACATCCCCGTCGAGGCGTACCGCCACGTCTTCATCCGGTTCGAGGATATCGACCTGGCCAAGGCCCGGCTGCGCGAAGGCGACTTCGTCAACATCGTCCGCGGCACACCCGCACCTGCCCCTAGCGCATCTAAGCGCCCCGGCCGATCAGACGCGGACGCCAACGCCCCGTACCGCGCCAGGCACGGCAGACAAAGCGGCGCGGATAATCAGCAGCCTGCCCCCGGTTCGATGCAGGAGACCTTCGGCGGCCGCGCCTGGGTCGGGCACACCGGCCTGATCGTCCTGGGCGAAGATGGCGAGGTCCATCTCATCCACTCCGCCAGCCCAAGCGTCCAAGAGGAATCACTCGACGACTACATCGCACGCGCCACGAAAGACAACGCACAGCGCGACGCCAAGGGCAAGCCCCGGCTGCTGGGATTCAAGTTCCTACGCCTGCAAAAAGACCCCTTGAAAAACTTGCGCGAGCTCGACGGCGACCACGCCCCCAACGTCACACTCCCCGGTGGGGAGCGATGGGAGTGAAGCTGTCGCGTCTTAGCCCATCCCCGTAGAAGACGCCGAGGACGCAGAAGCGAGTAAGTCGTGCTTGCCGTATCAGTCCTCGGCTTTTGTCACAAGGATTCTGCCGTTGGTGGTGTTTGCGGTGGACACGGTGTCCTGATCACCCAGGCTCAGTCGCATCGAATCTTTGCCGGAACTGATCAGGCGTGCGTTGTCCAGGCCGGACACGTCCAGCTTGGCGTTGCTTGTGTGCAGATCGATTTCGCCGGCGAAGTCGGGGGCAAGGTCGATGGTGATCCCGCCGTTGGTCGTGCGCAGGTCGAACGGTCCTGCCATCCGTCGTGCGTTGATCGAGCCGTTGGAGGTCTTTGCCTCGATCGGGCCAAGGGCGGCTGCTATTTTGATCGCGCCGTTGCTGGTCCGAGCATGAACCGGGCCCTTGACGCCGGCCACCTGGATCGCGCCGTTGCTGGATACAAGCACGACCTCGTCACCCAGGTCCTCGATGTGCAGGCTGCCGTTGGATGAAGTGATGTCGATCCTGCCCGCGTCCGGCATGAGCAACTGGAACGAGCAGGCCTCGTTATTCTTGGGTTGATCCCCCGGCCAGTCGACGTAGATGTCGAGCGTGCCATCGTTGTCGCGCCGGGCGACGATCTTCGTCTCAGCCAGCCGTTCCAAGTTGACCGCGCGCAGCTTAGCGGTGATCTGCACATCCGTCCGATCGTCACGCCGGACCGTCACCGAGCCGTTGCGCGTCCGCACACGCAGACCGCTATCCGCCACATGCCCGACCGCCTCGACCCGTGTCTCAGTTTCCCCCGCACCCAAACACCACCCCGAAGTGCAGCCCCCCAAGGACGGCATGATGAGGACGCAGCACAGCGCGAGCCTGATGGACAGTAACCGTTTCATGTTGTGAGTCTCCACCTGATGCGTTTGGTGGTCAGCATGCTTCGCTCCATAATCAGGAGACGAAACAAGCTTATTATCAGGCGGCGGGTGATCGGTGTCAATCGGGAGGGGATGTCTGACACCTTGTCCGGCGTTGTTGGGTTACCATAGGTGTTTCCTGTTGATGTAAGGGCCGGCGGTACGCACGCTTGGGAGCCTGGGATTTGTCTTATATCGTTGCCGCGGTTTACAAGTTTGCCGACCTGACCCCGCACGAGGCGCTGCGCGGGCCGCTGCTGGGTGTGATGCGATCCCACGGCGTGCGGGGCACGCTCCTGCTTGCCGGGGAAGGCATCAACGGCACCATCGCCGGCACGCGAAAGGGGATCGACCGCGTCCTGGCGCACCTGCAAGCAGACCCGCGCCTGGCCGGGATGAGCATCAAGGAATCGTCCTGCGAGGAGCTCCCATTTAACAGGACCAAGGTCAAGCTGAAAAAAGAGATCGTCACGATGGGCGTGGACGGCATCGATCCCAACCGGCTCGTCGGGACCTACATCAAACCCCGGGACTGGAACGACCTGATATCAGATCCTGATGTCACCGTCGTCGATACACGCAACGGCTACGAGCTTGAGCTGGGCACATTCCAAAACGCGGTGGACCCGCACATCGACAACTTTCGCCAGTTCCCCGATTATGTCAAGAACGAACTGGACCCGGCTAAGCACAAGCGCGTGGCGATGTTCTGCACCGGGGGCATCCGCTGTGAAAAAGCCACCGCCTATCTTAAAGAGCAGGGCTTTGATGAGGTCTACCACCTTAAGGGCGGGATACTCAAGTACCTCGAAGAAGTCCCCGAGTCCGAATCATTGTGGCGCGGCGAATGCTTCGTCTTCGACGAGCGGGTCTCCGTCGACCACGACCTGAGGCCCGGCAGCTACGACCTGTGCTACGCCTGCCAACACCCGATCAGCGAAGCGGACAAGCAGCAGGACACCTACCAGAAAGGCGTGAGCTGTCCGCGTTGTTTCGACAAACTTACAGCCGAGCAGCGCAAGCGCTTTCATGACCGCCAAAAACAAGTCGAGCTCGCCGCCTCACGCGGAGAAAAACACATCGGCGAACGGATGTGAACCGGCGGGAATTGGATCAGCTGACGGATACTTTATTCGGCCTACGTGACAGTACACGTCCCCCGTCCCCCCCGGACACCGGACACCGGACACAGTATCCGCCCCAACCTCAATAGATGAACGGGATCAGTCTGCGCGTATTTTTCTTGTACGCCCGGAACGCATCCCCAAACTCATCGGTCAGCAACCGCTCCTCCAGCCTGATCCTGTTGAGGATAATCGGGATAAGGACTAACGAAGTAAAAAGGCCATACAGGCTTGCGGCATACACCGGCAGGCCGATGACGGCCATGATGCCTCCCAGATAGATTGGATTGCGGGTGAAGCGGTAGATGCCGTGCGTGATGAGTCGGTGGTCTTCCCTGATGATCACGGTCGAAGAGTAATTTCGCCAGAGTGTGATCTGGCCGATGAGCATGATGGTTAATCCAATAAAAAAAAGAGCCAATCCAATGATGCCGAGCACCGGGAACTCGGTCAGCGTTTGTGGCTGCTTGATCAGGTCCCAAACGTTGCCCCAAAATCCCGACAGACCGTTTCCTGCGCCGGCTCCTGCGCAGAAGATCAGTTCTATGATAAAGACCGTCAACCCGGGGAGCGCAAACTGGAGCAGGTCTTTTCGTATGGCGTTTCGTACAACGCCATGCCTTTGAAGAAACCCGGGCTTAGACATGGTCTTAGTTCTCCTTTCCTACTCATGGTCGGGAGGTCAACGGTTCCTGGCGCCTTCTCCGGTCAATTAGGCTGTGTATCCCGGATGTGCCTGCCGCTAGCGGCCGATAGTAGCAACCATGCCATCATATGACCTGTTAAGGCAAGGCGTGCTGCAATCGGCGGTGGGGTTTGTGGCAGGTTTTCAGGTTTGGGATGTCGGGGGAGATAATGGGTATACGCATGTCGCAGCGCCGGTCAGCTTCGAACGGTGATTAACATTATCCCTAGAGCGCACAACGTTAGAGCTGTCGGTTCGGGCGCCGGTGTGGCGGGTGGGGTAGCGGCGTTCCAGTTGCCAAGCACCACATTCAGGTCTGAAATACCGATGAAGCCGTCGCCTACACCGGCGATGTCGCCGTGGATCCGACTGCCGACCGGGACGTTCTGGTTCCAGTTTCCGAGGATCACGTTCATGTCTTCGATCCCCACAAACCCATCGCTGTTGACGTCGCCCTCGAGCTGGGGGGGGAGCGGCAGTGCGTAAATACCCAGATGATTGCCTACCGCACGGTTCTCTGATGGACGGTTCAATGCGTATGTGCTGCCGCCGGTTTCAGACATCCACAAATGCGTCGAGCCGCCGCCGTCAAGGTTGATGCCGTTGTAAGCACCAAAACGCTGAAGCCATTCGGACTCTTCATAGGCGGTGGCGCCCAGGCTATAACCCGCCTGCCGGCCGTCGATCGTCATCAGAGTTAAATACCTTCCATCCTGACTTAGGCCCAACGCGGAACGCGGCTCAATATTACCCGGTATAAATCTCGGATCACCGGTATTCACGCCGTTGACAAGCAGATACGCCCAGGACTCAACAGCGGTCCATACCCCCGTCAAATCCGTTGAGGGAAACGTTTGTTGAATTTGTGCAGTATTATCCTGTGACACCAACAGTGTTCCGGGATTAACCCCGATCAACGCATGTAAATCCTGAGCCGGTGAAACGATCGTCCCTTCATTCATCGAAAGCCCGAAAAGATCGCCATACGGATAACCTGTCGCAAGGTCGATGTATTGACCATTGATACCAACCTGCACACCGTTAGCCGCCATAAAGGAAGAACCCGTTTGGCGGGTCGTATCACCCGGCAAACCCCCATTGCCGGGCGTTGTTATGAGCCTGATATCCGGATCATGCAGATCAACCCGAATGGCAGTGACTTTCTGAAGCCTTGGCTCATCTGTTTCGCCGGTCGCATGTTCTACACCCCTGAAGACAGGTTGCCACTGACCGACTGTCAGATAAGCATAAGAATCTGTACTAAGAACAAGTACACATAGAAGAAATAAATATCGTTGAGATGAAAGCATAAAGATGCCTCCACACCGGAGATTGAGCGGACAAGCCGTAGTTCAAGCCGTCCCATGCGGCCTTAGCCAGGCTACGCCGCCGGGTTCCTTGGCGGCTATTTTATCGCGGGACCCCGGGAAACACAAGACCTTGAAGTCCGTTTATAGACGGATGCAGGCAGAATCAAGCAAGCGGGGGGGGATTCGGGGGCGGCTAAAGGTGTCCGGCACCGCTTACTGCCCCGTACAACCCCATGCCTTTGAAGAAACCCGGGCTTGGACATGGTCCCAGGGCTCCTCCCAATTCATGGTCGGGAAGATCGGCGGTTTCGAGCGCCATTTCTGTGCCCCTTGTCTCATGTAACGTTCCTCCCGCCTTATTCGCTCCCTGACCCGCTTGGATTCTCCCTCCAGAGGGGGGTACACTGCCATGGGTTCCTTATGGCACGTGCACTAATTTTACACCCGTAATGATGTGGTTATGCATGACGGATCGAGTACCGATCGACGGATCAATGAAAGTCGCGGCTCTGCTTGATTCGTATCCGGAGCTGGAGGACGTGCTGATCGGCATCGCCCCTCCATTCAAGAAACTTCGCAACCCGGTTCTGCGCAGGTCTGTGGCAAAGGTCGCGTCGCTGCGCCAGGCGGCCGCGGTCGCTCGAATCCCGGCGGTCGATCTGATCAACAGGCTGCGGGCCGAGGTTGGCCAGCCCCCGATCGACCAGGCTGATTCGAGCGAGGACACAGCTTACCTTGGACCGCGCCCCGCATGGTTTGACGAAGCAAACGTGGTGGAGTCAATTGATGAGCAATCGCTTCCCGACGACGGGCCGATGCCGCTTGTCACGCTGCTCAAACGCGCCAAGGACCTCAAGGGCTCGCAGATCATTGAACTGAGAACAGACTTCCTGCCCGCGCCTGGCATCGACGCGATGAGGAATAAGGGTTTCCTCGTGTGGACGATAGAAACAGGGCCCGGCAAGTTCCGTACCTACGTCCGCCAGCCCATTTATTGATTGCTTCACCGTTCGGGGGCTTCATCCAGCTTCTTTTTCAACACCGTTTCTTTTCCCCGAATCCTCAGTATCGACTCCCGACCCCTTTTCTTCTCCTTCCCTATCTTCTGTTTATAAATCCCACCGATTTAAGGATGGCTTCTTCTTGATCTTTGGTTAGACCGTTTGAGCCCCCTGTAATTTGCAGATGGTTACTCACCTTGGTGCGGATAATTGGCGCATTCAGCAAATGATCATCAAGCAGTAAAGCTATAGGCTCATCTATATGATGTTGTGTATATTGAGCTAGCCGTTCCCCGGCGTGATCGGTCAAGCTAATATTGATGGCAGAGTGCCCCATTTGATCTTGGCCTTGCCAAGCGCTCTTAATGTCGTGAAGTGTGACTAATAATGTGGGATGCACGTAGACTGTTTGGCCGGTGCTTGGAATAATGAATGAATCTGTACCTTCCACCGGTTCGAAGCTGGCGGGCCTAATTTCAAGGATGTGTGGGCTTTTTGAGGATTGACGAGCACACCCGCACAATGTGAATAAGATTGTGATAGTGATAATGATGCATTGCTTCATGTCTTCACCTAACTGTGATAAAGGTGTCTGACCTGCTCTGTAGAAAACCTCCGCATTGCCGCCTGAGTATCATGACGTTGTGGGTCAGGCAGTGCAGGAGGATATCGCGGTTGCGGGCGTGATGAGAGCGTCCGGTGACGGCGTGGCCGAGGTTTCGCTTGATCATGCTGAA
>JAJDCU010000007.1 GCA_029260655.1 Phycisphaeraceae bacterium
CAAGCCTTTGCAGATGAATACTCCCGCCTTGTGACCGCCAACCCGGCTTGGCTTGCGTTATTCATACCTTCCGCAATGTTATATCTGATCCTGTTTCCAAATCTGAACTTAAGGAAAACACCGTTCGATAGATGGCTAACAACAACCTCCCCGGATGGCGTTATTTCCCCATGCATACAGTGCGGGTCTGTTTTGACTGACGGCCAAGAAGAAGTGTGCCCTAGATGCGGTGAAACTATTTATCGGCTAAATGAGCAAGTGGAAACCGAAGCGAATCAAGCACGATCAATCTTGAATCACTGATGAAGAATTCTGCTTCACTTCGCGGGGGATGATCTCGATCTGTGGTGCGGGGTCGGCGGGGAGTTCTTTGGGGGAGTCGGCGCCGAGGTCTTTGAATTTTCGGGCGCTGGTGACGATTCTTGTTTCGAAGCTGCCGACGAAGTCGTTGTAGCTCTTGACGGCCCGGCCGAGGTTGGCGCCGAGCTTATCGACGTGGCCGGTGGCGACGGAGATGCGTTCGTGCAGTTCTTTGCCCAGGTCACTGATCTTGCGGGCGTTTTCGGCCATGCGTGTTTCTCGCCAGCCCATCTCTACGACGCGGAGCAGGCTGATGAGGATGGCGGGGGTGGCGATGACGACGCCGTTGGCCATCGCGGACTCGGCGAGTGAGGATTCGGCGTCGAGTGCGGCGGTGAGGAAGGCTTCGCCGGGGACGAACAGGACGACGAAGTCGGGGGCCTGGGTGAGGCTCTGGGCGTAGGACTTTCGGGACAGGTCGTTGACGCGCGACTTGAGGTCGGAGGCGTGGCGGGCGAGAAACTGTTTGCGTTGATCGGGGTCGTCGGTTTCCATGGCCTGGAAGTAGTTTTCGCCGACGGCCTTGGCGTCGATGACGATGGATCGGCTGGACGGGAGGTTGACGACCATGTCCGGGCGGAGCTTATCGTCGCCGTTCCAGATGGTGACCTGCTCGTCGAAGTCGCAGTAAGCCGACATCCCCGCCATCTCGACGATTCGGCGGAGGGTGATCTCGCCCCATCGGCCGCGCGCGGTGGCGGAGCCCTTGAGCGCGGTGGTCAGCGCGGTGGTCTGATCGCCCAGGCGTCGCTGCACGTCGATCATGGAGGCGAGTTGTTGGCGGAGCGATCCCTGGTCCTGCTTGCGGTCTTTTTCGATGTCGGTGACGGCCTTGCTGTGCTTATCCAGCGACTCGCGGATGGGCTTGATGAGAGATTCGATGGCTTGCTTGCGTTGTTCGAGTTGGGCGGCGGCGTCTTTTTGTTCGCCGTCGAAGGTTTTCTTGGCGAGCTGGAGGAACTGTTCGTTGGACTGCTTGAGGACGTCGCCAGCCAGGGCTTTGAACTTGTCGTCCAGGCCTTCGTGTTTGGCGCGTTGTTCGGTGAGTTTGTTTTCTTTCTCGTTGACCGAGCCCTGGAGCTGGTCGATCTGGTCCATGTAGCCTTCGATGGCGGATTCGCGTTGACGCAATTCGTCGGTGACACGGTCTCGCTCGGCGCGGAGGGCGCGTCGTTCGGCCAGGAGCCAGACGCATCCGGCCGCCGCTGCGGCGAGGAGGATCAGTGCGGTGATAAAAAGGATCTGCCAGGGCATAGGACGATTGTACCCGACCCGGGCCAAGGCCCTTTGGGCCATGACCCGGCTTAGGCGCGGAGGGGGCGCGACGGGAGAATGGGGATAAATTCCGGGGGGACTGGGGGTCAGGCCTGGAGGTCGATGTGTGTGTACAGCGCGTCGGGGTCGGCTGGGGGGGCGGCGGCTTGAAGCTGGACGGCGGGGTCTGCGGTGGCGGCGAGCTGGCGGAGCAGGGTGTCGGCGTCAGGGAGCTTTCTGACCTGGGCGGCAGGGTCTTCTAACGCCTGGTCCTGCTCGTCAGGCTGCTCGTCGCCCTGCGGGTTGTCCGGGTGCTCGCGGTCGGGCTGCTGGTTGTCCACGTGCAGGCGTGTGGCGGCCTCGTCGGCGTCGTGCTCTTCCAGGCCCAGCAGGCGGGTCTGAAAGACCTCGGTGTCACGCTGGGCCTGACCGGTCCGGTTGCTCTCGCGCTTATCGCGCTGCCGGGCGACCTGCTGGGATTGCAGGCCCGTCTGGGCGACCGCGGCGGCGATTCCGGTTCCTAACACGCTCAACGCAAGGCTCCTTCAAGGAGGTCCATGCCTCCGTATCCCTATCATCGGCCAGAGAGGCTTTTGGCCTTAAAATTAGTGCATAACGGCTGTTATTGAAGCCTGTTATCCGAATAAGGCGGGATGGGGGATTTATGATTTGTGATGACAGATCACAGTTGGATCGGACGGCGTGCTGAGGCACGCCTTGCCGTGGGGAGTGGATATGAAAAAACGCCCGGCTGGCGGGCGCTTGGGGGCTGATTGTGTAGAACGCGACACTTCGCGGCGCTTCGTGGGGAACGTGCGTGAGAATGCAGGAACAGGCGATGGTGGCGGGATTTCGATTCCGGTTGGCGAAACCCGATACCCCGAGACCCGCGTCCGGGCTATTCCTCGGCCTTCTCGATGAGCCAGTACTCCAGCTCGACCGGGGTCGATCGGCCGAAGATCGTGACGATGACGCGGACCTTGCCCTGGTCCGGGAGCAGCTCGTCGACGTTGCCTTCCATGTTTTCGAACGGGCCCTCGCGGATCTTGATCCGGTCGCCCTTCTCGAACTCCATCTTGACGGTGGGCTGTTCCTCGGCGGGCATGGAGGCCATCTGCATCTTTTCGATCTCGGGGATCGACATGGGCGAGGGCCGGCCCGCGGTGCCGATGAAGTCGCCGACGCCTGTGGTTTCTTTGATGAGGAAGAAGACGTCCTGGGGGATCCGCCCGTCGTGCTCGAGCTGCATCTCGACGAAGACGTACCCGGGGTAGAGCTTCCTTTCGACGATCTTCTGTTTGCCCCCCTTGATGATCTTTTCTTTTTCGGTCGGCACGAGGATGCGGTTGACCAGGTGCTCGAAGTCCTCGATCTTAATCTTGCGAAGCAGGGTTTCGCGGACGGAGTCTTCCTTGTTGGAAGCAACGCGGAGGACGAACCAGTTCATCCCCGGTGTGACCAGCAGTTCGTCGTCCATGCCGCCGGCAGTATCGCCCGCGGTGTCTGCCCCGGCATCAGCTGCCGTGTCTTCCGCGGCGCCCTCGTTTGAGAGTTCCGAGTTGCCGGCATCCTCGGCAGGGGCCTCGCTCGCCTGTACGGGGGGCGCGGGGTCGGCGTCGGGTGTGTGCCCGGCGTCGGTGGCTGCCTGCTGCTCGTCCTGGATCAGATTATCGTCGGCCATGTTGGGTTTGCCTTGATCGATGCCCGCGGGGCGTTGACCGGGTCAGCCTTCCAGCACCTTCATCGCACGGAACAGCGTGCCGAACCCGATGTTGATCATAAACAGGAGCACGGCGATAAACGCGGTGCCGCAGATCACGACCCAGGTCGAGCCGACGATCTCTTTCTTGCTGGGCCAGTTGACCTTTTTCATCTCGGCCTCGGTGGCGATCATAAAGTCGGCGATGCGGGGCTTGTTCAGGACGAAGTAGACCAGGCCGCCGAAGAACGCGATCACACCCACGGCCATCCCGCCCTGGTAGTAGATCAGGTTGTCCTGGATCGATTCGATGGTGGTCATTTTTTCCCACAGCCAGGCGACGCCGGCCAACACGATCACCCCCACGCCGATGGCGGAGAGCATCCGTGTGTAGTAGCCCTGTCCTGGTTTGTACATCGTTCAAGCCCTGGGGCGGTGCCCCGTTACGGTTGTCTGGTTCGTTGGCAGGTCAAGCCGGGGTCCGCACCGGCCCGCCCCGTCCCGCACACGCCAGGGAGGACTCGAACCTCCAACCTGCGGATTTGGAATCCGCTGCTCTGCCAATTGAGCTACTGGCGTAAACATAGCCATTAGCTTTTAGCTGTTAGCCATCAGCTAGACATCGGCCCTCCCGGGCAAACGGCCAATGGCTAATGGCTAACGGCTGGTTCACTTCCGCTTGATCTTGTGCAGCGTGTGCTTACGCAGGCGAGGCGAGTACTTCTTCATACCCGCCTTGAGCTTCTCGGGCATGCCGCCCTTGACGTTCACCGGCGTGCGGTAGTTCAGGTCACCGCACTCGCTGCACTGTAGCCAAACATATTCAACTGCATCGGCTTTCTTAGCCATCGTTTTAGAGCCTTTAGCTTCTAGCCGTTAGTTATTTGCCAACCTTTAGCCAATCTGCACTGTCCGTGCTAACGGCGAAAGGCTAACAGCAAATGGCTTGCTTACTCCACGACCTTGGTCACGACGCCGGCGCCGACGGTCCGGCCGCCTTCGCGGACGGCGAAACGCACGCCCTCTTCCATCGCGATGGGCTTCTCGCCCAGGTCGATCTTCATAGTGATGTTGTCGCCGGGCATGCACATCTCCGCGCCGCCGGTCAACTCGATCGCGCCGGTCACGTCGGTGGTCCGGAAGTAGAACTGGGGCTTGTACCCGGCGAAGAACGGGGTGTGACGCCCGCCCTCTTCCTTGGTCAGCACGTAGATCTCACCCTCGAACTTGGTGTGCGGGGTGATGGACCCGGGCTTGGCGAGCACCTGGCCGCGTTCGATCTGGTCCTTCTCGACGCCGCGGAGCAGGGCCCCGACGTTGTCGCCGGCGATCCCGCTATCGAGGGTCTTGTTGAACATCTCGACGCCGGTGACGGTCGACTTCTGGGTGTCGGTGAACCCGACGATCTCGACCGGGTCGCCGACCTTGATCTGGCCCCGATCGATACGCCCGGTGGCGACGGTGCCCCGGCCCTTGATCGAGAACACGTCCTCGATCGACATCAGGAACGGCTTATCGACCTCACGCTCGGGCTCGGGGATCCAGGTGTCGATCGCTTCCATCAGTTCTTGGATGCACTTGATTTTCTCAGCATCTTCAGGGTTCTGAAGCGCGGGGAACGAAGCGCCCTTGATGATCGGGGTGTCGTCCTCGAAGTCGTACTTGGCCAGCAACTCCTGGACCTCCAGCTCGACCAGTTCCAGCAGCTCGGGGTCGTCGACCAGGTCGACCTTGTTCAGGAAGACAACGAGCTTGGGCACGTTTACTTGGCGGGCAAGCAGGACGTGCTCGCGGGTCTGGGGCATCGGGCCGTCGGCGGCGGACACGACCAGGATCGCGCCGTCCATCTGCGCGGCGCCGGTGATCATGTTCTTGACGAAGTCGGCGTGGCCCGGGCAGTCGACGTGGGCGTAGTGCCGGTTTTCTGTTTCGTACTCCACGTGCGAGGTCGCGATCGTCATGATCTTGGTCGCGTCACGGCGGCCGTCCGATTCAGACGCCTTGGCGACCTCGTCGTAGGGCTTGTACGTCGCCAGGCCCTTGGCGGCCTGAACGGCGGTGATCGCCGCGGTCAGAGTGGTCTTACCGTGGTCGACGTGACCGATGGTGCCAACGTTCACGTGCGGCTTGGTACGCTCGAATACAGCCTTCGCCATCGTCTATAAACCTCCGCCTAACAGTCGGTGTTATCTGGTCGCTTCATGGCCCGTCGTGTTAGACGCCGGCGGGCCTGACCGTTAATCTTAACTCGTCCTGACGCTCCGGTGGGTCGGGCCTACGCCCGACGCGAAAACGCCCCAAAAAAAAGCCACCCATGGGATTTGAACCCACGACCTCTCCCTTACCAAGGGAGTGCTCTACCACTGAGCTAGGGTGGCGGCCTTCACCTTACGGCCCCGCTACCCATCACGCAGCACATGCGGCCGAATCCAAGACTCGGCACTTTAGCGACTTCACACCGATTAACAAGGGGCGTCGAACTGGCCTAGTAACCAATTCACGCCCCTAACAACAGGCCGCCGCTAAACAGCTTTCGCACCGTGAACAACAGAAAAAACCTGCTGTCCACTCATATGCAGAAAGTAACATCCCAGGTCTCGGCCGTCAAACCCGCTAGAGCGGGCAAATCGATGCCAGCTAAGCCAAACGCCGACCCCAACGGGCTTGATCGTGTAGGGCCAACACACTACGCCGGGTAAAATCCATAATTCGCTTTATAGCATGAGATTACGTGCCAGCCAGCTTCCAGGTCCCAACCGGTGTCACCTTAGTTGCCCGTTCACCGAGCCAGTGACCCGCGTCAAAAACCCCGCCTAAGCCACTAGCAGGACCGCTCAAGGATTGTTTGATTGTCCGCAACGACCTATCATGTATCAGGCAAAGCCGTATGGACACGGGATTTGGCCAACACGACCCAGGACCCCCGGACCCCTCATGACCGAGCATACCGACCAGCCCCAAGACCCGCTAAGCATCTACCAGCGGGTCGAACAGGTCATCGAACGCATCCGCCCAGCGGTGCAGTCCGATGGCGGAGACTTGGAACTGGTGGGCGTCACCGACGAAGGCGTCGTCCAGGTCCGCCTGCACGGCGCCTGCATCGGCTGCCCGTCCAGCAGCATGACCCTGCACATGGGGATCGAGCGGAACGTGCGGGAAAAAGTCCCCGAAGTGACTGCCGTTGAACAGGTTACTTAATATGGGCTAGCGCAAGCCCAGGCCGCGGCCGCTTGGACTGTGCCTTATGCCCGGGATTGTCGTCGCACCACAGCCGGGCCTCAGGACGGGGCCCGTCGGTCCGCAGACTTTCGCGGACGCCGGGCCGGAATGGTCAGGAGACCAACGCATGCTCGCACTCACACGCCGCGTCGGTGAAGAAGTCGTCATCGGCGACCCCAAGAACCCCCAAGGTGTCATCCGCATCGTCGAGATCCAGGGCGACAAGGTCCGCCTGGCCTTCGACTTCCCCCGCGAAACACAGATCAACCGCCGAGAGCTCGCCGACCAGAAAGCCCGAGGCGAAAAGCCCCCCGCCAACCCCGCCCCGGGGAAGTCGGGCAACAACGGCGACAAGAAGTAAGCCCCCCACCATTGCTATTTAGCCCCGGGTCGACAGCCCGGGGCCGAGTTTGCGCTGTGTGACAATGAATGAAACCTCAGAACTCCCCAGGCGGCACACCTGAAAAACTAGGCGATTTCACCGATCAGGCCACGGCCTACCACACGGCCCGCCCCGGCTACCCGTCGGATCTGCTCGAACACCTAAGCAATCACATCAGCCTTCCGCCGCGCGCCGCCGTCACCGACCTGGGCGCAGGCACCGGCATCTTCACCGCAGAGTTGGCCGAGCGCGGCCTCAGCGTCAGCGCGGTCGAACCCAACGCACAGATGCGTGAAATGGCCAAACCGCATACTTGCGTCACATGGATCGATGGCACGTTCGATCAAACCCATCTGCCCGAGGGTTCGCAACAGTGGGTCGTTGCGGCGCAGGCTTTTCATTGGGCCGACCCGACCACCGCGCTGCCCGAGGCCCACCGCATCCTCAAACCGGCCGGCTATTTCACCGTGCTCTGGAACAACCGCCTGAACCACGACGCGCCCGCCCTCGCCCAGGCCTGGGCCGTCATCAAACACTTCGTCCCCGACTTCGACGACAACTACCGCGAAAACGATTGGCCCGAAGTGCTGACCTCGACCGGCCATTTCGCCGACGTGCATCCCTTCCAAGTCCGCCACGAAATCAAGATGCCCAGGGAACGGTTCCTTAATCTCTGGCGCAGCCACAACCGCCTGAACACCCTCGCCGGGCCGCAACGGTTCGCCAAAATCATCAAAGCGATCGAAGACGATCTCGATCGGGCCGAAATGCAAAGCGTGACCGTACCGTACCTGTGCAAGTCGTGGACGGCTCGACGGAACGATTAATAACACATCACGGACTGAGTTGCGGATGAGCCCATGTGGGTCAGGTGAAATACTTCCCCCATAAAACTTCTAGGCGTTTCACTTCCGCTTGATCGAGTTTTGATTTATCTGACCAGATGCCCAGCGCAAGCGCGGTGTGAGCGGGGCTGGGTGTGTTTGCGAGGGCGGAGGTGTCACGTAACGCCTCTTTCATCAGGGCGACGTTCGCCTTGGTCGCTTTCTGGAGGTTGCCGATGATTTCTTCGAGCAGGGCTTGGGACGACGCGCTTGGGTCGTGGGGCTTCCAGCAGTCGTAGTCGGTGGGCATGGCGATCATGGCGTAGGCGATCTCGGCCTCACGGGCGAGCCTGGCTTCGGGCATGGCGGTCATGCCGATCAGGTCGCCGCCAAATGCCTCGGACCGGTGCATGTTGGATTCGGCTTGGGTTGAGAAGGCCGGGCCTTCCATGACGATGTAGGTCCCCTGCTCATGGACGCGCACGCCATCGAGCCGCTTGGCGGCTTCACACAGCCAGTTGCGCATCACCTGGCAAAACGGCTGGGACAACTCGACGTGGACGGCGGCGTGTTCGTCGAACGGGTTGGCGCGGTTGTAGGTCTTGTCGATCAGTTGATCGACGAGGACAAGATCGCCGGGGGCGATTTCTTCGCGCAACGACCCGGTCGCGCCGCTGGCGAGGATGTGGGTGACGCCCAGGGACTTCATAGCGTAGATGTTGGCGCGGTACGGGACGGCTGAGGGGTTGAGCGTGTGGCCGATCCCGTGGCGCTGGAGGATCGCGACCTCGACGCCGTCCCAGTCGGCGAGCGTGATGGGGGAACTGGGTTTGCCAAACGGGGTATCGATCTGCACGGTTTCGCCGGCCTCGGCGCCCAGGGCGTCGCCCAGCCCGCTGCCGCCGATGATCCCGATCCGGATGCCGTCGCTGCTGGTCTGATTCATGCTGCGATCATAACCCAAGCGGACCCCCCGGCCACCCCCGCAGTGCCTTCGAAACACACGGGGATCTCATTCGCCGCCGTAACGCCCGACGCTGTACTTGCGTAAACATGATGGCCGGGCGGTGTCAGAGAGGAAGCGGGGTCCGGCCAGAATTAAATCAGCAAGGTGCGTGGGCACAAAAAATAACGAGGAAGATCCGGCCCGCGTGCCATAAGGCCGCTGGAGCTACGACCAACCCTACAAGCGCGTGACGGGCATCAGCGGACGCTCTTGATTAAAGAAAGGGGCCAAGCCATGTCATCACTTCCCCCTACACCCACGCCTGCAGGAAAGACCAGCCGTCCCCACGCCGCCAGCCACGCACCGCCCACCGAGGCCGTTAAACGGCAGGCACAGGAGGCCCCCGCCCTCGAGCACCCGTCGATCGCTGCCCCGACCAACACCCAGCGGGTGCCGGCCGTGCCTGAACAGACCCCCACACACGGTTTAAGTCAGACGATCCTGCTAGCGTTGATCGGGCTGGCGTGTGTCGGCGCGGCGATCGGGCTTGCCTACTTGATGGGTGATTTCCGGCAGATGGGCCAATTCCTTGAAGATCCCACCGAATGGGCCAGCACAGTGTCGTTGGCTGGGTACCCGTCAGCCCCGAGTTACCTGGGCCTGTTGTTGGCCTGGCCCGGTGGAAAGATCATCGCCTGGGCCCTGGTTATATGCATGGGTATGGGCCTGATGTCCCTGCGTGCCGGACGGCGTCTGCCAATCGCCTTGCCGGCGAAGGTTCTGTCGATGACGGCCGCGGGATTGCTGCCGCTACTGACGGTCGACTTCATGATCGCGTCGAACTTCGAATTCGTCAGCACACACGCGATGCCGACCGTGCTGCTGAACGATCCGGTCCGGCTGGGCGCCTGGGTGAGCGTGTTCCTGACCTGTGCCCTGATCATCTGCTTCGTCGCAGACGTTCTGGTCATCCGCTGGGCCTGGCGTCGCGAGGACCGTCTGCGTCTGGCGTATCTGGATGCGGCCGGGACCTGAGTTCGTTGTAACACCCCGTGCGGGCCCGACGTATCCATGGGTGAGACACGAGCATTCACCCCGCTTCAGCCGGAGAACAATGACCATGAAACACCTCCTCGCCACGACCGTAATCGCCGCCAGCCTGGCTGTAAGCCTGCCCGCTATTGCCGCCGAGCCGACACTGGTCCCGGCGGACGCGCGTTTTACGGTGACGCTCAACCCGTCGAGGCTGATGCAGAGCCGCCTTGGACAGACGATCCTTGACCGGGTCCGTATCGAAGAGCCGAATATCGACGAGGTCATCGACGAATTGTCCGAGACGGTCGGGATCGACCTGCGGACCGCCCTGGGTCAGACGACGCTTTTCGGGACGGGGTATCTGCGTGGTGATTTTGCGCTGGTGTCGGACATCGGGCCGACGTCGGGAAACATCAACGGGCTGCTGCTGGCGGCACCTGGGTACGACTCCAGCGTGTACCGCGAGAAGGTGATCGTGCACTCGCTGCCAACCGAGGAGCAGCCGGGCCAGCCCAACCGGATTTACTGCGCGATGCCTAAGAACCCGGACACGGGATCGTTCTACCTGGTCGCGTCTTTCGACCCGCAGCGGACCCGTGACATGATCGACCAGACGCTGGACACCAACGTGCGGCTGACTTCTGACGACCCTAACGAGGGGACGCTGCTCGAAGCATGGTTCAGCGGCCTGCCCGAGTTGGTCAGCGTCTCCCACGCCGGGGGCCCGCCTTCGACGGTGGCCAACCTGGTTCAGCAGGCACACCTGTCACTGAATGACGCGGGTGATTCCGTGGCGGGCGACCTGACCCTGACGATGTCCGACAACGTGCGTACCCAGCAGGTGTTCGAGCTGATGCGTGGCGGGCTGGCGATGCTGCAGCTGGCGGCGACGGCCGATCCCGAAGCCCAACCGTTGGCGGAGATTGGGAACATGTTCAATATCCAGCACGACCCGGAGGATCAGGATGTGACCGCCCGGTTCAACTGTTCGTATGACAAGCTTGATCAGCTGCTTGAAACCCTGGATGGCATGTAGCCGAGGCACCATCTTTGGGACCCCACCACGACGTACACTAATGGGAACGGCTCCCTCGCGTCATGGAATCGTTTAGCGGGCGATCGCAGATCGCCGGTCCAGGACACGGGGACACACGCGGATCTACGATCCGCCGCTAAACGGGGCAAGTGACATCGAACGGTTTGCGAAGAACGATCCAGTCATAAACATCTGCCCATGGACAGCACGTTGAGCGACAAGCGCCAGACAGGCACCGATCGACTGGACACGCTGAGCGAGGAAGTACTCGCCCGGCGTGTTCAGCTTGGGTGCGTCCACAGCTACGAAGAGCTGGACCGTCGGCTCCGTCCGAAGCTGGTGTACCTGCTACACAAGCGCACCGGCAGCCGGGAGGACGCCGAGGATCTGGCGCAGCAGGCGCTGATGCGGGCGTACCAGAAGATCGACAGTTACGATCCCAAGCGCCGTTTTCGGTCGTGGCTATTTACGATCGCCGTGCGTCTGGCGATCGACGCCCATCGAAAACGGGGGATCCAAACCACGGGCGAGGGGATTGATCGTGCCGTGGATACGAAACCCGGGCCGGCCGAGACGGTGAGCCGGCTCGACGGGCAGAGGCGTCTGTGGGCCCTGGCGGACCGGGTGCTGGACCCGACGCAGCGGACGGCCCTGTGGCTGCACTACGGCGAAGAACAAAAGGCCAAAGAGATCGCAAAAACCCTGGGGATCACGGCGGTGCATGTGCGTGTGCTTCTGTACCGAGCGAGGCGGGCGCTGATGGCGCACCTGGATGCGCCCGAGCAATCGCAAACTCAGCCAATGATGGGTCCGCCGGTGGAACCTGTGCCGGTGAAAGAAGCTGTCACGATTCGGAGTGACGCGAGCATAAATAAAGGAGCCGTGACATGATCCGATGGCTATCACAACTGTGGGTCAGCGCATCGGTCGACCGCGGCGGACCGCCGTCTAGACTTTGGCGGTGGACGTTCGGGCGTCTCGCGTCGCACCGCCGGCTGGCCTCGCAGATGCGCCAACTCGACGGGCAACTCAAACGGCAGGCCATCTCACAGCAGCGGGCGATCTCGCATGAGCGCCTGCCGGTCGGGCGTTACACACCACGACCGTCCGGGGCGGACGACGGGGCTGGTGCCACAGGTGCCGGGCTATTCGCGGGTAGCAGAGGCTGGCTGCGGCCGGCGCTGACGGCGGGGTCACTTGCCGTGGTGTTCGCGGTGGCCTGGGTCGCCTGGCCCGGTGAGCCAACTGAGACACCCCAGGGGCTTCGCTCGATCACAACCGAATCGTTCGCACAGGTCTGGGGGCCGTTTGCCCGGCAGGCCGAGATGACCGGGCGGGCTTTACGTGACCAGACCACACAGGTTACGCAGCTGCCCCAAAGACTGCCGGCGATCGACCAGGTGGTCAACGACCTGGGCGAAGCGATCCAGTCGCCGATCCGGGACGAGGCCCAGCGTTTCGCGGACGACCTGCGTGGGCCCTGGATCTACCTGGCGGGGCAACTGCCCAGGCCGCCGCGCGACCGACAACAGGCCCCAACCGAGGGTTAATCCATTGGGACTCACAAGCCAGTGAGCGGAAGCCGGACGTTTAGCCTCCGCCGATCGCAGCGGGCATGCCGCCTGGCGGAAAGTATCCATGAAGGCTGATCGGACGGGCCTGGGGGGATCCGGTCGGCCCTGAGAACAACCCGGCATGACCCGATGGGTCGCCAAAAGTCCGCCGGCGCGTACAATAACGCACCGCGTGTCGGTGGGTAGGGCGTGCTGGGAAAGGTCGATTAGTTGGAAAGCCAGGCATTCCGTGAACTAGCGATGGCCGAGATGGATTCGCTGTATCGCATGGCGATGCACCTTGCCCGTAACCCCGAAGACGCCTCGGACCTGATGCAGGAAACGTATCTCAAGGCGTTCAAGGCCGAGGCCCGTTTTGAGCTGCGCGAAGCGGGGGTTCGGCCGTGGTTATTCAAGATCCTGCACAACAACTTCTACACCCGTGTCGGCAAGAAGAGCCGTGAGCCGGTGCTGTCCGACGACCTGTCGTATCAGCCCGGGCCCGGCGGCGACCCCAATGAGGCGGGCCCGGCCTGGGACCTTAAGCACCTGAACTGGGAGCAGGTGGACGACCGGCTGAAAAAAGCGATCCACGACCTGCCTGAACACTACCGGGAGGTGCTGTTGCTGTGGGCGGTCGAGGGCCTGAAATACCGTGAGGTGGCCGAGGTGATGGGTGTGCCCCTTGGGACGGTGATGAGCCGGCTATACCGGGCCCGGTCGATCCTGGCCCAGTCGCTGGGCGATCTGGCGGCGGAACACGGGATCGCCGTGGACGGGCCGGGGCCATAAAATCGTCTCTGACAAACAGGAAGGGGCCGATCCCCGATAATACCGCCGTAGGCGATCAGCCAGCAACCAACGAGCAGACAGAAGGATTTTTTGTGGTTCTGGGGCAATTCCGGGAAGAAACAGGACGCCCGGTGGGTTACTCCCCGGGGCAGTTCACACAGGCAGTGCCATCATGACGACTGACAGACCCATGAAAAACGACGACCAGACCCTCGCGGCGTTTGCCGACGGGGAACTCACCGGCGAGCAGAACCTGGAGGTTCTGCGCCAGATGTCTAACGACCCCGACACCGCCGAGCGGGTCGCCCAACACCAGCAACTGCGTCAGGCGGTGGCCCGTGCGATGGATGACCCGTCGCTGACGACCCCGGCAGTGCTGCGTGACCAGATCGCCCAATTGGCGGCAACCGTGCAGGCCGACCCCCCGGCGGACGCCGCGCCACCCGCTTCAGACCAACGTACACCGGTGCTGGCTGTGATCGGCCGATGGCTGCCCGCGGCGGTCGCGGCGCTGTTTTTCATCGGGGCCCTGACCGCCCTGAGCATCGCCGACAGGACCGGCCCCCAGTTGATCACCTCCGCCAACGTCATCAACGCCTCGATGATCGACGACTTCGGCGCCAGGCATTTCAAGTGCTCTCGCAAGATCACCCCGATGGCTCAGACCGATCTGTTCCCCCGCGACCTGGCCGCCCTGCCGGGCGAACTGAGCGATTACTTCGATCAGCCGATCGACCCGGACGTGCTGAACCTCTCGTCGGTCGGCTATGAGTTTGACATGGCCGGGCTGTGCATCGTCCCCGGCAAAGGCGCTGTCCACCTGATCTACACCGCCCAGGCCCCCGATGGGCAGATCGATGCGCTGAGCCTCTGGCTTAGACCCGTTGACGCCGACTCGGGCATCGAGCCCAACCAACTCTACACCGCGGCCGAGCCCAGCAAGAACTTCCCCATGCTCGTCTGGCGTCACGGTGATATGGCCTACCACCTCGTCGGGGACTCCTACGACGCGGTCCAAAGGGCTTTTGACGCCATCAGCGCTTACCAGGATTAAGCCGGGCCCGGTCCTCACAGAGCCTCTCCCGCCGCCGACATGCCGTACGGTGACAGCCCGGTCCACCGCCGCCTAAAACCTTGACCAAAAGCGTGTTTGCGTGGTACAATGCCCGCTTATGCTGTCTGATGGAACCCAAGCCCTGATCCTCACCGACCTGCCGGCACAAACGGCCGT
Source organism: Phycisphaeraceae bacterium (assembly GCA_029260655.1). Lineage (GTDB taxonomy): Bacteria > Planctomycetota > Phycisphaerae > Phycisphaerales > Phycisphaeraceae > JAJRRS01. Next base: position 14,332 of record JAJDCU010000007.1, read on the forward strand.
GGGGGTCGTTGTTAGCTGAGCGGAAGACCCGCACCGCCCATCGGCCAAGGGCGCGACTCAATACCCAGGCGACCATCGGCCGCTTCATCCATCCGTCCGACAGACACGAAACTGACAACCGCACCAGACACGACCCGAAGCCGACTCGGCCGGGCTGTCACCAGATACGATCGGATCGTCCCATGCCCGCACACAGCAACCACCTGAACACCGAAACCATCGGGTACGCCGGCCCCGGTAAGCCGACCGACAAATACCTGGGGATGACCGGGGCCCAGATCTTCCACGACATGATGCGAGACCACGGCGTGGAGGCAATCTTCGGATACCCCGGCGGCGCGATCCTGCCGGTGTTCGACGCGATCCATGAGTCGCCGCACTTCAAGTTCATCCTCTCCCGCCACGAGCAGGGCGCAGGGCACATGGCCGAGGGCTACGCACGGGCGTCGGGGAAGGTCGGGGTGGTGCTGGTAACCTCCGGCCCCGGTGCGACCAACACCGTCACCCCGATGCAGGACGCCCTGATGGACGGCACGCCGCTGGTCGTTTTCGCCGGTCAGGTCGCCACCGGTGCGATCGGGTCCGACGCCTTCCAGGAGGCGGACATGACCGGGATCAGCCGGCCTTGCACCAAGTGGAACGTGCTGGTGAAAGACGTGGCGGACCTGCCGCGCGCGATCAACCAGGCGTTTTACATCGCCACAAGCGGCCGGCCGGGCCCGGTGTTCGTCGACCTGCCCAAGGACATGACCGCCAGTAAGCTTAGCGAGCCGGTCCATGACCAGCCGCACCTGCCGGGCTACCACATCCGCGAGCTGGGCACCTCCAGCGAGATCCAGCGCGTCGCCGAGATGATCAACGGCGCCAGCAAGCCGCTGCTATACGTCGGCCAGGGCGCGATCATCTCAGACGCGACCGACGTGCTGCGTAAGTGCGCAGAAAAAGCCAATATCCCCGTGACCACGACCCTCCAGGGGCTGGGCGCGTTCGACGAACACTCGCCCTTGTCGCTTAACATGCTGGGGATGCACGGCGCCGCCTACGCCAACTGGGCGGTGCGCGACGCCGACTGCATCATCGCCGTGGGCGCGCGCTTCGACGACCGGGTGACCGGGAAGATCTCCGCGTTCGCGCCCGGGGCCCGCGCCGCCGAAGCCGAGGGACGCGGCGGGATCATCCACTTCGACATCGCGCCGGAGAACATCAACAAGGCCGTGCAGGTCACCATCGGCGTCGAGGGCGACGCACGGAAGAATCTGGAACTGTTGCTACCGCTGCTGCAAGACAACGACCGAGGCGACTGGCTTAAAACCGTACGCAAATGGAAAAGTGACCACCCCTTCGCCTACGACCACGACGAGCGGGAGTTCCACCTCAAGCCCCAGGCCGTGATCGAGGAGCTGTACAAGCAGACCCAGGGCGACGCGATCGTGACCACCGGCGTGGGCCAGCACCAGATGTGGGCCGCCCAGTTCTACAAGTTCAAAACCCCGCGCCAGTGCATCACCTCGGGCGGCCTGGGCACGATGGGCTACGGGGTGCCCGCGTCCGTCGGCGCCAAGCTCGCCTGCCCCGACACGCCGGTGGTCAATATCGACGGCGACGGGTCGTTCAGCATGACCGCCATGGAGATGACCACCGCCGCGCAGTACGGCATCGCCGCCAAGAGCATCATCCTCAACAACGATTTCCAGGGCATGGTCAAGCAGTGGCAGGATCTGTTCTACGAGGAACGCTACAGCCACACGCAGATGCACAACCCCGACTTCTGCAAGCTCGCCGAGGCGATGCGCTGCAAGGCCGTCCGCGTGACGAAGCTCAGCGACCTGCCCGCGAAGATGAAAGAGTTCCTCGACCACGACGGCCCGGCGATCCTCGAAGCCATGGTCGAAAAACACGAGCACGTCTACCCCATGCTCCCGGCGGGCAAGACCGTCGACGACATGGTCTTGGGCCCGGCGAAGAAGTAGGCGGGCAAGCGGAGTCGACTTCGCATGATGAAGATCGGGACGTCTAGCAGGCGGGTAATCGCCGGGGCCCTTGCGGCGGCGCTGTTGTATGTCGGTTCATACTCTATCCTGAGTATGCAGGGAACCTACGTCATGTACGTCGGAGCCGGGGCAGACGGTAGCGCGGATTGGTTCCCGCTGTGGTGCCAGAACATGACGCCCAGTCCGACGACAGGCCGATTGGATACAGAATATCCAAACATGCTCGGGTTCTTTTACTTACCGTTGCTGATTGCTGATCGTTCATTCGTGCATCCACACCAAAAAGACTATTGGCAACAATTGACTCCCGATCAGCAGCTACATCATGTCAGATAACACATCACGATAATGCGAGGCGGGGTTATGGCCACCGTTAGAAAAACAGCTATTATCGTGACATGAAAAGCTTACTCCTGATCATACAGGCGCTTCTTCTCCAACTGAGCGCTTCATCTGCGCTCGCCCAAAGCTACGGTTTCGAACACACGTTCAAGAACCTTCAATTCCAGCGTCCGGTGCTGATCGCCGCCGCGCCGGGCGGGGCTGACCGTATGTTCGTCATCGAGCAGGCCGGGCGGGTCTTGTGGTTTGAGAGCCGGCCGGGCGTTCGGGGATCAGATGTCCACATCGCACTGGACATCCGTCACAAGGTCAACAGCAAGGGCAACGAGGAGGGCCTGCTCGGGCTCGCGTTCCACCCGGACTTTGCAAATAACCATTGCGTCTACCTGCATTACTCTGCCAGTGCGCCGAGGCGCAACGTCCTGTCTCGGTGGACCATGGACCGTAGCGCCAACGTGATCCTCCCCGACAGCGAGCGCGTCATCCTCGAAGTCGAACAGCCTTTCAGTAACCACAACGGCGGACACATCGCGTTCGGCCCGGAAGGGTATCTCTACATCGCTCTGGGCGACGGCGGCGCAGGCGGAGACCCCCACGGGCACGGCCAAAACCTTTCCACCCTGCTCGCAACCCTCCTGCGCATCGACGTCGACCAACCCGACAACGCCAAACCCTACGGCATCCCCAAGGACAACCCCTTCCTCAACACCCCCGGTTCCCCCGGCGCACGCCCGGAGATATACGCCTACGGCCTGCGCAATGTCTGGCGGTTCAGCTTCGACCCTAAGACCGGCGACCTCTGGGCCGGCGACGTCGGGCAGAACGCGCACGAAGAAATCGACATCATCACCAACGGCGGCAACTACGGCTGGAACGCTCGCGAAGGGTTTAGCTCTTACAACGGCGGGGAAAAAGCAACTGACATGATCGACCCGGTCATCGACCTGCCCCGACGCGATGCCGCGTCGGTCACCGGCGGATACGTCTATCGCGGCAAGACCATCCCCGAACTAAACGGCGCGTACATCTACGGCGATTACGTCACCGGGATCATCTGGCGCCTGCGCTACGATGGCCATCGGGTCACCGAAAACGAACAGATCGGTAACGTCCCCGAGATCGCAAGCTTCGGGCTGGATACACACGGGGAACTCTATATCTGTTCACTGCAAGGGCAGATCTACAAGCTGACGCCTAAGTAAGCGTCGGCGTGCCCGATCAGTTAGGCGGTTGCCCCTCTTCCGCATCGCCGGTCACTGACGGGTTGCGCCGCCCAAGCTCCGCGAACAACGCCGTCAGAACTGCGTCCAGATAGAGTCCCAGCGCGATCGCGCTGACGATGCAGCAGCCCACAGCCAGCGTCACGGCCCCCATCACCAGGCAGGCGACCGCGCCGGCGAGCATCATCAGCCCGCAAGCCAGCAGCATAAACCGCACCATTTGGTCCGCGAAGCTCTGGATTTTTTTCATGGTGTCACTGCTGTCAATACTTTGAAGTCTGTGATGTGTAGCTCCGGCCGGCGCACGCCCCGCCAGGCGTTGACCTTGGGCTCGAACAACAAGTCGACGGCCGCGCCGGCGGGGAGAATCCGGGCGTGATCTCCCATCCCAAACGCCACCGCACGCAGCGTCCGTCCGCTCTGCGCGATCGTCATCGACAGGTGCCTGCCGGACGCCCCCATCCGCTGCGCCGGTCGGTCCAGCACCGCGCCGCGCACAAGAAGCCTGGGCGTGGGGTTGCCCCTGCCAAACGGCGCGAGCCGGGCGAGCGAATCAAACAGTTCGAGCGTGCAATCGCCCAGGCCGATCTCGGCGTCCACCGTGACCGCGCGGACCAGGCCCTCTTCACTGAGTAGGCCGTTGACCTGCTGAACCAACGCCTCGCGCAAGGCGTCGACCTTGTCGACCTCCAGCGTGAGACCGGCCGCCATCGCGTGGCCGCCGAACTTTTCGAGCAGGTCACCGCAGGCCTCAAGGGCGTCGTGGATCGACACACCCTCGACACTGCGTGCCGAACCCTGCGCCTTGCCTTGGTCGAACCCGAGCACCACCGCGGGCCTGGCAAACGCATCAACCAACCGGCTGGCGACGATCCCGACCACGCCGGGGTGCCAGCCCTCGGAGCCCACGACGATCGCCCGGCGGTCCGGCGCGTCGTAGCCCCGGTCGATGACGATCTGCTTGGCCCGGTCGGCAATCTGTCGCTCGGTCGCGCGCCGGCGTTCGTTTTCAGCCGTCAGGAAACGCGCCAGCTCGGTCGCACGCGGCCCCTCGGCGGTCGTCAGTATTTCCAGAGCGTCCTTGGCATGGCCCATCCGCCCGCAGGCGTTGAGACGGGGACCCAAAACGAAACCGACGTGGTACGCGTCGATCTTCTCATCACGCAGACGTGCCGCATCGATCAGCGCATTGAGCCCGGCGAACCGCGTCTGCTTGATCCGGCCAAGCCCGAACGTCGTCAGCACCCGGTTCTCACCGATCAACGGCACGACATCCGCCACCGTCCCCAGCGCCACCAGCGACAGCAACTCGATCATCAGCTCCCGATACGCGTCCGGCAACCGGTCAGACCCGCACAACTCACGCGCAAACTGCCAGGCGAGCTTGAAGGCGACCCCCGCGCCGCAGAGATGGGGGCAGGGGTAGGCGTTGGGGGTTGGGGGTTGGGGATTCGGAATTGGGGAAGTAGAGTCAGATAGTGCGGGGTGGACGAGTGTGTGCGCATCCGGGAGCGCATCGGGGTCGAACTGATGGTGGTCTGTGATGATCAGGTCGACACCCTGGTCACGCGCGGCTTGCGCCGGTTCGACAGCGGTGATGCCGCAGTCGACGGAGATGATCAGTGGCTTGGGATCGTGTGCCTGGGCGAGTTGGACGATCGCCTCGGCGCTTAGGCCGTAGCCCTCGTCCAGGCGATGGGGGATGTAGGTATGAACGTCGGCATCGGCGAGCTTGAGGGTGTGCCAGAGCACGGCCGAGGCGGTCACGCCGTCGACGTCGTAGTCGCCGTAAATCACGATCGGCTGGCGATCCGAAACGGCCTGGGCGATCCGCTTTGCGGCTTGCACCGCGCCGGGCAGCAGTGCCGGGTCGTGCAGGTGAGTCAGCTTCGGCGTGAGGAACCGCTGGGCGGCCTGCGCCAAGTCGCCAACGCCCGGGCTATCTGACAAATTCTCGGAGTCTATCGAGCGTTTGGCGAGGATCTTCCCAACCAGCGGCGGCAAGCACAGTGAACGCGTCAACTCCGCGGCGGCCTGCTCGACATCCGGTCCGTTCTCGACCGGCCGCCAGCGGTAGTGTGTCCCTGCCTCCTGCATGAGCGACATCATACCGCCGTCGAACCTGACTTGTGAGGTATACTCATGACGGCCTCATGGATGCTCATGCATGTGAGGCTGAGGCTGGGCGAAGCGCCCCCGTCGACCCGTCTGGCAGCCGGATGTGGCTGACCGGGTTAAACTGGGGCGGCTTACATCGCTGCACGATCGGAACACACACAAGGATCAAGGATGATCCGGCGCACCCTAAAACGACAACCCAAACCCCTTCGCCGCGGCTACTTGGCCCGACCGCGTATGCTTCGTGCCTCAAGCAGGCAAGCATGCATCACATTCGGAGCCCTGTTAATAGTGTTGACGACGGTGACGTTCACCGGCTGTACACGCAGAGGGCCTGTGACGCCCACGCTCAGGCCCGCGCCGACCCGTGTGACGCCAGCCGAAACCCGGGACACCCGCAGGCACATGCTGCTGCCGACGGTCGCGTCGATTAATCGTGAGCCCGTGGTCCGGGTCCGGATTCAGAAAAACGCAGCGCGTGTCGAGGTGTCCACCGGCCAGTCACTGTTGATCGGCCCGGCGACGGCGGGAGACGGCGCTGGCACGACACGTCGATTCACCCGCGCGGTCGCGGTCACTTACTACCGCGGGGCGTTCCTGGTGACCGACACCCGCGGCCAGACCGTCCGGTGGGCGCTCAGATCGATGCGGCTGACCCCGGGAACAAGTGCGGGCGCGGCGTCGGGCGCTCCGTTTGCATTCAACGGCAAGCCCTACCCCGGCTCGCTGGTGCTGGTGCCCGTCAAAGATGAGAACGGCCGACCGACCGGTCGGATAGACGTGGTCAACCATGTGGCGATGGAGTCGTACCTGCCGGGGGTGATCGAGCGTGAGTTGTACGGCTCGTGGGACCCGACGGCCTTCCGCGCCGCGGCGATCGCCGCAAGGACCTACGCGGTGTTCGAGTCGTCACTGAACAGCCAAAAGCACTACGACATCGAGTCGACCACGGCCAGCCAGGTCTACGGCGGTCGTTCGGCAAATCCCAAGGTCTTGCAGGCGGTTGAGCAAACACGGGGGCTGCTGATCGCTTATCACGGGCGGATCGTGCCGGCGTTCTACTCAAGCTCGTGCGGCGGGACCAGTCAGGACGCGAAGGCGGCGTTCACCTGGCTGCCGGGGCTGCCGAACATGCCGCCGCTGCGCGGCAAGAGCCGTGGGCCCTGGTGCCAATCAAGCGACAAGTTCCGCTGGGGCCCGGTCGCGCGTGCCAAGGCGCCGCTGGCGTTACGGTTCAAGGCGTGGGGGAACACGCAAGACCACCCGATCAAGTCGCTAAGGGGTATCCGTGACATCCGCGTCGCAAGGACTAACAGCGCCGGTCGTCCGACGGCTTTCTCGATCGCCGATCACGCCGGGATGACCTTCACCCTCGGGGCCGAGCAGTTCCGCCAGGCCGGCAATCATCCCGCGCCGGGATTGGGCAAGCCCGGCAAGGGCCGAACGCTTTACAGCAGCCACGTGAGCGTGAAGGTCAGCGCCTCGGCGGTCACGTTCTACGACGGGCGAGGCTTTGGCCACGGCGTGGGCCTGTGCCAGTTCGGCACACAGGGGCTGGCCAAGGCGGGGTATAGCGAGTACTCGATCCTGGCGTACTACTACCCCGGGTCGAAGGTGCTCCGGGCGTATCCATAACACGCCGGAGACTGGATCACCCCGCTAAACCGCAAGCGGCTTGCCGGCGACTTGCCGGTGGTATTGACCGCCGCTTGAAGGTGTGCCGTTGGATGTATCCGGATCCGTCTTACCCCTCGACCGGCTGCCCCAGATGCGACCGCCGGCGGGATGCCTGCTGGATCTGCGAGTCCATCGACTGGGGAATCGTCGGGATCGTCTTGAGCTTCCACGACTCCATGTCGAACCGGCTGGTGATGTAATCGACCCCCTCCTCGACGCTGTCGGTGACGTGGAACAGGTCCATGTCCGGGGGGCTGACGGTCTTGTATTTTTCGACCATCGTGCCGCGCATCCAGTCGACCAGGCCGTCCCAGAAGTCGTGCCCGATCAGGACGACGGGGAAGGGCTCGATCTTGTTCGTCTGGATCAGTGTGATCGACTCGAAGAACTCGTCCATCGTCCCGAACCCGCCGGGGAAGCAGACGAAGCCGCAGGCGTACTTGACGAACATGACCTTGCGGATGAAGAAGTAGCGGAAGTCGAGCTGGTGGGTCTGGTATCGGTTGGGGTCCTGCTCCATGGGCAGGTCGATGTTCAGGCCGACGCTCTTGCCCCCCGCCTCGAACGCGCCCTTGTTGGCGGCTTCCATGATCCCCGGCCCCCCGCCGGTAATGACCGCCATGTCACGCTTGACGATCTCCTTGCCGCAGTCGACCGCCTGCTGGTAAACGGGGTCGTCTTCCAGGGTCCGTGCCGAGCCGAACACCGTCACCGCCGGGCCTACCTCGCTCATCACCTCGAACCCGTCGACGAACTCCGAGAGGATGCGGAACAGCCGCCAGGTCTCTCGGCTAAGTGCCGCCTCGCGGCCCAGGACATTGTTGCTTTCACCGTTTGCCATGCTGATCTCCATTCTTCTTTTCTACTGACTCTTGTGTATCTCTATTCGTTATTGTCATTGTATCGCGGCGCAACTAAAAACCGGCCGGAAATATCGTCTCCGGCCGGGGGTGAGTGACTTGTCAAAGTCGCCCCGGCGGTCAGGCCGCGGGCTGGAGGGATTCGAGACCGGCCTTGGCCTGCTCGACTATCTTGTCAAACCCGGCGGGGTCGGCGATGGCGATCTCGCTGAGCATCTTGCGATTCAGCGTGATGTTCGCCGCCTTGAGCCCGGCGGTAAACCGGCTGTAGTTAATATCACGCATCCGGCACGCGGCGCTGATGCGGGTGATCCACAGCTGCCGGTAGTCACGCTTAACAAGCCGGCGGTCCTTGTAGGCGTACACACCGGCCCGGATGACCGCTTCCTGCACACGACGCCACTGCGTTCTTCGTGCCCCGCGGTTGCCTTTGACTTTCTTGAACCAGCGGACCTTCGCCTGTCGGCGGGCCGCGCCTTTGCGTGCTCTTGGCATCGCTAATCTCCTTTACGCGACGGCGGGGGTTGGGGCGTTTGCCCCGAACACTTGATGGACCCGACTCGCAGTACTCAATGTCAGGATCGACCCGTGCGGGCCTCCCTGTTTACTTGGCGTCGATCGGCTTTAAGGGGCGGTGAAGCATCCCTTGCAGCCGTTTCATATCGCCCCGCTTGGCCACAAACTTACCACGCAGACGCCGGCTCTCGTTGCCGGTCGACACGCTGTTGAGGTGGCTGGTCCCGGACTTACGGAACTTGACCTTGCCCTTGGCCGTGATCTTCACACGCTTGAGCAAACCTTTGTGGGACTTCATCTTGGGCATCGTGTCGTTCCTTAGTTCGTTAGGCCGAGCCATCTATTGTAGTCGGGCCGGCCGGGGATGCAAAGGGGGCCGTCGGAGCGGGGTATAGAGGCTGGAATAGGGGTATGGGGCCATGGACCGGCACGACCGCCTGATTCGGCTATTTAGGCCCGGGGCGTGGGTCAGGGCAATTATAGATGGGTTGCCCGTCATTTCTCTGACTGTTCAAGTGGCTGCTCCAAGTCCACCCCAATCGTCTGTCCGCACTCGGGACACGTTGCGCCGCTGGTCCTGGGCGTTCCTCGCAAGTCATACCCACACTGTTCACACATTCCCACCTGCAGCTTGGTGGTCTTTCTCCAGACCTCTACCGTGACTAAGATTGAAGTGATCAGCACTGTTGGGGCCACAACTAACATCCCAACTAATATGACATCCAATGGGAAGTCGTCATACGCCCCCCCTAGGACCTGTAGAAGCCCCTCGTAGATCGCAGTAAACAAGCACGGACTTACCAGCGTGAGCAGCAGTCCGCCGATGGCGGCAAGAACCGTATAGGTCATACGTTTGTTGGCATGACGCATGCCGACCAAGATAGCCACGGGTGATAGGTGGTCAAGCTGTTGAACGGAGTATCCCCCGGCAAAGCCGGGGGCTGAGGGGTAGATGCGCAACGATTATTCTGTCGGCACATCGACGAAGGGACTGAGCGGCTGGGCGGGGGTGATCTCGGGGTCGGGGGTGCCGTCGGGATCGGGTGCTGGGTTGGTTTCGGGGGCGGGGGCGAGGTTCAGTTCGATGCGGTAGTAGTGCGGGCCGGGTCGTCGGAGGGCGGCGGTGTGGAAAGCGGTGTCGGTGGTGAACTGGACCTTTGCCCCGGGGATGAACTCATCAAACATCTGATCGCTGTTAACGCCGTCGACGGCGAGGAACCATTGGCCGTGTTGTTGCGCGGCGTAGGCCAGGTGTCGGCTGTCAGGGCTGAAGGTCAGGTGTCGGACCCGGTCGTATTCACCGATGACTTCGCCATCGAGCACGACGACGGGTTGGCCGTAGCGGTAAGCGAGGTACGCGGTGCGTTGGCTGTCGGGGCTGAAGGTGAGGGTCCGTGCGTCGATGCGTTCGAATGGTTGCTGGGGTTGACCGTCGACGATCAGCGACCATCGCCCGCCGTAGAGTGCGCCGTAGGCCAGGTGTTGACTGTCGGGGCTGAAGCGCAGGCCGCCTGACAGGAGCTGTGAAAACGTCTGCTGTTCCTGGCCGTCGAGGACCAACGCCCAGCCGTGTTGCTTCTTCGCTGCGTAGACGAGGCTGGCGCCGTCGGGGCTGAGGGTGAGGCTGTCCTTGCCGATGGCGGCGTAGACGGGGCCGGGTTGGCCGTTGTGTACGACGAACCATTGGCCATCGCGTTTGAGGATGGCGGCGAGCGTCTGGCCGTCGTGGCTGAGGATTAGCTGCCCGGCGCGCTGGGCGTCGTAGCCCGGGACGTATTGGTGGTTCTGGTAGACGCGCCAGGTGCGGTCGTCGCCCATCGCCCAGTAGGCGAAGGTGCGACCATCGTCGCTGAGGACGGGCGCGGCTTGAATGGAGCGGAACCCGGGCCCGGGCTGGTGGCGGTCGACCAGATGCCATCGGCCATCCTTGACCGCGAGGAAGAGCACGGCTGGGCCTTGGCTGGCGGGGGTTAACCCTGTGGCGAGCCGGTCCCACTTGGGTCCGGGCTCGCCGTTGACGACCACGCGCCATTGCTGGCCATCGAACGCCGGGTAGGCCAGTGTGGACGAGTCGCCTGTGAAGACCAACTTATCGAAAAGGACGGTGTCGGCCATGGGCTGGGGCTGCTCGCCTTCCACGACAAACTGCTGGTCCTCCATCCGCGCCAGGTAGACAAGGCGCTCGCCGTTGGGGCTGAACCGTACGGCCGACGCGGCCTCAAACCCCGGGAGGGTCCGCCACTTGTAGTAGAGCCACCATTTGTTTGAATACATCAGCACCGCGGTGGATTGGCTGTCAGGCGTAAAGACCGGGTCGGTCACATATTTGACCCCGATGGAGCTGTGGTCGTCCTGGGAGTAGCCGAAATACTGATATTCCCTGCCCCAGCGGTGGCGAAACGCCACGTGGGCCGAATCGGGGCTTGCGACCGCGGCTCCTTTGGGAATCAGCCGGTCGGGCCTGGACCCGCCTAAGGGGATCGCCCGCTGGGACATGATCGGACCGGGATCCGGCTGATCCTCCCCGAGGAACACCACCGCACCGGGGGCATCGCTATCGGGGATATCGCCGCCGGAGGTATCGCTGGGCGGGGCCTGGGCGGGCGTCGCTGGGGGCGGGTCGCTGGGGGCGGGCGCGGAGATAGCGGGGCCTGAAAAAGCCCATAAAACCAGCGTCAGGAGCATTGCTCGCGTGTTCGCAGGCATCCATCTCCCCTTGGGTTCACCCGTACAAGCCGGGACGGCCTTGGCCCGTAACCACGGCCCTTACCCCAGGTCCGTACCCCCCTGTTATCGGTGAGTTTTCCCCCGGTCTTTGGGGCCCGCCCGGTTTGCCCGCCCACGGGCCAGTGGGTAGATTGTGCTGCTCAATTAAGCAAGGTGATTCCTATGAAGGTGATTTGTGATCGTGGCGCTCTGGTTGAGTCGCTGAACGTGATCGGCGGCGTCGTGGCGGCACGCACCCCCCGGGCGGCCCTGACCTGTGTCAAGCTCAGCGCGGGCCCGGATGGGCTGTCGCTGTCGGCGACCGACGGGGAGATCTCGCTGCGCCTGGGCACCGCCCGCGTCGAGACGAGCGAGCCCGGCGAGGCGCTGGTCCCGGCCGACAAACTCCAGCAGATCGTCCGCGAGTCGATCGACCCCACCCTGACGCTGCACACCGAGCAGGACGTGGCGCACATCACCGGGCAGGACTCGAAGTTCAAGGTGTTCGGCCAACCGGTCGCAGACTTCCCCGCGATCCCGCAGTTCAAGGGCGACGCCGACTTCGAGGTCACCGCCGGCGAGTTGCACCGGTTGATCGCGATGACCATCTTCGCCACCGCCCGGGAAAACAGCCGGTACGCCATCAACGGCGTGCTGCTGGAACGTGATAAAAAGAAACTGGTCGTGGTCGCGACCGACGGCCACCGCCTGGCGCTAGCCAAGGGCACGTGCAAGCCGGCGACCGATGAGGCGGCCAGCGCGATTGTCCCGACCAAGGCCTTGAACCTGCTGCTGAGGCTGTTCGACGACGCCGACCAGACCGTCCGGGTCAAGATCGCTGACAACCAGATCCTCTTCGCCACCGATCAGGCCGAGCTGTCGTCGAACCTGGTCGAGGGCAACTTCCCGCCTTACAAGGACGTGGTGCCCAAGGACGGCGACAAGAAGGCGGCCCTCTCGACGGACCTGTTCATCTCCGGCGTGCGGCGTGCGGCGCTATTGACTAACGAGGAGTCCAAGGGCGTTCGGATGGCGTTCGCGCCCGACGGGCTGACCCTACGCAGCCGGGCCCCTGAGATGGGTGAAGCCGAGATCAACGTCGACCTGGCCGAGTTTGTCGGCGAGCCGATCGAGATCGGGTTCAACCCCGGGTACCTGCTGGACGCGCTGAAAGTGGTGGATGAAAACCAGGTGCACCTGGAGTTCAAGGCCCCGAACAAGCCGGGCGTGCTGCGGACGGGCCCGAACTTCCTGTACGTGATCATGCCGGTCAACCTACAATAAGCCGCCTAGAATCGGTTGTCATCATGGGATTCACGCCGGACCTGAGAGCCTCCAAGCGGGCCGAAGGTTCGGATATCCCCGGAAACCCGGGCCTTCGCTTCGCTCATGGCCCGGCGTGGGATGAAAGACGGAGCCGCCGCCATGGCTGAAACCTTTGGTTGGACCGACATCGAAGAGATCGTCCTGGCACTGGACGAGGCCCATTCGGACACCGATCCGCTGAGCGTGCGGTTCACCGAGCTTCGGAAGATGGTCGAGGCCTTGGACGAGTTCGAACCCGAGCCGGGACACAACGTCAACGAGCAGATCCTCGAGGCGGTCCAGGCCGGCTGGCACGAGGAGCGGCAGGAGCAGGCAGCGCTGGACCGGGACGAGGACGAACCGGGCTATGAGCCAAATCAGCCGTTCCGTTAAACCGGGCAAGGTTTCGGCCCCAACCGGGTTGAAAATCAATGATTTTCCCGGTTCCCCCGGCCGAGGCCGACCCGGATCGACTACAGTATTAATTAGTCATGAAACCCGCTGAACTTACCGCAACCCAGCCCGCCGAATTGGCCGAGGCTAAGCCCCCGACCGAGGCGGAACCTGCGCCCGCGTCGCAGCAGGTTCCAGCCCCGCCGAGGTCGACCCACAGCCCCCAGAAGATCGGCTGGTTCAAACGGCGTCTGCACCGGCTGGAAGCACGCATCTCCCGGCTGTCGACCAAGAATAACTTCTGGCACCGGTTCTTCAGTTGGATCTTCCTGCCGCTGGCCTACCGCAGCGGGATCAAGTTCAAGCACGTCGCCCGGGACTCGTTCTCCGTCGTCCTGCCCTTCCGCCGATTCAATAAGAACTGGTACTCCGCCATGGCCGGCGCGTCGCTGCTGGGCAACTCCGAGGTAGCCGGCGGGATGTTCGTCTTCGGCAAGTGCGGCGGGGACTACACCGTCGTCTGCAAACACCTGGACTACAAGTTCCTGCGCCCCTGCTACGGCCCGGCGATCTACAACATCCACCCCCGCGAAGAAATCGACCCCCTGGTCAAGGCCGGCGGCGAGTTCAACCTCACCCTCGACATGACCGTGGTCCAGGCCGTCCACAAGAAAGACAAGGCCGAGCCCCGCGTCGGCAAAGCCACCATCACCTTCCACGTCACCCCCAAGGCCCACGCCAGGGCCAAGTGGCACCGCCGACTGCAACGGCTGGCGGGGAAGGCGAAGAAGAGCTGAGCCTCATTCCCCCCGCCATCAATCGCCTGCTTCGATGCGCAATTGATTATTCTTATATCTCGTCTGCCTGGCGCGTTAGTGCAAAGTAGATGACATAGATCCATGAGATAATACCCGCGAGAAGCGCCCACAGAATCGAGCGGTTCCGCTGCCATGAACAGACAATCGCGATTGCGGAGCCGAGCCCGATGCCTGTCTGGGTGGCGGTGTGCGTTACCTCGTGAGCGATAAGGGGAATGATCATGGTGTCCTCACGAACTGAGAATTGAGACTCCACCAGGCTCGACCATGTGGGCGATATGACCCGGGATACCCGTCTACCAAAGAATACCCGATCGCATCTCGCCGGTCAGTCCTGCCCCCCGCCCACCTGCACCATTCACGCGATACACTCTCGCGGATGCAGACCCCGGAATCTCACAGCCCATCCCATGATGTCCCCCCGCCGATGCGCGGGCCGTTGGCGGCGATCCTGTGGGGGTGTTTCCTGGGCTGTTCCTGGACGTGGGTGATCGGGATGTTTTTCCCGGTGTTGCTGGTGCGGGACTACGGGTTGTGGGGCTGGGTGGTGTTTGCGGTGCCGAACGTCCTGGGGGCGGCGGCGATGGGGTGGGTGCTTAAAAACCGGGAAACGAGCCTTCGGATCGTGCAGAAGCACGCTTCGGCCTGCCGGTGGTTTGGGCTGGTGACGGTGGCGTACCAGATGTACCTGGTCGGGGCGTTGGCCGGGCCGATGGGGTTGACGGTGGCCGGGATGGTCATGCTGGCGGTGCTGGTCGCGGGCCGGGCCGACCATCTCCGTGACACCTACGCGGCGCTGCTCATCTTCGCGGTGTCGATCGGCCTGTTTATCTATGCACAATCCACCGGCAAGCTGTGGACGCACCTGGACCCGGCGGCGTTCACCGGCCGACTGACCACGATTGACCTTTACCTGTTTGCCCCGGCGGCGTTGTTCGGGTTTGCTTTGTGCCCGTACCTGGACCTGACTTTTCACCGGGCACGCCAGGCCACCACGGCCGGGACGGGCAAAGCGGCGTTTACGGTCGGGTTCTGCGTGGTGTTCTTCTCGATGATCGTGTTCTCGCTTGGGTATGCCGGGGCGCTCGCCAACGCGACCGGGCACATCGGGCTGGACCTGGCGCGCTTACTCTGGCCGGTGCTGCTGGTGCAGTTGGTGGTGCAAGGCGGGTTCACGATGGCGGTGCATGTCCGGAGCCTGACGCTCAGGGGCAACCGGCGGGTGGAGTTTGGGCTGTTTATCACGCTGGCTCTTGGGCTGATGGTGGGACTTGGGGTGCTGCTGATGGACGGCGAGCCGGGGCCCTGGATGAAGTGGACCTTCGTCACATCGGTTACGGAACTTATCTACCGCATGTTCCTGCTGCTCTACGGCACGGTGTTCCCCGCCTACGTCCTTTTGTGCATGATCCCGACTTACCGACAGGTTTCACACAAGGCCAAACTCATCGTCTTCGCCGCCGCCGCCACGCTAAGCTACCCCCTCGCCTGCGTCGCCTTCATCGCCAACCGCTCGCTATGGGTCCTGCCGATATTCGCACTGATGGTGACCGCCCGCATCCTGATCGAATTGTTGCCTTCTGCTAATCCCCAACCCCCAGCCCCCAACCCCTAATTCTTATGCCCTTTAACTCCGGCCGCCTGACCTTCTGCCGTTTCGCTGTCACCGGCGACGCCCCCACCACCGCCGACGACACCGCGCTGGCGATCCTCAATGAGCACGCCTTCAAGGCTACCGAGATCGGCGCGCCCGACGAGGTCGAGGCCGGGTTCGTCACCGGCGAACACATCCTCGACACGCAATTCACCTACGAGAAAAATGGGTTCGGCGACGCGCTGCTGTTCGCGGTGCGGATCGACACGCACAAGGTGCCTTCGGACCTCAAGCAGGCCTACCGCAAGATCAACGAGCTGGCCGCGGCGGCGGGCAACCCGTCGGGTTTCGCATCCAAGGCCCAAAAGCGCGACGCCAAGGATGAAGCCGAGCGTTCCCTCCGCGACGACTTGGCTGCGGGCAAGTTCCGTCGATCGAAGATGGTGCAGATTCTGTGGGACCTGCCGTCGCAGACGCTCTACTGCGCCGCGACCGGGAGCACGTTGCTGGAGCAGTTGGCGAAGCTGATGAAGTCGGCGTTCGCGGTAGACCTGCAATACCAAAGCGCCGGTGCGCTGGCCGGGCGCTTGCTGCGCGGCGTAGGCAAGGGCCGGGACTACGAAGACCTGCGCCCAAGCGCCTTCACCAAGCCCCCCGCAGGCGCGACGGAAGATCACGAAGACGCCGGGGGAACCGACGGAACCGGGGGCCCACACGACCTGAACACACCGCTGGTCCCCTGGGTCGTCAAATCGGTCGACCTCAAAGATTTCCTGGGCAACGAGTTTCTTCTCTGGCTGTGGTGGATCAGCGAGACGCAAGAGGGCGCGCTAAAGCTCACCGACGAGCACGGCAACCAACGCGAGGCGTTCCTGGCGATCGACAAGGCCCTGGACATGGACTGCGCCTGGGACGCCGGGGGCAAGCAGACGCTGCGTGGCGCGGGCCCGACGAGGCTGATCGAGGCCGGCGACGCGCTGGCGACGGGCAAGTGGCCGCGCAAGGTAGGCCTGATCCTCTCCGATGGCGAATACCAGTGGGAGCTGACCTTCCAGGGCGATCAATGGTCGATTTCCGCCGCGCTGCTGCCGACGATCGAGGACGCCCCGGGCCCCCGCGAACAACTCGAACAACGCCTGCACCTGGCCCGCGCCCTGGCGCAGACCCTCGAGGGGATGTACCGCACGTTCCTCAGTGCCCGCACCGCAAGCAACTGGCCCACGAAACGCACCACGATCCGGCGGTGGATCGCGGATCGGCTCCCAGGCCCAGTCGGCCGATCACAGGCCCCGGCGGAAAAACCGCTGGTTGCCGAAATCGCAGGGTGAAGAACCTGTCTATTCTAGTATAATGCGTGGCTCACCCTAGTTTTCAGGAGTTAGCGATGATTATCGGCGTCCCCAAAGAAACCAAGCCGGACGAGTACCGCGTTTCGATGCTGCCCGTGGGCGTGGAGCTATTAGTGAAGGACGGGCACAAGGTGCTTGTTCAGACGCACGCCGGGACCAACAGCGGATACGAGGACGAGCAGTACGCCGCCGCCGGGGCCGAACTGGTCGACGAGGCCGCCGATGTCTGGGCCAAGTCTGAGATGATCGTCAAGGTCAAGGAGCCGATCGGCGACGAGCTGTCGATGATGACCCGAGGCCAGACGGTGTTCACATACTTCCACTTCGCCGCCAGCCGGGAGTTGACCGAGGGCTGTTTAAGCGCCGGGGTCGCCGCGGTGGCGTACGAGACACTGACGGACAAGCACGGCCGACTGCCGCTATTGACTCCGATGAGCGAGGTCGCCGGCCGTATGAGTGTGCAGGAAGGCGCGAAGTATCTGGAGAAGCCGATGGAGGGCCGGGGGATCCTGCTCAGCGGTGTGCCGGGCGTCGAGCCGGGCAACGTGCTGGTACTCGGCGGCGGGGTCGTGGGCACACAGGCCGCCAAGCTCGCCGCCGGGATGGGGGCCCACGTGGTGATCGTCGACGTCAACCTCGATCGGCTGCGCTACCTCGACGACGTGATGCCGGCGAACGTGACCACCGCCTACTCCGACCCGCACACGATCCGCAAACACCTGCCGCTGGCGGACCTGGTCATCGGCGCGGTCCTGATCCCCGGCGCCCGCGCGCCAAGGCTGATCTCCCGTGAGATGCTCAAGACGATGAAGCCCGGCGCGGTGATCGTCGACGTCGGCGTGGACCAGGGCGGGTGCGTCGAAACCACCAAGCCCACCACCCACGGCGACCCGATCTACATCGTCGACGGCGTCGTCCACTACTGCGTCGCCAACATGCCCGGCGCCGTCGGCCGGACCAGCACCCAGGCGCTCTGTCACGCGACCCAGCCCTACACCCTGCGGCTGGCCAAACACGGGATCGACAAACTCGTGAACGAAGACAACGCCTTCGCCACCGCGCTGAACACCAAGGACGGCAAGCTCACCAACCAGGCCGTCGCCGAGGCCCACGACATGGTCGGTGTGCTGGTGTGAATTAGCAATCAACCGCGAAGGCGCAAAGATCGCGAAGCAGAACAAGAATACGGCCCACAGAGTTTCACAGATTAAGACGTGGCCGATCCGAGTGATTTCCTAATCTGTGTCTATCTGTGGGCAAAGCTCCGGATCGGCTTCGCGCCTTCGCGGTTAAACCCGCACCGCCCTAAGGCCCCTCACAACACGCCCTGTTCCTTGAGCAGCTTCTCTAGCTTCTCACGGTTGTCGCCAGCCATCTCGCACATCGGCAGACGCAACTCGCCGGTGTCCTTCCCCGCTAACGCCATCGCCGTCTTGATCGGGATCGGGTTGGTCTCGATGAACATGCCCTTGAAGATGGGAAAAAGATCGAGGTGAAGACGGCGCGCCTGCGCCGTATCGCCAGATAACACCGCGTCCGCCAGCGCCTTGACCCTCGCCGGGAGCAGGTTCGCCAGCACACTGACCACGCCCTTGGCGCCCACCGAGGCAAGCGGCAGCGTCAATGAATCATCGCCCGACAGGATCGTAAACCTCTCGGGGTCGCACAACGCGGCGATCTCGCTGGCCAGGTCCAGCGAACCGGTCGCTTCCTTGACCGCAACGACATTCGGGTGCGCCGCCAGTCTCGAAACCGTCGCCGCCGTCATCGCCACACCGCATCGCCCGGGGATGTTGTACAGCACCATCGGCAGATCGACCCCGTCGGCGATCGCCATGAAGTGGCGGTACAAGCCTTCCTGCGTCGGCTTGTTGTAGTACGGGTTGACCTGAAGCGACGCATCCGCGCCGACCTCCTTGGCGTGTTGAGTCAGCCGAAGTGCCTCGTCCGTCGCGTTCGAGCCCGTGCCGGCGATCACCGGGACACGCCCGGCCGCGGCCTTGACCACCGCCTCGATCACCTTATCGTGCTCGTCGTGCGACAGCGTCGGCGACTCGCCTGTCGTCCCCACCGGGACCAGCCCGTCGATCCCCTCGGCGATCTGGTGTTCTACGTTCCCCGTCAGTCGGTCGTAGTCGACCTCGCCATCCCGAAACGGGGTGACCAGCGCGGTCAGTGCGCCCTTGAACATGTCCATGCCTCCTTCGTTGGCGCGACACTGTATCGCCCGTGTGCTACTGGGGCAAAACAAGAAAGCATATCACGGAGAGCCCGGAGACACGGAGGCGCGGAGAAGACCAGATGTTATGAAACAGGGATGAACGGTGATAAGCAGAAGAGATAATGCTACGGCCGAGCGCTTTGTCCTATCCGCGTTCATCTGCGTTCATCCCTGTTCCCTCAGCCTGCTCCGCGCCTCCTTGTCTCCACGATCTTTGTGATTTCTAATCCCCGGATCACGGCTTGCGCAGCGCCAGGATCAGTTCGATCTTCCCGACGTGCTCGTCAAGCCGGCGTGCGATCTCGACGGGGTCGTGGCCCTGGTCTGCCAAGTCGCAGACGGAGCGCTTCAACGCGTCGTCGGGGCTGGGGGTTTCGGGGCTGGGGGTTGGGGATTGGGGGGCGCGTAAGGTTTGAGCCTTGAGGGGTGAGCCTTGAGGGGGCTGAGCCTGGGGCGCGTCTTGGCCGGCCCGCTCAAGCTCCTTTAGCTCAGCGATTCGGGCGTCGGCCTCGTCAATCAGATGCTCCATCTGCACCGCTTTGGCATCGAGCTGCGCACCGAAACGCTTACCGAGCTGCTCGATCTCGACCATCAAAGCCTCCAGGTCGCCGCGCACCGCTTGCTTTTGGCTAAGCTCCTGGATCTGCTCGCGGGGGGTCGTCCGACCGGCCGCACGCCGACGGCGCTTGCGGATCCCCATCAGCATCCCCATCGTGATCAGCAACACCCCCAGGAACGGGATCGCGATCTTGGCAAAAGGCGGCAACTCGGGCATGTCTGACACAAGCGCGATGATCTGGTTCATCCCTGCGCCCCCCGCCCCCCCGGAAGACCCTGCGCCGCCGACTGCGCCGCGTCCAGCACATCACGCAACACCGCCCCGCTCTCCTGCGCCAGCTTCTTCACATCCTCGAACTCCGGCCGGGCGACGACAATCTTCCCATCCAACTCACCGACCTTGATCCGCACCTTGCCGTAGGCCGTGTCCACCGTGACGTGCCGGCGGTCCAGCACCAGCCTGCCCCAGTCCCGGAACCGCACCCCAAAGCTCCCGGTCAGTTCGATCATCAGCCGGGCCAATTCGTCCCGCTTCTCATTCTCACACAACAGCGACAGCATCACCCCCGGCCGACCCTTCTTCATCCCGATCGCCGCCGTCCAAACATCCAACGCCCCCGCCGCCATCAGCGTCCGCTGCGTATCACCCAGCAGCTCCCCGGTCACATCATCGAGGTTGACCACGATCTCAGTCACCTCGGTCGGGCTCGGGTTGGTTGGGTCGGGGGACACGGGAAGGCTCCGGGAAACAGGATCACACGCACTGAGTGTAACCTATGAGCGAAGATCATTGCGACTTGGGCGAGCACCGGGCCCGGTCTGTTATCATGATGAACAACGGGGAGGCCCATGTCGGAACCTTCTGAAAAACTCAGTCCATACGATCACGACAGCGGCACAGTGCAGATGCTATGCCCCCACTGCCTGGAGCCGGTGGACCCGATCTCGCACTTCTGCAACGCATGCGGAGGGCCGACCAGAATGCACTCGGCGATCGACCCTATGGGGCAGGTCTACACCGCCGGGCACGCTTACCGGCAAGCAACGGGGAAGCCCGTGAATCTCATCATTGTGCTGGGCGTCTGGCTGATCTTTGCGCCGCAGCTGGTGCCGTTGGTTTTCATAACGCTGGGGATAACGCAATCGCTCGTGCAGTCGAGTGCCGGGTTGGATTACTCCGGCTTCAACACCTACGATTTTTTCAGCGGCCTGCTCGGCATCCTTATCACCCTGGGGATGTCAGTTGTCTCCTTTCTGATCATCTTCAAGACCACACGGGGCTACATCCATACCCGACGGAGGGAGCGCGGCCTGTGCGTGCAATGCAAGTACGATCTACGTGGAAGCATGGGTCAACCGAGGTGCCCGGAATGCGGTAGCGAGATAGACTGGTTTGAGGACGACGATGAGTACGTTGAACAAAATGCCATCGAAACCCAAGACTAATCTCCGCTCATCACTCATAGGCCACCACCCCCTGGTCAAAGCCGTTGCGCTTGGCCTGCGCCGTCGTTGCGGGGTGGGTGAGGGGGCGCATGTGCTGGTGGCGGTCAGCGGGGGCGGGGATTCGGTGGCGCTGCTGCGGGCACTGGCGGCGCTGAAGGACCGAAGAAGGTGGCGGCTACAGTTGACGGTCGGGCATGTGCAGCATCATCTGCGGGGGGATCAGGCGGAACAGGATGCGGGGTTTGTTCAGGAACTTGCACGGCAGCTGAAGCTGCCTCGCCTGCGGCGGGACCTGGACCTGTCCGGTGTGGCGGGGAACGTCGAGAACGCGGCGCGGCGGGCGCGGTACGGGGCGCTTGTCCAGATGGCGAGGGAGTGCGGGGCGCAGTTCATCGCGACGGGGCATCACGGGGACGATCAACTAGAAACATTACTCATGCGGATGCTGCGCGGCGCGGGGACCGCCGGGATGCGCGGGATCGCGTGGCGGAGGCGTGTGGATTCAGGTTTTAGGGATCAGGGATCGGCAGAAGACGGATGTGACACTTCCTCTTCCAAAAATCCCAATCCACAATCCCCAACCCCCACAACCCTCATCCGCCCGATGCTCGCGGTCACCCGGGCCCAGGTCACGGACTATCTGCACACGGTCGACCAGCCCTGGCGGGAGGACCACACGAACGCGGATGTGTCTCGCTGGCGTGCGCGTTTGCGGGCCGAGGTGTTGCCGGTGCTTGAAGCGATCCGTCCGGGCGCTGGGCGCAAGGCGACGGGGTTCGCCGACCATCTTCGGGATGTGCATCGGGTGCTGGATGAGGCGGTCGAGGCGGCGTTAAGGTACGTCGATCACGATGGCGATCAGGTGACGCTAAGCCGCGAAGCGGCGAAGCGGATGAGCCGTGCGGTGCTGTCGGGGTTGATCAGGCGGTTGCTGTTAGATATGGGCGCGGCTGGGGACAAGCTGGGGGCGAAGCAGCTCGGGCAAGTAGTCCGTGCGATCCGAGACAAGGAAGGCGGGGAAAGGACGTTCACCTTCGCTAACGGGGTGACACTGACCGTTACGCGCGATCAGGTTTCGATCGGGTGAACCGCAGAGGCGCAGAAAAAGACGGTGAAACAGGGATGAACGCGGATAGATCAGGCGTTGAGTAGGTGCCGACAGTAGACACACAGCCATCTGCGTTTATCCCTGTTAGCCTTCTTCCGATTCCTTTGGTTCTTCTGCCCTGCGCCATTTGATCCTCGGCGCATCGCCCCAGAGCATCTCCAGGTCGTAGTGCGCTCGGGCGACCGGCTCGAAGAGGTGGACGATCGTGTCGACATAGTCCAGGACAAGCCAGGTCGAGTCGGCGTCGCGTTCGGAGCCGAACCTGTCAAGCCCCTGCTCGCTGGCCAGTTCGTTGACCTGTGAGGCGACGCCCTTGATCTGCCGATCACTGGTGCCGGTCGTCATGAGGATGAAGTCGGTCAGGTCGCTTAGACCGCGGACGTCGAAGATGAGTGTGTCTTCGCAGTGCAGGTCGTTCAGCAGACGGGCGGCGTCGATGACGAAGGCGAGGACCAGGCGTTCGCGGTCGGTCCCGGCGGCGGCGGGCTTGGGCCGGTCGGTCAGGTGCAGGGCGCCGGCGGTCGGGTCTTGTCGTGGATCGGGTGTCATGGCTTGCTTAACTATAGGTGACAAAAAACCCCCGACGGTGTTCCGCCGGGGGCGAGGGATTGTATCAGAATCGACGCCCAGAGTGGCCCAGGCGTTGGGGGCTTGGCGGGGTCAGCCCAGCCCGATCCACCCGCCGATGATCGGTGAGAACTTCACGATCAGGCCGGTGAAGACGACGCTGACGATACTCACCAGCTTGATGAGGATGTTCAGGGATGGGCCGGAGGTGTCCTTGAACGGGTCGCCGACGGTATCGCCGACGACGCCGGCCTTGTGAGCGTCCGAGCCCTTGCCGCCTTGGGCGCCGGTCTCGATGTACTTCTTGGCGTTGTCCCAGGCCCCGCCGGCGTTGGCCATGAAGATGGCCATGGCGAAGCCGCAGACCAGCGTGCCGGCGAGCAGGCCCATCACACCGGGCACGCCCATGACCAGCCCGACGATGATCGGGACGATCACCGCCATGCAGGACGGGACGATCATTTCCTTAAGCGCCCCGCTGGTCGAGATCGCTACGCAGTTGGCGTAGTCGGGGTACGCGTGCCCATCGACGGTGGTCTTGAACGGCCACTTCATCGGGTCCTTGAGGTCTTCGTCGCTGACGCCGTCGGCCTTGAAGCCCTGCTTCATGATCCCGAACTGACGGCGGC
Source organism: Phycisphaeraceae bacterium (assembly GCA_029260655.1). Classification (GTDB taxonomy): domain Bacteria; phylum Planctomycetota; class Phycisphaerae; order Phycisphaerales; family Phycisphaeraceae; genus JAJRRS01. The sequence goes on from JAJDCU010000007.1 coordinate 37,750, forward strand.
ACTCGTTCATCATCGCAAACGCCGCCCGGCCGACCGCGTTCATCGTCATCGAGCAGAAGACAAACACCAGCATCACCCCCAGGAACAAGCCGCAGAGGACCCTGGGGTTCATCAGGGTGACGTTGTAGTAGGCCATGACCTGCGGGAGGGTGGCGGACTTGACGCGGATGATGTCGAACTCGACCCGCCCGGCATCATCGGAGACGTGCGCGTGGTAGACGCTGCCGTCGTCGCTCCATTGACCGGCGACGAAGCGGGACACCGGCTCCACCTCCGACATGATGGCGTCGATACGGTCGACCTTGACCTTGCCGTTGGTCACGATGCCGCCGGCGAAATCGTCCTGCGAGTCGTTGATCGCCAGCACACCGTGGCCCTGGTAATAAACCGTGGGGCTGGCGCCTTCGCTGAACTCGAAAGCGGCGTTACCCTTGATCTGAACAAACGGGTTTTCGACCTGCTTGTTGATCGAGGACTGGACGGTGATGACGTAGGCCGCCAGCAGCGCGAGCGCCGTCAGTGCGGCGGACCCGATGGCGAAGCCCTTGCCGGTGGCGGCGGTGGTGTTGCCCAGTGAATCGAGCATGTCGGTGCGTTCGCGGACGAACGGGGGCTGCTGGGTCATCTCGGCGTTGCCGCCGGCGTTGTCAGCGATCGGGCCGTAGGCGTCGGTCGCCAGGGTGATCCCCAGGGTCGAAAGCATCCCGACCGCGGCCAGGCCCACGCCGAACACGCCCATCAGGAAGGTCTCGCCCCCGCCGGCGAGGTTGAACGCAAACAGGATCGCAAACACGATGGTCAACAGCGGGACCCAGGTCGAGAGCATGCCCTCGGCGATGCCGGCGATGATCACGGTCGCGGGACCGGTCTGGGCCTGCTCGACGATCCGCTTGGTGGGCTTATGTTCGTAGCTGGTGTAGATCTCCGTACCAAACGCGATGATCAGCCCGGCGACCAGCCCGGTGACGATCGCGCCCCAGATGCCCAAGGCGCTGACCGACTCGACATCACCCACAAGGTAGTTCAGCAGGAAGTACGACCCGACGACGATCATCGCCGAGCTGATCCACACGCCCATGTGCAGGCTCTTAAGTAGCTGTGCGAAGCTGGCGTTTTCCTTGGCCCGGACCAGGAAGATCGAGAGGATCGAAGCGATGATGCCCAGCCCGGCCAGCGCCGGGGGCGCGACGATCAGGGCCAGAGCCTGCGTGGTACCCAACTCCAACCGGACGGCGGCCGCGGCGGCCAGCGCCATCGCGGCGAGGATCGAACCGTAATAAGACTCGTAAAGGTCGGCGCCCATGCCGGCGACGTCGCCGACGTTGTCACCGACATTGTCGGCGATGGTGGCGGGGTTACGGGCGTCGTCCTCGGGGATCCCGGCCTCGACCTTGCCGACCAGGTCGGCGCCGACATCCGCGGCCTTGGTGTAGATCCCGCCACCGACGCGGGCGAACAGGGCTTGAAGCGATGCACCCATCGCGAAGCTCAGCGTGATCGTGGTCAGGTTCACCAGGTCGCCCGGATCGGAGATGACCATCACCTTGTTCAGCACGATAAACCAGACGGAGATGTCCAGAAGCGCAAACCCGGTCACGCACAGACCCATGACGGCCCCGGCGCGGAAGGCGACTTTCAGTGCGCCGTTGAGCGATTCCTTGGCGGCGGCACAGGTTCTGGCCGAGGCGTTGGTCGCGGTCTTCATGCCCAGGTACCCGCACAGGCCCGACAGCAGCGACGCGACCAGCACGCCCACCGGCGTCAGCTCGTGCTGCAGGCCCATCGCCGCCATCGCCACCAGCACCAACACCAGGACGATGATCACGGCGAAGACGACCTTGGCCTGCCGACTGAGATAGGCATAGGCCCCGTCGCGGACGGCCTGTGCGATCCGGACCATCTCCGGCTCACCCTCGGAGTTCTTCATGAAGCCCTTGTAAAAAACCAGCGCGAACAGCAGCGCCAACACCCCGCCGATCGGCGCTAACAGGTAAGCGCAGGGCAGCCCGGCCACCGTCTGGCCGAGCGTCGCGGTCGACACAAGAGACCCGGACCCAATAACCGGTGCGATCAACGCCATAGCTGACATTTTTTATTTTCCTTATTCGATCAATTGCTCAAAAGAAAAAACGGCCGGCCCTCGAACGGGACGGCGCCGCTAAACACCCCAACCCAAACGGTTAAAAACAGATTGCACGGATCGGATACGCGGATGCCCGATGCATCGGCCAACCCTTGCGTATGGCTTGAACGGCCGGCCCGACGCCGTAGGCACGGAGCCCGGCCCGGTCAGGTCGGCTGAAAAAAAAACGCCCCGCTATACGCGAGGGCGTCGTGGGACCGGCGCTTGGCCTAGCTGTTGACGGCGCTTGACGGATTTACGCATCGCTCGCTGCTTACGCTCGCTGGGCTTCTCATAGTAGGCCCGGCGCTTGATGTCTTTGGTCAGGCCTTCCTTCTCGCAGAGCTTCTTGAACCGGCGCATCATCTGCTCGGCCGATTCGCCGCTGCGTGCCTTGATACGGATCGCCATAGGGGCTGCCTTTCGTTCCTGCTGACTGAAAAACCTCATTCACTGCTGATCGAGTCGCGTATTCTTGCAAACTGCCCGCCAGTATGCAAATCCAGCGGGGTAAACGCCTGTTAAGCACAATCTCACATGCCCGGCATTGCTCGTAAATCACTCCATTTGCATACTTTATAACTCTTCTTCTGGGCAAGGCGGCCCGTTGGCGGCCGGTGGTCATCGGCCGAGTAAGATAGGCCCGTCCAAATTAGCGGCCGACACAGGGTTGTTGGCTGTGGTCAGGCGTCATCCAAACGGAGCGGCACGATGAAGCGATTCGGGGCATGGTGGGCCATATCGGTGGTGGCGTTTTTCGGGTTACTCACCACCGGCTGCACCACAACCGTACGGGGCCCGGACCTGGGCGAGCTATATAACCGCGCCGCACAGCACCACGGGCCGATGCGCAACCCCGTGATCGTCATCCCGGGGGTCCTGGGTTCCAAACTGATCGATCAAGACACCGGCCGGATCGTCTGGGGCGCGTTTACCGACGGCTACGCCAACCCGAACCAACCAGAGGGCGCCCGTCTGCTCGCCCTGCCCATGGCGGACGGCAAGACCTTGGCCCAGTTGACCGACACCACCGTCTCCGACGGGGCTCTGGAAAGTGTGAAAGTCTCCGTCCTGGGCCTGCCGGTCAGCCTCGAAGCCTACATGCATGTCCTGGGCACGCTCGGCGTGGGGGGCTACCGAGACCAGCCTCTGGGCGAAGCCGGCGCGATCGACTACGGCTCCGATCACTACACCTGCTTCCAGTTCGACTACGACTGGCGGCGCGACAACGTCGAGAACGCACGCCGGCTGCATCGGTTCATCCAGGAAAAAACCGCCTACGTCCAGCAGCAGCTAAAGACCCGCTACGGGGTGGAGAATGCGGATGTGAAGTTCGACATCGTGGCCCACTCGATGGGCGGGTTGGTCTCACGGTATTACCTGCGTTACGGGGACGGCGACCTCCCGGCCGACGGAGCCCCACCGACCGTCACCTGGGCGGGCGCCAAGCACGTCCGCCGGCTGATCCTGCTGGGCACACCCAACGCCGGGTCGGCCAAGGCTCTGGAGCAACTGGTTCGGGGCGCGGACTTCGCACCGATCCTGCCCAGGTACGAGCCCGCCTTGCTGGGGACGATGCCGTCGATCTACCAACTGCTGCCGCGCGGCCGACACGGTGCGCTGAAGGACGCTCAAACCGGCGAAGTGATCGAAGATATCTACGACCCCAAGCTCTGGTGGCGGATGGGTTGGGGCCTGGCGTCACCGGATCAGGACCGGGTGTTGCGTGCGCTGCTACCGGGGGTCGATGACCCGGGCGAGCGACGCCGGATCGCGCTGGATCACCAGGCCAAGTGTCTAAACCGTGCCCGGCAATTCGCCCTGGCGCTAGACACACCGGCCACGGTCCCGGCGGGGACAACCCTGCACCTGTTTGCCGGGGACGCGGTCCCGACCCTTGCGGCGGTCTCGGCCCAGGAGGGTGAAGGCCGGCTCAACGCGCTTGATTGGAAACCAGGCGACGGGACCGTCTTGCGCAGCAGTGCTTTGATGGACGAGCGCATCAGCGGCGAATGGCGCCCCGGGCTTGTCTCGCCGATCCACTGGTCGACCGTTCATTTTATCTTCGCCGACCACCTGGGGATGACCCGCGACCCCGGGTTCAGTGACAACGTGCTGCACCTGCTGCTGGAAGCGCCGTGAGACATTCAGAAGTTTTTGGAACAGGGATGAACGCTCGTCCTTGTGTCACGGCCAGATGACGACCTCGCGCTCAAGCGCGATGCCGCTGTGGTCCAGGACGGTCTGCTGGATATGGTCCATCAGGGCCAAGACGTCGTCGGCCGTACAGCAGGGGTGGGTGAAGATGAAGTTGGCGTGGCGATGCGAGACCTCGGCGCCGCCGACGCGGTATCCCTTGAGTCCGGCCTGGTCGATGAGCTTGCCGGCGGAAACCCGTTCGGTCGGCGGGGGCGGGCCGTCCTCATCTGAATCGTGACCCGGCAACACAATACTTGGGTTCTTAAACGCGCAGCCGGCGGAGTTCTCCGACATCGGCTGGGTGCTCTTCTTGTAGAGGAAGATCTCCTTGACCCGCCGGGCGATGTCCTGGGGGTCGGCCTCGTCCATGTCGAACTCGACGTCGAGGATGTAGGGCGCGACGATGTTGGTTCTGCGGTAGCCGAAGACCAGGTCGTCGCGGTCACGGCTGTAGACCTGGCCGTTCTCGGCCATGACCTGGACCTTATGGACGGTGGACCCGATATCGCCAAACGCACCGCCGGCGTTCATGCGGACGGCCCCGCCGACACTCGCCGGGATCCCCGCGACGTGCGCGAGCCCGGCCAGCCCGTCCTTGGCGCACTCGAGCACCAGCTTAAACAGGTCAAGCCCAGCGCCCGCGGTGATCTTCGTGCCTTGGACCTTGTATTGGCTAAACGCCAGGTCGTCCAGCTTCACCACCACGCCGGGCACGCCCCGGTCCTTGACCAGCAGGTTCGCGCCGCTGCCGAGGATATTGACCGGGACCTGCTGTTCATAACAGCGGGCGACCAGCGCCGAGAGTTGTGCGACCCCCGCGGGATGAGCCAGCACCTGCGCCGCGCCGCCGACGCCGTACCATGTCATCTCTTTGCCGATCGGCACGTCCGTGTCAAAACGGATGCCCATCCCATCCAGCATCGACGCCAGTTGTTCGCTTTGATGTGACGTTTGCTTATCGCCTGCTGACACTGCCCACTCCACGGTCTATCTTCGGTGCTTCCGATCTCCGTCGGAGAGTTTATCGTCGATCCGGGCCCTCGGCCGAGAATCCGTCACACGGGCTGTATCGCCTGGTCGATCCATCCCCCGCCGAGCACCCGGTCGCCGTCGTAACAGACCACGGCCTGCCCGGGGGTGACGGCGCTAACGGGCCGGTCGAAACGGACCTCAAGCGTGCCCGGCGAAGGGACGCGGAACCGCCCCGGCGACGGGGGGCTGTTGTAACGCACCTTCACGCCGCAGGCCCGCCAATCTCCCGGCACGTCGTCGATCAGCCAGTTGGTCTGCGACGCGGTCAGGCCCTCGGCCAGCAGGTCGTCCTTGCCGCCGACGGTGACGGTGTTGCTGTCTGGATCACGATCGATGACGTAGATCGGATACCCAAACGCCACGCCGACGCCACGCCGCTGTCCGATCGTGAAGTGCTGATGCCCGGGGTGTCGGCCGACCACCTGCCCCCGGCTGTCGAGGATGTCGCCTTCCACCACATCGTCTGGGCTTCTCCGTTCGACAAGGCGGGCGTAGTCGTTGTCGGGGACGAAGCAGATCTCCTGGCTGTCGGGCTTGTCACCGACGGGAAGGTTCAGATCCCGTGCAAGCTGGCGGACGTCGGCCTTGCGCATGTCCCCGATCGGCAGGAGCATCTCGTCGAGCCGGTCACGCGGGCTACCAAACAGGACGTAGCTCTGGTCCTTGGTTTCATCGAGCCCGCGCAGCAGGCGTGCGTGAGCCTGGGTCCCCTCTTCGGCGGCTTTGCCGTCACCGCCTCCTGTCGGCCGTTCGATCCGGGCGTAGTGGCCGCTGGCGATGTAGTCGGCGTCGATCGAACGGGCGTAATCGTGGAGCTTGCCGAACTTCAGCCAGTCGTTGCAACGGACGCAGGGGTTGGGCGTGCGGCCGGCGTTGTACTCACCGACGAAGTAGTCGATGATCCGGCCGAAGTCTTTTTTGAAGTTCACCACATAAAACGGGATATCCAACATCGCGGCTACCAGCCTGGCGTCGGAGGCGTCGTTGACCGAGCAGCAGCCGTGGTGATGGGGGCGGGCGGGCTTGGGGCTTGAGGGGTGAGGCTTGAGGTCGGGGTCGCAGGTGTCCGGACGGATGTTGTCGTACCCGTCGGCTGCCTCGGCCTCGTCGTCACTGCCCAGGCGCATGAAACAGCCGACGACCTCGTAGCCCTGCTGCTTGAGCAAGGCCGCGGCGACGGAGCTGTCCACACCGCCGGACATGGCGACGACGACTTTTTTTCCCGTTCCTGGGCTCATCACGGTTCATTTTAGCCGAATCGGGACACCGGCAAGGGAGCGGAAAGGTTATGATCTACGGGCCTAAGACGGGGCCCGTCAAGGGACGGTCAGCCGCGTTTGTCCCCCGGGCTGATCGCCGGTACGCTCACGGTCACGCATCAGGAAAATTAAGCACGTTCCACAAGGGAAACGAAGGAGTTTGTCATGGCATACATCCAACCGTTCGCAAGTAGACTCGCCGCGGTAGCCGTGTTCACGGTCGCGACGGTGTTCACCGCGCCACAGGCCGGCGCCCAGGCCCCCGCCGCGCTGGCGCAGGCACCCCAAGGCGCCGACCTTGTGTTCATCGTCCCGAGCATGTCGCAGTTCAGCGGCAAGCTGGCGATGCTCAACCAGACGCTTGAACTGGACTCGCCGGAGATGACCGACGCGCTGGCCGCCTTCAAGGCCGAGATGGGGATCGCCGACGGCCTCAACGACGCCGGGTCCGCGCTGGTGGTCATCCAAGACCTTTCGGTCGTCGCCAACGATGAAGACCCCGACATCCTCTTCATCCTGCCGGTGACGGACTACCAGGCATTTATCGAGAGCTTCCAGGGCGTGGACGCGGACAACGACCAGATCGCGGAGTTGATCCACCCCGACGGGCAGTCGGGTTTTGCCCGCGAGTCCGGGGGGTACGTGGTGATGGGTGACAGCCTTGAGTCGGTGCGTGGCTACGCTCCCGGCGGTGACGCCGACGCGGTCGCCGATCGTATCGGTGAGTTGGGCCAACACTACCTCAAGGACTGCGACGCGGCGATCTATCTCGACCTCGAAGCGCTGGCGCCGATGTTAACGGTGGAACTGGACAAAGTCATCGCCCAGATGCAGGGGGAGATGGGGCAGGCCGCGGAGATGGGGATAATGGGCGCTTCGGACCTGGAGATGGTCCAAGCGGTATTTACCCTCTACGCCAGCGCCGGCAAGGCCGTGCTCACCGGCTCGCAGGGCGTGCTGTTTTCACTTGATATCAGTGAAGACGGGATCGGGCTGACCGACGCCATTGCTTTCAAGCCCGACTCGCCGATCCTCAAGTACTTCCCCGGCGGGGATGGCAAGACGGTATCGATCCTGTCGCGCCTGCCCAAGGGCAGCTACCTCTTCGCCGGCTCGTTGGACCTCGAAGCGATCGCGGCGGGCGACCTGTTCGAGAACGCCCTGGCGCAGCTGCCCGAGGGGAACGCTCAGATCGATCAGGCACGCAAGGCGTTACCGATCATCCGCCAGGTACGCCAGGCCGCCGGGGTCTTCTACACCCCGGACCAGGCCGCGCTGATGGGCGGGGGCAGCCCGATGAACGTGCTATCGACGAGCAACGTCAACGACAGCGCCGAGTACCTCAAGCTGAGCAAGGACAACATCACCAGCATGAACGGCACCTCGATCCCAATGGCCAACCCCATGGGCGGGCAACCGATGGCCGCGACCTACACCACCAGCTACACCGACAACGCCCTGCAGCTGGACGGGGTGCAGGTTGACCAGTACTCGATGCAGGTCCAGATGCCCCAGGAAATGATAATGATGATGGGCCCGATGGCGGGTTTCATGCAGATGTTCACCAACTTCAACGGGTACATCGCCGAGGATGACGGGCACGTATTGCAGACCACGACGCTGGACCAGCAGTTGATCGCCAAGGCGCTTGCGACCGGGAAGACCGGCGACGGGCTGGGCTCGGCGGACACCCTCGCCAAGATCCGTGACAAGGCCATCCCCCCGGGCGCCGCGTTCGAGGGATACGTCAGCCTCGCCGGGATCGCCGAGACGGCCAGCCCGTTCGCGATGATGTTCGGCTTGCCGGGGTTCGAGGCGCCCGTGGACCTGCCCCCGATCGGGTTGGGCCTGGGGATCAAGGACGAAGGCGCAGCCGCTCGCCTGTACGTGCCTAATAAGACCATCAAGTACGTCATCGACACGGCCAAGGACGTCCAGGCACAGATGATGGGCGGCCCCGGTGGACCCGGCGGCCCCGGCGCACAGCCGCAAGGCCCCGGCGCCCCGCCCCCGCCGTTCTAGTCAGCCGACCGATCCACGTGACCGCAACTCACGCCGGGCCTGCCACACGCAGCGCCCGGCTTTTTCTTGGACGGGGCGGTTGTAGTTGAACCGTAGCGGATAATGTTTCGCCGCCGCGGCGCTGCAGTTGGGAAGCTCAAGCGTACATCCGTTCACATTAACAAGCCCTTCGAAAAACCGGCCGGATACCCCACAGAAGCACCGCAGTCGGTGCATCTGCGGGCTTGAGGGGGGTATTCGAAAGGCTCTACCGCCGATCGTCGTGCGGGTCAGGCTCCATCTCTTCTTCGTCCCAACCTGATACAAGCGCGCCCATGTGGTAAGCGAATGTTAATGCCAGACCCCACCCAATAATATCCCACAGCCGGAACAAGCTGTGTGGCTGCTGGGTCCTGACAACGGGCGTATCTGAAGAATCGATGTACTCACGAACGATGCTACGCTTCTGGCTGTCGGTTAATTTCTCTAGCCGCGCCATCACCGCGCCGTGGAGCTCTCGCTCGGTAAGCCGCTCTTCGTCGATGGTCGGGCCCTGGGCCGAAACGTCAGCCAGAACGGCCTCGTAAACGAGATATGGGTCGGCATGTATCTCATGTGAGCTCACATACCATGCCCCCCCAGCGCAGGCTAAGCCCCTTCCTACGACCAGTGCCAACACCGTCAGCCAGAGCGCTAGCCATGCCCCCCTCGACGGCGTCAGTTGCAGTTTCTGCGTGAACAGCCCCAAGCCCGCCCCGATCACCGGGGCCAACCAACCCAACCGATAGCCCAGGAAGACCCCCAGAAGGGCCCAGCCGATCCCCAAACCCAGCGCCAGGACGATCGGCCTTAGACCGATCGCCTGCGGCGCGGTGCTCTCTTCGTCGCCGTACACGATGTCTTGCAAGATAATCGCCTATCGGGCTATGACCGGGTGGAACTTGTTCGCTTCCCACCGGCCGGTCTCGTTGGATGGATCATACGTGCCCAGATCGAATACCTCATCGCGCGCGTGAGGCCTGGCGTGGCCATCAAGGAACCCCCACTGGGGCCGCTTGATGTGGCGGGCGGCCTCGACGTGGCGGCTGTACATGAAGTCGATTTCTTCATCCGTGTTCTCCGCCTGCGGGGTGGCCCATGTCGCGGCGGAAATAAAATCACCGACCGCCGTAAAGCGCGTCTCGGTCAGCTCGCCAAACACAATGACGTTCTCCGGCACCATGATCTGATTGAAATCGCCGCGGAACATCTCCGTGGGCGGCCAGAGGTCCACCATGGCGGCGACGTTGGACGCGATCGCATTGATGCCGTAGCTGACCTCGCGGAACCGACCGGTCAGACCCGGTTTCTCCAGATCCCAGTGCGGGCTCTCGTCGCTTGGACACACCGCAATCAGGTGTGGGTCCACGTACGAACTCATGGTGTAGACCCAGCTGTCGTTTGGGTTCAGAACGCCCAGCTCTTCGGGTAAAACAGGGAAACTCGAGTACGGGAACCGACTCAACGGGTCGTCATCGATATACATGATCGCCCCCATCGTTGTCTGGCGGATATTACTCAGACATACCACCGCCCGGCCGCGCTCCTTGGCCTGCGACAGGGCAGGTAAAAGAATCCCCATGAGCAGGGAGATGATGCTGATCACCACCAGCAACTCGATGAGTGTAAAGCCGGCCGCCGTTACCCGCCGAGATCCGACGGCCTTGCCGTTCCAGCCCAAGCCATCATAAAAAGAGTCCGGAAGCATCGTGTGCTCACTTTCAGAGGGCGTTGTTGTTCAACCGCGTGATCTCTTTTATTCAGCCATCCGAAACCGTCCCTATCATACCTTGTTGTTGCTGGCGCCGACAAGACCCTGGCCGCATAATTCCGGCCCGGCCTCGCGGTCGCGGCGACACGCCGGTAATCTGACCGACATGATCAAAGCCTTGGCCTATACCGCGGGGGGCGTGTTCTTGGTGTCACTGATCGGCGCCGCATTGGCCGACCGAGACACCGGCCAAGCCCCGGCGGTGGAGCAGGTCCATTCAGGCGCTTCCGAGCAAACGATCCATCCCACCACCGGGGCCGACAACGCACGGGCCCCGTTCATCGGCGCAGCGCTGAACCTCTACCACACCGATCAGTTGGATCTGTACCTAAGGGCCATCGACCAGATCGCAGATACGGGCTTTAGCGCCGTCCAGATCGTCACGCCCATGTTCCAGACAGACGGCGCTTCGCCGGGGGTAGGGGTCGAAGTCGGCCCGGACCGGGGCCCCTCTCCAGAGGCGATCGCCGCCCTGCTGCGTCACGCCAAGGCACGCGGGCTGGCCACGATGCTGATGCCGCAGGTCAACTTCACCGACCCGCGCGGCAATGAATGGCGGGGCAAGCTCCAGCCCGAGCAATGGGGACCGTGGTGGGCCAGCTACCGCCAGACCATCGACCGGTTCCTAGATATCGCCATCGAAAACGACGTGGATGTGTTCGTCGTCGGCTGCGAGCTGTTGACGACGCACAAGCCTGAGCACCAAGACCGTTGGCGGGGCATCATCGATCAGGCGCGCACACGGTACAACGGGCTGCTGACCTATTCCACGACCTGGGACACCTACCACAAGGTCGGTTTCTGGGACCACCTGGATGCGATCGGCGTCAGCGGGTACTGGGACCTCACCACCCTAGCGGCAGACCCCCAGCACCCCACACCCGACGCGTTGCAGGCCCGCTGGCACGAGATCAAACAGAGCCTGCTGGCCTTTGCCCAGAGCCGAGGCAAGCCGGTGCTGCTGACCGAAGTCGGCTACCCCAGCCTGCCCTGGGCGCTGAAAGACCCGTGGAACTACGTCAACAGCCAGAACGCCCCGGCCGACCACGACGCCCAGGCCGCGGGTTATCGGGCGTTTATCTCGGCGTGGAACGGAGCTATCGCCCCGCCGGGCTCAGCCATCCTCGGTGACAGCCGGGCTTGGGGCGTGTTCTTCCATAAGTGGGACCCCTACCACCAGGGCGGACCCGACGACACCGGCTACGGCATGGCCGGCAAGCCCGCCCTGGGTCTGGTTCGTGATTGGCTGCACGGGCGACTGCCCAATAATCCCCCCCGTGCCCGATAACTTTGGGCAAACCCGGCTCCGCACCAAATATCGCATCCCAAGCCCCCGCCAAACGATAGGTGGAGGGTCAAATAGCTCATCACCGATATTCACACGGGCAGATCTTGTTATGATCTCCCTCGACGAGCCGATGGAGTCACCGGCACCATGAACGATCACACCCAACTCCGTGCCTTATCAAGGAAGACGACCATGCCACAGCTATCCACAGACCGAAGAACCCCCAAGCCCAAGATCCGCAGCGCCGCCGTGCCTTCCGCGGTAGCTGTACTGACCCTGCTTACCGCCGCGGCCGGCACACCCGCCGACGTGGCCGCTGACGCGCCGGCGTCTGTCTCCACGGTCAGCTCCCAGGATATTGAAGCGTTGCCCTCCCGCTCGGTCGACGACATCCTCAGCACGATGGTCAACGAGGGCAAGGTCCATCTGAACATCCGAGGTCGGGCCGAGATCGCCGACATGGACGGGCTAGAAACCAGCCAGGCCTATACCGTTCGCACCCGGCTGGGCTTCACTACCGGCGAGTACAACGGGATTTTCGCCCACATCGACTTCGAGAACATCAGCGCCGCCGACGACAGCCTCTATAACGCGGCCGGGACCAACGGCCAGCCCACGAAGACCGTCATCGCCGACCCCGAAGACACCGAGCTGAACCAACTGTATGCCAACTTCAACCTCGAAAGCCTGAATACCAATATCCGGGTCGGCAGGCAGCGGGTCATACTCGACGACGCACGGTTTGTCGGAAACGTCGGCTGGCGTCAGAACGAGCAGACGTATGATTCGGTCGTGGTCGCCCACACGATCAACGAACAACTAAACGCCATCTACGGCTATGTCTGGGACGTCAACCGGATCTTCGGCCCCGACTCCGACATGGACCTGGACGCGAACACGCACGTGATCCGTCTTGCTTACGACGACGCCTCGTTCGGTCAACTCGTCGGGTTTGCCTACCTGCTGGATGTGGACGGCCTGGTGGGCGCCGCGGGCCTCTCCTCGGACACCTACGGCCTGCGCTACGAGGCCACGCGCGACCTCAAGGGCGATCCGGATGGCCCCAAGCTCAACTACGTCCTGTCCTGGGCCCGGCAGCAAGACGCCGCTGACAACACCACGGACTACGAAGCGGACTACTACCTCATCGACGTGAAGTACATCGAAAACGGCTGGTACGTCGGCGGAGGCCATGAGGTCCTCGGCAGCGACGACGGGATGACTTCGTTCCAGACTCCCCTGGCAACCGGGCACAAGTTCAACGGCTGGGCCGACGTCTTCCTCACCACGCCGATGGACGGCCTGGAAGACACCTACATCTACCTCGGCGGCGACCTGCCCGCCGGCTACAAGGGCAAGGTCGTTTACCACTGGTTCGACCCCGAAGACGGCAGCCGGGACTTTGGCGAAGAGTTCGACGCCGTCATCAAAAAGAAACTCAACGACCACGCCACGCTCCTCGCCAAGTACGCCTATTACAACGGCGACGCCGCCTTCGCCGATATCGTTCGGTTCTGGCTTCAGATCGAGCTGGTCTACTGACCGGACACCGAAACGACAACCCAATAGTCTTCCAAGCCCGCGAGCCGACGCTCGCGGGCTTTTTTATGTGATTTAGGCGGCCGCTCGCCTGATCCCCCGCGAATCGCTACCCTGTCCGCCCTATGGCTAACAAAAACAAGGTCAACGTCCTGGTCTTGGGATCGGGCGGTCGCGAGCACGCCCTGGGCTTCAAGCTCAAGCGGTCCAAGCGATGCGGCAGGCTCTACTTCGCGCCCGGCAACGGCGGGACCGCGGCGATGGGGACCAACGTCACCGATCTGCCGTTCGACCCGGTCAACACCAAGCACGCCGACGCCATCGACTACTTCTGCCGACAGAACAACGTCACGCTGATCGTCATCGGCCCGGAGGACCCGCTGTGCGGCGGGCTGGCGGATCGGTTAGACAAGCCGGGACGCTACGTTTTCGGGCCTACCCAGGCCGGTGCCCGTCTCGAAGCGGACAAGGTTTTCAGCAAGCAGTTGATGCGCGCCACCAACGTCCCCACCGCCGACGCCAAGACCTTCACCGACTACGACGCCGCTGTGAACTACGCCGAGAACCGTGAGACCCCGGTCGTCGTCAAGGCCGCCGGGCTCGCCAAGGGCAAGGGCGTGATCGTCTGCGACGACAGCCCCCAGGCGCTCGATGCTCTCAAGACATGCATGGTGGACCGGGCTTTCGGGGACGCGGGCGGCACGGTCATCATTGAAGAGCGTCTGGTCGGGCAGGAGGTCTCGATCCTCGCGCTGGTGGATGGCCGAAACATCTTCGTCCTGGACCCCACGCAGGACCACAAGCAGGTCGGCGAACGCGACACCGGGCCCAACACCGGGGGGATGGGCGCTTATTGCCCCACGCCGTTAGTCGATGACGCTTTGATGGCCACCATCCAGCGGGAGGTGCTGGTCCCGATCGTCGACGCGATGCGGCGTGACGGCACGGAGTTCAGGGGCGTGCTTTACGCCGGGCTCATGCTCACCGCCGGCGGGCCGAAGGTCCTGGAGTTCAACACGCGCTTCGGCGACCCCGAGTGCCAGCCCCTGATGATGCGGCTCAAGGGCGATCTGATCAGCATCATGATCGCCACCTGTGAGGGCAGGCTCGACAAGGCGGACCTGAGTTGGGACCCGCGCTGCTGCTGCTGCGTTGTCCTGGCGTCCGGCGGGTACCCCGGCGAATACGAGTCGGGCAAGCCGATCACCGGGATCGATGACGCCCAGACCGATCCAGATATCACCGTCTTCCACGCAGGCACGGCCCTCAACAAGCAGGGCGACCTGGTCACCGCCGGCGGGCGCGTCCTGAGCGTCTGCGCCATGGGTAACGACCTCAAGCAAGCCCAACAAAAAGCCAACGCCGCCTGCGAGAAGATCCACTTCGACGGCGCTTTCCACCGCACCGATATCGGGTACCGGGTGATGTAGCCTGAGGGATGAGGGTTGATATCCCCATCGTTACACCGGACACAGCATCTGTTACTCCGTCTCAAGTCATGACTTGGGGCTCCACATCGACCCACAAGCGACTGTGGGAACGGGGGGCTGTGAATGAAGCCAATAATTTTCACAGGCTATCATTAGAAAGATGGATCAAACCCCTGGCAGATACGTCTATCATTCGTAAACAGCTACAGGAACACTACGCTCATACTCCAATGGAGAGCCGCCATGATCAGAGCCGTGTCCGTTCTCACCATGACCGCCACCACGCTGATAGCCCCCGCGGTGACCCACGGCCAGGATCAGGAACAGGTTCATCGCGGCGACCACGCACTGGTGCGGTACACCGGGGTTGAAGCGGCGCAGGCCGAGGCGATCGCGACTGTCGTCGAAGCCACCCGGCAAGTAGCTATCGAACGTTACGGGTTCGACATGCCGGCAACAATCACCATCCGGGTCAACTCCCAACCGGGCAACAAGGTGCGGTTATTCAACGACGGGCACGACCGGCTGGACCTGAGTCTGCGATCGCCCGATCAGTTGCGTCCGCCAAACGAGAGCGGCATCTTCCACCTGTACGGCCTGTGCCACGAGGTGGGGCACCTGGCGATGTACCGGGCGATCCCCCGGCACGGCTGGCTGAACGCCGCCGGCGCCGAAGGGTGGGCGCACTTCATCGGATCGGAGATGGTCGACGGTGTGTACGAAACACACGGCGAGTCGGCATGGTGCTTCCCCTACGACTATCGGGAAGACGGGACAGCTCGGCTCGATGCACAACTCGCCGAAGATGAGCCGGGTGAAGTAGCGCGTGCCGCGGGCTTGTGGCGTGAACTGGTCCGGATCATCGGCCCAAAGCACATCGCCCCGCTGTTCAGCGCGTGGGGCCAGGCGGAGCTTGACCCGAGCGACCCCGGCGCGGAGCTTCGACGCGTACTCCTGGACCTGCATGACGATGAACAACTCACCGGCTGGTGGAACCGGGCCGAGCTCCTGATGATTCAGACCCAACCGCGCAGCGGATTCAATGCACGGACGGCCAAGCCGACGGCGCTGATGCGGCAACCGAGAGAGTTGGCGATCGACAACGGTAAACCTGCCGGCAAGCGCAGCATCGCCGGCGGCGGGCACGCGGTCACACTCGAAACGCCGGGTCCGGGTTGGTACCTCACGAAAGTGCGCATCTTCGGATCGCGGTACGGCCACCCAAGGCCACCGAAGGAAGACTTCAGCGTCTGGCTCTGTGACGAAGACGGGCAGGTGATCCGCGAGTTCAAGTTCCCCTACGGCAAGTTTGCCCGTGGCAATCCCAAGTGGGTGATCCTGGCGACCGAGCCGACCGAGGTGCCCCAGCGGTTCGTGATCTGTGTCGGTTTCAACCCGACCGGGACCAAGGGCGTGTTCGTGCATCACGATTCGGGCCCCGGAGTTGGCGGCAATGATGAAGGGGGCCCGTCGCGCGTCGGGCTGCCGGGCCGGTTGGGCGATGCGATGTCCGAGGGGGATTGGATGATCCGGGCGTTGATCGATCAACGAAAGGACGCCGACGCGCTGCGTGAGTAAATAGATCGGCGGCGCTCCCGGCGGGCCGTTCACCCCTGCGCCAGGCTCTGCATCAGCTCGATCAGTCGCGCCGCCCGTTGGCCGGTCTGTCTGCGCCAGCGTGAGTCGTGCATGGCGTCGGCGGCGGCGGCGTAGTCATTGCGGGCCAGCGCCCCGCGCAGGTTGCGCCACTTGTGCAACGAGCCGGTGTTGAATGTCATGTCGATGATGACCAGTTGGGCTTCACGGGCAAGATGCTCGAACCCCTTGACCTGGCGCCTGGCTGTGTCAAGCGCTCGCCGTACATCGTGCTGTAAAAGCACGTCGATCTGGGAGTCGGTCAGCCTGATTTCCCCACGAAGCAGCGCCCGATACCCAACACCCGGCAGCAGCTGCGACAGATCGTCGGCCGCGCCGGGTCGATCAAGGTTAAAGCCCACGCCGATCGTCCGCCTGCCCCGCGAGTCCCGATAGACGCGGGTGCGCCGACCCTCGAACGGCTCGATGAACCCAATCGCCTCATCGAACAAGGAGATCGGCGGCGGGTCTGCCAGGTGCTCTTGAACATTGTCTGTCAGGTCGGTCTGATTTGGATGCTGCGCCGCGGCCGGAGCCTGCGTCGATGCCGGCTGCGGTGTTGCTGTCTCGCCGAGCATCCGGACCGCCTCGATCCCCCCGATCAACACCATGACCAGTGCGGCGACGTAGAAAATCCGTCGCAGGGGTGCGGGGTCCAACAGGTGTCGTGTGTCGTGGTTCATACCCAGGCTCCTTGACGTACAGCGTCCGTGCCTGGGTAGCTTCAACCCCGATGCCGCGGAGCCCGGATGCCTCTATCTGATTGACTGCAAGATGTTTACGGCCGACGCATGATGGGTCCGGATAGCCCCGCCTGGGCCGGATGTTGTCCATGGCCAACACCGGCGCTTCCTTGATGCGCACGTCTGGAACAGGATGGTTTATGACGGTTGTGCCGATGGCAGAGGGTGTTCCGTCGCGCCGGGCGTGAAGCGTGTATCCTTACCTGCCTTATGCCCAAACGGATCGATCAACTCCAAGCCGACGCGGACGCCGACCTGAAAGCCGTAACCTCAGCCGAGCAGCTAGAGGCGTTCCGGATCAAGTATCTGGGCTCCAAAGGCGCGCTTAAGGCGCTGATGGGGCTGCTCAAGGAAGTGCCTAAGGATCAGAAGCGTGAGTTCGGCCAGCGCGCCAACGCGCTTAGGCAGGGGCTGCAGGAATCCTTCGAACAAAGGAAGCAATCTCTGGGCGGGGGCGCGAAGCCGAAAGCGGCTGGGAAGCCTCTCCTTGACGTCACCGAACCGGGGGCGCCGCCGAGGCTGGGCAGGCAGCACATCATCACCCAGACGGTGGACGAGTTGATCGAAGTGTTCGGCCGGATGGGCTTTGACGCCGTGACCGGGCCGGAAGTCGAGGACGAGCACCACAACTTCGTCGCCCTGAACATCCCCCAACAACACCCGGCCCGCGACCCCTTAGATAACTTCTACCTCACCGATCCGGACGGCGAGAACCCGCTGTTGATGCGGTCACAGACCTCGACCGTGCAGATCCGCGTGATGGAAAATACCAAGCCCCCGATCCGGATCGTCTCCACCGGACGGGTCTATCGCCCTGACGAACACGACGCGACGCACTACTCGATGTTCCACCAGATCGAAGGGCTGTACGTCGACCGCAATGTCTCCATGGTGGACCTCAAGACCACGCTGATGCAGTTCGCTCACGCCTACTGGGGCCCGGACGCCGACGTCAAGCTGGTCCCAAGCTACTTCCCCTTCACCGAGCCCTCGGCCGAGCTTTACGTCAAGATCGATCTGGGCAAGGGCGAAGAATGGATGGAAGTCGGCGGCTGCGGGATGGTCGACCCGGCGGTCTTCGAGGCGGTGGGCTACGACCCCGAAGAATGGACCGGCTTCGCATTCGGCCTGGGGATCGAACGCCTGGCGATGCGCAAGTACGACATCCGCGACATCCGCTGGCTGTTCGAAAACGACGTCCGCTTCCTGCGGCAGTTCTGACCGGCTGGGGTAACTGCGTATACCGACAGCTTATCCACACGCTTGAATTCCGCGCCAACATCGGTCACGCTCTGGGGGCATCGGGCGTGTGAAGTAGATGTAACCCGGCGGGGAGTTGACGGATGCAGACGATGACCCAGGTAGTCATGCGGACCGACCTGCCGTTTAAGGGCCGAAGGCAGGGTAAGGTCCGTGATATCTATGAGGTAACGACGACCGCTGGCGAGCCGGCGCTCTTGATCGTCGCGACCGATCGGATCTCGGCGTTTGATGTGGTGATGCGTAACGGCGTGCCTGGCAAGGGCGTCGTGCTGACCCAGATCAGCACGTTCTGGTTCGACCTGATCGCCAAACACTTCGGGGACAGGCTCAAACACCATCTGATCTCGACCGACCCGGCCGACGTCGCCGGGCTGAGCCCTAAGCAGATCGAGCAACTTAAGGGCCGGGTGATGATCGGGCGGCGCGCCAAGGTCGTCCCGATCGAGTGCGTGGTCAGAGGCTACCTGGCGGGGTCGGGCTGGCAGGAGTATCAAGCGTCCCAATCGGTCTGCGGCGTTGCGCTGCCCGCGGGCCTGAAACAGTGTGAAAAGCTGCCCGAGCTGATCTTCACCCCATCGACCAAGGAAGACGAAGGTCACGACGAGAACATCAGCTTCGCCAAGGCCTGTGAACTGGTCGGTGAACCCCTGATGCGCAAGCTAAGCGGTTTATCCATCGAGATATACAAGATGGCGCACGACTACGCACAAGAGCGAGGCATCATCCTCGCCGACACCAAATTCGAGTTCGGTCTGCCGATTCAAGGCGACAGCGAAGAACCGATCCTGATCGACGAAGCGCTCACGCCCGACAGCTCGCGCTTCTGGCCCGCCGATCAGTATCAACCCGGGCGCGATCAGCCGAGCATGGACAAACAGTACGTCAGGAATTATCTTCAAGACTTGGTAGACGATGGCCGATGGGATAAGATACCTCCCGGGCCCAAGCTGCCCGACGAAGTGATTACAAACACGCTTGCGAAGTACCGACAGGCGTACAGCGAGTTGACCGGCCGTGAGTTGAACATCTAGCCTGCAATCGGTGCCCATCGGGCAGACCGATTCTCCCAGAGCCCACGATGCGCCACACGTGGGCTCTTTTTGTTGGCGTATGGGCACGAGCGCGT
Source organism: Phycisphaeraceae bacterium (assembly GCA_029260655.1). Taxonomy (GTDB): domain Bacteria; phylum Planctomycetota; class Phycisphaerae; order Phycisphaerales; family Phycisphaeraceae; genus JAJRRS01. The sequence goes on from JAJDCU010000007.1 coordinate 57,197, forward strand.
ACCGCAGAACCCTGTCGAACGGGCGGTTGTTGCGGACGGCCATTCAGCGATTACAGTAGCCCCATGCCCGAGCCTAAGTCCGATCCGAGCCAACCGTATGTCGAGCGGGTCGCCTTACACGCGATCCTCGCCGGGCTCGTCATCACGTGCTTGAAGTTCGGGGTCTTCTGGCTCACCAACTCCGTCGCGGTGCTGTCCGACGCGCTGGAGTCGATCATCAACATCGTTGCGGCGGGGATCATGCTGTACACGGTCTGGCTGAGCAACCGCCCGGCGGACAAAGGCCACCCCTACGGGCACGGCAAGGCCGAGTTCCTGGCGGTGGGGATGGAGGGCTGGTTGATCCTCTTCGCCGGCCTGCTGATCGGGATCGAGGCGGTGCGTCGGCTTTTCAGCGGCGCGGAACTGACCCACCTCGACGCCGGGCTGTGGATGCTCCTGGGTGTGGGCGCGGTCAGCGCGGCGCTGGCGGGTTACGTCTGGTGGTCCGGCCGAAGGTATCAAAGCGAACCGTTGATCGCCGACGGCAAGCACCTGATGACCGACGTCGCGTCGACGGCCGGGGTGTTGCTTGGGCTGCTGCTGGTGAGGTGGACCGGTTGGGGCTGGCTGGACCCGGTCGTGGCGATCCTCGTTGCCGGGCTCTGCATGGCGGTGAGTTGGCGTCTGCTTTGGAAATCGATCCACGGCCTGATGGACGGCAGCGACCCCAAGGATGATGACACGGTCCGCACGATCCTAAACGACGAGAAAACCGCGGGGCACATCATCGGATACCACAAGGTCCGCCTCCGCCACAACGGGCCGTTCCATTGGGTTGACATGCACCTTCAGGTGGACGGCGGGATGAATGTCGCCGACAGCCACACCCTGGCGTCGCGGATCGAGGGCCGTATTGAGGCCGCGCTGGGCCGGGCCAACGCCACCGCCCACGTCGAGCCTTACGCCCCCGCCAAAGACCCCGACAGCCCCGCGTACCTGCCCGACGGTCCCTCCACCAACGGCCAGGGAAATGGGCCCGACACCCCCACCGATCCCCCCATTGTCCGCAACGACCCTTTGTGATATTCTTTCTTTTTCGGTCGCCACCCATCAAAGGGCCGGCCAACACACACCATTCGGGGTGTAGCTCAGCTTGGTAGAGCGCTTCGTTCGGGGCGAAGAGGTCGCATGTTCGAATCATGTCACCCCGATTGCCGCAAAGCGGCAATAGAGCAGGAGAATGGAGAGAGGAGAAAGGAGAGAAGAGGCTGACGTGAAGGTTGGTCTCATAACGCCCATAAGCACGCAAGCCCCTCCTGCGGTCTCCTCTCTACTTTCTACTCACTTCCCGGGTCCTCTTCATGGCATTCGCATTTTAGAAGCTGCTGGTCTACCAGAAAGCCATCGCTTTCGCCGATGCGGTCTGCACATTAACCCGAGACCTGCCGCGTGGTTTTTTCTTCTTGAGCAATCAACTCAACCGAGCTGCGTTGTCCATCGCCGCCAACATCGCCGAAGGCAATGGGCGGTTCACCAAGGCCGACCGACGCAACTTCTTCGGCATCTCACGCGGCAGTGTGCAAGAGTGCGTCCCGCTGCTTGAGTTGGCAGCAAGACAGGACCTGATAAGCACCGAGCGACACGAGCAGCTAAAGGCTGATCTTGAAGAAATCGCCAAGATGCTGTCCGGGTTGATCAAAGGCTTGGAAAACAGGAAAGTATGAGACACGCTTCAGGCTCATGACGATCGAGGTCAAACCCATGCCTTTTCGATTGTTCAAGACGGCTCACCAAAAGGTTTCAGACTTCTGCGAAGGCCGTACTCGCCAATCTGACGACGAGTTTTTCATCGACTGTAATCTGCCGGAGGATAAGGATGCGGTGCGCGTGGCGTTGGCGGTTCGTCGTTCGGTTGCCCGGGTGGGCCTTATTGATCCGCTCTATATCCGGGCCGACGATCGTTATCCCGAGGAACTAAGCGCCCTGCCGTTATGGGACAGTATGGATTGGTTGGAATTACTTTTGTGCCTTGATGACGAACTCAAAACGACAATCCCCGATAAAGATGCTCAGCAGATCAAGACTGCCGGCTTCTCTGTCCGTCGATTTACTCACGATGTGCTTGAGGTAGTCAAGCGACTGAGAACCGGATGACAACAGCGGTCAAAGACTACTGCCAGAGAACCCCTACCCATCCACCTTCACCACCACCAGCGTCGTGTCATCGACGCCCTGCCTTGGGCCGGTGAAACGGCGAACCTGTCGGAGGATGTGTTTCAAGCTAACTGACACAGATGGCGATTCATCCTCGGGCACACCTTCGAGTACAACCCCCACCCAGCCGGGCATTTTCACCCCGGGCTCAGTGCGTGCAGCCATCACAATCCGCATGACCCGACCAACCCGGGCCTGCTGCGAGAAAGCCTCCAACTGGCGCGTGATGTCGTGGGCCGCACGACCGGACCGGGTCCTTTATCCGATGCGGCTTTCGTGTGAACAGACGGGCCGGAGACACCGACATATCCCTTGAGGTCGGCGCAGGCGTGTGAGAAGGCGTTCGAGCCTGCGCCCAGACCCTAAAGAGGGGTTTGATGTGGTTAAACCGGAGGCGGCTGTGACAAGGACAGGCCCGATTGTATTGATGGTCTTGTTCGTGATCGGTGCGTTTGCCGGTTCCTGTCCCGCCGAACTGAGGGATCGGCCCCGCGCGGTGTCGGACTTCCTGAAGTACGGACCGGGCCTGGCCAACCACCCGGTCAACATGGTCCCCTCGGCGAACATCTCGGTTCCACAAGACTGGCCGTTGAACGCCGACGGGTCGGTCACGTGCCTGACCTGCCACACGCATCTGCCGACATCATCCAGTTCGGTCGCGCGTTCGCTGCGCACGTTAGACGAAGGCTCGTCGGGTCAGACCCGGTTCTGCGGACAATGCCACAGCAGCGATACCCGCCAAACATCGGCGGGCCTGCACTGGCAGGCGATGAATGTGGCGCACATCCAGACCAAGAACGACAACCGTGGATCGGAGCATGGCTCGCTGGACGACTCGACCAAGCGGTGCCTGGGGTGTCACGACGGCATCAGCGCCGGAGACACCGGGTATTCGGTCTCATGGAATCTTGGGTCGGGTTTCATGGGCGGTTCCCAGCAGGATCACCCGGTAGGCATCCGATACCCCAGGCGATCCTCTCGCGATTCCGAGAGCGTGTTCCGGACCGTTTCGTCGTTGCCGGACGCGATCCGTCTGCCGGGGGGCCAGGTGGGATGCGTGTCGTGCCACAACCTGTACGCCGGGGAAGAAAAGCTCCTGGCCATTACGGATGACCGGTCGCTGTTGTGTCTTGCCTGCCATGAAATGTAGTAGCCGTGCATTCGGCAATAAGGCGCAGGTCTGATGGGCTCGATGGTTCGGTGCGCCTGCGGTGATCGGGTGATGGGCTACACCGTCAGCCGTCGACCTTGACGACCACGAGGGTGGTGTCGTCCAGTCCCTGGCGTGGGCCGGTGAATCTTCGGACGTGCCAGAGGATGTGGTTGATGACGTCGACGGCGGACTTGTCCTTGGTCTCGATCAGCGCCTGCTCGATGCGTCGCCGGCCGAACTTTTCGCCTTGGTCGTTGAAGGAATCGACCAGCCCGTCGGTGTAGAGCAGCAGCACATCGCCCGGGGCCATGTCGAACAGGCCTTTTTCGTATTCCTGGTCGCACTGCACGCCGACGAGCATCCCGCCGGTGTCCAGGGTGTGTATCTCGCCGTCGCGCAGGAGCATGGGCGGGTCGTGCCCGGCGCTGCAGTAGGTCAGCCGCAGGGTCTGCGGATCGAACACGCCGTACCAGAGCGTGGCGAACTCGTTGTCGAGTGTGTCGCGCGAAAGCGCGTTGTTGACCCGGGCGATGACCTCGTCGAGGTCGTAGACGTCCTGCGCGTAAGCGCGTAGGCTGGCACGGACGCTGGCCATGAGCAGGCTTGCGGCGACGCCCTTGCCGACGACATCGCCGATGGCGATCCCGATGTGGCCGTCCAGGTCGATCACGTCGTAGAAGTCTCCGCCGAGCTCGAAGCTGGGGACGTAACGTGCGGCGAGGTCGAACGGTGGGAGGTTGGGCATCTCGCCGGGGAGCATGCGTCGCTGGACGTTGGCCGCCAGGTGCAATTGGCGCAGGACGCGCCGGCTCTGGGTGCGCTGAGCGTCCAGACGGGCGTTCTGGATGGCGGTCCCGAGCATCTGCGCGATCGCGGTAACCAGCTGGACCTCGAACGGGCTGAAGCTGCGCCGCTCGCCGGAGAACAGGTGGATCGTGCCGATGGCTTTACCCTGGAAAGTGATCCCGACGCAGAGCATGGATGCGAGCCCCTCGGCCTGCGCGTCGCCGGGGAAGATCACACGCGGATCGGTGGCCATGTCCTGGATATAGACGACCTTGCCGGACATCGCCTCGCGGAGCATGTCGCTGTCATCGACGTTGATCGCGCCGGTGTCCAGGTACGCTTGGGACAGGTTGTAGATCGCGCGGGGGTCGAGCTTTTGCTTATCGTCCTTGTTGACCAGCCGGATGGCGACGGCCTTGGCCTTCATGACGTCGGCGACGGCCTGGGTGGCGGTGTCCAGGACCTCTTGCAGGTCGCGGCTGACCGACAGGACGGTGCTGACCTGGTACAGGGCGGACAGCTCCTCGACGCGCTGGCGGGCGTGGTACTCGTCGTAGCACAGCCGGGCGACGGTGTTGGCCAGGACGTAGAGGAACTGGATGCCCGCGGCGCGGTGCGGCCCGCAGTGAAGCTCGGCGGCGTCGACCAGATCGTCGGCCTTGTCCTGGGGCACACCCAGCTTAAGCGCGGTCTCGCGGAGCTTGGCACGGTCGGCGTGGTCGTCTGCGTCGCGCGGCGGCGCAAGCGTGATCGAACCGAGCACCTGCCCCTCGACCACAATCGGCGCGGTGAACTGCCCGTCGTCATCGGGCGTGGGACAGATCAGTTGTTCAAGCAGCCGGTCGGACTCGTTGAGCGTTCCCGGGTCGATCGACACGGTCAGCGGCTTGCCGTCGGCATCGAGGATCGCCGCCTTGAGCCGGGTGATAGCGGCGAAGCTGTCCTGGATTTCCTGGAGGGCGTCGGCATCGATGAACTGTGTCAGCGACAGCTTGGGCGCCGCAGGCGCCGCGTCCTGCAGCGTAAGGCGGTACGGATCAAACGCCTGGCCGTCGTATCCCGCCGGCGTCGAGGAGGGCTTGGGGTCGGTGGTGGTCACCGCAGGTTAGTTCCCGTCGGCAGGTTCAGGAGATGATTCGGTGACGGGGTCGGCTTGATCCAACCAGATCTCGCGGAGCAGCGCCAGCAACGGATCGCGTGGCGACTGGGCCTGCGCCAGCGCCAGGCCGTACCGGATGACCTGGCGTGAGGAGGCCTGGTATCCCAGGTAGGCCAGCAAGACAGGCGCGTCCTTGCCGCCCTCGCCCTGACTGATCGCGGTCTGCAACTCCTGCTGGACCCATTGCAGCCTGGACTGCGGGGGCAGGAGCTTGGCGTCGTATCGAGCGGCGATCAACTCGGGGTGCTGCGAGAACAGGGCCCTAAGGTTCATCCCCGCCGAACGGAACATGCCCGCGCCGAGTTGGGCGTGGACCAGCCCCATCCTGGGCAGCGGATCGTCTTTCGTATCGAGGATGATCTGTCGGTACCGCGCCTCGGCCGAGAGGTACTTCCCGTTGGCCAGCGCCGCTTCGGCCTCGCGGGTCAGCCGCGCGATGCGAGTCTTCTTGTTCGACGCCAGCGTCTCGAGCCGTGGCAGGTCGTAGTTCAGGCGTGCGACCACGTCGGCGGCGCTTTCGTCCTGATCGGCCTGGTCGTCCTCGTCAGGATGCGCCCGGCTGGCCATGCGCTGCGCGTAATCTTCGCCGTACAACTCTTCCATGATCTTCGCGTAAGCTCGTTCGGCCTCGGTCACCTGCCCGGTGGTGGGCTCGTCCAGCGGGTTGTCCCACCCGGCGACGTCGGCGCCGTCGGATCGGCCATCAGTGTCACGGATCGCACGCAGCAGCCTCAGGTAGGGGTCGGCCTGTTCGGCCGTGTCTTGATCCCGCTTCAACGGGCGGAACACCGAGTCCAGGAGCTGTTGATTGCGCGGGTCGCCATCGTCCTGCCGGGCGCCCAACGGATCGAGCTGGTCCTGCAGCTGCTTACCCAGAAGCAAGGACGGTGGGATCTGCCCCACCTGCAGGTTTTCAAGATCGACCTGCTGCGAGTCCTTGCTGCCAAGCGGGTCAAATAAGCGGGTGTTATAGCTTGGGGTGACGATCATGCTCGGCGGCGGCTCCAGGGCATTGGCCTCATGCGCCTGCTCGTACAATCGTCTGTTGAGCGCCTGGGTCGGCGCTAACTGACCACGCAGGCCAAGCGTCAGGCGCGGCGCGTAGCTCCGGATCGTGAGCGATCCGGCCAACTCCTCCAAGCTCTCGCCCGCGACGAGGTCGACGTCGCGCTCCACCAGCCGGGCCGTGATCGGGCGGCGGTCCTGGAGGAGGATCATCGTGCTGAGCTGCTCCTGACCGGGCGACAACGCGATCCGCCCGACCGCGAC
>JAJDCU010000008.1 GCA_029260655.1 Phycisphaeraceae bacterium
CGGGGTTGCCGACTTCCCGAGAGAACCTCAGCGGTGTCTACTCCCTCAATTCGGAGAGGAGGGAAATCCACTGTGGTACGATCGATTTGATCGAAATCACACTTCATCGGAAGGTGAAAACAGCCATGGCCACGGAGGTCGGGGCTCGGGGGCAGTAATTCGGTCAAGGGATCGGGTGTCCGACGGACCAACGAACACCGAAGTCGGATGCCGGCTCAGATCGTGCTCTCGGTAACGCGGAGGATTTCGTCGACGGTGGTTTGACCGATAGCGACTTTCTTAAAACCGTCTTCACGGAGGGTGACCATGCCGCGCTCGATGCACATCCGCCTGAACTCGGTGACGTTGGGGTTGCCGACGATCTTGTCGCGGAGGTTGTCGTCCAGGACGAGGATTTCGTAGAGCCCAAGCCGGCCGGCGTAGCCGGTGTTTCGGCACTTGTCGCATCCCTCGCCGACGCAGACCTCGTCCGACGTGATGCCGTGCATCGCCAGGTGCTCGGCGATCGTGTCGTTCGGGGGCTTCTGGACCTTGCAGTTGTCGCAGATCTTCCGGACCAGGCGCTGGGCGAGAGTGGCGTTGACCGCGCTGCCGATGAGGTACGGCTCGACGCCGATGTTGATCAGGCGGGTAACTGAACTTGGCGCGTCGTTGGTGTGCAGGGTCGAGAGGACCAGGTGGCCGGTGAGCGAGGCCTGGATGGCGATGCGTGCGGTCTCTGCGTCGCGGATCTCACCGACCATCAAAACGTCGGGGTCCTGACGCAAGAGCGCCCGCAGCGCCGCGGAGAACGTCATGCCGATCTTGTCGTGGACCTGGGTCTGGTTGATCCCGTTGAGGTGGTACTCGACCGGGTCTTCGGTGGTCGAGATGTTCAGCTTGGCCCGGTCCATCTTCCCAAGCGAGGCGTAGAGCGTGGTGGTCTTACCCGAGCCGGTGGGCCCGGTGACCAGGACGATCCCGTGGGGCTGATCGATCTGGTGCTTCCACATCAACAGCGTGTCTTCGTTCATCCCCAGTTCGTCCAGGCCGACCTGGATCGATCGGGTGTCGAGGATACGCATGACGACTTTCTCGCCCTGCACCATCGGGAGGGTCGAGACGCGCAGGTCGAGTTTTCGGCCGTGGACCATCGCTCGGATGCGGCCGTCCTGGGGCAGGCGGCGCTCTGAGATGTCCAGGTTCGCCATGATCTTGATACGCGAGACGATCGCCGCCTTCATGTGGTGCGGCGGGCTCATCGAGTCGAACATCACGCCGTCGATCCGGTAGCGGATCTGAAGCTTCTTCTCCATCGGTTCGATGTGGATGTCCGACGCGCCTTCCTTGACGGCGTTGAAGATCAGGTAGTTGACGAAACGGATGACCGGAGATTCGCCGGCCATCTTTTCGAGGTCCAGGTCCTCTTCCTTGGACTCGACCAGCTCGACCTCGTCCTCCTCGATCCCGGCGATGATATCGTCGACCGTGTCCGGGCCCTCTTCATCGCCGGTCTCTTCCTTGCGGATTTCGATGTACCCGGCGATGTCACCACGGCAGACCACGACGGTCTTGAGCGGGTGCAGCAGCTTGTGCCGAATCTCGTCGATGATCGGCAGGTTGTTCGGGTCGGTCACTCCCAGGATGAGCTTGGGCCCGGCCATCCGGATCGGCAGCACGCCGTGGCCAAGGCAAAAGTCCAGACCCAGACGGTTGATCTGCTGCTCGGCGGTGATCTGATCGGCGTCGACCCGCTGGAACGGGAGCCCGGCGATCTTCGCAACGGCCTTTTGGACCGCGGCCTCATCAACACCCATCTCCAGGAAGATCTCTCCCAACTGCTTGCCGGACGACTTCTGGGCGACCGAGCGGGCGGAGGTCAACTGCTCATCGTTGATGGCCTGGGCGCTCAGCAGTGCCTGGCCAAGGTCCTGAGACAGCGCGGTCGCCTCGGCCTGGTGGTCGGGCGTGTACAGATCGTTAGACCGTGGGCCCTGCGGCAGGCCCTGGCCTTGAGCATGTTCCGTGGGTACATCGCCGGTCATCGAAGGGTCCTTGTGTTCACGGTTGCCCGTCGTCTCATGACGGGCGGGTCTGGCAGACGACGGTCACCGGTTGTTGTTTTTCAGACTCAGCTCGAAGACGTCCCCGCCGACCTGTAGGTAGACAGTGAACTTATCGATATCGGTGACCCGGAAGCTGCCGAGGGTATCGCCCTTCTTGTAGAACTCGCCGTCGATCACCGCGATGTTGCGTGCCCCGATCATGATCGACTGGAGCCCAAAACCGGAGATCTCGCCCTGGAGTTTGGCGATCCGGCGGCTGTTCTGGTATTCGGAGGCGTCGGGCCCGGCCGAGCTGTCGTTTGCGCCACCGACCAACGAGAACGGGTCCTTCTTGACCTGCTCAATGGGGATCTGCTGATCGCGGACGTCGTATTCAAAGATCGCGGTGATCTCGGCGGTCGGAGTCAGCAGCGCGTTGAGGTTCTCCGCCAGCAGCGGGTCGTCCGCCGACAACTGGGACGGCGTGTTCAGACGGTTGAGCGTGTTGGCGATCTGGGCCTCGATCTCCTGGCTCTCCTTGCTGGTAGACAGGTCGCCCTGGCTGATCCGCATCAGGTATAGCGACGCGACGGCGACGATGGCAACCACGGCGATCAGGATGTTGGTGTGCGACAGCAACGAGTTGCCGCCGGCCACCGCCGTCTCATCAAAGATCTCACCCTCAGGCAGCTCGTCGCCTCGCCCAACCCCACCGAGCGTCATCGACAGCGACTCATCGTCTTGTGTGCTTGCTTGGGGCAACATGTCCTGGGTCTGGTTCGGGTCGGTCATAGCCGTATCTCCGTGGTTTATCCGCCTGCATTGGCGCTGCGTGAATCGCCCTCGAAGTAGACGCTCAGGACCATGTCGGCCTGCATGACGCCTTCCTGCTTGTCCAGTTTCTTGAGTTTCATCTTGGGTGTGCGTGTGATCCTGGGCAGCTTCTCGAGTTCCAGGAGGAACTTGTAGAACCCGCTGAAGTCGCCGATGATCGTCATCTTGATCGGCAGTTCGGCGTAGTTGTTGGTCTTGACGATCTTGTCGGTGCGGACGCTCTTGGGCGTCAGCTTGTTTTCCGACGCCAGGCGCCAGACGTCGCGTAGCACGACCTCGACGTCGCGCTGCGCCGGCAGCTTCTTCTCGTACAGCTCGATCGCCTGACGGAGCCTGTCGATTTCCTCGCCCAGGTCCTCGATGCTCTTGGTCTCCGCCTCCAGCTCCTTGAGCTTGGCCTGCTTGGAGGCGATCTCCTCCCTCGCCTCAGAAATCTCCGCGGCGCGGGGCTCGAAGAGGTAGAAGTAGGCGGCCACCGGCAACGCCAGCAACAGAAGTACGAACACGGTCTCTCGGATACCGAATTGCATACCGTTCACCGGTCCTTTCCGTTGGTGGGGTCCGACGCCGGGATGAGTTCCCGGTCCGGCGCGACCCGCTTGCCTTGCTGATTGATATTGATCGTGTCACCCATCGGGTCCATCGGCAGCTCGCCGTCGGTCCCCATCCGATGCAGCGAGACCTCCTGGTTCAGCACCATCTCGATCTCGAACTTACGCATCTGCCGATCCTCGATCTTGGCCCCCTCGCTGTAGATCAGGACGATGTTCTGGAACAGATCGTGCTGGTTGAGCATGGCCATGAACTGCGAAACCTCAAGGTCCGTCGGCGCCACCCCGACAAGGCTCAGCGACAGCTCGGTCGGCTTGACCTCGGTCGGCTTGTCCTTGGTGAGGTTCTTGCGGTTCTTCTGGGCCTCGCGCTGGATCGCCGTCATAGGCCGAGAAGCGGTGCGCAGCACCTTGGTCTGCATATCGAACTCCAGCAGGCTCAGCGTCGCGGGCATCCTGTTGGTCAGCTCCGCGAGAATCACGCTGCGGGGTATCCGTTCGACCAGGACCTCGGCCACCCTCTTGCGCTGCATCATCAGCTTCTTGTCGGTCTGGAGCTTGTCCAGTTGCTCAAGGCGCCGGGCCGCCTCCTGGAACTGCTCGTTCACCTGGGCTTGCATCTGCCTGACCTCGACCCGCTGGCGTCCGGTCACGAAAAACGCCGCGACCACGCCGGCCATCACCAGCCCGAACAGCGTGATGCAGATCACGTTGGTGCGCGTGGCGATCTTCGTCTGCAGGTAGTCTTCGGGCAGGAAGCTATCGTTGTTTGTCATGTCGTTCTCCAGCTTCGGGCGGTTCGTGCCCGATCGTCCACGCCGGGCAATGCCCGCGCGGCGGTCTATTTACAGGTTGGCCTCGCTGAAACACAAGCCCAGCGGCACCGCCCACCCGGGCATCGGTCTGCCCGGCTCCACCCCGCCGGACGCCGCGGGGCTGTCCTGTGTGTCAACCCCCTCGAAGGGGTCGCCCAGTTGCGCCGCCATACGGACCGACCGGGCCACCGACTGACACATCGTTACGTCCTGCGACTCCCCGCCCAGGAACACCAGCTTCTGGATCGGCCGATCGGGGAAGATGCTGTTGTAGTAACGGGTCGACAGCCGCAACTCATCAACCAAAGATTCGACGGTATCGTTGCCATGGCCGGGCTCGTCCGATGCCGGGCCGACGGATTCATCTCCGCCGCCCGCGCCCGCCGTGACCGGGCTTGCGTGATTCGCGGCCGCCCGCATCTGCCTGGCCTGATCGAAGCTGATCCCCTGGTGCTGCGCCAGTTCACGGGTGATGTGGTCACCCGCCGCGTGGACGGTCTTGGCGAACGCCAGATCCTGGCCGTGCGCGATGACCAGCTTGGTCAGGCCCGCTCCGATGTCGATGTAGCAGACCACCCCGGGGCCTTCGTCCCCACCGCTGAGCATGGGGTGCGCCCGGACGATCGCGATCGGCTCGCTGTGCATCCCCACGACCTCGAGCTTGCACCGGTTTGCCAGTTCGATGTATTTCATCACCGCGTCGCGTCGGGCCGCGATGCAAACGATCTGCTGCATGCTTTTGCCGTCACGGATGATCTTCCCGGCCCGGTGGTTGCGGATCACCATCCGGTTGGGGTCGACGTTGAACCGCTGGATCAGGTGCAGGCCGATCTGGGCGTCAAAATCTTCGTGCTCGGCCTTGGCCAACTCGACGTGCTGGATCAGCGTCTGGAACGCTGGGATCGAGCAGATGGCGCGCTTGCCCTTGAACGGATGGTTCTTAAGCAGATCGCGCAGGGCCTGGGCGAGGAACGCCTGCCGCGCCGTGGCATCGGTCCGGGCCGACTCCGGGATCACCGCGCAGGCCGAGGCGACCAGTTGCGGCGCGTCACCTATCGACAACTGCAGCAGCTTGAGGCTGTCCGAACCGAAGTCGATCGCGATCGGTGAGTAACGGGGTTTGGAAAAGCCCAGTGCCATGCGTCTGATTCACCCCTCCTGCCAAAGGCGGACGGACCATCCAACGTACCCGGCGGACTCGCCCGGCCCTCCCCGATCAGGGGCGGACCGGTCGCGCCGATTCCGGTGTAACAACTAAGAGATTGATCGACTAAACCCGGGGCCCTGTTTAGCCCCTGCCTGGGTTATCTGGCCGTTACAGACAGAACAACCGGCCCACACCAACGCAATCCACGGGCACCCAGGCGGCCTGCACCGGATTGCACAGAGGCTACGATGTCACCCCATGCACGACCTCACACCCAGGCAGATCGTTCAGCAACTGGACAAGTACGTTATCGGACAAGCCGACGCCAAGCGTGCCGTCGCCGTGGCGATCCGCAACCGCTGGCGACGCCGGCAACTGACGGGGGAGATGGCCCAGGAGGTCTACCCAAAGAACATCATCATGAGCGGCCCGACCGGGGTGGGCAAGACCGAGATCGCCCGACGCCTGGCCAGACTCGCCGATGCGCCGTTCGTGAAAGTCGAGGCCAGCAAGTTCACCGAGGTCGGGTACCACGGTCGGGACGTCGAATCGATGATCCGTGATCTGCTGGACCAGGCGATCGCGATGGTCCGCATTGAACAGGCTGAGCTTGTTGCCGGCAAGGCCAAGGCATCGGCGACCGATCGGCTGGTCGACCTGCTGCTGCCCGGGTCCGCGCCGACCGACACGCCCGCCACGGTGTCTGACGGCTATGTCAGCCCCGAACAGTCCCAAGAGCGCAAAGCCCACGTCCGTGACAAGCTGCGCGAGCAGCTGGAGGCCGGGAGTCTGGACGAGCGTGAGGTCGAGTTGAACGTGACGAACAAGCCTCAAGCCTCGGTGATGTTTGCCAACATGGGCATCGACCAGATGGACCCGCAGATGTCGTCGATGCTTGAGCGGATGATCCCCGAGCAGCACAACCGGCGCAGGGTCTCGGTCGCCCAGGCCCGCCGCATCCTGATCGAGCAGGAGACGGAGAAGCTGCTGGACGAGGAGAAGATCTCGGCCGAAGCGATCGACCGCACGCAGGACAGCGGGATCGTGTTCCTTGACGAGATCGACAAGATCGCGGTCTCCGGCGGCGCTTCGGGGGGCGCATCCGGCGGTGGTTCACCTGACGTCTCGCGCCAGGGTGTCCAGCGGGACCTGCTTCCAATCGTCGAGGGCACGGCGGTGACGACCCGTTACGGCGTGGTGCGGACCGATCACATCCTGTTCATCGCGACCGGTGCGTTTCACAGCGCAGCCGTCAGCGACCTGATGCCCGAGCTTCAGGGGCGGTTCCCGATCCGGGTCGAGCTGTCGGCTCTGAATGAAAGCGACTTCATTCGGATCCTGACAGAGCCGGGCAACGCCCTGACCAAGCAACAGCAGGCGCTTTTGAAGGTCGAGGGGATCGAGGTGGATTTCGAAACGTCGGGGATCGAAGCGATCGCCCGGGTCGCCGCCAAAGCCAACGCCACGCTTGAGAACATCGGCGCCCGTCGGCTGATGACGATCGTGGAGCGGGTTTTCGAGCAGATCAATTTCGATGCGCCCGAGCTGGCCGAGCGAGGCGAGGCAGCGCTGACGATCACCGATACTTTTGTCAACGAACGTGTCGAGTCGATCGTCGCGGACAAGGACCTTAGCCGGTTCGTATTGTGATCAGCGAACTGTGACCGGCTGGCCCAATTGACTCAAAGGATAACCGATGTGGATCGCCCTACTCTTCCCGGTGGCCGTGAGTTTTCTCCTGCTGGCGGCGCATTGCCTGCGTACAGGCAGCTTAGCGCTGACGGCGGCATCGCTGCTGATCCCATTTATTGTGCTGCTGGTACGACGACCGTGGTCGGCGAGGCTGATCCAGGTGGTGCTGGTGTTGGCTGCGATGGAGTGGGTCTGGACGTTCGTGGTCCTCTATCAACGCCGGCTGGACGAGGATAGGCCCTGGATACTGATGGCGGTTATTTTGGGCGTGGTCACGCTTTGGACACTGTGCTCGGCACTGCTGTTTGAGACCCCGCCTCTTAAGCGTCGGTATCGGGGCGCCGGATCACAGCAGCAGGATGAAGAAACAGACAAACCTTAGCGGACGACCTGCCCGTTCTCATCGAGGGCGAACGCCTGCTCTTCGTCAGCGGAATCAAAGGTCAGGATCGGATCGACCTGCGACAGCAGTGAACCGCCAACCGGGGCCGATAGCGATGAGGCGGCTGCCTGAAGCTTCTGGGCCTGGACCTGCTTCCTTAGCACTCTGAGGTTGATCTGCGACAACGGCCCCAGCCCCGGCATCTGCCAGTCGGTGTTAGCCAGCCGGGCAATCCGCTTGGTCGTGGAGAAGAAAGTTCTGTTGGTTATGGACGTCAGGAACAACGGGTTCATCTCCCAGACGATGTTTCTTCCGTTGCTGCTGTTGCGCCAGACGATATCGGGGCGGCTGTCGAGGTTGATGTCCGCGATCACCCCGACTTGCCAATCGCTGTTGCCGACCCTCTTGAGCGAGACGCGGTCGGCGAGTGTGCCGTCTTCGCGGTTAAGCAGCAGGAACAAGTTCTGCCCGGTCGTTCGGTGGCGCATCATCAGGTCGACGCCGCCATCGCGGTTGATATCGGCGACCGCTGCGATCTGCCATCTCTTGTCGGTCTCGCGGGCCAGGGGCATGGTTGCGGAGGCTCCGCCCTCTCCCACCAGACGGGTGGTCCCGTCCATCAGCCAGGCGGTGTTTCGGCCGTTCTTGGCGTTGTGCCAGATCAGGTCTGCCTTGCCGTCGAGGTTCACATCGCCAGCACCGGCGATCTGCCAGTCGGCGCTGACCAGCGCATCGAGGTCGATCGTGGTTCGCAGGTTCACGCCGTCCATCAGCCAGAGCACGTTCCTACCGGTCAGCGCGTTGCGCCAGACGATATCGACCTTGTTGTCACCATCGAAATCGGCGACCCCGGAGATCAGCCAGTTCTGGTTGGGTGCTGCGGCGATCGGGTTGGACCCCCCGTCAATGCGGTCGAGCCCGAGCATCTCCCAAATCGTATTCTTGCCATCCCGCGAGTTCCGCCAGACGATATCCGTGCTGCCGTTGCCGCTGAAGTCCTGGACCGCCGCGCCGAGGTTCACGGTCAGGGTCCCCGTCTCGGTTGTGCCATCAATGGCTGTCGCCGTGATCAACACGTCGATGGACCCCTGAAGGTGGTTGTTTGAAACCACTTTCAGAATCCCCATGCCATCCACCTCGACGCTGATCGAGTCCGTGGTCATGCCGTTGGTCGGGGGGATGATAAAGGCCGCGTACGTCAGCTCGGAGACCTGGTTGACGGAGCTGGTCGTGAGGAAGTTGCTGGCGTCGGGGAAGACGGTGTTCGTGAAGTTCCGAAGCGGCATGCTGGAGAACGCTGGGTTCAGCAGCGACGCGTTGAAGATCGGGACCGCGGCGATCGCGTCGACGACGGTCATCCCGTCGCCGAGTACCTGCCCGAAAGCGGTGAACCCGCCGTTCTGGAAATCGAGGTTAGCAGCGTTGGTGTCGTCGAGGTTGAAAAACCACTGGTTCGTAGCGCTGTTGGGGTCGTTCCCGCGCTTGGCCATGGCGATCGTGCCGCGGGTGTTGGAGATGCCCGGCTCGTTTTGGACCGGTAGGTCCTGCTGGAAGACCGGCGTGAAATTGGGGGTGTCGTCTAAAAACCCGCCCCCCTGGACGATGAAATCAACCACCGAACGGTGGAACAGGCTGTCGGTGTAGTCGCCGCGGTTGACGTGAAACAGGAAGTTCGCCACGGTCAGCGGGGTGGCGGTGTCGAACAGTTCGACCTTGACGCTTCCCAGGGTTGTGTTGAACTCGACGACCGAGCCGTCGATCGTGTCATCGTCGAAGAAGCTGTTCAAATCGACGGTCCGCGCTGACCCGCCGGTGGGGACGGTGAAAGCGTGGTTTTCAATCGGGTCGACGGCCAGAACCGCGCTGAGCAGGGTGCGCTCTTCGAGTGTCTCCAAGGCATAGCTGTGCCGGTCGGCGGCGGGCTTATCCGCTTGCGCCTTGCGCCGGCGTGTAGAGGATGCGCTGGATTGAATGGCGGAAAAGAATCGCTTAAATCTGTGAATACTCATCGGCACGACAACTCCCGAAAACAGGACTTATAGTAGATGCGGGTCGACGGCTCACCCAGACGGGCGGCATCCGCGGACAATGATCACCAGAATTTTCCCTTTCCCACCGGGCTGACCGTAACTAACTAATAGCACGCCGATCCGGCTGTGCAACGAACATTTACCAGAGATCGCTGATCGACCGATAAGAATAGCCCGTATTGGGATGTCGGTCAACCCCTCTATCCATAAGCGTTTAATGTGTTGTGGTTTACCGGTTGCTCCCCCCGCCCTTACAGCCGCTACCCGCGGAAAGGTTTTTGACGTCTGGCTGAGGGCCGGCGGTGCCAGGATGTTGGCACTGAAAGCTGTACGGGTCCTGTATGGGTCGTTACACTCCAAGTGATGCTCGCCCAGGTCCATAGCTTTGTGTTGACCGGGATCGATCCCCAGCCCTGCGAAGTCGAGGTCGACATCGCCGACCAGGGCCTGCCCAAGACCACGATCGTGGGGTTGCCGGACGCGGCGGTGAAAGAATCGATCGAGCGGGTGCGTTCGGCGATCATCAACTCGGGTTATCCGTTTCCCATGTCACGCCTGCTGGTAAACCTGGCGCCGGCGGACATCCGCAAGGAAGGGCCGATCTTTGACCTGCCGATCGCTGTGGGTCTGTTGCTGGCCGAGCGCGTGGTGCAGACACAGCGGCACAAGCGGCTGCTGTTTGCCGGAGAGCTTGCCCTCGATGGAAGGGTCCGGCCGGTCAGCGGGGTCGTGAACCTGGCGATCCTCTGCAAGAAACTCAAACTCGACGGCGTGGTCGTCCCGGTTCAGTGCGCCGGTGAAGCCTCGGCCGTCGGGGGGATCGAGGTCTATCCTGCGGACACGCTTTCGAGCGTGGTCGGTTTCCTCAACGAGCTTCACATAATCGATCCTCTGCCGGATGTGGATACCGAGGCGCTACTCAATCACAACGGCGTGCTGGCGGACTTCGCGGACGTGCGTGGCCAGGAGGCGGTCAAGCGCGCCATGCTCATCGCGGCGGCGGGCGGGCACAACGTCCTGATGATCGGCCCGGCGGGGACCGGCAAGACGATGATGGCCAAGGCGCTGCCGGGGATCCTCCCGCCGCTATCCCGCGAAGAGGCGCTGGAAGTCACACGGGTTTACTCGGCGGTCGGCCAGGTCCCCAAAGGCCAGCCCCTGGTCACCGCGCGGCCGGTCCGCTCCCCCCACCATACCGCCAGCAGTGTCGCGGTCGCAGGCGGCGGTGCGATCCCAAGGCCGGGCGAAGTCAGCCTTGCGCATCACGGGGTCCTGTTCCTCGACGAGATGCCCGAGTTCTCTCGCGGTGTGCTCGAAACATTGCGGCAACCCTTAGAGGATAGCCACGTCACCATCGCCCGCGCTCACGGTTCGGTGCGCTTCCCGGCGAGGTTCATGCTCGTCGCCGCGATGAACCCCACCCCCAAGGGCAACGCCCCAAACGATGAAGCCAGCCAGCGCCAGATGGACCGATACCTCTCGCGGATCTCCGGCCCGCTGATCGACCGGATCGACATCCACATCGAGGTCCCCCCCGTCCCCTACCGCCAACTCACCGGCCAGCGCAACGGGACGTCTTCGGCGCAGATGCGCGAGCAGGTCATCCACAGCCGACGTACCCAGTCAGACCGCAACGGCGGGCCGCTGCGCCCCAACCGCACGCTCTCCGGCCGTGAACTGGACAAACTCGCGCCGCTGGACGCTCAAAGCCAGCAACTACTCAAAGACGCGATGACCGAGCTGGGCCTAAGCGCCCGGGCCTACGACAAGATCCGCCGCGTCGCCCTGACGATCGCCGACCTGGAAAACAGCGGCCGCATCCAGGCCCACCACGTCGCCGAAGCCATCCAGTACCGCCTGCTGGACCGGCAGGTGTGAGCACGCGCACCGGAATAATCCAGCGTCGATCCATCTGAACCGATAACGGTTACACGATGGGCGAGCGGATCGTCATTTTGTCTGACACGCACATGGGCCGGCCGGACGCTTTGGTGCGTTCGCCGCAGATGCTGCGTCCCTTGTGGCAAGGCGCTTCGGCTGTCGTGTTCAACGGGGACGTGGCGGAGATCCACGACCCCCGGTGCCGGATCAAGGCGGCCAGGCTTGTGCTGCAGATGCACGACCTGTGCGAGCGCGACGGGGTCGAGCCGACCCTGCTGTCGGGCAACCACGACCCGTACATCAGTGATGTGCGCCACCTGCTGCTTGGCGACGGCTCGGTCTTCGTCACCCACGGGGATGTGCTGCACCCGGCGATCGCGCCGTGGACGCCGTCCGCCGCCAAGGTCCGCCGGGCCCACGACCGGGCTATGGCGAAGCTGGAGCCGGAGGCCCGCGGCAAACTGGCGGCCCGGCTAAGCGTCTCGCAACACACCGCGCACGAGTACTGGGATGAATACGAGCATGCCCTGCAACACTCCGCGACGCGCCAACTGATGCTCCGGCCGTGGATGGCCTTGCAGGTCTTGTGGTACTGGCACAACATCCCTGGTATGGCGCAGCGGTTTGCTCAGGAGCACGCGCCCGAAGCCAAGTTCTTCATCTTCGGCCACACCCACCGCCAAGGCATCTGGCAGCGCGGCGGATTGACCCTGATCAACACCGGCAGCTTCGGGTTCCCCGGCCGGCCGCGCGGCGTTGTGATCGAAGATCGCCGACTGAGTGTTTACCCGATCCGGCGGCGCGGTGAGGTGTTTTGTTTTGCCGACCGTGCGTTGGCTGAGTTTACGCTGCATGCGGCAGCGCTACCTGACAGCAAAGAGGCCGCATGACAGATGTGCCCGAACTGGTAGCGCCAGACAAAAACCCCTGGGACCGGGTAA
Organism: Phycisphaeraceae bacterium; assembly: GCA_029260655.1. GTDB lineage: Bacteria > Planctomycetota > Phycisphaerae > Phycisphaerales > Phycisphaeraceae > JAJRRS01. Next base: position 12,298 of record JAJDCU010000008.1, read on the forward strand.
GGCCGTGGGCCGTGGTTGTGTTGATGATCGTCGCCACCGTCCTTGTGCTGCATAAGTTAGGCCAACCCTGGTGGTGCGAAGGCGGTAGCGAGATGTCCGGGGGCGAGGCGTTCCTCTGGTCCGGCGATGTCTGGAGCCTGCACAACTCCCAGCACCTGGTAGACCCCTACAGCTTCACGCACATCTCCCACGGCCTGATCTTCGCCCTGCTGTTTGCCTGCCTGCCGCCCGTGCGCCGCCTGCCGTTCGCCTGGCGGCTTATCCCGGCCGTGATGATCGAAGCCGCCTGGGAGATCCTCGAAAACACACCGATGGTCATCAACCGCTACCGCGAAACCACGATGTCATTGGGCTACACCGGCGACAGCATCGGCAACTCGCTCGGCGATATCGCCTGCTTCATCCTCGGCTTCGCCATCGCCACGGGCGTCAAGTGGTACTGGTCCGTGTCTCTGTTCCTGGCGACCGAACTGGTACTCCTATTGACCATCCGCGATAACCTGTTGCTGAATGTGTTGATGCTACTTTGGCCGATCAATGCGGTCAGGCAGTGGCAGAGTGTGGGGATGTGAAACGGGGCAGGAGAAATGTTCTTGGCCCCATGGTTGAACCTTTTTCGGTCGGTGACTATGTTTTCTGAAGGGATATCACTCTTGGAGTAACTGGATATGACAGCAAGTCTAAAATCTCAATTGCTGGATTTACTCTCTCAATGGAAGTCTGGGTCTATCACTGAGAGAGATGTACACGAGCAATCAGAGATATTGTGGGATAGTTCAGATTGGCCGGAGTATTCAGAAGATGACATTAGGTCGATAGAGATCGAAGTGCTATTACATCTCGACATTCTTCATTTGCAATTAATCATCCGGGACGACATTCCGGAGATTGAGCGTTTTCTAAATACACAGAAAGGAGGAGAACAAGCGGCATGGAAACGCTGGAGTGAATATTGGGAAGAAATCGATATGGATCTTCGTTGTAGCGAGTTGAAGGATCACCCTTTTTACTATGTGTTATCACCTCGATTGAACCGAGTGCAGAAAGAAGATTAGTACAATTCCCAGGGCCATATCTATACTACCACCGCATCACGCGCACGACGTTCGGCGTATTCCGCCCGAGTGTCGGGCCTCGTCTAAGTGTGTAGACCGGGACGTGCGGTGGGCAGAAGGTGCGCAGGCGGAAGCCCGGGACGCCGACCTCGCCGAGGCCGCGCGAGATGGCGGCGAGAGTGTCGCGGTGGCGCAGCACGCCGGAGCTCATTGATAGCGGCAGGTCGCAGGAGTTCATCAGGGCTTGGCCGGTCGGCAGGCAGGCCTGGCCGCCGTGGGTGTGGCCGGCGAACAGGATGTCCACGTTCAGGTCGGCCGCGGTCGAGATCCAGCTTGGGTAATGGGCGATCATCAACCGTAGCCTTGCGTCGTCGGGCCGATCACCGTTAAGCAGCATTGCGGTGCAGTCGTCGGCGTCATCCCCAAGTTGATCGATGCTGAAGATCTCGATCGGCTGACCGGGCACCCGATGTACGCCGGTGCCCAGCCAGTGGACGCCGGGCCGGTCAAGGGCCTGGGCCAGCCTGGGTGTGTCGTGGTTGCCAAAGATGCCGAAGATCCCCAGCCGCGTCTTGAGCCCGTCGAGGACCTGCCGGATCACAGCCGCCGCCTTGTCTTCATCCGTCCCACGGATCATGTAGTCGCCGGTCAACACGGCCAGATCGAGCCTGAGGCTGGCGAGTTGGCTGACGAGTTTATCCATCCGGTGGCTGGGGCCGGTGATATGCAGGTCGCTAAGGTGAGCGATTCTAAGGCCTTGCAACGCCGGGGGAAGGTCGGCGAGACTCAAATCAACCGGATGGATCAGCCCGTAAGCAAGCGGCATGGCGTGTGTGTCCAAAGGGCGTGTCAGCACGTCGGGAAAACTGTGGAACGGGGTTTAGCCGCCTTGTCAGGCAAGCAGTTACGGCATATCCTAATATGTTCGCAGGAAGGCGTTGGCAGACCCAGCCGAAGTACGGCAAGGCGCGCCGGGCCGACCACGACCGTTCAATCTCAGGAGCCAATCATGGCCAAGATGTTTTACACCCTGGACGAGGCTGCCCAGAAGCTTGGGATCGATATCGAGAAGGTCAAAGAGATGGCCGCCAGCGGTCAGCTCCAGCAGTTCCGAGATCGGGACAAGCTGATGTTCAAGCGTGACCAGATCGACAACCTCGCAGGCGGCTCGGGCGACAGCGACTCGGGCTCGCCGATCCCGCTGATCCCCAGCGACGACACCGACGCGATCAGCCTCGCCGACACCAACATGGCCAGCAAACCCGGGTTGACCAGCACAGGCTCGGGCACTGGCGTACCCGCCGGCGCTTCCGGCACGGGCACCGGGTCCGGGATGAGCGTCTTCGGGCCCGACGAGGTCGAGCCGGTCGACCCCCTTGCGCAAACCGCCGTCACCAACCCGATGGCCGACACCGCACAGGAAGACCTCTCCCTGGAAAGTGTCGGCTCGGGCTCGGGGCTGCTTGACCTGACACGTGAGAGCGACGACACCAGCCTGGGCGCCGAGTTGCTCGACGAGATCTACCCCGGCGGGACGAATGCCGGCGAAGGGTCGCTGGCGTCTGGCATCGGATCGTCCGGCGTGTTCGAGAGCGCGATCTCCATGGAGACCGGCGCTACCGCAGCCGGCGGCCTGACACAGATCCATGACGGCGGCGAGCACGACCTGGACGCCGCTGGCGCTGCTCCCCTCGCCGCATATACGGGCGCTGGCTCGGCGGGCAGCGGCTTGGGGACCGGCCTGTTGCTGGGCACGACGATCTCGCTTGTGATCACACTGATCGTCGCCGTCTCCGCAGTTGCGGGCGTCAAGAGCGCGATTACCGGGATGATCTACGACAGCGGGTCCTCCTCCAAGCTGATGATCAGCACCGGCGTATTGCTCGTCGTGAGTCTGGTCTGTGGCGGCGTTGGGATGCTTAAGGACAAGGCCTCCTGATAAAGTCAGGCCGACTTTCGACAGGCGGTTTTGCCAGATCCTTGCCGGGAAACCGATCGAGGTAGCGACCACAAACCTGACGACGAAAACGATTCCGGGCCGCGCGCTCGCTTTGGCCTTTAAGACCTATCCACACCTGTTGCCAACCCGTGACGGAACACGATGCTCAGCCCCTACGGCAAAAACGAATGGCTAACGATCGCCGCGATCGGCCTGCTACTGATGATCGCCTCGCTTGTCGCAGGCCTGTGGTGGCTGGTCCTGATTATCCTCCCGGCGACCGCGGCGGGGCTGTTGTTCTTCCGTGACCCAAACCGCAAGACACCTTCGCAGCGCGGCGCCGTCATCGCCCCGGCAGACGGGCGCGTCAGTTCGATCCACCAGGTCGAGCACTTCGAGCCCTTCAACGGCCCGGCGACCTGCATCCGCATCTTCTTAAGCGTCCTGGATGTTCACATCAATCGAAGCCCATGCCACGGCCAGGTCACGAGCATCACGCACAAGCCCGGCGACCACAAGAACGCCCTGAACCCCGCGTCTGCCGAGACCAACGAGTCGAACCTGATCGTGCTGGTCCACCCGATCCGCCTACAACCCCTCGCCGCCGTCCGACAGGTCGCCGGCCTGCTCGCCAGGACCATCGCCTGCGGCGTCCACGAGGGCGACGTCGTCCAAAGAGGCCAGCGTATCGGGATGATCAAGCTCGGATCGACCACGGAGCTGTACCTCCCGGCCGACCTGGAGCCGAAGGTCGCCGTCCAGCAGGGCCAGAAGGTCTACGCAGGGCTCACCGTCGTCGCCACCGTGACCAGCAAGGACCAGCCCGAGCCCCAGCCGGAATCCGTCGAAACTCACGAGCAGCCCGCCCCGGCCCAAGCGGACCCGCAGCCCGCACGGTCGGCCCCCAGGTGAGCCGCCGGCCCGCAGAAGCCTTTTTACGCCCGTTTTCACCGTAAACAGCCACCCTATCGGGCCCGGGATTTTCTGCTTAGGTTTATGGACGTTTTCGCGTATGATCTACGATCCGTGTCGCGCGGGCGAGCCGGCCATACGAATCCAAGATCCTTTCCCGACAGGTGAGCATGTCTGACAAACACTTCGTGATTCAACACAGCAAGGGCTTCCGTCTACGCCGGGGGTTGAACTGGTTTTCGCTGGGGCTGATGTACGCCACTTACTACATGTGCCGGTACAACTTCAAGTTTGCCACGCCGCACCTGCGTTCCGAGTACGGGTTTGATGAAACCGCCGTCGCCGACCTGATCGGTATCTGGGCGCTGGCGTACGGCACGGGGCAGTTGATTAACGGGTTGATCAGTGACCGTGTCGGCGGCAAGCGTTGCATGCTGTTCGGCGCCGTCGGGACGATCATCATCAACATGATCTTCGGCTTCTCTCCCTGGGTCAGTACGTTCAGCACATTCGCGCTGCTATCGCTACTTAACGGGTACCTCCAATCGTTCGGGGCCCCGGGCATGGTGAAGATCAACGCCGCCTGGTTCCACCGCACCGAGCGCGGCACCTTCGCGGGCATCTTCGGGGGGATGATCCAACTGGGGCAGATGGCGATCAACTACCTGGGCCCTTACATGCTCACGTCGGGCATCGTGATTTTCGGTGTCGTGATGGCCAAGCAGGGTGAGTGGCGGTACCTGTTCAGGATCCCGCCGTTGTTCACCGCAGCAGCAGCGATCTTCATGTTCTTCGCGGTCAAGCAATCACCCGATGAAGCGGGGTTCCCCGGAGAGATTGAAGATGAAGTCGATAACTCCGAGGGTGTGACGGTTTCTCTTTGGCAATCCATGAAGACCATCCTTACCCACCCGTTGGTCTGGTTCTACGCCGTCGCCTATGCCTGCACCGGCGGTGTCCGACACAGCCTGGAGAACATCCAGATCCTGTATTTCGAAGACCAACTGGGCTTCGATATGAAATCGAATATCCCGGCGATCGCGTTCTGGACGCTCTTTCTGATGCCGCTGGTTGCTTTCCTGGGCTCATTGGGCTCCGGGTTTATCTCCGACAAGTTCTTTGTCGGCAAACGCGCGCCGGTTGCGATGGTTCTCTACTTTGTGGAGGCGGCGGTCATCATCCTGGCCGCCGTGATCCTGACCATGGGCTGGGTCGGCCCGACGACGGCAGGCATCTGGATCGGGTGTGGGATCCTGGTCTGCATCGCGCTGACCGTGAACTCCACCCACTCGCTGGTCGGTGCCGCGGCACCCATGGATATCGGGGGCAAGAAGATGGCCGGGTTCGCCGCCGGCGTCATCGATTCGTTCCAATACTACGGTGCCGCCATTTCCCTCTTCATCACAGGCCGGGTACTCACCGCGACACAGGAAGAATCGGGATACTTTTACTGGTACATCATCATGGCCGCATGGGGCGTCCTCGGCGGCGTCAGCATGTTCTTCCTGATGCTCAAGCAACGTCGTATGCGTGCGGCCGGGCATGTCGTAGCTGGGTAGCGACTTGCTTTAAAGGATGCACCCTTATAGTCGCTGTTAACCGTACATGCTAACGGCTAAGACCGTGGCTTTCTCTAGCAGTTCCGCGGCGCGGGCCATGGACTCTTCGGAAGGCAGCCCGCGCCCGATCTCGATGTAATCTTTGAGCCCGGCGTCGATGGATTTTTCGTGGCCTTCCCCGAGGCTGCCGACCAGGGCGATGGAGGGGACGTTGTGCTTGGCTGCGGCTTGTGCGACGCCGATCACGGCCTTGCCGGAGAGTGATTGCCCATCGAGTCGGCCCTCGCCGGTCAGGCACAGGTCGCAACCTCGGACGCGCTGGTCGAATTGCACCATTTCCAGCACGATATCGAGCCCCGGGCGCATCTCGGCTTGGCAGAACGCCATGAGCCCCGCACCCAGCCCCCC
>JAJDCU010000009.1 GCA_029260655.1 Phycisphaeraceae bacterium
ACCGGGGGCTGGTGTACCACTTGATCCGGCCGTCGGGGTCGCGGTCCAGCTCGCCGTCGGGCACGAAGTCGCTCGGGAGCGTCGGGAGGAACATCGTCCCGTTGACCACGTCCCCGGCCCATTCGACGATGAAGTCGCTGACACCGCCCATCAAGTAGCTGTGCGACGGGGCCATGTCCTCGGCGGTCAAGTCCGCCGACCCCGGTTTGGTCCCGGTCAGCAGCGGCTGGATCACGTACAGCATCGCCGCGACCTGCCCCTGATACGCCATCGAGTTCGGGAGGCCGCCCAGCAAGCCCGTGGCGGGGTCGGTAATTTGTTCCAGCTTCAGAATGCTGACATCGGCAAAGCCCTGCCACAACCGCTTGCCTATCGGGCCGTCCACAATCGGGTCCATGACGCTGATGCCATTGGCGTGTGCTCCGATCGGCGGGCGTGGCGGGCTTGAGGATGTGGGGATCGGGTTCCAGCCGGTGAGGAACAGCGCCTGGCGGCCCAGCACCCAGTCCTGGGCGAGCGCGTTGGGGTTGCCCGCGTTCTGTACGCCCAGGTCGTGCTGGATCGGGTTGAAGTTGACGGTGCGGTCTTCGGGGACTTGTACCGCGTGCCCGTACCACATGCGGATGTACTCGGCGTTGATCGAGTTGGTCATGTCCCCGGCGAAGCTGGTCACGCTCGACGGCGCCAGCGGCGGCAGCAGCTTCGAGCCCTTGACACCGATGTCGGCCCGCTGGTCGTAGATGAACATCAACTGGTCGCTGCGGATGTTTTTGAACTTCGTGGGGTCGGTATTGTCTTTCAAGGCGTCGGTAAGTGTGAGAGGCACGGCGATCTCGTGCTGGATGATCGCCAGGAACCCGCCGGGGTCGCCGCTAAGGGGTCCACCCCGCCCGGAGGGCCCGACCATCCGGCCCCGCCACTGCCCCGGGGCGTTCAGGTCGCTGATGACCAACTCCGTCTCGGTCGCCAACTGCTCGTCCAGCGTCCGGGCTTTCTGGAGGATCTCCCCGCCCTGCGTCCCCCGGCCGACGGTCTGGATCACCTCGTTGAAGATCTGGTTGACCACCAGGATCACGAACGACGTGATCGCCAGCGCCACCATCATCTCGACGAGGGTGACGCCTGCCTGCCTGCGGGTTGTGTCGGTCCTGTGCTTCATGCTCAAGGCTCGTGGACGACCAGCTCGATCTTCTCCTCGATCCAGACGATCGGGGATCGGGATTCACGTTTCACGTTTCCCCCGCCGTCGATCGCGACGGCGTAATACAGCAAGGTCGGTTTGCCGACCTGGGGCGAGTTGACGAGGATCCCCGTGCGGTCGGCGAGGATGACCTTGTGCACCTTCCCGTCGCTGGCCAGCACCGTGTCCCCGGGCTGGATCAGGTCCGGCAAGCCGTCGTCGTCGGCGTCGTTGTCCAGGAACGATCTATCAATAATCGTGGTGTCGAACTCGATCCGGCTGCCCACAGTCTTACGGGTATCGAGCCGGGCCTCACGGATCTGCGGCGGTAGCTCGCTGCCGCTTCGGTGCATCACCATCAGGTACATGAACCACTTGGGGCTGATGGCCAGGTCGGTGACCTGGATCAGGGGGTACCAGTAGTAGTCACGCCGGTCGGTCCGGTCGATGCCGCTGGGGTAGCTTCGCAGCTCCTGGGTGAACAGGCCGTGGAACGACAGGGGGGCATCAACCGTCAAGTTCGGGTCTGGGACCGGAACCGGCCGCTGGATCCCCTTGTCGCCTGGGTTGGTGAGTTCCGGCAGGTCGATCATCGGCAAGACGGGGTTGGGGTCGAGCGCATTGGCGAGTGCCATGGATTCGGTATTGTTTGCATAGACCTTCAAGGTCCCTTCGCGGTTGGCGAGGACCGCGTCGTGCTTGTAATTGATTTCCGCCCAGGGGTCGTTCACGCCGGGGGCGCCGTCGGAGGATTGCGCGATGGCCATGAGCGTGCTTTTGGCGCTTTTGCCGATGCGTCGGGCGTCCAGGTCGCGGACGGTTTCACGCTGGATGGCGATGGCGGTGGGGAAGATCGATGCGACCGCGACCAGCCCGACCGCGAAGATCCCCAGCGCGATCAGCACCTCCATCAGGCTGAAACCCATAGCGCCGCCACCGCGCCCCCCACGCCGGGCGCTGAGCGCAGCGAAGCCCCGGGTTTCCGGGGTCTGAGGCGCGGATTGCGAGCGTCGTCGGCCTGTCGGTCGCTGATCGAGTGCGGCTTGGGTTGTACGGCTTTGAATCGTCATCATTCGTCTCGCGTGCGGATCATCGTCCCGGTCTGTTTGCTGAAAAGGACCATCTCTCCGTTTTCCTTCATCCACTGCCACCGGACGTTGTTATCCGTGGCGCTGGTCTTGGCCCAGGGCTCGATGGCCCGATCCTCGACGGCCTGGTCAAAGTCCGCGCGGGAGTAGACGTAGACCCCGATCACGGCTTCGAGCTTCTCGAACGGGAGGATGTATCTCTCGCGCTGATTGTGCCAGTTGTTGTTGTTATAGGAGTAGGTGTTTGGGTTGTAGTCGTCGGGGTTGTAGTTGCTGATCCGACGCCGGTCTGCCCGTTGGCCGTTGACGGCGTATTGGCCGTCGTAGTTCCCGTCGTAATAGACGAACTCGTAGTCGTTGGGCCGGTTGCCCCGAATCAGGTTCTTCCCGGTGGTGATCATGTAACCGTTCTGGTTGAACCAGATGGCGAACGGCGGGGGCAGCAGCTCCGGCGGGTCGGTGGGGTTGTTAACGCGGTGGCGGGAGATCCCGGCGACGGCGGTGTCTGCCGGGAGCAGGACGTAGTCGATGTCTATGTCGTTAAAGCCGTTGAGTTCTTTCTCCGGCTGCCCGGGGAACTGCGGCTCTTTCCATCCCGGGCCGCGTCGCTCCAGGTACCGTGAGTCGCCGTCTGAGTAAGGGAAGGTCGCGTCGGAGTAGTTGCGCGTCAGGCGCAGTTCACCGGCGGGGGTGAAGACGACGGCCGCGCCGCTGTAGGTGCCCGGCTCGTTGCCTTCGGTGTTGGCTAAGTCCAGGTCCCCGTTGCGGAAGTCTGTGCTGACCGTGGCGTACCGCAAGGCCACAGAAACCGCGACCGCGACGGTGTTCCGGCCCGTGCTGGCGCTGGAGTCGCGCTTCATCGCGCCGATCATCGGGAAGGACAGCGCCAGGACGACCGCGGTGATGGCGACGACCACCAGCAGCTCGATCAGTGTGAATCCTTCCCCGGGCGGGTTGTCGTATGTGGGCCGGTTCATCGTGGTTGTTAGTCCCCCCTCTGTGCGGCGGCTCGGCCCAGGTCGAAGCTGTAGAGGTTGTCCTGCGAGAACTTGTACTCGTCTGTCCTCCTGTAGGCGGTGAAGGCGGCTTCGGAGGTGAACTCACCGCTGGTCCTGGGCCGGCCCCACATCTGGTCCTTGCCCGCCGAGGCGAAGAACGGCGAGTCATGCACGGGCAGGAAGTCGTCGTCGGGGTCGTTTGTGTGGCTCACACTAGAGGCGTAGGCGACGGGGTTGCCCCAGGGGTCGACGATATCGAGGAACCCGTCGTCGTCGGCGTCCCCGAACGCCTTGCCCAGTGAGGGCAGGGCCTCGCGGATGACCGGGACCTGGTTGGCGGCCCAGATGAATCGCTCGATATACAGGTTGGCCCTAGTCATGTACTGGTCGTTGGTGTCGCCGTTGGCGTAGGTGTAGTTGCCGTTGTCTTCGCCGGCGACGTCTTCGCCGCGGATCAGGCCTTTATCTCCCTCCCGTCCGGGGATGTTCATCCGCAGCTTGCCGTTCCAGACGAAGAACGTGCTGTTGATGTGCTCGATCGGCTTGGTGGTCAGGTTCTCGTACTGCCCGGCGTTGCCGATCAGCCCGGTGAGGGTGGTATGGGCCTGGCTCTCCTTGGCGTTTTGCTGGATGACCTGCGCGCCGCCGATGATGATCCCCGTGACCAGCGAGATGATGACGATCACCACCAGGATCTCGATCAGGGTGAAGCCCGCGGCGTGGGGGTCGGTTTTCAGTTTCGTGCGTGTCATCGCATGTATCCGGTTGATTGAAAACGGCGCCCCCCGGCGGGTGTTCCCGGCCGGGGGGGCACCGCGGGAGGGAGCTACATCACCGCCTGCATCAGCTTGACCAGGGGCAGGAACAACGCCACCACGATGAACCCGACGATCCCGCCGAGCACGACGATCATGATCGGCTCGAGTAGGGACACCAGGCTCCCGACCGCGACGTCGACCTCTTCGTCGAAGTTGTCCGCGATCTTCAAGAGCATCTTGTCCAGGTCGCCGGTCTCCTCACCGACGTCGATCATGTTCACGACGATCGTGTCGGTGACCTTGGCCTGACGCAGCGGCTCGGCGAAACTCTCACCCTGGCGCACCGAGTCGTGGACCTTCCTCAGGGCGGTCTCATAGACGTGGTTGCCGGTGGTTTCGCCGGTGATGGTGATCGCGTCGAGGATCGGCACGCCGGCGGTGATCAGCGTGCCCAGCGTCCGGGTGAACTTGGCGATGGTGGCCTTGGCGGCGAGGCTGCCGACGACCGGCAGTTTCAGCAGGGTCCAGTCGGTGGCGGCCTTGCCGGCGTGGCTCTTGCGGATCAGCTTGAATAGCATGAAGATCGCGATCGGGCTTAAGAGCACCCAGAGAATGCCCGGGAGCTGCCCATCGTATTGCCGGCCTCCCAGGAACTTGCTGAACCCGATCAGGAACAGCGTTAGCGGGGGCATGTCCGTATCGAAGTCGTCGAAGATCTCCTCGAACTTGGGCACGATGAAGTACATGATGCCCAGGACGATGACGGCGGCGACGGTGATTACGACCGCGGGGTAGATCAACGCGCCGATGATCCGGCGTTTGAGCTTGGCGGCTTTTTCCATGAACTCGGCCAGCCGCTGGAGGATCAGGTCCAGCACGCCGCCGACCTCGCCCGCGGCGATCATCTTGGTGTACAGCTTGTTAAAGGCCTTGGGATACTTGCCCATCGCGTCGGAGAGGGTGGCCCCCGAGGCGACGTCTTCGTGGACGCTGTCAAGGGTGTCCTTGAGCAGGCCGGGCTTTTGCTGTTGTTCGAGGATCTGAAGCGACCGGAGGATCGGCAGGCCGGCGTCCTGGAGGGTTGAGAGCTGGCGGGTAAAGGTCGTCAGGGCTTTGACACTGACCCCGCCGATGTTGATCGAGATGCCGCCGCCCTTTTTCTTGCCGGCCTTGGCGCGGCCGCCGCCGCCCTTGGACTTCTTGACCTTCTGTTCACGCACGGAGGTCGGGAAGTAGCCTTGACTGCGGATACGCGCGATCGCCTCGTCGCTGGTCGCGGCGGTGATCGTACCCTTCTGCGGCTTGCCGCCATCGTCAAGAGCTTCGTATTGAAAAGTCGGCATGGCAAACTCCTTTACTCACGACCGCCGGATGGTTCACGTGCCGGGCACTCGGCCAGACGACCGGCCGGGGCCCGAAACAACACGGCAGATCATTCCTCGACCAGTGTCCCCCGAACCACCTCTTCGATCGTTGTCATCCCGTCGTACAACGCCAATAGCCCCGATTGACGCAGTGTCCGCATGCCGCGCTTTTTCGCCTCGGAACGCAGCACCTGCGTCGACGCGCTCTGCATGATCATCTCACGCATCTCGTCGTCCAGGACCATGATCTCGAACAAACCCAAACGGCCCTTGTAGCCGCTGTGGTTGCAGTAGTCGCAGCCCCTGCCGCGGTAGAGCTGACGTCCGTCCAGGTCCTCGGGCATCAACTGAAGCTGCATCAACTCTTCTTCGCTTGGGGCGTACGGCTCTTTGCAGCGTGAGCAGATCATCCGCACCAGCCGCTGGGCCGCGATGCCTTCCATGGTCGCGGTCAGCAGGAACGGCTCTAGGCCTAAGTCCAGCAGACGCGCGATCGAGCTGGGGGCGTCGTTGGTGTGCAAGGTCGAAAACACCAGGTGACCGGTCAGCGAGGCCTGCACGGCGATCTGGGCCGTCTCCAGGTCGCGCGTCTCGCCGACCAGGATGATGTCCGGGTCTTGACGCAGGAAGCTGCGCAGTGCCGCGGCGAAGGTCAGCCCGACCTCGGGCCGCACCTGTACCTGCACCAGCCCGTCGATGTCGTATTCGACCGGGTCCTCGACCGTGAGGATCTTCTCGGTTGTCTCATTCAACTCGTTCAATGCGGCGTAGAGCGTCGTTGTTTTGCCCGAGCCGGTCGGTCCGGTGACGACGACGATTCCGTTGGGCTTGTGGATCAGTTGGCGGAACGTCTCCAGGTCGTCCGGGCGCATCCCGATACGGTCCAGGTCCAGCTGGACGTTGCCACGGTCGAGGATACGCATGACCACCGACTCGCCGAACATCGTCGGCAGCACCGCGACACGCAGGTCCACCGGGTTGTTATTTACGACCAGCTCGATACGCCCGTCCTGGGGCATCCGACGTTCGGCGATATCCAGATTCGACATGACCTTGATACGGCTGACGATCGGCATCGCCAGGTGCTTGGGCGGGGGGATCATTTCGTACAGCACCCCGTCGATGCGGTACCGCATCTTGAACTCGTCGTCGAACGGCTCGAAGTGGACATCCGACGCCTTGTCCTTGATCGCCTGGAGCAGCACCAGGTTCAACAGACGCTTGACCCGGTTGTCGTCCGCCGCCTCGATCTGATCTTGCAGATCGATCGACTCGCCGCGGTCGGCCAGTTCCTCCAGGTCGTGGTCCTCTGCTAACTCGGCGACCAGCGAAGTCAAAGACTCCTCGTCGTCGCCGTAATACGTCTGGATCAGCTTGTCCAACTGGTCGGCGGGGGCGACGACCGCCCGGACCTTAAACCCCATCAGCAGGGTCAGGTCGTCCATCGCACGGAAGTTGTCCGCCGTCTTCATCGCCACCGTCAGGGTGTTGGTCTCCCGGTCGTGACTCAGCGGCAGGATCTGGTACGCGATTGCCATCTCAGAGGGGATCTCATGGATCACATCCTCGGACAGGTCAAAGTCCTCCAGGTTGACCGTTTCCATCCCCGCCTGTGCCGCCAGCGCCAGGTTGACATCGTCGTGAGTGACATACCCAAGCTCGACCAGGAGTTGGCCAAGCGGCGCCCGCTTCTGCTCCTGCAGGGCCAGGGCCTCGCTGATCTGATCGCGGGTGGCCTTGCCCATCTTGGTGAGGATCCGCCCGATCCGCCGACCCTTTAGGTCGCTCAATGCCGGTGCGGCGCTTTTTGCTGGCTCAGCCATGGGTTGATGTCCTGTCCTGCCATAGGCCCTGATGAATCAAAGTGCTGCGAAGCATGCGGCCACGGGTTAGCCGAGCCGTCCTCGGCCCGTCACCCACGGAGGGACGGGCGGGTACACGTTGACCTGATGGCCCAGCTGTTCGCCTCATGTCGTTTCGTTATCCAAACTGTCAGTTTCCAGAGTGTCTCGCTTGCGGAGTCAAAGGCTACTCGACTCTCAGACACCAAGTGCCAACCCAATCGCCACTGCGGGAGCCCACTTTGCATGGGCAGGACGTCAGGTTACGTTCCCCCTTCAACATTTACTATATCGACCCGAAACGGCGATTCAAGCATGAAACACGTTAAAATAGAAAAAGACACCTGGATTTCGGCGTCACAAGAGCCCATGCATCTCAAGAGCTAGAATCGCTGGGCGAGGCCTGTAAAGTCATCTGTGTCAAGGGGCTAGAGTGAAAACTCGGCCTAGGCCCCGCTGGTATCGACATCATCTTCGTCTAGCTCGGTCCGGCCGATGCTATGGCCCGCTCGCTTGATCTTATCGATGATTGTCGGCTGGTAACGACACTTGTCGATCATGTCCTCGATGCTGATCCAGCCCTTCTCGTAGAGATCCCAGAGGTGGTCGTCCAGGAGCTGCATGCCGAACTTTTTACCGGTCTGGATCGCCGAGTCGATCCGGAAGGTCTTGTTCTCACGGATCAGGTTGGAGATGGCGGGGGTGACGACCAGGAACTCGTAGGCGGCGACCATGCCCTTCTTGTCGATCCGCTTGAGTAGCTGCTGACTGAGGACGGCCATGAGCGAGGTCGCCAACTGGACGCGGACCTGGGCCTGCTGGTTGGTGGGGAAGGCGTCGATGACGCGGTTGATCGTGCCGCCGGCGGAGTTGGTGTGGAGGGTGCCGAACACCAGGTGCCCGGTCTCGGCGGCGCGGATAGCGGCCTCGATGGTCTCCAGGTCACGCAGTTCGCCGACCAGGATCACGTCCGGGTCCATACGCAGGGCGCGGCGCAGGGCCTCGGAGAAGCTGGGGCAGTCGTTGCCAACCTCGCGCTGGTTGATGATGCTCTTGTTGTGGGTCTGGTAATACTCGATCGGGTCCTCGACGGTGATGATGTGTCTGTCGAGGGTGAGATTAATGTCGTTGATCATCGCGGCGAGGGTGGTCGTTTTACCCGAGCCGGTGGGCCCGGTGACCAGGAACAGCCCCTGGGGCCGGCGGATCAGGTCTTTGACGATTTTCGGCAGCCCGATGACGTCCAGCGGCAACAGCTCGTTAGGGATCTGCCGCAGCACCAGGGCGACGTTGCCTTTCTGTTTGAAAACCGAAACACGGAACCGGGCGGCGTCGCCGTAGGCGAAACCGAAGTCCGCGCCGCCTTCTTCCTGAAGCTCGTTCTGGCCCCTTTCGGGTGTGATCGACTTCATCAGCGCGACCGTGTCGCCGGGCTCAAGCACCTTGGTATTCAGCTCGACCAGCCGGCCTCGGATGCGCAGCGTGGGCTTCTTGCCGACCGTCAGGTGCAGGTCGCTGGCGTCCTGCTTGACGACGGTGTCCAGCAGCCGGTCGATGTGGATCGTGGAAGGCGGTCGTTTGCCGCTTGTTTCGCTGGTCGCGCTTGAGGGACTCAAAAGTGTCTTCTCCTAAGTAATGCCGGCCGGTCCTGCCCGGCCCCGCCTGTGTCTGTGCCTTCGCCGACCGCCGCGGCCCGCCGATGTGGGTTTCAGGCCACTAGCGAGTCATCGTCATCGATATCGCTCTCGGTGTCGACCGTGCCGCCGATCTGCGTCATGCGGGCGATTTCATCGAGGGTGGTTTTGCCTTCAAGGATCTTCAGCCGGCCGTCGCCCAGCAGGTTCCGCATGCCCGAGGCGATGGCGGCCTGGCGTACCTTGCTGACCGCGGCGCGGTTGAACGCCAGCTCGCGGATCTCCGAGTTCATGATCATCAGTTCGTAGATCCCGCGTCTGCCACGGTAGCCCGAGCCGCCGCAGCGTGTGCAGCCGACCGGCTTGTAGATCGTCTGGCCTTGCAGGTCTTCTGTTTTCAGACCGCACAGCCGAAGCAGCTTGGGGCTGGGGCTTTCCTCAGGCTCTTTGCAGTGGTCGCAGAGGATCCGCACGAGCCGTTGAGCCAGCACCGCCTGGATCGAACTGGCGACGAGGAAGGGCTTGAGCCCCATGTCAATCAACCGGGTGATCGCCGAGGGTGCGTCGTTGGTGTGCAGCGTCGAGAAGACCATGTGCCCTGTCAGGGCGGCCTGGATGGCGACCTCGCCGACCTCCTTGTCGCGGATCTCGCCGACCAGGATGATGTTCGGCGCCTGCCGGAGCATCGCGCGGAGGATCTTGGCGAACGTCAGCCCGATGTGATCGTTGACCTGGCACTGGTTGATGCCCTTGAAGTTGTACTCGATCGGGTCTTCGGCGGTGATGATTTTGATATCGGGCCGGTTCAGCTCGGCGAGGGCCGAGTAGAGCGTGGTCGTCTTCCCCGAGCCGGTAGGCCCGGTGACCAGGAAGATCCCGTTGGGCCGGGCGATGATGCTGTTGAAGACCTCCATGGTGTCCGCCTGCATGCCCAGGTTTTCCAGCCCCAGCTTGGCGGCATCGGGCCGGAGGATACGCAGGACGACAGACTCCCCGTGATACGCCGGACACGCCGAAACACGGAAGTCGATAATCTCCCCGCCGATTTTCATCTTGATCCGGCCGTCCTGGGGGATGCGTTTCTCCTCGATCTTCATCCCGGACATGATCTTCAGGCGGGCGATCACCGATTGCTGGGTGCGTTTGGGGATGACGTCCTTCTCGATGCAGACGCCGTCGATGCGGTAGCGCAGGCGGACACGGCTGGCGAACGGCTCGATGTGGATATCGCTGGCGCGTGTGACGACGGCTTCTTTGATGATCTCGGCGACCAGGCGGATGATCGGGGCTGACTGGGCGTCCTTGGCGTCGTCCCCGGTCTGCTCCTCGTCGTCCTCGCTGGCCAGATGCACGTCCAGCGACGCGCCGCGGTCCATCGTCTGGTCCATCGTCATCCGCCGGACCTCTTCGTCGATCGAGGCCTGGGTCTCGGACATGAAGCTGTCGATGTATTCCTTGATCTTCTCCTTGGCGCCCAGCGCCAGTTCCAACTCGCCGCCGAGGCGGAACCGCAGGTCGTCGATCAACGCCAGGTCCATCGGATCGTGGACCAGGACCTTGAGCTTGTTGCCGTCTTTACCCAGCGGCAGCACGAGGTATTTCTTTATCAGGTCGCCGGGGATCAGTTCGAGGTTGTCCTTGGAGACCACGTCCGGCTGATCCAGATCGACGAACTCCATCCCGAACTGAGACGCCAGGGCCTTGGCGATATCACCCTGCTGGGCGTAACCTAAGTCGACCAGGACTTCTCCGATACGCTTGCGCGATCCCCGGGAGAGCTTGAGCGCCTCTTCGAGCTTCTCGTCGTCGATCAGACCCCAGCGTTTCAAGATTTCGCCGAGTTGGCGTCGTTTTCGGGCCATCCGTTCCTCGTCGGTGTTCCGCCGGGCTGGCGGTAGGGGGGGGTCCAGTTAAATCCGTTTAGGATGACAAATTATGAAGCCAATCCAGGGCCGGGGCAAGTCACCGCCCGCGCTTGCTTGGCCGGGCAATCGGCGGTGAAGATAACCGGGTATCCTGTCCGAGCCCGAATGAAAACGCTCGGCAAGGTGCTCGTGGGCGGGTTGATGCTTGTCCCCACGTGGCGGGTGCCGTCCGGCGTGACTTATGCCTTGGCTTATGTGAGAGTATACGCTCGATGCGGTGGCCCTGCCCCAGGCGATGTGACAGGGGGCCAGTCAGCGATCGAGCGAGCGTGGTAGGGCGTGCAGATGGATCAGACACCCATCCCAGCGATGCGAAAACAACCCATCCCCATCCTCGGTTTGCTTGGCGCCCCAGGGGCCGGCAAGAGCCTGGTCGCCCGGCAGATGGCGTCGCTTGGTTGCGTGGTCATCGACGCCGATGCCCTTGCCAAGCAGGTCCTGGATGAGCCTGACGTAAGTCGACAACTGGCCGACTGGTGGGGCTCGCAGGTGGTATTGCCCGATGGCAGAGTCGACCGGGCAGAGGTGTCTCAGATTGTTTTTTCCGACCGCCAAGCCCTTAAAAGGCTCGAATCACTGATCCACCCGCGGGTGTATGCTCGTCGTCAGGTGCTGCATGAGCAGGCCCTGTCTTCTTCCCCAGTCGTCAGGGCCATCGTCGAGGATTGTCCCCTGCTGCTGGAAACCGGGCTGGACGAGCAGTGCGACGTGCTGGTCTTCGTCGACGCGTCCCGGGCAACCCGCCTGGCCAGGGTCCGAGAGGAACGGGGCTGGACGCCCGAAGACATGGACCGCCGGGAGAAAAATCAGACGCCGCTTGACATCAAGCGACGCCGGGCCGATTATATTGTCAGCAACGACGCGGGGGAGGCTCAATGCCTGGAAGAAACCCGCCGCGTCCTTTCCCAGATTACCCCCTGAACTATCATTACTGGACATGCGTTGTTGTGAAGTCCTCACGGGTTGATACACCCGGCGTACCCGCCTTGATCTGTCTTATTACCCCGTACCCCCTGGCGTTAGCAGACGAGCAGGCCCATGCAGACTCCCACCGCAGCGGACCCATCGAACGCCGATTAAGGTTTGATGAGCCCTTGCGGGCGACTTAGAAACCAATCCACCCGCACGGCCGGCATCAGACCCGCCGTCACACCACCCCCTAACACCGCTAAGGACCGACCCGCCCATGGCTACGGAAGAGAACGTCAAACCCAAGAAGAAAAAGAAGCGCGCGACCACGAAGAAGGCCAAGCCCGCCGCCGAAGTCGCCGAAGCTCCCAAGGCCCCCGAGGCGGCTGCCGAGGAGAAGAAGGCGCCGCGCCAGCCACAGACCGACGAACAGCTCGACGCCGAAACACAAAAGCGATACGAGAAGGCCAAGAAGAGCGACGTCACCGTCCACGCCCTGCACGCGATGACCCTCGACGAGTTGCTGGCGGTGGCAAAGGCAGACAATATCCCCGACGCCGTCACGCTGCCCCGCCACGAGTTGACGTTTAAGATCCTTGAGGTCAAGACCCAGCAGCAGGGGTTGATGTACGGCGACGGCGTGTTGGAGATCCTCCCCGACGGGTTCGGGTTCCTGCGCAGCGCGGAATATTCCTACCTCGCATGCCCGGACGACATCTACGTATCGCCCTCGCAGATCCGACGCTTCGGGCTCAAGCCCGGCCACATCGTCCAGGGCACCATCCGCCCGCCCAAGGAGTCGGAGAAGTACTTCGCCTTGCTACGCGTTGATGCCGTCAACGGCCACAAGCCCGACCACCTCAACGATGTCAAGAACTACGAAGACCTTACCCCGCTGCACCCCTACGAAAGGCTGATCCTCGAGACCGAGCCCGACGGTATCGAGATGCGGATCGTCGATCTGGTCACACCTATCGGACGCGGCCAGCGAGGCCTGATCGTCGCCCCGCCACGCACCGGCAAGACCGTCCTGCTACAGAAGATGGCCAACTCCATCATCGTCAACAGCCCCGATACCAAGGTCATCGTCCTGCTGATCGACGAACGGCCCGAGGAAGTCACCGACTTCAAGAACAATACCCCCAAAGATGTCGAGGTCATCGCCTCGACCTTCGACGAGCAGAGCCACCGCCACGTCCAGGTCTGCGAGATGGTCATCGAGAAGGCACGCCGCTTCGTCGAGTTCGGCGAGCACTGTGTTATCCTCATGGACTCGATCACACGCATGGCCCGGGCCTATAACTCCGAGATGCCCCATTCCGGCAAGATCCTCACCGGCGGGCTCGACTCCAACGCCTTGCAACGGCCTAAGAAGTTCTTCGGCTCAGCACGCGCCATCGAGCACGGAGGGTCCCTGACCATCCTCGCCACTGCTTTGGTCGACACCGGCTCCAAGATGGATGACATCATCTTCGAAGAGTTCAAGGGCACCGGTAACTCCGAACTGCACCTGGACCGCCGGCTCGTCGAAAAACGCACCTACCCCGCCATCGACATCGCCGCTTCCGGCACCCGACGCGAGGAGTTGCTGATGGACGATCAGGAACTCAAGCTTATCTACCGTCTCCGCAAGGTCCTGGCCGACATGAACGTCGTCGAGGCGATGGAGCTATTGAAGAACCGGCTGGAGAAGGTCAAGACCAACGCCGAGTTCCTGCTGACAATGAGCCTGGATTAATACGCCGGATATGTGCACCTTTGTGCTTAGCGCCGGGCTTGAGCGCCACGATGACCTTAATATCCAGACCTCGGACTCTCTGAATTACCCACTTCATGTCGACCTTTGCGGTGCAGCCGTCTTCCCCAGGGGATCAGCGCCAGGAAGCCGATCGCGACCAGCCCCAGCGTCCCCGGTGAGGGAACGTCCGTTTCAGATCCGCTCGGCGGGGAGGAGCCGGCGTTCCAGTTGCCCAGAACAACGTTAAGGTCTTCGATCCCGACGAAACCGTCCCAGGTCGGATCGCCGCCAAGCCGGTCGCCGAAGATCACGTCCTGATTCCATCGGCCAAGCACCGCGTTGAGGTCTTCGATCCCGACGAACCCGTCGTCGTTGAGGTCGCCTGTGAGCATCACGCGAAGCGACAAGGGGGCTGATACAGCCATATCCCCCGACGGGTCGGTCAGGCGGGCGTAAATCAGCCGCGTCCCGATCTGATCGAATTGGGTGATAAGGGTCTTGTCGGTGGTGGGGGCGGTGTCGAACGCCCCGTCGCCGTCAAGGTCCCACTCGACCGTCATCAGGGCGTTATCACCGTCCGGGTCGATAGAGGCCGAGGCGTCGAGCAGGACATCGTTGCCGATCTGGGCGAGCGAGTTGAACACCTTGACCGACGGCTGCGGTGCGCGGTTAAACCCCGTGTTAGGTGTGATGTTGACTTTCGTATTCGCCCAGTTTCCTTGCGTGTCGTACACGCTGACCCAGAAGTCCATCCCCGCGCCTGGGTCGTAGTATGGTGTTTCAAACGCCTGAGTGGTTGACGTCCCGCTGAGCGTCATTTCCTCGAACACCGCGCCGCCGCCTCGCCGCAGGGTCGCCGCCGCCAGGGCCGTATCATCCGACGCCGTAAAGTCGATCCGCAGCAGGCCGTTGACCGGGTCGACGGTCCCGCTGGTGGTGATGGATACCGATGGGGCGTTGTCTTCTGTGTAAACCGCGGCGGGGTTGAAGTATCGGCTCTGGTTGAGTGTGATCGCGGAGCCGTAGGACAGCCTGGCGTCTTCCTGAGGAAACAGGCCTGGCATCAGTGATCCGCGGAACCCTCGGAAGCCGTTGAACATCAGGTTTCCGTGGAAGTTGGTGTCGTTGCGTGCGTCGTGCGGTAGCCGTAGGCCGTGCCCAAACTCGTGCGTTGCCCCGCCGAGCTTGGTGGATATGAGGTTGCTGATCGTTGATCCGCTGAACCACGGGTACGAAACCCCCTGCACCAACGGGTACGGCCCAATCTGCGGAACCATCATCCCGTCGTAGGTGGTCGTATCCAGCAGGTCGGCAGGTGTCAGCAAGGACAATAAACTCGACCCGGTCATCGCCACGCCGCCACCGCCGCCTAACCCGAGATTCTGCCCAAGGGCGATATCTCCGACAACGCTGCCGTCGGGCAACTGCGCGTGGGTCTCCGGGACGATCAACCAGGCTTCGCCCGGCACGAACATCGGGTGGCTCGCGTTGATCATCGCTTGCTGCGTGTTGCCCCACAGGTCCAGTGCGCCGCCACCGCGCATGGCGCTGTCGGTCATCGCCGCGCTGACGATGTGGACCCGGGGCGTCACGCCGTCGGCCTGGGTCTCGATCCCAAATGTCTTAGGCCCAAAACCATTGCGGTCCATCTGCTCGCGGTACCAGCCCTGCATGAGCCGGTTGTGGTATTGGAGATTCTGCTCAGCGGTTGGCTGTGGGCTGCGGTTGCTGGGGATGACGTAACCGATGCGCATCTGGTAGGGCGTCGGCGTGACACCGCCGGCCGAGTGTTGGTAGAGCAGGAAGCACAACACCGCCGCCGCCACCGCCAGCCACAGCAGGAGGTGCGGACGAGGCCGATCCAGCTTGGTCTTCCTCAATAGCATGGCCAGGCCGATTGCTCAACGCCGCCCTGACGATCGATAGGAATCGATCAGCCCATCTATTTTACCCTCGGTTTGCCCCTATTCAAGAGTCTTTGCCCATTCGCCGCCCAGCGATTGGGGGCTGTTGCTAAGAGGGCTTTCGGCGTAGAATCTGTGAGTTTGGTCCGTAACCGCCGCCACAGCGATAGGGGTCAGGTATGGTGAGCCGATTCACGCCCGTTTTCACAGCCGTTTTCTTCACGGCTCTGTCATGTCTGTTTGGGTCTGAGACGGTCTTGGCCGTGATCCCCGATAGCCACAACCCCGATGCCTACACCGAGAATCAGTACCGCCTGGACCTGCTTGAGTACAACACACGGACGATGTCGGGGGCTTACCTGCAAGTCGGTCAGCGCGATCCTAAGTGGGACGACCTGGCTGTTGAACTGCTTGACGTCCAGGCCCAGAGGTTTACCAACTATAGAGCCCAAAAGTACGACGCCGTTCCCGAATCGATCGACGCAGATCGCCGGCATAAGATCATCGACAAGCTTGAGGAAATGGGCTGCGACGATCCGCTGGTGATGTACATGACCCTGCGCCACTTGAGCAAGGACGATCCGGGTTTCCTAGAGCTGGCGCGTAAGACACACGACGGGCTTTACGCCAGTTCGTATCCGGTCATCCGCAGACTGGCGATGGCGAGTTGGTTGTACAGGCTGTTGGAAACCGCCGATGAGCAGGCCCAGAGGGACCATGTGGCTGATCAGATTGAGGCGCTTTGCCTGGAGGCACTCACCGGCAAGCCGATGCCCGCGAAGGATCAGCGACACATCCGCAAGCTGATGGCCGATACGCTGGAGGCGTTGCCGCGTGGGAGGTGGGAGTCGGTGGTCCAGCAGGCTGAGGCATCGGACTCACCTAACCGCTGGCTGATTGACATGGTCGGCGGGGAGTACCATTACCGGATGGCTTGGGACGCCAGGGGCAGCGGCTTCGCCCGCACGGTGACCGACGAAGGCTGGGAGGGTTTTGAGACGCACCTTGAGCAGGCCAACGAACGGCTGACCCGGGCCTGGGAAGCGCACCCTGACTTCCCATCTGTACCGGCGAGGATGATCTCCGTATCGATGGGCCTTGGCGATAGCCAGGAACGGCTGTGGTTCGAGCGTACCGTCCACGCCCAGTTCGATTACTACCCGGCGTACACCCGCTACCTCTGGTCGATCCGGCCGCGCTGGCACGGGTCGCTTAATCAGATGTATGCCTTCGGCGTCGAGTGCCTGAAGACCGACCGGTTCGATACCCGCGTCCCCGGGGTTTTCTACAAGGTCATGGGCGATCTCTATGACGAGACGGATGACTACAGCTACTGGCACCGGCCGGGGGTCCACGAAAACTTCATCACCTACTACGAGGGCAGAAAGCGCGAGCCCGGCGGGGAGGACGATCAGGCCTGGTGGGACTCGATGAAAGCGGTGATCGCCTGGCGGCTGGGTGAATATGACTTGGCCGCGCAACAGATCGAGGAACTCGGCGATGCGTTCAACCCCGAAGCATTCTCAAGGCTCGGCGGCGAGCCGCTGTTGGCCGCCAGCGAGGTCTATGTCCGCTCAAACCCGACAACCGATGCCACGGCGCGCAGCGTGGACAAGCTGTGGGACCAGCGGCGCTACCGTCGGGCTGCAGAGATGTTGGACGTGTCGCTCCCCGAGATTTCTCCGGGTGACCCGGCCAGGCCGTTCCTGGAAAATAAGGCGGCACAATCCAGGTGGAGGCACAAGCGGCAGCAGGGCGTCTGGGTGGATCTGCTGGGCCGAAGCGACATGGGCGGCTGGGATGTCGAGCGCGGTGAATGGGAAATGGACGGCCAAGGCGGGATCATCGGCCACTCACTGGATAACGGATTGGCGGCGGTCTGCCGGGTGAAGTTCGGCTACCGGTATGAGCTAAAGGGTAATCTCGAATGCCTGCGGGCTCCGGACCCGGAAGAAATCAACGGCGGCATCCTGATGGTCTACCAGGTCAACGGTTCCTACGCCTACCACCGTGACGTGCTGCTGTATCCAAAGAACCAGTCGGTACTGGCCGCGCGGACTTTCCGTTACGCCACCGAATCTTTCCCAGCGGAGTTGGCTGAGAAGAACACATTCCACCTGCAGGTCTGGGACCGGCACGTCCGGCTGACCGTCAACGGCCAGGTGGTGATCGCGCACAGGAAGATGCCGCGGAAACTGCCCGGGACGAAGTACCGATTTGCGCTAGGTGGGTATTACGATCAGCCGGGGGCGTCGATCCGTTTCGATGGATTGAAAGTCAGACGGCTGAACCAGCGTCCCGGCTGGATGTTTCAGAAGGTAGAACACGGCGTCAAGGCGGGTACGGCATCGCCATGACGCACACCCCGCTACGGATTATCAAAGAGCAGATGTGCGAGGTCGGCCGTCGTATCTGGCAGCGGGGGTTCTGCGCCGGCAACGAGGGCAACCACTCGGTCCGGCTGGGCCCGGACAGGTTTCTCTGCACGCCGACCGGGATGAGCAAGGGGTTCCTGACCCCCGACGACCTGGTCGTCGTCGACGGCAACGGGGCCGGCGTTTTCTTCAGCGCCAAGGGGCGAAAGCCGACCAGTGAGATCAAGGTCCATCTGGCGATCTACGAGAAGCGGCCGGACGTCCAGGCCGTGGTCCACAGCCACCCGCCGCACGCCACCGCGTTTGCGATCACCGGCGTGCCGCTGCCAGGGGGGATCCACCCCGAGTCCGAGCTTTTCCTTGGCGAGGTCCCGACCGCGCCCTACGCCACGCCCTCGACCCAGGCGGTTGCGGAAAACGTCGCCTCCGTGATCGGCCCGCAGACCAACACCGTCCTCATGGCCAACCACGGCGCGGTCTGCTTCAGCCACGAGCTCGAAGACGCCTACCACAAGCTGGAGATCCTGGATAATTACTGCCGGATTCTGCTGTTGGCTCGTCCGCTTGGCCCGGCCCAGACGCTCACCCCCGAGCAGACCCAGGCGTTGCAACAGCTTAAACAGCAGTTTCAGCCGTAGCGCCCGCGCGTCAGCCGTGAGGGCAGGACCACGCCCGTGGTTTTGCCGACGAGCGCGGAATCAGGTACAAAGCGCAGGGGGCTTAAGGCACTTACTCAATCAGGGAATCAAACCATGAACAAGCCGATGACTTTCGTTTTGATTGTGAGCCTGGCGGTCGCGGTGGGCTGTCAGCGCAAGGCCAAGCCGGAATTGTCCGAGGTCCCGCCGCCGGTCGAGCCGGTCGCCGTCCAGGACTATCCCCAGCCCCAGGCCGTTCAGTTCGAGGATGTCGCGGCGCCCCAGCCGGTGGTCAGCCCGGTCGCCGTTCCCCCGGCTCAATCGACCTACACCATCCGCAAGAACGACACCCTGTGGAAGATCGCTCAGTCGCACTACGGCGACGGGCAGAGGTGGCA
Organism: Phycisphaeraceae bacterium; assembly: GCA_029260655.1. GTDB lineage: Bacteria > Planctomycetota > Phycisphaerae > Phycisphaerales > Phycisphaeraceae > JAJRRS01. The sequence goes on from JAJDCU010000009.1 coordinate 18,751, forward strand.
GGACATCGCCGCCGCCAACCCGGGGATCGACCCCAAGAAGCTCGCCGTCGGTCAGACCATCGTCCTGCCGTAAGCCAAGGCACCACAAGAACCCTCCTGGGGGAGACCGCTTTAGCGGCCTGCGTTAACCTGCGCCCAGTCTTTACCACCGCGCCCCCGACTCAAGCGCGGCTTCGAGCCGGCGCAGATACGCTTGCCGCGATATCTCCACCACCGCGAACTGCTCCAGGTGCGGGTTGGAAAACTGCACGTCCAGCAGGCTGAATCCGCGCTGTCGAAGGTGTTCGACTAAAGCGACCAGACACACCTTGGAAGCATCCGCCGAGCGGTGGAACATCGACTCACCGAAAAACGCCCCGCCCAGCGCCACCCCGTAGAGCCCGCCGACGAGCCTGTCTTGTTTCGGGTCAACTTCCGCTGAGTCTGAGCACTCGGGCGCAGGCGAACTGTCTCCCGGCAGCCAGGCTTCGACGCTGTGTGCTAGGCCGCCCCGGTGCAGCTCGCCATAGACATCGATGATCGGTTGACTGATCCAGGTATCTGGGTCCCGTTCTCTCGGCTCGGCGCATGCGTGGATCACCCGATCGAAAGCCCGGTCCATGGTCACCGCGTAGCGCCCGCTATTCACCCGCCGCCTAAGTGATTGGGACACGCGCAAGCCCTGCTCATCGATCGGCAACACCGCACGCGGGTCCGGGCTGTACCACCTAAGCGGGCCGTCACGCCCGTCCGCCATCGGGAACGCCCCCGCGCAATACGCCTGCACCACCAACTGCGGCGTCAGTTCTGGTATTTCTGGTGGCTCCCGTGGGTCCATGCGCAAACTCTATCAGGATCACTCGGGCGGTTTCAGAATAGTCGACACTCACCGCAAAAGGGCCGCTTGTGGATTCTCCGGGTGGAATGACAAAGCACGGTTGGGCGCCATATCCAGGACCGGACTGCGACTATCCGTTTGGGGGCTGGGAGGTATGATCGGTCCCATGCTGGATACGACGATCCTGATTTCGGTGTCGGTGTTGCTGCTGCTGGTCAACGCTGTGGGCGTGTTTCTGGTTGCGATGCAGCTTCCGGGGACGTGGCTGATGTTGGCGGCGACGGTGGGTATGGCGTGGTGGCGCTGGGACGGGTGGTCGGGGGGTCTGATCACGGGCTGGACGCTTTTAGCGCTGGTAGTGCTGGCGATAGTAGGGGAGTTGGTGGAGTTCCTGGGCCCGGCGATGGGTGCGGCGCGTGAGAAGTCTTCCAGGCGTGCGGCGGGGCTTTCGGTGGTCGGGGGCGTGGTCGGGGCGCTGATCGGAACGGTGGTGCTGGCGTTTTTGCCGATCCTGGGGACGCTGATCGGTGCGGTGGTCGGCAGCGGTGTGTTCTCAATCGGCGGGGACCTGTGGGCTGGGCGTGGGTGGGAGCCCGCCCTGCGCGGGGGCAAAGGGGCCGCGATTGGGCGGTTCTGGGGTGCCTTGGGCAAGCTCGTGATCGCCGTGGTGATGTGGGCGGTGGTGGCCGCGGCACTGGTCTGGCCCTGATCGCTTCGGGCATCCCGGGCATTGCAATGTCAGCCATGAACCGCCATAATCTTTCACCGGGCCTTGGGTTGCATCTACTACCTTCTGTCTATTGATCGATCCCGTCATCCCGCGAGTACACGACTTAAACGATGCTGAAGTTCCTGGTCTTTGACACCGGCCGACCGGCCGAAGATTGGCCTCTGCGAAACGCCTACCTGATCGGCGCCGATGGCAGCGCGGTGCGTGCGGACATCTCCGTCGAGCGCGGCGCGGTGATCTGTGAGAAACGGGAGTCGGGCCCGGCGGCGCTGTGCCTGTTGCATGGGGCCGGGGAGCTTGGCGAGCTATCGATCCAGACCTGCCTGCTCCCTGAGCGCATCGAGCCGTACATCCTGACGGTCGAGCTCGCCCGTCACCGGCTGATGACGCTGTATGCCAAGCTCGAAGAGTGGTTGATGTTCGATCTGGAAGCGGACCACTCGGTCACCCGCAAGGGCAACCGGGCGCGGGAACTGTTCATCCGGTCCTTGTGCTATCAGCAGGACGAGCCGGTGAAGGCCTATGAGACGGCCCAGGAATCGCTGTCGATAGCGCTGGACGCGACCGAGGAGTTGGCGCTGGCCCATTCGTCGTTGCTGCTGAACCGCCGGATCGAGACCGGGTCCCTGCCCAAGGCGCCGATCGGCTGCGGTGTCTGCGTCGACCATATCAACGACAGGCTCCGAGCCGGGCTCGCCAGCAGCTTCGACTTCATCCAGTTGCCGATGCCCTGGCGCTCGCTTGCGCCCCACGAAGGCGAGTGCCAGTGGGAGCAGACCGACAACTGGGTCGAGTGGGTTTCGCAGTCGCGCACGCCCGCCATCGCCGGGCCGTTGATCAGCTTCGAGCCCAGCAACCTCCCGGACTGGCTGTACATCTGGGAGCACGACTACGACACCGCCCGAGACATGGTCTACGAGCACGTCGAGCGCGTGGTGGACCGGTACAAGGACCGTATCTTCGTCTGGAACGTCGTGTCGGGCCTGCATGTCAACAGCCACTTCACGTTCAATTTCGAGCAGTTGATGGACCTGACGCGGATGACGACGATGCTGGTCAAGAAGCTTCAGCCCAACGGGAAGGTGTTGATCGAGCTGCGTCAGCCTTTCGGGGAGTATTACGCGGTCAACCAGCGTTCGATCCCGCCTTTGATGTATGCGGACCTGATCGTGCAGTCTGGGATCCACTTCGACGCCTTTGGGATACGCCTGCTGATGGGCCAGGCGATCGCCGGGCAGTACACCCGTGACCTGATGCAGGTCAGCCAGCTGCTGGATCAGTTCACGGTTTTTAACAAGCCGGTGCATCTGACGGTTGCGGCGCCCAGCGAGCCGGTGACGCAGATGATGATCTCGGCATCCGAGACCGGCGAGCCGATCGACCCCAACAGTGGCTACTGGCGCAGGCCCTGGTCACAGCAGGTGCAAAGCCACTGGCTGGAGGCCGTGTACCAGATCGCCGCGAGCAAGCCTTTTGTGGAAGCGATCGCCTGGCAGGAGTTGGCGGATCATCCTGATATCGAGCTGCCCTTAGGCGGTCTGCTCAGCGAGGAATTTCAGCCCAAGGGGGCGCTGCGCCGCGTGGTCGGGTTCAGGCAGAACCTTATGGCCGGGGCCGGGGTGCAGGTGCCCGCGCCCGCCGAGGAGTCCCAGGTCCCGGGCCTGGCGCCCGAGGGTGATGACGAGCAGGGGGATAACAACCAAGCGGGTGAGCACATCTAATTACCTCATAAGAGAATCGCCATGGCCGCCACGACACGGGGGTATGTCATCCTGCTGATCGCGTTCCTGCTGCTGGTGATACATCAGGCGGCACTGAGCCCATATCCCCGTGGTGGGGCGGAATCCCGGCCGCTTGGCCAGCGGATCAAAGTTAATTCGGCCGACGCCCCGACGCTGCAACTGTTACCCGGGATCGGCCCGAGCATCGCGGAGAACATCCATCAGCAACGATTGCGGATCGGCGCGTTCCACGGCCCGAGCGACCTTCAGCGCGTCCGGTTCATCGGCCCTAAGCTGATCGAGCGCATCGACCCGTGGGTGGTGTATGGCCCCGTGACAGGTGAGACGGATCCGGGGGGGCGGGGGCAATTGCTAAAATAAAACGGCCACGCCAGCGGGGAGCGGGCGTGGCACGGAGCTTGCGCGAACAGCTCAATTATCAGTTTAGGTTCAGGTCATCGGCCGAAGGCCCTTGGGGCTGATGCCGGCGATCCGAGGTACCAACCGGCGGGTCGGCCTGTCCAGAAGTTTGCCCGACCCGGGGGCCAGCTTCGGCTTGGGCAGGATGTTCGCCCGCGCCCGGGCTGTGGCGCCGTGGTGGACCCGCAGGCTCTTGCCGGTCAGTTCACCCACCGTCAGGCTGTCTGGGCCCAGCTCGATCGCGCCGTAGACCACGGCGTGTCCTTCGAATCGGCCGGTGTTGGTGAACTTGCCGCAGACCAGCCGGCCGATCATCTCGCTGGGGTTGGATAGCTGGACGTGCCCCATGGTGGAGACGTCGCCTTCCATCCGCTGACGCAGGGTCAGGTCCTTGAACTCCAGCGGCCGGGTGCAGGTAGGACACCGCACGGACATCGCCCGTGTGGAGACCTCAAACGCCCGCCCGCAGTGGGGGCACAAGACCCGGCGTAGCTGGCGCGGCTCGGGCCCGCGCGGGTGGATCGTAGCCAGGGCCGGTCGTAGTGGCATGGCTTGGGTTTAACCAATCCCGTTGCCGTTGCGGGCGGCGATGACCTTGGGGCGGCGTCGCTGGAGGATCTGGTTCACCGAGCCGGGCATCGTCGTGATCGACGAGGCATCATCATGTTCGTCCTGATCCTGCGGTATCGCGGACGGCGACTTGGTGATGCTCTGGACCGGCTGGTCCTCTTCCTGCCCGTCGGTCTGGCGGAGGGCTTCCTTGGCGGCCTGGATGGCCTTGGGGCCGACGCAGACGTCGCCCTGGAAGGTCGCGCCCTCGACCACGTTCAGCCGGGCGGTGTAGAGCTGGCCCACCAACTGGGCACCCGGGAGCAGTTCGACCGCGTCCTCGGCGACAACGTCCGCCTCGGCATGGCCCGCCAGGCGCAGCGCCCCGGCGATAATCATCCCCGACACCTTCGACGACTCGGACAGCTCCAGCGTCCCGCTGACTCGCAGCGTTCCGGTGAACTCGCCCATAATCACCGCGTCGTTGTCCAGCGCCAGTTCGCCGCTGATCCGGCAGTCCGGGCCCAGGACCGTCTTACTTGTTCGCGCCTCGCTCATCTGAAAACTCCTTGCTGAGAATGTCGCCGAACGACTTCGGCGGAGCATCCACTTCATCGGGTCATGCCGGAGATTTATCCAAAACAAAAATCGGCAACCCTCACCGCCAAGTGGGGTGGGTATTCTCGGACTCCACGGCGGGTCTGCACGAACCGACGCCCATTGGTGCGCCGTGGGATCAGGCGGTATCGTGGCGGCCATGGACCCGATGAGACGGATGCGAATACTCAGACAGCACATCGCCGCTGACCGGCTAATGGGTGTCTCGGCTGTGCCGCGCGGCGCCGCCCGACTCCAATCGCCGGTCGTCGTGCAGGCAGGATCAGCCTCGGCCGCTGGCTCCGACACACCCCCGCCCCGGGCCGGGGCCGCGCGGGGTGATGACGCAGCCATGACCCGGCAGCAGAAAGCACAGGCCCTGCTCCAGATGGACCAGCAGGAGGTCCAGGGATGCGAGAGTTGTGTACTCTGCCAGCAGCGCACGCAGACCGTCTTCGGGGAGGGCGACCCCGATGCTCAGATCATGTTCATCGGTGAGGGGCCCGGTCAGCACGAGGACGAGCAGGGCAGGCCCTTCGTCGGCCGATCGGGCGAGTTGCTTGATAAACAGATCAAGGCGATGGGGTTTGAGCGCGAGCAGGTCTACATCGCCAATGTGGTCAAGTGCAGGCCCCCGGACAACCGCACACCGTTGGCGGGCGAAGTCGACGCATGCTGGGTCTACCTGCGTCGGCAGATCCAGATTATCCGCCCGCAAGTCATCATCACCCTCGGCGGCCCCGCGGCGAAGCTGGTTCTGGGCACCAAAGAGGGCATCACACGCATCCGCGGCACCTGGCATGCATACGAGGGCGTTGACCCGCCCGTCCCGGTCATGCCCACGTTCCACCCGGCCTACCTGTTGCGCAAGTACACCAAAGAGAACCGGGCGAATGTCTGGTCCGATCTCAAGGCGGCGCTGACGAAGCTGCAAACCCACACACGCTAGGCCGTGCAAAAGCACGCTCACCCGCATCCCAATTCATCTCCGATCGCCTGCGGAGCCCACGTTTCAACACAGATCAAATCCCCCCGGCACGCGGGCTTGTCGGTTAGAGGCGGATCGCAGATCCGAGCGTTGACCCAACCGGCCAGGCTCCCGATCGTGGAGATATCGACGTGGATGAACGCATGCCCACGTTCAATAGAACAGGGGCTTTGCAGATGCATGAGGGTTAATCAGAAGGCGTATGACACGCCGCAAGGCATCGAACCGATCGGCTGGATGTCGCTCACCGGTGAACCCGTCACACACTTCGACGATCCTCAGCGGGTTGGTTCGATCTCACCCGGTGGGTCGCGGAAGCGAACTGACGAAGGAAAAACCGCGCACACCCCGATGTGGGCAAGGGGGAGCTGAGGCAACGTGGCCCTATGGGTGGGCTTTACATGTCGTGAGTCAACGGAGGTTGTTGCTGATGTTGAAGCTACCGGGGTCCTGCAACAGGCCTGGGAACAGCTCTTCCTCGGCCTCGGCGTGGAGGATGATCGTGGGCTTGACCAGGATCAGCAGCGTGCGCTGGTCCTTGGCCATGCTGTTGCTGGTAAAGAGCCTGCTGAAGACGGGGATCTTGGACAGGACCGGGACGCCTGACTCGATCTCGACTTCCCCGACCAGCCTCTGGCCGCCGAACAGCAAGGTGCCTTGATCCGGGACGCTTACGGTGGTCCGGACGCTGGTGATCTCGAGTTCGGGCAGCTGGACGGCCGCGCCAAACGTCGAGACGGTATTGGTATTGTTGCCGTCCGTCGTCAGCGTCCCGGTGACCGGGAAGTCACGCAGGGCGATGAGCGTCGCCAGGCTCGGCCGCAGGGTGAGGGTGACGTAACGCCGATCGGCACTGATGGTCCCCTCGACGTCCAGGACGACGCCGGTCTGGGTCACGCTGACGGTGACGTCGAAGCCGATGGCATCGGGGATCGGTTCGAGGTCGCTGATGAAGCCACGCTGTGTAGCGACGATGACGTAGGACCGTTGGCCGTTAAAGAGGGTGATCCTGGGGGCGGTAAGGGTGATCGCCCGCTGGTTGGCCTGGGTGGCATGGACGAGGAGGTTGACCTCGAGGTCTTCCAGGAACGAGACGCTGAAATCCAGGGAGCGTCCGTTGCCGCCGGTGCCGGTGGCGTTGAGGAAACCGCTGCCTGGGATAAAGATGCCCGGCCCCGCGCCTGCGGGTTCGGGCACGCCGAACGGGGTCGATCGCACGGCGGTTTCACGTCGTGTGGCGATCCCGGCGTTGTCCTGCGCCAAACGGATGGGGCCGAAGCTCGTGCCCAGGTCGTTGATCTGCAAGTCCAGGTCGAAGCCGGTTTCTTCCAGGAAGCTCTCGTCGACGAGCAGGAACCGTGCTTCGACGGAGATCTGCCCGGAGCGGATTTCCCTGAGCCGGGCCATCAGCCCGACGATTTCACGGTGGTTTTCGGGGGTGCTCTTGACGATGAGGTTGCCGTTGAGCTCGTCGAGGCTGGAGACGTCCCCGCCGTTGACGGACCATTCCTCGAAGCTGCCGACGGTTTCGGTGATCAAGGTGGTGATCTGTTCAATCAACTCCTCGCGTGTGGGCTGATCCTCGTCGTCTTCACTCTCGGAATCGCCGAAGATACCGCCGCCACCACCGCCGCCGCCGCCACCGCCACCGCCGCTGCTGGTGTTGCTTAGGGCCTCGGTGAGGTCGAACTCCGGGGCGTCGGTGAAGTTGGGTACCTGCACGAGCAGGTCGCGGATGTCATAGACGCGGGTGTCGGTGGTCTTGCTCAGCTCACGCTCGGTCGAGATGCTGACGACGCCCTCGATGATCGAGAAGTTGATCGGGTCGAACTCGCTGCCGATCTGACGCAGGACCAGGCGCAGGGCCTGCTCCGCCGGTACGTTGGTCAGCGAAAGGGTGATCAGGGTGTCCTGGTCGACGCCCGCCGCTTCGAGCACGGGCCAGTTCACGAAGAAGTTGACGCCGGTGGTGTTGCGGAGGTAGTCGATGACGTTGGCGAGGCGGTTGGCCTCGAAGTTGATGGGGACGGGCTCTTTGAGCTTGAGGGCGACCTGGCGGTTGGCTTCAGACTCGCCGCCTGAGACGTCCAGGTTCGACAGCCGGGTGTGCGTGATCTGGGGCCAGTCGGCAGGGTAGGTGAGGATCTCGTCGTAGGGCGTGGACACCTCAAGATTCATCACGGACTGCTTAGCCCGAAGCAGCAGCTGCTTGCGTGTGGCTTCGCGGGCGTCGACGAGGATCTTGGTGTCCTCGATCATCTCCTTGAGCGCGTGGACCGCCACGTCGTTGGGGTCCAGGAACAGCGCCTGGTCCAGCAGATCAAGCGCCTGCTGGTACTTCATATCCCGTTGCAGGTCCAGGGCACGCCTAAGCAGGCGTTGGATCTCTTTGTCCTTCTCTTCGTCGGCTTTGCGCCGCGCCCGTTCTTCCTTGTTAAACCTGTCCTGCTCTTGGGTTTGAATGTCGTCTGCGGCGGACACGGCTCGCTTGTCTTCGATCTCGGTGGACAGCGCGACCGCTTGGGTACGCAGGTTTCGGTAGGTCTCGGGTGCCAGGAAACGCTGGTTGCGATCCAGCACGACCTTGGCATCGGCGACGGCATCAAACGCCGCGGCGTAGTTGCGCTCGTTCATCTGCGAGCGGGCCCGGTTCATCGACTGGTTGAACTCGGCCTGGACTTCCTGGGCCTTGACCGCTTCACGTCCGACGACCTCCTCGATCAAACCCTTGGGGGCCAAGGCTTTGTTCTGAAGCGAGATCGCCTCGTTCAGCCGGTTCTTGATCTGCTGGTTCTCGGGGTCATACGCCGCGGCCTGTTTGTACAACTCGATCGCCAGACGCAGTTGCCCGTTGGCCTGGGCCTGCTCGGCCTCGGCGGCCTTTTCCTGGGCGGCCAGCAGCCCGACCTGTCGCAGCAGGTCGCCGGACGGGGCCGGTGGCTCGGGGGCCTGCTCATCGGTGTCCGCGGGGGCGGAGATTTCATCCGCGGCCGCCACGGTCGCCACCGACGCGGCGTCAGCGAGCACATCATCCTGGTCCGGGGCCTGGGCGCTGGGCTTAACCTCGGGCTGTGTCTGCTTCGGTGTGTTTTCTTCGATGAACTGGGCCAACCGCTCAAGCCGAGCCTGCTCGCGCCAGCCCAGAACCACGCCGCTGTCCTTGACCGCTTGAACGCGGGTCTGAGCGTCTATGATCCGCCCGTCGTCGATGGCGGTGATCGCCAGGTCCAGGTGCTCTTTGGCCGACGACAGCGCCGGCTCCGCCAAGCGGTTCGCCTGCGCCAGCCGGGCCTTGGCCTGCCCGAGGGTGACCTCGTCCGTCCGCTGGTCAGTCAGCACCGTCATGTACAGCGACGCCGCCAACGACGGGTTGGTCGACATCGCCTCGTCGGCCTGAATCAGCAGTTGCGACGGCAGGACGTCGATGATCTCGGGCACCTGATCGGGCTGCTCGGCGGGGGTGTCCACCGACTCATCCGCTACCGGCTCATCCGTCACCGCTTCGTCGGCGGGTGACTCAACGGCCGCTGGCTGGTCTGCCTCGTCCGCGGTCGGCTGGTCCGCCGAAACGTCCTCGTCCGCCGGCTCGTCCACCGGCACCGGGTCCGTCACCGGCGCGGTCTGTTGTTCGATCGACTTGATCGCCTCGTAATAGCTAAGGCGATCATCTTTAGAAAGCTGCATCGGGTCGACGCGGTGGAAGACGCTGCGTGCGGCATCCAACTCGCCGTCCTGGTAGAGCTGGATGCCCTGTTCATACAGTTCAGCGGCGGTTAGGTCGCCCTCGTCGGCATTGAGCACGGCAAGACCCACAGCCAAACCAGTGAACACCACGGCGACAGCAAAACGGTGACGGGTGAACAAAGCGAAGCCTCCCAAGTTAAAGCATCATTGGCGCTGCAGCGCCGCATTAGGATGGCGGAACCCTTGAGGGCAATGACCCAGTGCTTCAACACTGGACATCCTGCTTTGAGGTTCCCACCGGGGGGCAAGTGTAAAGGCTGGCGAGGCTGTCTGCAAGTAACTTATGCCCCGTGCCTTGGCCCAATCGGCTGTGTCCGATAAGGCCGGTCCTGGGCCTTGGCTGTGCCCCCAGGGCCGGTGGATTAGCGAGGTCTGCCCACATAGAGCCCGGTCGGTCCGGCGAGGGGCTGGCGGCGGGGCTCCGTGGGGCAGATACGGATCCAGCCGGATCAAAAGTGGGGGTTCCCCCCAACCAAACGGATCGCCCGGAGAACCGGATGGAGCCGGCTGGGGGAATGGGTTAGGATCGCTTGATGGCGTATGCCGCAGAGGGCGGCCTCCCTCATAGCCGGTTGCCTGGCATGGTGGTCTTGGATCGGTCATCCGCGATCGAAATCAGGAGTTCAGTACTGATGAAGGTGTTGCTGACCGGTGCCTCTGGGAATCTTGGCCGTTTCACGTTCTGCCGGCTCGCGGACGCCGGCTTATCCGTCTGCGGGACAGATTGCCGGCCGATGGACGATGCCCCCGGTCGGTTTGTGATCGCAGACCTTCGGGACAGCGAAGCCGTGTCCGGTCTGGTTGACGGCTGCGAGGCCGTGGTCCACCTGGGCAACCACCCGCATATGTCCCGGGACCTGCCCCCGCAACAGATTTACCTTGAGAACATCGCGATGAACACCCACGTGTTCCAGGCCGCCGCCGAGGCGGGCGTGGGCCGCGTGGTATTCGCCAGTTCGATCCAGGTCATTTCCGGTCACCGTCAAAGCGATCAGGCTGACCAGCCCAGTTGCCTTTGCTATCTGCCTTTGGACGAGCAAAGCCCTGCTCAGCCAGGTAGCACCTACGCGCTGAGCAAGCAGGCCGGCGAAAACATGCTGCGGTGCCTGGCGGATCGCCACCCCGACCGGTCGTACACCGCGCTGCGCTTTCCCTGGCTGATCGGGGAACGCAACGATGATGCGGCGGGGGCGCCTTACGGGCGCAGAGAGCCCGGGCCCGAGTCGATGGCCGACGAGGCCTTCGCCTGCCTGTCCCTGGCCGAGGCCGCCGACCTGATTCTGGCTGTGTTGACCCGGGGCTCAAAGGGTTATCACCAGTTCCTGCCCGCGGGGGGCAATTACCTGGGGTTGTCAGCCCAGGCGCTGGTCAGGCGGTACTACCCGGGTGTGCCCCTGCGCCAGCCGCTGGACCGCTTGGAGAGCCTGGTAGATATTTCAGCCATCCAGACGCAAGTGGGTTGGGTTCCCGGAGGCTTGGGGGCTGTCGATACCGCTTCTGGCCAGAGCTAGGCCCAGTCCCTGAGTCTCAGCGAGCCAAAGGACCAGCGGCGGTTTGCCTGTATCGGATGGTTGTCTATAATGCCCGGCTCGCCGGAGCCTGTTTCTGACAGGTCAGGGCGTGAGGCAACGTATCATCCAGCGACCCAACCAGCCTACGAGGTGAGTGATGGCACATAAAAAAGGACAGGGCTCGACCAAGAACGGCCGCGACTCCAACGCCCAGTTCCGTGGCGTCAAGCTGTACGGCGGGCAGACCGCCAAGGCCGGCTCGATCATCGTCCGACAGTGCGGCACCCACTTCAAGCCCGGTTTCCAGGTCGGACGTGGTAACGACGACACCCTCTACGCGCTCAGCGCCGGCGTCGTCGAGTTCCAGGGCCGAAAGGTCAACGTCCGTGCGGCCGCCGGTTGAGCGCGACGCCTTCACACCGATTCCACCGCGGGTGTCCATTGGGCACCCGTTTTTCTTTTTGAGCTATTAGCCATTAGCCTTTAGCTCTTAGCCAGACCCCAGACCCCAATCACACCATGCTCATCGACTCGGCCACCATCTTCGTCCGCAGCGGCAGGGGGGGGGACGGTGCGGTCAGTTTCCGTCGAGAAAAGTACATCCCCAAGGGCGGGCCCGACGGCGGTGACGGCGGCTGTGGCGGCTCGGTCATCCTCGAAGCCAGCCCCGATGTCGACACGCTTTTAGATTTCGCGGGCAGGCACCACTGGCGAGCGGACCACGGCGAGCCCGGGGGCGCCAAGCAGTGTTCGGGCAAGGCCGGGCAAGACCTGGTCATCAGGCTTCCACCTGGCACGCTGGTCTACGACGCGGACACCGGCGACCAGGTCGCCGACCTGGATGAAGTGGGCAGGCGGATCGTCGCGGTCCCCGGGGGCAGGGGGGGCCTGGGTAACGACCGGTTCAAGGCCGCCCAGAATCAGACGCCGCGCCAGTTCACCCCCGGCGAGCCGGCCGTCGAGAAACACCTGCGGCTTGAATTGAAGCTGATCGCCGACGCCGGGCTGATCGGGCTGCCCAATGCCGGCAAATCGACCCTGCTGTCTTGCATCTCCAAGGCCACGCCCAAGATCGCCGACTACCCCTTCACGACGCTCGAACCGAACCTGGGGATCGCCGAGCTGTCGGGCCTGCGCCGGATCGTCTTCGCGGACATCCCGGGGCTGATCGAACACGCCCACAAGGGCCAGGGCCTGGGCACCCGGTTCCTCCGCCACGTCGAGCGGACCCGGCTGCTGGTGCACCTGATCGACATCGATCCGTTGGATGGTTCAGACCCGGTTGAGAACTACCGTGTGATCCGCCGGGAGTTGGCCGAATATTCCCCGGCGCTGGCGGACAAGCCGGAACTGGTGGTATTGAGTAAGATGGACCTCGCCGGCGGGGAGGCCGACCGTGACGCCGCGGTGCAGTTGTTCGGCGAGGCGCTGGACAGGCCCTTGCTGACAATCAGTTCCGCGATGGGCATCGGGCTCGAGGCGCTGCTGGAAGCCTGCTGGTCGGCCTTGGCCGAGTCACGCGGACCCGACCCGGGTTGGCGCAAGACCTCGGCGAATCAGTGAGGAGATAGGCATGAAACTGAATATGCTGGGCGTCAGTGTCGGCAACACGCGCACACGGATCGGGGCTTTCATCGACGGCGATCTCCAGGAGTGCGCCACCTATCGCAACGAGCGGACCGAGGTCTTGGCCGAAGCGATCGTGCATGCCTACAGCCCGCTGCGCGAGCGGGACGATGTCGCCGTACTGATGTCTTCGGTCAACGAACCGGTAGCCCAGGTGATCGAGAGCCAGATCGTCAACAGTCTGGGGCAGCAGATTCGCCGGGTCGAGCGTGACCTGACTATCCCGATTGGTAGGCAACACGACACCGGCGTGCTGATCGGCGAGGACCGACTGCTCAACGCCGCCGCAGCCTACGACGTGCTCAAGCAGGCCTGTGTCGTGGTCGACGCCGGGACCGCGATCACGGTTGATTTCGTCGACGGCGCCGGGACGTTCCACGGCGGAGCGATCGCCGCCGGCGCACAACTGCAACTCGACGCGCTGAACACTCGCACCGACATGCTCCCGGAGGTCGAACTGGCCCGCCCGGATGAGCCGATCGGGCACAACACCGCCGACGCTATGAAGTCCGGGGTCTACCACGGCCTGCGGGGGATGGTCCGAGAGTTGACCGAACGCTACGCCGAACAGATCGGCGCTTTCCCCATGGTCGTCGCCACCGGCGGGGACGGGAACCTGCTGTTTAGAGACTTCGAGCTGATCGACCGGGTCGTGCCCAACCTGACCATGATGGGCCTGTACCTGACCCTCCGCGTCGCCACCGAGCAGCAGAGCAAGGCCGACAACTGACCATCATGTCATGGAAGAGACGACCTACACAGACGCCAACCGCCGCCTGACGCTGATGATTGTGCGTGTCATCTGGTCGGTGTTGATGCTGGGCCAGCTAGGGTTCGGTGTCGTCGTCTGGCTGGTTATTCATTCGGGGTCCATGCAAGATCAGTATCAGACACAGCTGCGCACGCAGATGTTTGCCATCGCGGTCGCGGTGCTGATCGGATGTGTGGGGGTGGGGCATTACACACGGAACCAGTCTTACAAAAAGCATTGGCAAGCGCACGCCGTCACGCCGCCCGGTTTTTTCCAGGGGAACCTGATTCTTCTTGTTGCCCTGGAGGGCGCCGCATTCGTCTCGCTTGGTTTCATCATGTTAACCGGTCAGGTTTTCCCCATGATCCTACCGGCGGTTATTTCTATTGCGATCCAGATCGCCAATTTCCCGAGCGGCGCCCCGATGCAGACCTCGCCGCCGGACTTTGTGCAGAACCAGACGGGATGACCGACCTCGCCACATGCCGTGTCACACCCGCCACGGCGCTTCGGCCCGGCGCGGTCGCGGCCGTGCTGCTGCATGGCTCGGGCATCACCGAACTGCTGTCAGGGTTGACAGGCCGGGAAACCTGGGAACCCGGGCATGTTTATTGGGTGGATATGGCCGGGATCGACCGAGGACTGGCGACGCTGGTGCGCGGCGGTGACCGGGGCTGCGCCCAGCTCATGCCCCACGGCGGTCCGCGCATCGTGCAGAATCTATTGACAAAACTTACCGAGCTGGGCGCTGTGATCGACGATGCCCCGGACCCCGCCGTGCTGTACCCCGAGGCCGATTCGCAAATCCAGGCCGACGCCCTGGCCGCGGTCGCCCGTGCCGCCAGCCCCGCGGCGATCGACCTGCTCCTGGCCCAGCCGCGGCTTTGGCGTAAGGCGATACAAACGCCCGCCGACGTGGATCGGGAGTCCATACGGGGTACGTCCCTCCTGCTTGACCGGTTGATCGATCCGCCCACGGTGGTGGTGGTCGGCCGGCCTAACGTCGGCAAGAGCACGCTGACCAATCGGCTGATGGGCAAGACGGTGAGCCTGGTCGCCGACCTGCCCGGGACCACGCGCGACTGGGTGGGCGCGGTGGTGGAGTTGGGCGGGGTCCATGACGCGGTGGCCGTGCGCTGGTTGGATACGCCTGGGCTGCGCGCCAGCGACGACACGGTTGAACAAGAAGCGTTGGGTATCGCACGGAACGTCATCGCGTCGGCCGACGTCTTGATCTCGATGCGCGACGCGCAGCAGGACTGGCCCAAGCCGGGAGCCTTGCCGCGCGAGCCGGACCTTCGGGTTGTGAACAAGATCGATCAGTCAGACGGGGTGTGGCCCGACGCGATCCCGATCAGCGCCGCGACCGGACGGGGGATCGACACGCTGCAACAGCGCGTGGTCGCGGCGCTTGGGCTGGGCCGCATCGAACCGGATCCGCTGTGGGCGTTTTCCGATACGCTGCGGCGGTTTGTCCTGGGTGAAACAGACGGCCTGTCGGGCTACCTGGGTTGATAACGCGTGTTCGGCTCAATAACAGCAGGATGTGATAGCCGCGATCTTACAGATCGCGGATCCGCCGGCTGTAAGCCATCGGCTATGAAAGACTGATCACTGTGGATGTGAACTGCGTGCTCGGTTCAGCTATCACGACGGAGGCTTGTCGTCCGGGTCGGCGATGCTGTCGCGCATCGACGTGTCCGCCTGGATGTTCTTCATCCGGTAGTAGTCCATGATCCCCATGTTCCCCGAGCGGAACGCATCGGCCATCGCCTTGGGGACCTCGGCCTCGGCTAGCACGACCAGCGCCCGGTTCTTGGCGACGTCCGCGTTGTGTTCTTGTTCCTGAGCCACCGCCATCGCACGGCGTTTCTCGGCTTCGGCCTGGAAACGGTGCTTGTCGGCCTCGGCCTGGTCGCTCTGGAGTTTGGCGCCGATGTTCTCGCCCACGTCGATGTCAGCGATGTCGATCGACAAAATCTCAAACGCCGTCCCCGCGTCCAGCCCCTTGCTCAAGACGACCTTGGAGATCTTGTCAGGGTTTTCGAGCACCGCCTTGTGCGACGTGGCCGAGCCGATCGTTGTCACGATGCCCTCGCCGACGCGGGCGATGATCGTCTCTTCGGTCGCCCCGCCGATCAGTCGCGCCAGGTTGGCGCGCACGGTCACTCGGGCGCGGGCCCGCAACTGGATACCGTCCTGCGCGACCGCGTCGATCGTTGCCCGGCTCTGCCCGGAGTGGGGGCAGTCGATGACCTTGGGGTTCACGGACGTCTGTACCGCGTCGAGGATGTCACGCCCGGCCAGGTCGATCGCGCAGGCCGTGTCCCACGCCAGCTCGATCTTCGCACGGTCGGCGGCGATCAGTGCGTTGACCACGCGCGGCACGTTGCCCCGCGCCAGGTAGTGCGTCTCGAGCTGGTCCGATGAGATGTTCAGCCCGGCCTTGACCGCCTGGATGCGCGATAGCACGATGATCCGAGGGTTCACCTTCCTAAACCACATCCCCACCAGCGAGCCGAAGCTGACCTTGGCCCCGGAAACCATCGCCTGGATCCACAAGCCAAAGAAGCGGAGCAGGAAAACCAGCAGGGCGAAGATGACCAGGGCAACGATTGCGCCCAAGGCGATCAGGCCGACGTTTCCCAAGGTCAGCAGGGGGGTAAGAGCGTTCATGGCGACTCCCTCGGGGAAAATGAGGATACGGGTCCGTTACCGATCATCTACATCATGACCGAACCGCATCGCCGAGACAACCCCGCCAGCGTCATCAGTCCCCGGCCCGGGGCGCGGCGTGCCCGGATGCCCGGGATCGATACACGCCAGGCCCGCTACCTCGGGTCAATGTGGCTCCTGTTGTAGTTCCCATCCCAGGCCGTCCTGCCCCGACGTGGTGGCTGTCTAGGTCCTATGGGTTCGCCAGCGCCTGTACCTCGGCGACCGGATCGCCGCCCGCCAGGTCGATCGCGCAAGCCATATCCCAGTCCATCTCGACGTAGATTCGATCCGCGACGATCAAGGCGTTGACCACACGCGAAATATTCCCGCCGGCCAGGTAGTGGGCTTCGAGTTGGTCCATCGAGACGCCCAGTCCGGCCTTGACCGCCTGGATCCGAGTCAGCACGACCAGGCGTACGTCTACCCTTCGAAACCGCATACCCACCAGTTTGGACAGACTCACAGGGGCCCCCGAGATCAGAGCCTGAATCCACAGCCCAAAGAAGCGGAGGAAAAAGATCATCAAGCAGAAGACGAGCAGGGCAACGATTATGAGCATCGCGATCAGGCCGGCGTTGCCAAGAGTCAGCAGGGGGGTAAGAGCGTTCATGGCGACTCCCTCGGGAACATGATGGTATGCGAACGTGCCCGACCACTACATCATGCACGATGGGGGCCAGCGAGACCAGCGTCCGGACCCGCCGGGTTCTGGCGTGGTAGCGCGGCGGGGTGAGATTACCGGAACCACGACGGACCATCGCGGGAATTCGCGCTCGGAATTCCCGGCTTGCGGTTATAATCCGAGCCAACCCAAAGCAATGCAACCAAGAGGAATCAGCTTATGCGAGCGATCGTGACCGGCCAGGTAGGCATGGACAAGAAAGAGTATCTCCAGGGGGTGGTCGATTTCGCCGGGCAGCAGGGCGAGCAGATCGAGCTATATAACGTCGGCGACAGGATGTACACCGAGGACCCCGATGTCCGATCGGGCCGGATCCTGGACCTGCAACTCAGCCGGCTCAACTCGCTTCGCCGGGCCGCGTTCAAGGACATCATCAGCGAGTCCGAGGGCCAGCCGAACATTATTGTCAACACCCACGCCACGTTTCGATGGCGGCACGGGCTGTTCAGCGCGTTTGATTTCGACCAGGTCGAGGCCCTCAAGCCCGACCTGCTGATCTGCCTGCTGGATAACATCGAGGTCGTCGCCGAACGCCTGCACAGCAAGTACACCTCCGACGCCACGCTCAAAGACCTGATGGTCTGGCGTGAAGAAGAGATCATGGCGACCGAGTTGGTGGCCCAGGCGCTGAAGATCCCCAACCGGTTCTATGTGTTGTCGCGGGGCCGGCACAAGGACACCATCGAGACCTGCTACCGCCTGATCTGCCGCCCGGAGATGAAGACGGTCTACCCCTCGTTCCCGATGACCCACGTCGTCAACCTGCCGGACACGCTCGCCGAGATAGACGCCTTCCGCGCCGAATTGGCCAAGCACTTCATCGCTTTCGACCCCGCCGACGTGGACGAGAAGCTGCTGCTGGACGCCGCCATCGCGGCCGCCAAGGACGGCAAGGAGTTCATCGAGATCGATCCGGGATCGTTCTCCGGCGGGCAGGAAAAAATCAGCGTCTCCGTCAAGCAGGTCCTGGACATCGCCGGCGACGTCGACGGGCAGATCTACTCCCGCGACTTCAAGATGGTCCGCCAAAGCGACATGATCGTTTCGCTGGTCCCCGAACTCCCCGACGGCATGCCCGGGCTCTCAAGCGGGGTCGAGCGTGAACTGCATCATGCCTTCGAGCACGGCCGAGAGGTCTACGTCGTCTGGAAGCCCAAACGCCTGCCCAGCCCCTTCATCACCGAGACCGCGACCCAGGTCTTCAAAAGCACCGAAGAAGCGCTCGCTTACTTCGAGAAGCAGGGGATGTTCTCGCAGGTGAACCTGTTTGGGAAGTAGTAAGGAGCGTGTGCTTTAACACACAAACAAAGCCCACAGATTCAATCCGTGGGCTTCTGTGCAATACTCACTTTGTATAACTCAGATAGCGTCTTGACTACTTGACGATCTACCCCACCTGCGCCGCCACTTCAACCCGCAAAAACCCGCCGCACCAAGCAAGGCCAGCGTTCCCGGTTCGGGCACAAGAGCAAGCACTTGCGGGGGCGGCGAGCCGGCGTTCCAGTTACCGACGATGATGTTGATGTCTTCGATGCCCACAAACCCGTCGCCGGACGGGTCGGCCAGGGGGTCGCCCGGGGGTACGGCCTGGTTCCAGTTTTCCAGCACGATGCTCAGGTCCTCGATGCCTACGAAGCCATCGCCGTTAAGGTCGCCGGTGAGTGGGGCGAGGGTGATCGTCAGTGTGGCGTTTGGGTCGAAAAAGTCATTTGAAAATACCCTCGTTGAGTTCAGGTCATAGCTGAATGGCGAGCCATCGGTGAGGATGCCCTCCAGCGTTACGTCGCGGTCGGTGATCAATGTCGATACCCCGAGCGTCAGCCCCGGCGTCAGGTCAACGCCGTCCAGGGTGAACGATGGGCCCGTGAGGTTCATCACGCCGCCGGCGAAGGCGTCGATCTGGTTGTCCACGTCCCCCCCGCTGATGTTGACCGTGCTGCCGGAGTGAGCTTCTAAGAACGGGCCCATAGTCCCACGGGTGATATTGACCGTACTGCCGGGGTGGGCGATGAGGAAGCGGTTCACGGTCCCGCCGCTGAGGTTGACGGTGCCGTTGGCGCTGAGTTCTCCGGCTACGAACCCGCCGTTGATGTTGACCGTACTGTCGGGGGCGGAAATCAATAGAGAACCCACCGTTCCGCCGTTGATATTCAACGTTGATAGGGGGGCGACAGTGAAGTTGTCTCCCAGCACCCCACCGTCGCTGAGATTGAGTGTCTGACCGGTCCGCAGCCCCCGCGGCTCGGGACCGGCAGGGATATTGACCACGCCCGGTGCCGACGGCAGAGCCGCCTTGGTCAGCGTCAGCGTCCCATCGGCAATAATGTCTTGTCGTACGGTGCTAAGTAGCAGTACCGTACCGTCAGCGAGCGTGGCGGTCAGGCGTGAGCCGACAGGTATGTTGATCCCGACCGAATCACCCAAATTATTCAGCCCTGCGACAGGGACGCCCTCCAGGAAGAACTCGCCGCCGCTTAGGTTGACCGTGCTGCCGGAGAATGAAGTGAAATCACGGTCCACGATCCCGCCGGTGATGTTAATCGTGCTGCCGGAGAAGGCGTCCAAGCTTTCTCTTACTCTCCCGCCGCTGATGTTGATCGTGCTGCCTGATTCGGCTTGGAAGTCTCTAGCTACGTCCCCCCCGCTGATGTTGACCGTGCTGCCGGAGAGGGCAGCGGAACTGTCGGTGAAGATTGAGCCTTCAGACAGGGTTCCGCCTGTGATGTTGACCGTGCTTCCGACGCCGGCTGTGAATCCGCCTCTCACGACCCCGCCGCTGAGGTTGACCGTGCCGTTGGAAGTGAGGCGTTCGCCCACGCTCCCGCCGCTGATGTTGACAGTGCTTCCGGAGCTGGCGTCAAAGTCTGAGCTCATGATCCCGCCGCTGATGTTGATCGTGCTGCCGGAGAAAGCGTCGAAGATACCGTTTACCCCTCCACCGCTGAGGTTGACCGTGGTGCCGGCATACGCGTCAAAGCCGACATCCACAAATCCGTCGGTGATGTTGACCTCGATGTTTGTGCTCGAACCATCCGCGGCGCCGGCAATGAAATCAGCGCCGATGACACCACCAACGAACAGGTTCAGCTGTGTATCCGAGCCGATCGAGCCGGGGTCGGGATCCGAGGGGATATTGATGATGGTGCCGAAGACTTGGGCGGTAGCGGGGGCGGTCAGTGCCCAAGCGAACAGGCAGACCGCCGACGCCAATAAAAGACTCAACCTTGGAAACGGCATTTGGATTACCCCTGGCTTAATGGTGCAGCCTGGACAGGACTGCCGGTAGCGAAACAGCGAGACCCGCTCTATCCCCCTCATCGGGACCCCGGAGGGGGGGAGGGGGGGCCGAGTATCTATGTAAGTTGTTCGGCCGTTGACAAGGATAGAAATTAGAAAAGACGACGGGTTACCTGAGTCGGCATGTATCTTCTGAAATGATTCCACCCCCGACAGCATTGGCAGGGGTGATCGTTGGAGGGATTCACGCATCGCCGACGCCGGGTACTCAGCGAAACGATGCTCCGGATATCCGGGTCTTCGTCGTTCTTGGACGGGTCCAGGCACAGGCATCGCGGTTCGGAATTAATATCTGCCAAGAAGACGGTGCTGAACTTATTTGCCGACCTGCGCCACCTCCGCGAGCAGCAGAGCAAGCGTCTTGCAGCCTAGCTTGAGCCGTTCGAGCCCGAAGTGTTCGTCGGGGGAGTGGATGTTGTCGTCGTTGAGGCCGAACCCGATCAATAACGTGTCCAGTCCCAGCTTCTGCTTGAAGTCTGCGATGACGGGGATGGTCGCGCCGTCACGGACCAGGACGGGAGGTCGGCCCTGGGCGTTCTCGATCGCTTTGGCGGCGGCTGCCATGTAGGGCGAGTCGATGGGGACGGCGACGGGATACGCTTCGCCGTGTTGCTGGATTTCCCATCGGCAGCCGCCGGTGTTCTGGGCGCCAAGCCAGTCGGTGAACTGCTTGGCGATCTTTTTTGGGTCCATGTTGGCGGGGATGCGGAAGCTGACTTTTGCGCCGGCGAAGCTTGGGATGACGGTCTTGGCGCCCTCGCCCATGTACCCGCCGTAAAGCCCGTTGACATCGCAGGCCGGGCGTGCCCATCTTCGTTCGAGCGTGGCGTAGCCCGCTTCGCCGAAAGCTTCAGCGCCGACCGGGCCGAGGAAGTCTTCATCGATGAACCCGAGCCGTGCCCATCGCGCGGCTTCTTCGGCATCCAGCGGCGCGACGTCGTCGTAGAACCCGGGGATGTTGATGCGGTTGTCCTCGGTGAAGAGGTTAGCCAGGACGCGGGGCAGGATCGTGGCGGGGTTGGCGAGGGTGCCGCCGTAGACGCCCGAGTGCAGGTCGCGTGCCGGGCCGTGGAGCTTGAGGTCGAAGTAGACCAGCCCGCGCAGGGCGTAGGTGATCGCGGGGGTGTTTGGGTCCCACATCGTCGTGTCGCTGACCACGGCGATGTCGGCCTTGAGTTGATCCTTGTATTCCTCTAAGAACCCGTCGAGCCCGACGCTGCCGCACTCCTCTTCGCCCTCGATCATGACGGTGACGTGGCAGGGCAGCTTCTGTCCGGTCTGCTTGTAGGCGCGCAGAGCTTCGAGGAAGCAGGCGACCTGGCCCTTGTCATCCGATGCGCCCCGTGCATACAGATCGCCATCGCGGACGGTCGGCTCGAACGGCGGGCTGGTCCATTTCTCAACCGGGTCAGGCGGCTGCACGTCGTAATGCCCATAGAACAGCACCCTCGGCGAGGCGGGGTCGGCGACGTCGTCGTCGGTCGTGCGCGCCAGGACCACCGGATGGCCGGCCGTCTGGCAGACTTTCGCATCCAGCCCGCTTGCACGCAGATGGTCGGCGACCCAATCGGCGGCGGCGTTGATGTGGCCTTTGTACGCCGAATCGGTGCTGACGCTGGGGATTTTCAGGAAGTCACACAAACGGGCGACCGCCGCGTCGTGGTCATTTGCCAGGTGGTCGATGATCGGGTGGTCACGCATGGGTCACGCCTCTTCATTCTCAAGAAAGACCTGAACGATACCGGCTTCGACCCGGACGGGGTAGGTCTTTACCGGGCGTTCATCGTCGGGGAAGTCGATATTCTTGCCGGTCTTGATGTGGTAGGTATAGCCGTGGTAAAGGCAGGTGAGCGTCATCCCGTGGCGCTCGCCGTCACCCAGCGGGGCCCCGGCGTGGGGGCATTGGTTCTTGAGCACATAGAATGCCCCGTCCACATTCAGCACGACCAGGGCTGTGTCGGGGATTCCATCGGAGCCGGGCGAGGTGACGCAGGTGTGTTGCTGGGGTGGGAAGTCGCTTATTGGACCCAGGTCGGTCCAGGTAGTCGTTGTCATCGTGCGATCCGTTGTGGGCTGTGTGGTGCGGGTGCGTTGGAGCCGTGAGCCATTGGCTGTATCTGTTTGTGGCGTCAGTTTATCCGCTTCTGGACCGGCCCGCGAAGGGTTGATGCGTATTCGCCGCCGGACAGATGCCCGGGAGCCCGGCCGGGCATCAGGGTATATTCCGGCCATGGTGAGGCCTGTGAGGCTGTGTCGTCCAGTGAATTGTGGTAATGTCTCGTCATCTAGCCGTCGATATCCGTACAGGTTCATCCTTACAGGTTCGACCCGAAGGCCAATAATATCCAGCCATACCTTAGGAGCACACGGTGCCACAGCTAAAGAACGCTCAGGAAACAGACATGACCAAGCACGCGAAGCTCTTACAGTGGGTCGATGAAGTCGCCGCCCAGTGCAAACCCGACAGCGTCTACTGGTGCGACGGCTCCAAGGCGGAGTACCAGAGCATGCTGGACACCATGGTCGCGTCCGGCTCGGCTCAGTGGCTCAGCAAGGACAAGAAGCCCAACAGCGTGCTGGTCTTGTCAGACCCCGCCGACGTCGCCCGTGTGGAAGACCGCACGTTTATCTGCTGTGAAAAAGAAGAAGACGCGGGCCCGACCAACCACTGGAAGGCTCCCGATGAGATGCGTGCCATCATCAAGCCGTTGTTCGACGGCTGTATGAAGGGCCGGACGATGTACGTCATCCCCTTCTCGATGGGCCCGGTCGGCTCGCCAATCGCTCACATCGGCATCGAGATCAGCGACAGCCCCTACGTCGTGGCCAACATGCACACCATGACCCGCGTGGGCAAGAAGGTGCTGGACGTCCTGGGAACCGAGGGCGAGTTTGTCCCGTGTGTCCACTCGATCGGTTCGCCGCTTGAGCCCGGTCAGAAGGACGTGGCCTGGCCTTGCAACGCCGACAACAAGTACATCACCCACTTCCCAGAGACACGTGAGATCTGGAGTTTTGGTTCGGGCTACGGCGGCAACGCGCTGCTGGGCAAGAAATGCTTCGCACTGCGTATCGCCTCGATCATGGCCCGCGACGAGGGCTGGTTGGCCGAGCACATGCTCATCCTCAAGCTCACGAACCCAGACGGCGCGGTCAAGTACGTCGCCGCCGCGTTCCCCTCGGCCTGCGGCAAGACCAACCTGGCGATGTTGAATCCCACCGTCCCAGGCTGGAAGGTCGAGTGCGTCGGCGACGACATCGCATGGATGAAGTTCGGCGAGGACGGCAAGCTCTACGCTATCAACCCCGAGGCCGGGTTCTTCGGCGTCGCGCCGGGCACCAACTACGACTCCAATCCCAACGCCATGGAGTCGCTGAAAGAAAACGCCATCTTCACCAACGTCGCCCTTACAGACGACGGCGATATCTGGTGGGAAGAGATCGACGGCCCGACCCCCGATCATCTGATCGACTGGCACGGCGACGACTGGACACCCGACGGCGGCAAGAAAGCGGCCCACCCCAACGCCCGCTTCACCGCCAAGGCCGAACAGTGCCCGGTCATCGCACCGAACTGGGAAGACCCCGCCGGCGTCCCGATCGACGCCATCCTCTTCGGCGGACGACGCGCCTCCACCCAGCCGCTGGCGATGGAAGCCTCGAACTGGCAGCACGGCACGTTCCTGGGGTCCACCATGGCCAGTGAAAAGACCGCCGCCGCCGCCGGAGGCCTCGGTCAACTGCGATTCGACCCCATGGCCATGCTCCCGTTCTGCGGATACCACATGGGCGACTACTGGCAGCACTGGCTGAACATGGGCAACAAGCCCGGCGCCAACATGCCAAAGGTCTTCTACGTCAACTGGTTCCGCAAGAGCCCCGAAGGCAAGTGGCTCTGGCCAGGCTTCGGCGAAAACTCCCGCATCCTCAAGTGGGTTTGCGACCGAGTCGACGGCAAGGGCGATGTCATTCAGACCGCCATCGGCAACCTCCCGACGGTCGACAGCCTGGACCTTGAAGGCTTGGACATGCCCGCCGAGGACCTCAAACAACTGCTCACCGTCGACAACGCCGAGTGGCTGAAAGTCATCCCCGCCATGCGTGAGCACTACGCCAAGTTCGGCGACAAGCTGCCCAAGGAACTGGCAGGCGAACTCGACGCGCTTGAGCAGCGGCTCAAGGCATAAGCATCACGGATGAGTAAATTCAACATCTCCCTCAATCCCACGTTATAAACTAGCGTGGGATTTTTTCTTGCGCTATTGAGGCGTGTTGAGTTGACCGGGAGAAATTTTTATCCACCATCTACAGATTTCACTTGCGGGACTTAATCTCCTCGGTTAGTTTGCTATCAAGTTTCGGGTATCCAGGGGCCTTTAGTTCTTTCAGGGGCCTTAAACAACTTAAGATCGGGAAATTCACCATGCAGGCACTGCCAAGCGTTTGTGGGTCGCCGTTACGGGGTTACGTTGCGCGCCTTTTTGCTCAGGATCAAGCGCGGGACAAGTACTCGGCGGACGTTCCGCGTCAACAGTTTGAAACAGACTCACGCCCGGGATTCGAGCCGCTGGAGCCTCGCCTGTTGCTGAGCGCTTCGCCGTTCGATCTAACATCAACGCCTCTGTCATTTGATGTAAGTGATATCCACGCATCAGCCTCCTATGCCAATCGCCAGGACTCGAAACTGGACGGCCGCCTTCAACAGGCGGTCGATCGGCTCACCGCGATCTCTTTACCTGCAAACGCCAGTGCCAATCAGGCCTCGGCGGCAGGCCCGATCGTCGCCAGCGGTTTGTTTGACACGGGCCTGGCCAAGACAAACGAGCAGGGGCAGGTCCAGATCGTCGCCCATCTATCCGAATGGGACCAGAACACAACCTCCAGATTGAGTGATCTTGGCCTGAAGGTGGAGGTGGCACACGATTCTACGAAGAGGGTCCAGGGCTGGGCTTCGCCTGAGGCGATCGACCGGTTGGCCACCCTCAGCACCGTTAAAAAACTTACCCTGCCTAGCTATGCGACGTTCTCGGCCGGGAACACGCTGACGGCGGGTGACGCCATCTTGAATGCGGACGATGTCCGCGCTCAATTAGGCTACGACGGGACTGGGGTCCGTATTGGGGTCATATCAAGTGGTGTCGATCACTGGCAAAACATATCCGCAACGGGCGATCTGCCCGCCGTGATCACGATCGATCCTATTCGCTCCGGATTCAATAGCGACCTCTCCTTTATTAACGACGACGAGGGCACGGCGATGCTCGAGATCGTCCACGACCTGGCCCCCGGCGCGGAACTGTACTTCTCCGGACCGAAACCAGCGGCGAATCCAAATGATCCCCTGCAGCATATTTTCACTGCTATGGATATGGTGGATTCTATTAATTGGTTGGTGGGCCAGGGTGTTGACATCATCGTTGACGATGTCGGCTTCTTCGATGAGCCATATTTTGAAGACGGTATAGTCGCACAGGCCGCCAACAACGCCTTGTCCCAAGGCGTTGTCTACGTAACTTCGTCCGGGAACCAAGCTCAGGATCATTACCAGGCACAATATAGTTTGGGGGGGAGTTCGGGCGCAGGGAATTGGCATCAATTCTCCCTCGGCGATGACTTTATGGGGATTGGTATCGATGCTGGTGCTACCATATCTGTCACCCTGCAGTGGAGTGATGCTTTTGGCGCTTCCGGCAACAACTACGATATTTACTTGCTCGGCGCTAGCGGGATTGTTCAAAGTTCCACGCTTGGTCAGAGTGGCAACGACGATCCGTTCGAGGGATTCAGCTACACGAATACTGGCTCAAGCGGCGTTTTCTTCCTCGGCATCAATCAACTTCCAGGTGCCGCGTCGCGCGAATTAGAACTGTTTGTGCGCAATGACTCTGGGCAAGAATATTTTGATGCCAGTGACGGCATCTTTGGACATGCTGCAGCAGATGGTGTGATCGCGGTAGGGGCGATCGACGCGGCCGATCCGGGCAACGACGACATAGAGTGGTTCAGCTCACGCGGCTCATCGACGATCTACACAAACTTCGCAACCCAGACCTCGATCACTCGTGACAGCTTGGATGGGGCGTCGATCGACGGTGTGGATACGCAAGTAGGGATTTCGGGGCTATGGAGCGGGGGCAATCCCTTCTTTGGCACCTCCGCAGCGGCGCCGCACGCTGCCGCGATCGCGGGGTTGATCCTGCAGGCCAACCCGCTGATGACGCCCGCCGCGGTGACTTCCCTGCTCACCTCCACGGCGGTGGACCTCCTTACACCCGGCTACGACGCCGATTCGGGGTTCGGACGCTTTGATGCGTTGCAAGCGATCCAAGGCATCGTCGCGAACGCCGACTTCGACGCCAACGGCCTTGTCGATAACGCGGACCTCGCCATATTTTCGGGGAACTTCGGCATTACCAGCGGCGCAACGCACAGCATGGGCGACGCCGACTATGACGGTGACGTGGACGGGTTGGACCTGGAAGCCTGGACATTGCAGGATGCCAGCGGTGGAGCTCCGCTCGTCTTCGACGGGGACTTTGATAACAACGGCAACGTCGATATGGCAGACTTCCTGGTGCTCCAAGAGAACCTGGGCATGAGTTCGGCGACGAACGCCGACGGCGATGTGAACAACGACGGTCTGGTCGATGGGAAAGATCTGGTAGCCTACGAGTTTGCGCACGAATTGGCGAACCCGCAGAGCAGCACATTCATAACCGTCGAGGCTGTCGATATAGCCAAGTCCCGCCAGCCCGGCCAGATCCTCGTTTCCACGCTAACAGACGGAGTCGATAACGATTACCGTCTGGGCCAACTGACTCTGCGCGAAGCGCTGATCATCGCGGGGCAAACCACAGCCGACGACACCATCGTCTATTTCGAGCAGGGCTCCATCAACCTATTGGGCACCGAACTGCTGATCGACAGCAATGTAACGATCGTGGGTGTAGGCGGGGCAGAGGCGACGATCCAAGCACCAACAGATAGCCGTGTAATCTCGGTCGCGGCCGGTGCTACCGTAACAATCAGCGCGACGTATATCACCGGCGGCAACTTGGAGACGGGGGATGGCGGCGGCATTCACAACGCCGGCACACTGACGCTCGAGGACATCACTGTAACGGGTAATCTGGCGAAGCGAGGCGGGGGCATCTATAACGCCAACACCGGTATACTGATTGTTCAGCACGGCGGTGGCTTCTTCAGCAATAACGCCGGAATCGACTCAATCATCGTCGGCGAAGGCGGCGGGATCTACAACGCCGGCGTCCTCACGATTCCCAACAGATCTTTCGTCACGGGCAACGCCACTTCCGGCAAAGGCGCGGGGATCTACAACCTGGGGACGGCGAACCTGACCGACGCGTGGGTCACGGACAACAACGCTTCCGACACCTCCTCTGCCGATGGCGGCGGGATCTATAACGACTTGGGCGCTATCCTGACGGCCACCGATGCCTCTATTAAGGGCAACACCGCCAATGGCGGCGACGGTGCCGGCATCCACAACCTGGGTACGGTGAATCTGACCAACACGGGCGTCTCCAATAATACCCTCACCGGTACCGGCTTTGGCGGCGGGATCAGCAACTCCGGCACTCTGACGCTTACGAATGTCGACATGACGGGCAATCAAGCGCCGCACGGCGGCGGCGTCCATAACGCCGGCCTCATGACGATTACGGGTGGCACTACTATCACAGGTAACATCGCCAACGGAAGTGCCGGGGGCATCCTGAATTTCGGTGGCGACCTGGATATCATCGACGCAGTCATATCCAACAACACCGCCACCGCAGGCTACGGCGGGGGCATCTATAACTTTAGCGGCACGCTGAGCGTTGACACGGGCCTGATCTCCACAAACAGCGCAGTCACTGGCCTCGGGGGAGGCATCTATAACTTCAGCGGCGGTATCACCGTCACCGACAGCACCATCGACAGCAATATTGGTGCGGGCATCTACCTGAACACCGGCAGCCTCGACGTCTCCCGCTCCACGATCTCCAAAAACACGGGCAGTGGTGTCTCAAGCGGCTACACGGCGGGTCTGCAGACCTACAGCAACGTAACGGTCTCTGGCAATGACGGTGACGGGATCGCCTGGGCAGGCGGCAGCGGGCTCACACTCGTTAACAGCACGATCACCGATAACGACGGCCGGGGACTCAAGAGCGAATTCTCCGGCGCCGTTATCGCACACAACTCGATCATCGCCGGCAACGCCGGGGCAGACATCTACCGCATCGTGAATGGGACTTACAACCTGATCGGCACGAGTGATCAGAGCGGCGGCAGCAGTGTCCTGACCGACACAATTACCAACCAGGTCCTCGGCGAATTGGGCGGATTGAGTGACTACGGCCTAGCCCCGCTGGGCGACTACGGCGGCCCGACAAAGACCCACGCGCTACTCGCTAATTCTACCGCCATCGATATGGGGGATAGCGGCTTGGCGGCCGCAGCCGATCAGCGTGGGCTCACACGTGTGCTTGGCACACAGGTCGATATCGGGGCCTACGAGTCTGGCAACACCACCCCGTTGGCTGTCACTACCGCGGCGGATGAACTCGACCCGACGGACGTGTTCTTAGGGGACGGGCTGAGCCTGCGCGAGGCCCTGCAATTATCCCGCGACATCGTCGGGCCCGAGACAATCACGTTCGATCCGACTATTGGTTCGACGATCACCCTGTCACGGGGTGAACTGTTGATCGAAGATGACGTGAACATACAGGGTTTGGGCGCCGACCAGTTGACCGTCAGCGGCGGCAGCCTGTCGCGGGTATTCCGCCTCAACTCCGGGGTGACAGCGTCGATCAGCGGCCTGACCATCGCCGACGGGAACGTCAGCGGGGGCAACGGTGGCGGGATCTTCAATTCCGGCCAGTTGACCCTCGACGCGGTCGAGGTCCGTGACAATACCGCCAGCGCCGGCGGCGGGATCTACCAGTGGTCTAACCAGGGCGCGACGCTCGACGTGCTCAACAGCACCATCGCCGATAACGACGGCGGCGGCGGGATCTACCTCGCCTACGGCGGCCAGGGGGTGGTGAACATCACCAATTCGACGATCTCAACCAACACCGGGGCCGGCTTCTATTGGAGCGGCGGCGGCTCGGCAGGCATCATCTTTACCAACGCCACGGTGACCAACAACACCAGTTACGGCATTCACAGCGAGTTCGGGGCCGGCCCGACGCTGCACAACAGCATCGTGGTGGGCAACGGCACAACCAGCGGGTATGACCTCTACCGGCTATTCAACTCCGCCAGTTCCTTCAACCTCATCGGCACGCAGTCTCAAGGCGGATTGACCGACCAAGTGAACAACAACCGGGTCGGTGTCACCGCCGCCCAGGTGGGGCTCTCAATGACCCTGGCCAACAACGGCGGCCCGACACGGACCCACGCACTGATCGCCGGCGGACTGGCCATCGACTCCGGCGACAACAGCTTCGCACCGCTCTTGGGCCTCTGGGACCAGCGGGGCGATCCGTTCAGCAGACTAGTTGATGGTGATGCTGACCTGATTGACGAGATCGACATCGGGGCCTATGAGTTCGTGGCTTAGGGCTGGTCTTTGATGTAATACAGCAGCGCCCGGAACTTCTCGGAGTTGTCCAGCGCGTCGTCCTGGTGTTCGAGGTGGCCCCACGCGCCGTGGCTGCCGGGGCTGTCGACGTAGTTGAACGGGAGCATCAGGTCGGCGCCTGCCTGCTCGAAGGCGTTGAGATTCATGAGGTACGCGCTGAACATCTTCGGCAGGTATTGCGCATCCAGTAGCGCCTGGGCGTAGGGGACGTTGCGGTTGTCGTCGGCGTAGTGCTGGCCGCCTTCGTACCCGATCAGGCGGACCGTCTTGCCCAGGTCGTTTGAGAGGTTCTGTGCCAGGTTCCCGTGCCTGATGTAGCCGTCTGCCGAAACGACCGGGATCGCTCGGTTGATCGCGTCACCGACAATGTCATGCGCGGTTGTGTTGGCGTCGAAACTCGCTCCGCTTTCGCCGAAGTAGGCGGCGCAGGAGACGGCGTCGACCCGGTGGCCCAGCCTCTGCGCCAGGTTCTTGGTCACCCAGACGTTGCTAGCCTGCCCGGCGACGACACGCACCAGCCGGTCCGACTCCTCCTCGAAGACCTCTTCCCAG
Organism: Phycisphaeraceae bacterium; assembly: GCA_029260655.1. Classification (GTDB taxonomy): domain Bacteria; phylum Planctomycetota; class Phycisphaerae; order Phycisphaerales; family Phycisphaeraceae; genus JAJRRS01. The sequence continues at coordinate 49,049 of JAJDCU010000009.1, forward strand.
ATGACGGTGCTATTGAGCACACGGCGTGACCAGAAGTGGAACCAGGCGGCGGAAAACGGCGGCGAGCCGGACTGTTGGGTGATCCAGCCATGAGCGTCGAACCGGTCGTTCCAGACCTCATTGGACCACTCCAAGTAGATCTTCCGCTGCGGGTCGAGCTGGTTGCGAACGAGTGTGGCGAAGTTCTGGATGTACAGGTCGTCG
>JAJDCU010000010.1 GCA_029260655.1 Phycisphaeraceae bacterium
TCTTCAGCATGATCAAGCGAAACCTCGGCCACGCCGTCACCGGACGCTCTCATCACGCCCGCAACCGCGATATCCTCCTGCACTGCCTGACCCACAACGTCATGATACTCAGGCGGCAATGCGGAGGTTTTCTACAGAGCATTCCTGACACCTTATTCGTTTCCTATTTGTCTTCGTCTCCAAAGTAACTATTGAAGACATGCCCTGACATTCGCAATACGCTCCTGCCCAGAGGGGTGAGAAGCGGTCCTGGGATTATTCCCAGAAGCGGCCATTAGGGCATAAATAATACGATTTGGCGGCACACCATATTGCGCCATCATCTTGGCGGCAAAGCAGTCTGCGCGAAGTTCAAATGCTGGTCGCAACCACGCTTGCTGTGTGGCCGCAATCTGCCCTTCTAGGGATGTATGTTGGTCAATATGATGGGCGGCCTCGTGAAACAGAAAGAAAATTTGGGTGTCAATATGATGGCCAGCCATCACATCCGGGTTGATTACTATGATGCCTCCAGGCAGCGCCATAGCGATATCAGGCAAGATAGGATTCAAGTACCATCTAAAACGACGACCTGTTGCATATTCAACCTGGGCGATAATTGGTATCTGTTGCGCATATATCGGCTGACCCAATCCGGCTCCAAGTGCAAGCGTAGGTGATTGGATATGCTCGTGGGGTATTACGACAGCTATAGTCTCAATGTAACGGAGTTGGTCCTCCGTGATATCGGTCACATATTCGGTTGGCAAAGCTCTGTGGAAACCTACACCCGACACAGCGTTTCCAAGTGACGATATAACGTTACCAGCAGGAGCCAGGGGGTAAAAATCGGAAGTTTGAGTGTTACTACATCCTGCAAGAAGCAGGCACAAGGAAATTGATCCGATCTTTCCAAATGGAAGGTTCATGTCTGAGTTCCTTATAGAATCGGTATGAAATTTGGTTTCCGCCCGTCAAAACCTCATTCAGAATGCGAGGTCATCTATATCTAGAAAATGATTAGATGTATGTGACAAGTATATTGTGACTGGTTTCAAAGTCAACAAATAGGCGATATACGGATGGCGTGGTACTTTGGATGAAGTGCTCAACTGCATTTCAACCGAAACTACTACGCTCGTTCGTCCATGCCAGCAACCGGATTGCCTCATCGATGTCTTTGTCGCCGCGGCCGGAGAGGTTTATGACGATGGTTTGGTCGGTGGGGAGGCCTTTAGCCCTCTTGATTTCATGGGCGACGGCATGGGAGCTTTCATATGTTGGGGTGATGCCTTCGGTGCGGTTTATCAGTGTAAGAAGGCTTTCTTCCAGCTAGACGGACGTGGTGGGGTGCAGGGCGTAGAATGTGGTCATGGATACGGACGGGAACCATGGTGAGATCGCGGCGATGCTCGGGCGGCTCGAAGAGGCGGTCCGTCGGCGGGGGCGTGTGATCACGGCGTATTCCGGGGGGGTGGACTCGACGCTTGTGGCGGCGGTTGCCCGACGGGTATTGGGCAAAGATAACGCGCCGGCGGTGATCGGGGATTCGCCTTCGCTGCCGCGCGATGAGTTGCGGCAGGCACGGGAGATAGCGCGGGGGTTGGACCTTGACTTGATCGAGGTCCGGCCGGGCGAGCAGGACGACCGGGGTTACCAAGCCAACGAATCTGACCGTTGCTACTTTTGCAAGACCTATCTATACGAAGCCTTGCAGCGGTTGTCCGGGGAGTTGGGTATTCCGTACATCGCCAACGGGACGAACGTGGACGACCAGGGCGATCACCGGCCGGGGCTGGAGGCGGCGGATGAGGCGGCGGTGATTTCCCCTATCGTTGAGGCGGGGCTGGGCAAGGCGCAGGTGCGAGACGTTGCGCAGCATCTGGGTCTGGTGAACTGGGACAAGCCCGCGGCGGCGTGTCTGGCCAGCCGGGTGCCGTATGGGACCGAGGTGACGCCTAAGCTCCTGGCTCAGGTCGAGTCGGCGGAGAGCGTTTTGCGCGGGCTTGGGTTTGAGGGGTTTCGCGTGCGCCATCACGGGCAGGTTGCGCGGATCGAGTTGCCGCTGAATCAGCTTGAGCGATTGATGCGGGAAGAGGTCCGCAAGGCGGTCGTCGAGGGTATCCGCGGCGCAGGGTATCTGTATGTGTCGGTGGACCTGGAGGGCTTTAGAAGCGGGAGCGGGAACCTGGCGCTGACGGTCAGCGCTGCGGGTCGAGACTTAGGCAGGTAGCGGAGTCTGGCGTTGCGAACGATCCTGGGCCTTGTGATGTGTTGGGTGTTGTCGGCGCTGTTCATGGCAGGCCCGGCGATCGCGGCAGAAGGTCTTGATGCGAAGACGCGACCGCTTTGGGAGCGGCACTGGCGTGTGTATGCCAGGCGGTGCGCCGAGTTCGAGGGCGGGTTTCTTTGCTGTCCCAAGTATGACCGGCGGTACCCAAGCGGCGCGGGGATGACGGTGCGGCAGGCGGAAAAGGTGTTGTCGGCGAAGGTGAAGGAGCGCGGCGGCGGGTTGATCGTGACACGGACGGTGAAGATGCCCCGCGCCGAGGCCGAGGCGCTTGCCCGGCCGCTCCCCAGGCTGGCGGTCGGTGAATACGGGCTCCTGGCGTCGGTCGAGGTCGATGAGGTGTTAGGCCCGACGTCGATGCTGGTCAAGGACCTGTACCTGATCGATCCCGCTGACCTGCGCCGGGACTTCAAGGCCGACCGCGCTAAGGCGCGCCGGTCATCCAATCCCAGCGCGTCCTCGGCGGACCTTGAGCAGATTTACAAGCGCCGGCGGGCGCTGGCGGATCGTCAAAAGCGCAAGCCGTACCGCGCGGTGATGCGGCTGGAGGGCTTTTCGACCGACACGCTGGAGCCGGGCGAGCGGTGGTCCGGGCCCGACAGTGAGGGGATCAGGATCGTGATCTTCCGGCCGGAGACCTACGGCAGCGAACGGCGTTCAAAACGCAGGCTTGTGGCGGTGAATCTCCAGGCGGTTCACTGGGGCCTGGACGAGGCGGGGTTTGCACGCCTGCTTGAGGCCAGGGAACTAAGCCCGTCGGGTTTTGTTTCGTTGATCCAGGAAAAGATGGCTGAGGACGACCCGGATGATGCGCAGCAGCGGGTGTTCACGGCGTTGTTGCCGGGGCTGGCAGATAGCCGGGAGGTGCCGGAGGACGAGAAGGGGGACGCAGACGGGGACGGTTCCCAAGCCCAGCCGACGCGGGAGCAGACCGGAGAGCAGCCCCGGGGGCCCGAGGACACAGCGTCGGACGCCCCGTGAAGGCATTTATGGTTGGGGATTGATGCGGGGCGTGCGTGGCCCTAAAATCGTTAGACGACGTTTTCTTCATCGAGGGTTATCTTGAAACGTAAGTGCGACAGATGTGCCCGCCCGGCGACCCACCACTCGGTGGAGATTGTTCAAGGCCAGAAGATCGAGAAGCACTTCTGCGAGCAGCACGCCTCGGAGGAGGGGATGGCGATCAAATCGATCCACACGCCGATCAACGAGCTTTTGACCAACTTCGTGAAGATGCACAGCGAGGTGGAAACCGGGCGCCCGACACAGGACCTGATCTGCGAGTCCTGCGGGATGACGTTCAGCCAGTTCCGCAAGGACACGCTGCTTGGCTGCCCGGGTTGTTATAAAACGTTTGAGGCTCCGCTGTCGACGATCCTGGAGCGTGCGCACGAAGGGGGGACGTGCCACATCGGGAAGGTCCCCCGCCGCGCCGGGGCCGGGGAGCAGCGTCAGGCCCAGTTGATACGTATGCGTAAGCGTCTGAACGAGGCGGTGGTCGGCGAGGACTACGAGCTGGCCGCCAGGCTTCGCGATGACATCAATCGATTTGAGAGTCAAAGCGGATGAGTTTGCACGACTACACCGACCACGCCGGGGAGTGGCTGCGCGGCGCCGGGCCCCACAGCGACATCGTTATCTCCAGCCGGGTGAGGCTGGCGCGGAACCTCGCGGGCTTCCCCTTTGTCTGCAAGGCTTCGATGCGTCAGCGGTGCGAGGTGTTGTCGGTCTGCAAGGAGAAGATCGTCAGCGACCGGCTGGCGTCTAACATCTTGTGGGTCGACCTGCTTGAAAGCTCCTCGCTGGACCGACAGCTCCTGGTCGAGCGTCACCTGATCAGCAGGCAGCACGCCACCGGCAAGGACGACAAGCCGCGCGCCGTCGCCGTCGCCGCCGACGAGACGTTCGCGATCATGGTCAACGAGGAGGACCA
>JAJDCU010000011.1 GCA_029260655.1 Phycisphaeraceae bacterium
GCGCCAGCAGCAGGGCGATCGTGTGCTGTGCGACGGCCTGGGTGCCATACCCCGGCACGTTGGTCACCACGATTCCCCGCGCGGAGGCCGACGCCAGGTCCACGACATTGACCCCGGTCGCCAACACACCGATGTACTTGAGGTCCGTCAGGGCGGCGATCGATTCGGCCGACAGGACCGTCTTGTTGGTCAACACGATCGAGGCCTCGGCGGCTCGTGAAACCACGTCGCCCCGGTCCGTCCGGTCGTAGACGGTCAACTCCCCCAGGGCCTGGACCGCGTCCCAGCCCGGCTCACCGTCGGGAACAGCCTCGCCGGACTTCGCTCTCGTCAGGGTGTATCCGTCCAGAACAACGATCCGCTGAGTCATGTCGGGCTCCTGGTTCCGGGGCATGGTACCAGCCGATCGCCCTCCGCTGGTACGGGGTCGGTGATGGGCCTATCATGCCCGCATGGCCATATACCTGGACGATCAACCGACCGAACTGGCTGGTGCGAATCTTGGGGAAGTACTCGTATCGGCTAGCGAAGGGCTGGCCGGGGACGGGCGGGTAGTGGTCGAGGTCATGCTCGACGGCAAGGTGGTTTCCGGGGATGAGTTGGGCAAACATCAGGACGAATCGGTCAGTGACGCGGAGGTCCGGCTGACCTCGGCGGAACCGAAGGCCCTGGCGGTGTCAGCGCTCAGCCAGGTCCGCGATCACCTGCCACAGGCGGGGGCGCTGCACGAGCAGGCGGCCGAACAGCTCCAGCAGGATAACCCCGCCGAAGCGCTCAAGACCATCGCCTTGGCGATTGATGTCTGGATGCAGACTCAAGAGGCAGTTCTCGGCTCCGCCGGCATCGTCGGGTTAAGCCTGGACGAGGTCAACGTCGACGGCGAGCCGATGACCGCCTTCACCGACGAGTTGATCGAACGTCTGCACGGCCTGAAGGACCTGATCACCGCCGGTGACACCGTCGCCCTCGCCGACACACTGGCCTACGAGTGGCCCGCGATCGTTCATCGATGGGACCAGCTTATTGGGGAGTTGATCGAGACGATCGAGCAGCGATGATAAGCTAGAAATACTATTCACCAACCACCAACTACCAAACACCAATCCCCATGCCGACAATCGACCACCCGACACTGCCGTTAATTAAAGCGAAGTTCGCTGACCGCAAACTGTTCGCCACCGAGTTCCGCGGCCAGGCGACATTAATCATTGGCAAAGCCGACCTGATCGAGGTGATGGCCTTCCTGCGCAGCGATGAGCCGTGCCAATACGACTTCCTCTCGGACGTGACCTGTGTCGATTACCTGAACTACCCCGGCGCCCCCGAAGCCGACAACGGCTCACCCAACGGTCGGTTCGCCGTGGTCTACAACCTGGTCAGCTACCCACACAACCGCAGGCTGTTCGTCAAGGTCATGCTCGACCCGACGCTCGATACCAGCGGGACCGAGGACGACCCGGGCCTGCACATCCCAAGCGTCTGCGGCCTCTGGCCCGGGGCCGAATGGACCGAGCGCGAGGTCTTCGACATGTACGGCATCCGCTTCGATGAGCACCCGGACCTTAGGCGGATCCTGCTCTGGGAAGATTACCCCGCACACCCGCTGCGCAAGGACTACCCCGTCACCGGCCGAGGCGAGCGGGAAGATTACATCGTCGTCGACCGTGATAGCGCGTGACGGGAGGGGCTAGGGCCTGGGGTCTTATTTAGCGGCTAGTGCCGCTGTTGAGGCCGTCCTGCTTTAAAGGCGGCCGCCGTTGAGGCCGTCCTAATTTCCTGCGATTCCTGCTTTTCCAATCTTTGCCCCACACTCCGGGCACTTGCTTCGCCCGGCGGAGATCGTGCCGCGCAGGTCGTAGCCACATTCGATGCAGGTCGGCAGCACGCGCTGATGCCGATACTTCTCGCGCCAGTACAGCAGGATGATCCCCGGGCCGAACGCCCACAGCAGGACCGTCCCGGCTAAAACCAGGGTCGTGTACGTCCCCCGGCAGCAGTAGCACTCACGCTCCCGCGCCGCCCAGACATGCACAGGCACGGCGATGAAGACCTCCAACACGCTCCCGACGATCAGCCCACGGATCATCTTGCCAAACTGCGTGTACCGGTCGCCCTGACGCCAGTAGATAAAGAAGATCCACGCCCAGAAGCCCCAGGCGATCAGCATCCCCGCCCAGATGTAGAAGATGCCCCATCCGTCGTGGGCCTCCATGGTCGGCTGCCACCAGTTAGGCAGCTCCATCAGCAGGGCAATCCCGCCGGTGGTCAGCAGCGCCGCCATCACCGCCGCGGCGATCACCGCGGACTTCAGCGGTCGGCCCTGCTCGGCGAGCCGGACGGTGAAGCCCTTGCCCGGGCACAGGAACACCCACTGCGCCAGCAGCAGCAGGCCGAGGACCAGGACCAGGTTGATGCCGTAGCCCAGTTGCTCTAACTCCCATAGGGCCCCCGGTGTCAGGGGCGAACCCATCAGCCCGGCGAAGCCGATGGAATCGTCGCCGAACACCGCCTCGCCCCAGTAGGGGGCGGTCAACCACCCCAGGGCGGCCAGTGTATAGAGCACCCCGAATATCAGGATCAGCTGCCTCAGCCGGTTCGAACGGGTCTGCCATCGGGTCATGGTCGGGCCTCCCTGGCATGTAGATAGGCCCGGCCTGAACCGACCGGACTAAAAAGCCTTTTATATGATCAGACAAATCCTGTCCAGCGGTTGACAACATGCGGATCTGTGGGATACTTGATGTTATGAACGAGCGGTCCTTCTTTTTTGGCTACTTTTGGTTTGACCAGACGCACACCGCGTTGGGCACGGAGTAGTCAACTATCAAAAGTTTGACGAATCACGACCCCGACGCGGATGCGTTGGGGTTTTTTTATTAGGTACACAGACACACCGATGACACGGTATTGGCGCAACTAAAAACACACGCGGGTGGGGGCGCCCAGGCAAACCCCGGGACGCCCCCCACCCGCCAGGAACACCAAGGAGACTAGCGATGATTGTTGTCATGAGACCGGACGCGACCAAGCAGGAGGTGGATCATGTGATCCACATGGTCAAGGAGATGGGGTTGACCGACCACGTCATCCACGGGACGGATCTGACCGTCGTGGCGGTGATCGGTGACGACCGTAAGAAAGACGGCTCGGTGCTGGAACAGGCCCCCGGCGTTGACCGGGTGATGAAGGTGCTTGCGCCGTACAAGATGGCGGCGCGTGAAACCCGGGTCGGCGAGAAGACGAAAGTCGACATCGGCGGCGGCTGCGTGTTCGGCGGCAAGCACGTCCCGGTGATCGCAGGGCCCTGCAGCGTGGAAGATGAGGAAAAGATCATGGTCGCCGCCCGTGCGGTCAAGGCCGCCGGGGCACATGCGCTGCGCGGCGGGGCGTTCAAGCCTCGCACCAACCCCTACGCCTTCCAGGGCCACGGCGAGGACGGGTTGAAGATGCTCGCCGCCGCACGTGCCGAGACAGGTCTGCCCATCGTGACCGAGGTGCTGACCCCAAGTGAGGTCGACATGGTCAGTGAATACGCCGACTGTTTGCAGATCGGCACGCGCAACAGCCAAAACTACAAGCTGCTCGAAGCCTGCGGCAAGCAGCCCAAACCCGTGCTTTACAAACGCGGCATGGCGATGACGCTCGACGAATGGCTTCAGGCCGCCGAGTACATCCTCGTGGGGGGCAACCCCAACGTCATCCTCTGCGAACGCGGCATCCGAACCTTCGAGGATCACACACGCAACACCCTGAGCCTGTCGGTCGTGCCCGAGCTTCACTTCCGCACGCACCTGCCGATCGTGATCGACCCGTCCCACGGCACAGGGCACGCACGGCTGGTCCCGGATATGGCCAAGGCCGCGGTCGCCGCCGGCTGCGACGGGCTGGCGATCGAGATGCACCAGGACCCCGAGCACGCCCTGACCGACGGCGCACAGTCAATCACCCCGACCGTCTTGACGGAATTGATGTCAAGCCTTCAGCGCGTCGCCGCCGCCGTCGACCGGGAGTGCATCCCCGGCTCCCCCCGTGTCGCAGAGGCCGCGACCCGGTAGCATGGAGGCATGAGCGAGCCGATCATCCAGCTATGCGCCGGCGACTTCGACGAGGCGATGCGGTTTCTTAACGTCGTGTTCGGTGAGCACGGGCCGCACGACTTCGCCAACATGCTCCCGTCGATCTACCAGCCGACCGACGAGCACATGCGCTGTAACTACGCGGTGCGCGAGCGGGGCCGGATCGCCACGATCGTCGGCGTGTTCCCGATCCATTGGCGTGTCGGCGACGTGACGCTGAAAGTAGCCGGCGTCGGTGGGGTCTCTGTCCACCCCAACTGCCGAGGCAAGGGCTACATGAAGCTCTTGATGAACCACGCCGTCGAAGAGATCCGCCGTGCGGGGTACGACCTCTCATATCTCGGCGGTCGCCGTCAACGCTACGCCTACTTCGGTTACGAGGTCGCGGGATCGACCTACGCCCTGCATTTTCTCAAAGACAATGCCCGCCACGCATTCGCAGGACAGGACGAGGTGGTGTCATTAGAGCCCGCCACGGACGATGCCGCCACCGTCGCCGCACTCAAGACCTTGCACGACTCACAACCGCTGCACTGCGTCCGGTCGACCCAGTCGTTCTACCGACACCTCAGTAGCTGGCATAGCCGCCCGATACTTGCACGTAACCGGGACGGGCAGATCGTCGGGTACATCACGCCCAACCGAGACAATCTGGTGGTGAATGAGATGGCCGCTTTGGACCCCGACACCGCGGCCCAGATTGTCCGGGCCTGGGCCAATCAAGAAACCGAATGTGTCAAGGTGCTGCTGCAGGCGCCGGCCGGCCCGGTCCTCCGCCGACTCAATGAATTTGCGGAGATCATACGTGTCGAGACAGGGGGGAACTGGCAGGTGTTTGATTGGGTGAAGGTGGTTGACGCACTACTCAAAGCCCAGCACGCCGCCAGCCCGCTTCCGCACGGTTCGGTAGTTCTAGGTATCAAGGGATCGGCGTCCGCGATCTCGCTCACGGTAGACGCCGACGGGGCGCGCTGCCAAGTAACCGACCGTGAGCCCGATCTATCGTTGGATCCGCTGACAGCGACCCGGCTGTTGTTTGGTCCCGGGTCAACGTCAACGGTCATAGCTGTGCCTGAGTCGGCGTCGATCCTCGCCTCATGGTGCCCGCTGCCGCTTGGATTCTCTAGTCAGGACCACGTCTGACCGGCCGTGATCACCTTAGCTCTGTGACCACTTCCACGATCCCCGCCGTGCCAAGCAGCAGACTGATCACGCCGTTGACAGTGAGGAATGCTGCGTTGATGTGGTGCGTTTTGGAGCGCCAGACCAGGGCGTGTTCCAGTACTAACAGCGCGACGGTCAGCACGGACGCTGACAGGAACACGAGGCCCAGCAGCGGACTTGTATGCCATAACATCAGCAGACACGCTGCCGCGGTGACATGTAACACCCGGCTCACCCCAAGCGCCCGCCCGACGCCCAACATCGCCGGCATCGAATACAGCCCCAGCGACCGGTCGTGCTCAACATCTTGCAGCGCGTAAATCACATCGAAACCCCCGACCCAGCAGGCGACCATCCCCGCCAGCAACCACGGCTCAGCCAAATGAAGATACCCCGGCTCGATCGCGATCACAGCCGCGATCGGGCTGAGCGCCAGCGCGCTGCCGAGGTACAGATGGCACAGCCAGGTAAACCGTTTGGTGTAGCTGTACCCGGCAAGATACATCAGGACGAACGGGGAGAGGATCATCGGCCATGGGTTGCCGCACACCAGCCAGAACCCGGCCGTTGCGGCGATGAACCCGGCGGCGCAAAGGATGACGATAGCGTAGACGAACTTGGGCGCGAGTCTGCCGCCTGGGATAGCGCGGCTATCGGTGCGCGGGTTGCTTTGATCAAACCGGGCGTCGGCCAGCCGGTTGACCGTCATCGCAACCGTCCGCGCCAGAAACATGCACAGAACAATCAGGCCGAACTCCACAGCGCTGGGCAACCGTCCCGCGGACCCCGCCGACAGGAACGTCGCCAGCAGGGCAAACGGCATCGCGAAGACAGTGTGGCTGAGCTTGATATCTCGCGCCACCGCCGCCAGCTTACGCGGCAGGTTGTCGGCGTGATGGGAAGCGTCCGCGTCGGTCAACTTGGCTGAGCCCTCGTCTTATCAGCGGGAGCCGGGTCGGTGTCGGTTGGGGCCTTCTTCTCCCAGCGCACATCCAGGCCGTGCTCGATGTCCAGAAGGTCCAGGCACCTGCCGACGAGGAAGTCGATCAGGTCGTCGATCGTCTGGGGCATCAGGTAGAACCCCGGGCTGGCCGGTGCGATGATCCCGCCGGCCTCGGTGACGGCCTGCATGTTCCGGATGTCGATCAGGGATAGCGGCATCTCCCGGTGGACCAGCACGAGCCGGCGGCGCTCCTTGAGCGTGACGTGCGCCGCGCGGTGCAGCAAGTTCTGCGCCGAGCCGTGAGCGATGCAGCTAAGCGTGTTCGACGAGCAGGGGACCACGATCATCCCGTCGTGACGGAACGACCCCGAGGCGATCGACGCCCCGACATCCCGGTAGCTGTGCTGTATCAGCTTCGCCGGGCTGTCGGCCTCGGGGGTGAGGCCCGCCAAGGCATGCAGGTCCACACCCTCCATCCCGAGCTCGTCGTGAAGCAGACGCTGGCCAAGCGGCGAGACGACCAGGTGTGTCTCGGCCCCGCAGGACATCAACATCTGGATCAAACGCTGCGCGTACGCCGCACCGCTTGCCCCGCTGACCCCGACGATGATGCGCTTGTTGTGATGGTCCAAGGTGTCACCTCTTAGCCAATGATAGCCGCTGATCCGACGCGGAGGGCGGCATGCTTCCAGGCCCTGGTGTCGTGGCATGGAGATTCACTTAAGGGTCCTCTCCATTGGGCTCGGCCTGGAGGGTCAGGCTCAGGCCTTCTTCGCCCACTTCCAGCCCGATGATCCGTGCACGCCGGCTCCCGTCGATCGGGAGGATGGGATCGAAAGGTTCTTGTGCCTGAAAGAACGCAATGGCCTGGGCCAGCCGTGTGTCCGTGCCTTCCTGAGTGGTGGAGAACCTATCTAAAAATGTCTTGACCGGCAGGGGGAGCCGACCGATGTAGCCGCCATCCAGCACCAGCACCGCTCGGCCGTCGTCGGTGAAACGCAGGGATACGATCACGCTGACCACCGTGTCCAGCTCCTCCCGCTTGACGCGCACAGCTACAACAAGCTTGCCGTCGCGCCCCGCGAGCATCGGTTCGCTGATCCCGGCGGGCAACTGTTTGCCCCGGTTCACCAGCCAGTCGTCCAGCCGCTGGTTCAGCCAGGCGTTGGTTTCGTCAAAACTCAGACGGATCGTACGGACCCCGGTAACGCCGGCCGATGCCACTTGCCCGTTGTCGTTTCCTACATGCCGGTAGCCGCGCGACTCTGAGAGCTCGGCGACGAAACGGTTGAACGCCTGGTCCGCCAGGCCCGTTAGTTTGTCCGTCGGGGTCTGGGTGAGGAAACGCTGGTTGAGGACCCAGTAGTCCGGCTCACTGTCCCACATGCTCCGGCCGATCCCGAGCAGGACGATCAACATCGTCACCAATAGCATCACCGAAGCCGTGCAGCCGAAGCGTTTGAAGGATTTCTTTTCAGGGCGGGGACCGGATTGATCGGGAGAGGCGTGGGTCATGCAGGAAAGGGCCTTGGTAAAAACGTTCGTTGCGGTAGGTGGTCGGGGTCAGGTGTGGCTCAGTCGACTCGCCTCGTGCGCGGCCTGGGCGAGCCGTTGCAGCAGCAGCTCGTGATCGGGGAAGACCGCCAACCTCGATTCCAGATCTAGGACTAGCGCTTCCCCCTTGAGAGTGCTATCCACGCTATCGAGCGCGGCGTTGCCGAGCATTTCGGCCGCGTGGAGAAACCACTGCGCGAGAGACTGGTCAGGCCTGGGTGGATCAACCGTCACGCTCGTGGCGAGCCCTTCAAAAGAGACCAATTCCCAAGTCGGGTTGTCTGAAGGGGTGTCGGCGAACAGCACCTCGATAAACTTGTGCTCGGCGCGTGCCCGTGTAATCAGTGCAAGGGCGTCGTCTGCTCCGTGTGGATGGGTCAGCAGGATGCAGCCGGCGTCGTGGTCGTCCAGCCAGCTTTCCGGATCAAACCCCGGTGCGCAACCCAGATGCACATCGCCCTGCGCCGCGGCCATCAGCCGTTGCCGACGGGCCTCTTGCAAAGGTAAAAGCACACGGGCATACGTCGCCCATCGCCGAGCCCCGCGGGCAGCGGCAAGCGCCTCCAGGCACAGCCCCTCACAGGCCAGGTAGTCCGCGCCGGTCAGCGCCTGGCTGGCCCGCTCCATGAGGCCGTCGAGTTTCTCAAGCGATGCGGTCATACGCTGATTGTAGCGGCTGTGGCAGGGCGCGGCGGCAACCGACCCGGTCACCCCAGCCAGAACACCAACACCGGCAGCGGCAGCAGGACAAACAGCACGGTGTTCACCAGCCACAGCGTGCTGGCCATCCGCCCGTCCAGGTGGAACAGGTTCGCGATCATCACGCTCTGGATCGCCATCGGCATGAAGGCCTCGACGATCACCACACGCTGGCCAAGCGCCGCCAGTGGCACGGGTGTCAGGTTGACTACCGCCAGGATGCCAAGGGACAAAAGCGGGATCCCGGCGAACTTCACCACAGCAAGCAGTGTGTGCTCGCGCAGGTACCGCCGCGCGTCGCTCAGCCTAAGACGCAGGCCTATCCCGAAGTAGCCCCCGAACCCGCCTAAGTAAAACAGCACGTCGATCGTATAGTAATCGTCGAGCACCACCGGGTAGGGCACATTCATATATGCCAGCACGACCCCGACAATCGCGCAGTGGACCATCAGCGCCCGCAGGTCGAAGAAGCTGGTGACGATCAGCCGGGTGATCGACCGGTCACCGGTGTGCTCCCCGCCGAAGTGTCGGGCCAGGGGGTACATCATCAGCACCCCGGCCATGGCCATGAGGTTGACCTGCGCCACCGCGTAGGCCAGCGCCGCATCGCCTTGTCCTTCCGAGTCGCCAAGGAGCGTGTAGCACAGGTAAGCACCCAGGGTGAAGCCCAGGTTCCCCAGCCCCGCGGCCGTTGCGATCACGCCGGTCTGCTTGTTGTCACAGCCCATCCGCCTGGCGATCGGGATGACCGCAAACGCAGGGATGGCGACCAGCAGCGGCTCGATCGCGATCAGCCAAAGGTTCGCACGCTCAGGCGGCAACCGCCACAAGCTCAACAGCGCTACCGCGCCCCAGACGAAACTGACCGTCACGAAATGGATCGGCCGGGCCGTGTGTTCCCCCAAAAGCTTCCGGCGGCGCGCACCGTACCCTGCCGCGAGGCAGACCGCGTTGAAGACGCAGAAGACGGTGAACTGTGCGGTGGGGCTCATGGGAGACGCACGAGGGTTGATGATCGGGTAATCCGGGCGTTGAGCATTCTGGCATCTAGCCGTTAAGTTGCTTAGCCCGATCGCTTGCGATTGGCTACTGGCCGCAAGCAGTCAGGCTAAACGTACAAGGGGCTCCGCATCGCATGTGAGACAGGCCGAACACTTAGCCGACGAACGCCTTGTAGATCGCACGCATCGCAGGCTCGAAGTCGCTGGCGTGGACGCCCACGATGATGTTCAGCTCACTGGAGCCCTGGTCGATCATGCGGATGTTGATCCCTGCGCCAGACAGCGCGCCGAACAGCTTCGCCGCCATGCCCGGGATGTGGGACATTCCTCGGCCGACGGTCGCGATCAGCGCCATATCCGGCGTGGCTTCAACCGAGTCCGGCTTGGCTTCGGCGCGCAGATCCTCCAGCACATCGTCCAGCTTGCCATTAAGTTGGCTATCGGCGATGACCAGCGACATCGTGTCGATCCCCGAGGGCAGGTGCTCGAAACTCACGCCTCGGGCTTCCAGCACGCTGAGCACCCGCCGGCCGAAACCTACTTCCGAGTTCATCATCGCCTTCTCGATCGCGATGACGGTGAAATCCTTACGGCCGGCGATCCCCGTGATCGTCCCGGTGTGTTTTTCGGACCCGTTACCCGGCACGATCATCGTCCCGGGGTCATCCGGTCGGTTGGTGTTGCGGATATTGACGGGGATGCCGCCATGGCGCACGGGGAAGATCGCCTCGTCGTGCAGCACGGTCGCGCCCATGTACGCAAGCTCGCGCAGCTCGCGGTAGGTCAGCTTCTCAATGGTCTTTGGGCTGTCGATGATCCGGGGATCGGCCATCAAAAGGCCCGACACATCCGTCCAATTCTCATACAGCGAGGCGCCCACGCCCCGCGCCACCACCGCCCCGGTGATGTCCGAGCCGCCCCGGCTAAACGTCTTGACCGACCCGTCCGGCAGGCTGCCATAAAACCCCGGCACGACCGCGAGCTGAACACCCTTGAGTTTCTCGCCGATCACCCGGTAGGTCTGGTCTTCGTCAAGCCTGCCGCGCTTGTCGAAGTGGATCAGGTCGGCGGCGTCGATGAACTTGGCGTCCAGAAACTCCGCGAGGATCAGGCCGTTGAGGTATTCCCCACGGCTCGCGGCATAGTCCGGGCCGCCTCCCTCGGCCGCGACACAGGCGATCTCTCCCTTGATCACCTCCAGCTTGCTGTCAAGGCCCGCGTCCACCCCCAGGCCCTTGGCGATCTCTCCGTACCGCCGGGCGATCAGTTCGAACACCTCGTCAAACGACAGCCCCTGCCGGGCGTGCTCGTGGCACAGGTACAACAGGTCCGTGACCTTCTGGTCATCACTGGACCGCTTGCCCGGGGCAGAGGGGATCACAAACCGCCGGTCGGCGTCCGCCTGGACGATAGCCCTGACCTTGCGGATCATGTCCGCGTCGGCCACCGACGTCCCGCCGAACTTGCTGACTTTGGGCTGCATCGCTGGTTCCACATCGTGATCGGCCGGCTCTCTGGTCCGATCCGATCCGAGCCGGGGATTGTAACGCCTCAACGTCCGGCTGACACCCGGCCAGACCAGACGCCCCAGCCCGATGCCTGCATGCTGCAACCGCCCGGCATTGCCGCTCGACAACCGCCGGTTGCGGCCTATACTGACGGCCACCCTCGCCCGGGTGGCGGAACTGGCAGACGCGCCGCGTTGAGGTCGCGGTGGAGGTAAAACTCCTTGGAGGTTCGAATCCTCTCCCGGGCATTACCGGCTCAGATCGAGCCGGTTTTTTCATTTTTGCACCTGGACCAGCGCCCTTGTCGCCCTCGCCCGGCATAGCAGAGGTCGGCTTAGGCACCGCGCAACGTCTACTTCAGTATGTCACCGCTCTTCACATCGGCAACGAAGAACGAGGGGCTTCGGATCTTGGAGCCCGAGGGGAAGTAGAACTCGGGCGGGCGTGCGGCGTCGTTGTTGAATGAATCGGCGTGCCCGTCGAGGAACACACCGTTCATCCGCTCGCGGTGTCGAAAGCCGGTACGTATGGAGCCTGGGACCAGCTCGCCGTTGGCATCAACGCGGTGGGGGCTGCCGGAGCTTGCGCGGGTGGCGACCGCCGGGCCACGGGTCATGAAGTTGCCGCCCTGGACGTTGCCATCGATCAGGCTGTCGAACGTGATGACCCCGCTGGGCGCGACGTAGCGTGAGCCGTCCATCGCCCACATCTTGATCGACGGCGGGCCCATCGCGTCCAGCTTCGAGCCGGTGTTCGGTATCTCGAACAGCGCACTGGTGATGGGCCATGGCAAGTGGAACGTACCCCCCGCACCGGAGCCCCCCTGGAACCCGATCGGTGAGGTGTAGCTGCTCATCGGTAGCTCGGTCGCATTCACGCCCAGGTTCCCGCCGGCGTACTGCCCGTCATAAAACACATCGTTGCTGGGGCACTTGAACTCGGTCTCGAAGATGTCTTTGTACCGCTGGACCGGATTGTCAGAAAAGCCGATCGCATCACCGAGCGTTGGCGATATCCAGTCCCAGCTCTGGACCGGCTCGTTCGCTGTTTGGCTGCGGTAGGAATTGGTCCTCCATTGATGCCACCCGCTGGTGTTGGGCCCGGGCAGGTGGTTGGCATGGTCGGTCACGTAAGCAGCCACCGCCTGGCCCAGGCCGCGCAGATGGCCAAGACACACCGAACGCCGGGCAGACTCCCGCGCCGCGCCCAGGGCGGGCAGCAGGATCCCGATCAGTAGCGCGATGATCGAGATAACCACCAGCAGCTCGATCAGCGTGAAACCACCGGCGACGCGCCGGGCTTGTGATGTGGTCCGGTGTGAAGTCATACCTATCCATATTATCCTCGAACTGACGTATTTCGTGCCAACAATCCGGGTATTTTCATTGACTTGGCTACAGCCAAGCGGGCTTGTGACGGTTGGGCCCGGCTGATAATCTACTGATGCCCATTTCAGCAGGGCGGTTTGCCGAAGGACTCGGATCACAGGAAGCACGGATGCTCCGCGAGCTACACATACGCAACCTGGCCGTGATCGAAGACGCGAAGGTCGAGTTCGCGCCCGGGCTCAATGTCTTTACCGGGCAGACCGGAGCGGGCAAGAGCCTGGTCATCGGCGCGTTCGAGGTGCTGCTGGGGCTGAGGACGGCCGGTGACATGATCCGCCCGGGCGCCGACCAGGCCGGAGTCACCGGGCTATTCGAGGTCCACCATCCCGAGATTGCCCAACAGATCGGCGACGTATTAGACCAGACCATCGAACCCGGCGAGCAACTGCTGATCACCCGCAAGCTCTTCGCCTCCGGCCGGTCCAGCGTTTCCGTCAACGGCCTGCCCGTCACCAACGCCATGGTCAAACAGGCCGGACAACTCCTGGTTGATATCCACGGCCAACACGACCACCAACACCTGCTCAAACCCAGCAACCAACTAAGCATCCTCGACGCCTTCGCCAAGTGCACCGACGACCGCCAGCGGTTCGCCGGCACGCTCGCCGAGCTGCGCGAGCTGACCAGGACGCGCCAAGAGCTGACCGCCGGTAGCGACCTGCGTCGCCAACAACTCGAGCTGTACGAGTTCCAGGCCAACGAGATCGACGCGGCCGAACCCCAGCCCGGCGAATTCCCCGAACTGCAGGCACGGCATCAGGTATTGGGCAGCCTCCAGCGCATCAAGCAGGACGCCGGCAGCGCCCACGCCGCTTTGTACGAGGCCGAGGGCTCGGTCGGCGAAAGGCTCCAGGTCATCACACACCTGCTGCTTGAGCTTACGGAGATCGACCCATCGCTTGGCGAGATCGCCGAGCAGGTGCGCGGCTCGACGCTCGCGCTGCAGGAGTCCGCCTTCGAACTTGGCCGATACGTCGACCGCCTCGAACACGACCCCGCCGAGATCGTCGAAGTTGATGACCGGCTCAACGTCCTGAACAGGCTCATCAGTAAGTACGGCGACGGCCAGAAAAGCGACGACCCGCTCGCACCCGTCATCACGTACCGCCGGGAGATCGGCGAAAAGATCGACGACCTGCGTTCGATGGACAACGACCTTGGCGGGATCGACCAGCGCATCGAGGGTTGCCGCAATGAGCTCACAGACACCGCCAAACGCCTGACCAAAGCACGCGCCGCCGCGGCAAAGACGGTCCAACCGCTGGTCCAAGCCCAGTTCAAGGAGTTGGGCATGGCAGAGGCCGAGTTCGACATCGGATTCGAATCGCTCGCGCTCGACGACACCCCCGGGAGTCTTCCGGGTGCGTCCGGACTCGACGCCGTCGAAATGCTCGTCCGCACCAACCCGGGCCAGCCCATGCAGCCGCTTCGCAAGATCGCCTCGGGCGGTGAGATGTCGCGTATCATGCTCGCGATCAAGTCCGTCCTCGCCGGGAGCGACCGCATCAGTGTCCTGGTCTTCGATGAGATCGACGCCAACATCGGCGGCCGACTCGGCACCGTCATCGGCAAAAAGCTTCGAAACCTCGCGCAACGTTCACCTCAAGACCCCGCCGCGCAAAAGCCGCTTAAGACTTTGCGCTCCAAGAGCGCATCGGCCACCAGCCACACGCCCTCACACCAGATCCTCTGCATCTCCCACCTCCCGCAGATCGCCGCGTTCGCAGACAACCACCTGCGCATCACCAAGAGCGTCACCGGCAAAGGCAAGGCCCGCCAGACCCACACCACCGTCTCGCCTATTACCGGCAAGACCCGCGTCGAGGAACTGGCCGAAATGATGGCAGGCAAACAGGTCACCGCCACCACCCGCAAGCAGGCCCGCGAACTCATCAGCGCCGCCGGTGACTGAGCGAGCCATCCCAACAATCCTTTGCCCGGCGCTCTGGGGTGGTTGCTAATGCGCTGGGTCTGTGCGATTATCATCCGCATGAGATTATCTAGACGCCTATTCTTGTCGCTGGTCTTGCTGACCGTCGCGCTGCCTGTCTATGCCGAAGAAAACGCCGGCGAGCCGACCCCGACGCTGCGCGTGTTGTCTTACAACATCCATCACGGCGAAGGGATGGACGGCGCGATAGATCTCGAACGCATCGCAGACGTTATCAAGGCAAGCGAGGCGGACCTCGTCGCGCTGCAGGAGGTGGACAAGGGCGTCGAGCGGACAAACAAAGTCGATCAGCCGGGCGTGCTTGCCGAACTGACCGGGATGCACGTGGTCTTCGAGAAGAACATCATCTACCAGGGCGGGGAGTACGGCAACGCGGTGCTCAGCCGCTTCCCAGTCGAGCGATTCGAGAACCACGCGCTGCCTCAGTCGATCCCCGGCGAGCAGCGCGGGCTGTTGGAGATCCACGTCGAGGTTGAGGGCCGGGCGGTTGTGTTCTTCGCCACACATTTTGACTACCACGAGGACGACGGCGAACGCCTTGCTTCGGCAGACATGCTCCGCGGACTGGTCGAACAACAGCAGGGCAAGACGGTCATCGTCGCCGGCGACCTGAACGCTCCGCCAAACGGCCAAGTCATGGAGAAGGTCACCGCCTTTCTTAGCGACACGTACAACCTTGGCGCCGATGTTGCCACCGATCCAGGAGCCGCCCCCGGTACAGATCCCGGCTACACCTTCCCCGCCGACGAGCCCGATCGGCGGATCGACTACATCCTGCACACACCAAGGTCTGGCCTCACTGTGGATGAGAGCCGGGTCATCGAGGAGCCCGTCGCCAGCGACCATCGGCCGTTATTGGCTGTGTTCGAGTTGTCTGCTGAATGACGTTTCTGTGTGCTTTCTGCTCTCTGTGGTTACTTCGTTTTCAAATCCCCACGACGTTCCAGCAGTAGCGGCAGCCACGGGATCAGCGGGACCTGGTCGGGCCCGTGTACTGAAATCCACCATCTAGCCGGGGCGGTGCGCTCCATCAAGTCCCGTCACCGGCCACGCCTTTTGAGCGTGGCTTTTTGTGGGGGCAGCCCGCGAG
>JAJDCU010000012.1 GCA_029260655.1 Phycisphaeraceae bacterium
CTCGCGGGCTGCCCCCACAAAAAGCCACGCTCAAAAGGCGTGGCCGGTGACGGGACTTGATGGAGCGCACCGCCCCGGCTAGATGGTGGATTTCAGTACACGGGCCCGACCAGGTCCCGCTGATCCCGTGGCTGCCGCTACCGCCGGAGAATCGTGGGGATTTTTGGAAGTCTGATTGCTGAGTGATGAAGTTTGAAGTGAAGAATAAGAACTAACCGCAGAGGCGCAGAGAACGCAGAGGAAACAAGGCGAAAAAATCTTGAAGAAGTGATCCGCAGATGACGCAGATTGCGCAGATGGATGGCGTGTGTGAGTACACGTTTTCATAATCTGCGTCATCTGTGCAATCTGTGGATACCTCCCCTCCGCGGTTTTTCTGCGCCCTCCTCGTTCTCTGCGGTGAATGGCTTGCCGCCTTGTCTTACTGATCGTCCTTGATCTCGACGACGCTCTTGCGCGGCTTGTCGTAGGTATAGACCTTGCCTTCCTCTTCGGTCTTTCGGCAGATGCTGTGAGCGCCGTCGCAGTACGGCAGGTTCTGGCTGAGGCCGCAGGCGCAGATCCAGGCGCTCTTTTCCTGAGGGGGTAGTTCGATCGGGCCGGTCGCGTCGTGGTAGATGAGTCTTGCCATGTGTGCGTCCCTTCATTCGCGAGAGCGCATGCCCAGCGGATTGTAGCCGCCGCGCCGTGGCTGTGGCGGGGGCGCAGGTCGGCGGTATCAAATCGTCGGCCGAAAGTCAAGCACAAATGGCGGGTTTGGTCGGAAGAATGTCGGGTTGCATTGGCGGGCGTGATGGGCTAATTCTGTTTCAGTCATTGTAAGGATCGGCCTGTGTGTCTTGCGGAGCGAGAAGGTCGAAAATATCCCGTCAGTCGTCTCACACAACACGCCGAGTCACGCTATAGTAATGGCTTGGTGGGAGCACCCGATTTTGAGAAGAAGCAGAAAGCCCATTGTCATCGCCGCCCGTCGCAGCCCCTTGGCGCGTGCGCAGGCGGAGATGATCGGCCGGGCCTTGAACAAGCTACATCCGAAGATCGAAGTCCAATATAAGTGGATCGAATCCGAGGGCGATCAGGCCGTGGACCAGTCTTTAGCCGACCGCGGGGGCAAAGGGCTGTTCACCAAGGACGTGGAGCGGCTGGTGCTCGCAGGTGAAGCCGACCTGGCGATCCACAGCCTCAAAGACCTGCCCGCGGCGGACACCTCGGGGCTGGTGTTGGCCGCTGTGCCCAAACGAGCGGACGTGCGCGACTGTCTGATCACACCCAACGGGGCGCAGGCGATCGGCGACCTGCCTCAGGGCGCGGTCATCGGCACGAGCAGCCCAAGGCGGGCATCTCAGTTACTCAAGCTCCGCCCGGACCTGCGGATCGGCCTGATGCGCGGCAACGTGCAGACCCGGCTGGACAAGGTCCTGGGGGCCGCAGGCAACTCCCCGTATGACGCCACACTGCTGGCGATGGCCGGGCTCATACGCCTTGGCCTGAAAGAGCACCTTCAAAGCCCGATCCCGGTCGAGCAGGTGATGCCCTCGGCCTGCCAGGGCGCGCTGGCGATCCAGTGCCGGGCCAATGACCACGTCACGCTGACACGCTGTCTGCCTTTGAACAACGCCGAGGCGTCAACCGCGGTGCATGCCGAACGCCAGATCGTCTCGGGCCTGGGCGGTGACTGCCACAGCCCGATCGCGGTGTTGGCCGAGCAATCCAAGCAGCCCCCGACCCCCGCCAAGCGCAACGCCGACGCCCACTGGTTCCGCCTGCGTGTACGGGTGCTCTCGGCCGACGGCACACAGTGCCTGGAAGTCGACGATCAGGTCAAGACCAAGGACCTTCGGCGTCTGGTCAAGCAAACGGTCAAGGACCTGCTCGCCCGGGGCGCCAAGGACCTGCTGAAGACCGGCTGCGAGATCGGCCCACCGCCGGCCGCCGCCGTCAAGCCGACCGAGCAGGCCCAGCCCGACTCCGCCCCGATATCCGGGGTCCAGACCACGGCCTAAACGCCCGCCACAGCCCAGCGAACCACAGACCCCGATCCCTGATCAAGCCCCACAGGCCCGAGTTTGGGGTCCCCGTGCCGGCCAACTCGCCGACGAATCCTGCTATACTGCCCGGCTCGAATCACGCTTTGAAATGGAGCTCAACGGTGGCAGCGCGCAAACCCTACGTCGGCGGCAACTGGAAGATGAACCTAAACGGCCGTGAGGCTAAGGAGTTGGCGACCGCGCTGGCGGACGGGTTCACCTTGGGAGATCAGGCCGAGGCCGCCGTTTTCCCCGCTTTTCCCTATCTTGAGAAGGTCGGTCAGGCGCTGGCGGCAAAGAGCAGTTCGATCAAGCTGGGGGCTCAGGACTTCTACCACCAGCCTAACGGGGCCTATACCGGGGAGGTCAGCCTGGCGATGCTCAAGGACGTGGGCGCGTCGGTCGTGCTGGTTGGACACTCCGAACGAAGGCACGTCATCGGCGAGCCGGACACCCTGATCAACGACAAGGTCCTGGCGGCCCTTGAGACCGGGCTCGAGGTCATCCTGTGCATCGGCGAGAAGATCGACCAGCGCGAGGCCGACAAGACCGACCACATCAACACCGGGCAGTTGGGCTACGGGCTTGCCGGGGTCAGTGAAGCGCAGATGGCGCGGGTCACGATCGCCTACGAGCCGGTCTGGGCGATCGGAACGGGTAAGACCGCAACCCCCCAGGACGCGCAGGACACGCACAAAGTCGTCCGCCAGGCCCTGTCCTTCCTGTACAACGACGACATCGCCAACGCGGTCCGCCTCCAGTACGGCGGGTCATGCAAACCCTCAAACGCGGCGGACCTGTTCGCCCAACCCGATATCGACGGCGGGCTGATCGGCGGGGCCTCGCTCAAGGCAGACGACTTCCTGGCGATCCTACAGGCCGCGGCTGACAAGGCCGGCGTCCCGGCATAAAATCGAATCAACGAGATAACCACCATGCTCACCCTCGGCGCAACTTTCCTGGTCTCGGTCCTGGCGATCCTGTTCGCCGTGACCTGCCTGTTCATGATGCTGGTGATCCTGATCCAAAAACCCAAGGGCGGCGGCCTCAGCGGCGCGTTCGGCGGGGCCGGGGGCTCGGCCCAAGCGGCGTTCGGCGCCAAGACCGGGGACCTGCTGACCATGATCACCATCACCTGCTTCGTCCTGTTCCTGGGCCTGGCGATCGGGCTGACCTACGCGATCCGCGCAGACGTCGAGCCCGCCGCAGCGCCCGCGCCGATCACCGACCCCGGCGATGTGGCCCCCGAAACAGCCGAAGACGCCACCGAGACGACCGGCCAGGCGGACGAACAAGAACCGGCCCAGGACGCCGCGACTCAAGAACCCACGCAAGAAGCTACCCAGGACGCCCAGCCCGATGCCTCGTCTAATCCAACGACCGACCCGGCGCAAACGCCGGTAGATACAGATAACACCGACCAGCCCTGACCAGCACAGGCCGATCGTTCGGCCGATAGCCACGACATGGGCCCTATCGGAGCCACGCCTTGATCCGTTCGATGACCGGTTACGGCGACGCGTCCACCCAGGCAGACGGGGTCCACTACGCCGTCGAGCTGCGCAGCCTCAACAACAAATACTTCAAGTGCTCGGTCAGGCTCCCCGATGAGCTTGCGGGCCTGGAGGCGGAGCTGGAAGCCCGGCTGCGCAAGCGGGTGTTCCGAGGTTCGTTCACGCTGACGGTGAAGTTCAAGGTGTCTGACACCCTCGCGGCCTCCCGTGTCAACGACGCGGCGATCCTCGCCTACCTCGAGCACCTTGAGACCCTGCACGCGAAGATCCAGGACCGGGCCGTCCAGATCGACCTGACCCAGTTGCTAGCCCTGCCGGGCGTGCTCCAGCCGGCGCAGGACGACGCGTCTTTGCAGGCCAAGTCGCGCCCGGTGATCGGAAAGATGCTGGACGAGGCGATCGACCGGCTCTCGGCGATGCGTGAGACCGAGGGCAAGGCCTTGGCCGACGACCTGCTGGTGCATCTGGCGGTCGTGATGGACCGGATGGGCCAGATCGCCGGGCGTGCGCCTTTGGTGATCGAAGAATACCACCAGCGGCTGCGGGCCCGGATGGACGAGCTGCTGGCCAAGGCGGAACTGAAGGCCGACGAGGCGAGCCTGATCCGTGAGGTGGCGATCTTCGCCGAGCGCGCCGACATCAACGAGGAAATCTCGCGGATGTCCGGGCACGTCTCGCAGTTTCAGGAGATCATCGCCGACGGGACCGGCACCGAAGCGGTCGGCCGAACGCTGGACTTCCTGACCCAGGAGATGCTCCGCGAGGCGAACACGATCGGCAGCAAGAGCAACGACGCTCAGATCAGCCGGGCGATGGTCGAATCCAAGAGCGCGATCGACCGGATCAAGGAGCAGGTGCAGAACGTGGAGTAACCGCGGGACCGCCCCGCCTCATCGTGTTGGCGCCCGATGCGCCGCACAGGCCCAAGGCATGACGGACCATCAGCCGACAACGACCCATGCGGGAGGAGAAACCGGGCAACCCGCCGGCGGGTCGATCTCGGGGATGTCGGCGATCGGCAGCCTGGGCGTCGACGCCGAGGGCCGATCCATCTTTGCCGCCGACGAACTGGCGATCGTGCTGTCGCACTACCGCATCGGCGTGATCGACATGGTCAAACAATTCAAACGCGGGTCGCGCAAGGCCCCGAAGCTGGTGCTGCGGTCGGACCGGGGGCTGTACCTGCTTAAACGCCGGGCCCACGGCCGGGACGACCCGTTCAAGGTCGCGTTCACCCACGGGGTCCAGCTACGGCTCGCCGAGCGCGGCTTCCCCCTGCCTAAACTGATCGGGACCCGGCGAGACAACAACTCGATGGTGCAGTACCAGGGCTCGGTGTACGAGCTGTTCGAGTTCGTCCGCGGCTCGGGCTACGACCGCTCGGAAGAAGCGACCGCCGACGCCGGCAAGACCCTGTCGATGTTCCACCGGCTGCTTTCGGATTACCAGCCGCACTACCAGCCGCCGAAGGGGACCTACCACGGGGCCTCGGTGGTGGTGTCCTCGATCGAGGCGCTGCCCAAGGCGCTTGCCAAGCTACACCCCGGCGAAGACCCCGACGCCGACACGCGTGCCCGGGAGACATCCGACACACTGCACCGGTGCTACCAGGAGGCCGCCGACCACGCCGACGGGCTGGGGCTTGGAGACTGGGACAAGCAGATCGGCCACAGCGACTGGCACCCGGGGAACATGCTGTTCGATGGGCCCAGGGTCGTCTCGGTGATCGACTACGACGCCGCCCGTCTGCAGCCGCGCATCATCGACGTGGGCAACGGGGCGCTACAGTTCTCGATCCAGGGCAAGGGCGACGACACCGCGCACTGGCCGACCGAGGTCGACCTGACCCGGTACCGCGCTTTCCTGCATGGCTACAGCCAGGACGAAGGCGGGCAACTCGCCCCCGAGCAGAAGCGGGCCATCCCCTGGCTGATGATCCAGGCCCTGATCGCCGAAAGCGTGATCCCGATCGCGGCGACCGGTTCGTTCGCGAAGATGGACGGCGTCCAGTTCCTGCAGATGGTGCTGCGTAAGGTCCACTGGATCCGGGACAACGAAACCCAACTGGTCGAGATAGCCAATGTGTGAAGGGGCAGACAAGGGTGTGTGTGAGGGCGTGATCAACCAACGAACACTTGATGAAGCGCAGACCCATGCCGGGGCGCGGGCGCGTGGTGTGGCGCGGGCCCACGGTCTTAGACCTTGGGCTTCGATGAGTCGTTGTGCGCTGATGAAGACTTTAGTGCTGTTGTCTGCTTTGATGGTTGCCGGTGCGCAGGGCCAGGACACCGCGGAAGTTTATTCACCTGACGCATCGGAGGCCCCCGCCGTGTCGACGCCGGCGGTTGAGTCCGAGGCCACGGCCCAGCCGGGGGCGGATGATTCACAGATCCTCGATGAACTTGGCGGCGATGACTACCGGGCGCGTCAGTCAACGACACACGCGCTACTGGCAAATGAGGCGCTGACCCAGGACGACCTGGACCGCCTGTACGCCCAAAGCCAAACACCCGAGCAGCGTCACCGGCTGCTGCGGGTGGCCCGGCATCACGCGATCCGCCGGATGATCCGCCAGCGGTACACCGATCAAGACGGGCCCGGGTCGATGGGGCTGTCGCACCAGGTCATCCCACGTAAGCAGGCCCTTAGCGAAGACCAAGCGGGCGTGCTGGTGGTGCTGACGCTGCCGGGGTTCCCCGCCTACGCGCTGCTGGAACCGGGCGACCTGCTTATCGATTTCGCCGGCCAGCCGTTTCCCGATCCCCTCACCCCCGCCGGGTTCCAGGAGTTGATCCGCGGTCACAAGGGCGGCGAAACGATCGACCTGACGGTGCTGCGAGACGGACAGACGCTGGACATCCGGTTCCGCCTGGAGCAGGGCCAGGCCCTTGCCGAGGTCTACGACACCACCGGGATGACCCTCAAGCCGCCGTACCTCGGGCAGTGGCTAAAAGCCCGTCAGCGGATGGAGGCGCTGGTTACCGAGCCCCCCCAGGAGCCGGGCCAGGCTCAGGAACAAGCAGACGCCCCACCGCAGTAGTTTCAGGGAACCTCGAACACATACCGCATCCAGGCCATCGGTCCGGGCTCGCGAAGCCGCAAGCGGCTTGTTCACGGGGGGCTGTCCGGTTTGTCGTAGTGGCCTTTCGCCAAAGCAGGCCGTACCGACGGGAATCCGCTGGTATAACCGTCACAGCTTGCCCAGGCCGTACAACCCAACCCCGCTT
>JAJDCU010000013.1 GCA_029260655.1 Phycisphaeraceae bacterium
TTGGTGTCCGCTTTTGGCCCTGTTGGGTTGGGTGGGTTAATCTTAATTTGCTACATCTGCCAAATCGGCGGACACATCTTCTCTTCTCTGCGGCTTCTGTGGTTACATGATTTACGTCCGCTGCCTCACGGCCTCGAAGAGTACGACGGCGGCGGCGTTGGCGGCGTTCAGCGAGTCGGCGGTTTCCCCGAGCATCGGGATCGAGAGACGCAGGTCGGCGGCGCTGAGCCAATCGTCGCCCAGCCCCGCGTCCTCCGGGCCGATGACCAGCGCCAGCGGGCCGGTGAGGTCGGCATCGGTATAGAGCGCCACGTCTGCGCCGCTGGCGGCGCCCCCGGATACAGGCGCCGGCGTCGTCGCGGCGATACGGATGCCCCGGCTGCGCAAGTAGTCGATCGCAGATTGGTCCTCGACGTTTACGATCGGCAGGGTATACACCGCGCAGGTCGAAGCCCGAATCGCGTTGGGGTTGAACGCATCTACCGGCGTGCCACAGGCCAGTACCGCCCGGCACCCCGCGGCCTCGGCCGTCCGCGCCATCGCGCCCAGGTTCCCGGGCTTGGCCGTGCCGACGGCGACAAGGTAAAGCGACTTCTCATCGGGTGCGGGCAGGTCGTTAAGCGTCCACGCCGGCTGCTGCACCACCGCGACGATCCCTTCCGGCTCGTCACGATACGCCAGCATCTTAATGAGCGGCCCGGTCACGGTGAAGACTGCTGTGCTCTCATCGAGCCCCGACAGCGCCGCCATCGCCGCGCGTTCGTCCATTAGCTGCGGGCAATAGAATACTTCGACCACTTCCAGCCCCGCCGCCACCGCGCGGGTAACCTCCCTGGTCCCCTCCGCGAGGAACAGCCCGCTACGCCGGCGATCGCGCGACCGACGCAGCTTCACCGCAGACTTGATCCGCGGGTTCGCGGCACTGGTGATGGGTTGGGGGGTATGCATGGGCATCCATCTTATACGGATCACGCTTTCAAACCGCGCGTCTGTCCCTCAGGGGGTTCAGGCCACCTCATGCGTGCGTATCCCCCCGGCGAAGCCGGGGGCTGAGGGGAGAGAAGAATGAAAACGGGTTCCGTATTACTTGCCCCGCGTCGTCTCGGCCTCAATGAAGACACGCTTGACTTCGGGGTGGGCCTTCTTGATCTGCTCGGTGATCCGGGTGATGCGGTATTCGAGCTTGTCGGTGGTGGCTTCGTCACGGAACTCGACGCTTAGGTTTAAGAGGATGAAGTCCGGGCCCATGTGCATGGTGAGGACTTCGTTGACGCGCTCGACATCCGGCTGGGCGCTGACGAGTTGGCGGATGCCTTCGACGGTCTGGCGTGTGGCGCTTTCGCCGATGAGCAGGCTCTTGGTTTCATACGCCAGCCAGGCCGCGGTGCCGCCCAGGACCAGGCCGATGAGGATCGACGCGATCCCGTCGAAGATGTAGTTGCCGGTGAGTTGACTCAGCAGCACGCCCAGGAACGCGACGATTAGGCCGATCATCGCCGCGGAATCTTCGAACAGGACAACGAACAACGACGGGTCCTTTCCCCGGTGTACCGCCTCGAAGTACCCCCACTTCCCCTTGGCCTTGCTGAACGCACGGAACGCAAACAGCCAGGCAGCGCCCTCGAACAGCATCGCAAACGCCAGGACGATGTAGTTGACATAGGCGTCTTCTATCGGCTTAGGGTGAAGGACGTGCCGAACGCCCTCATAGATCGAAACACCGGCCCCGACCGCGAAGATGAGCATCGCGACGATGAACGACCAGAAGTAGACCTCCTTGC
This sequence comes from Phycisphaeraceae bacterium, assembly GCA_029260655.1. Lineage (GTDB taxonomy): Bacteria > Planctomycetota > Phycisphaerae > Phycisphaerales > Phycisphaeraceae > JAJRRS01. Next base: position 1,782 of record JAJDCU010000013.1, read on the forward strand.
CGTGCCCGTACGGGTACCGCTCGTCGGCGGGCTTTTTGGCCTGCTTCAGCCCGTGCAGCAGCAGGAGTTGATTGCCGGTATCGACCAGCGAGTGGATCCCCTCCGACAGCATCGCCGAGCTGTGCGTAACCAGCGCCGCGACGAACTTCGTCACCGCGATCAGCGCGTTGCCGATGAGGGCGGCGTAGATGACTTTCTTAGATGATCCGGCCACATCGAGCTCCGTGTTAAGCAGGCAGTAGCGCTTTCCCCCGCGTAGGGTCTTTCAATGGGAATCCCGATTCGGATGCATGATAAATGGCAGGTCGCTGCATGGGAAGCTGGGACGATGAATCGCTAAACCGCAAGCGAGCCGGCATGACCGGTGGGAACGATTTGCTGTTCTCGTGGGTTATCTAATCGTGCCTGAGCGCATCGATCGGGTCGAGGTTGGCTGCTCTTACGGCGGGGTAGAGGCCGAAGACGATGCCGATGGACATGGAGATGCCGACGGCGAGGACGATGCTGTAGAGCGGGACGATGGTGTCGATGCCGGACATGAAGGTAATAACCTGTGCGATGGCGGGGCCGACGATCGTGCCGATGAAACCACCGGAGGCGGAGAGGACGACGGTCTCGACGAGGAACTGGGTGATGATCTGATTTTTCTTAGCGCCGATCGCACGGCGGATGCCGATCTCGCGTGTGCGTTCGGTGACGCTGGCGAGCATGATGTTCATGATCCCGATCCCGCCGACCAGGAGGCTGATGGCGGCGATGGAGAAGAGGGTCCATTTCCAGATGTTGGCCTGGGCGCGTGCGGCGCGCAGCACAGCCAGCGGGACGAACAATTCGTAGTCGCCCTCCGGGTGGAATAGGGTCATCATGCGATTAAGACCCGCGGCGGTGTCTTCGACGTCGTCGATATTCTTGACGGAAACGAGTATCCGGTGCAGCTCGACCTGCTCGGCCTGGAACGAGCCGGAGGCCCGTCGGATCATCAGGTCGGAGTAGCGTTCCTTGGCGACGTTGATGGGGATGTAGGCGTCGACCTCGGAGTCGGGGGTTCTTGCCCCGCTGGTGCCGCCGGGCTCGTTTCGGACGATCCCGATGACCTCGTAGACATCCGAGCCGACCTGAAGTGGCTCGCCGATGACGCTGGTGGCGGCCAAGAGCTTGCGTGCGCCTGACTCGGTGAGGACGCAGACGTTGGAGGCGGTGAACATGTCGCGCTCGAGCAGGACCCGGCCGGCGACGACATCACGCACGACCAGCTCGAACCACTGCGGGGTCGTCCCGACGATCCGCAGCTCGGCCGAGCGCTCACCGAAGAAGGCGTTCTTGCGCAGGTCCTTGGTGGGGACGGTGTGCTCGACGGTGGAGAAGGTTCCCCTGATCCGTTTTTCGTCGTCGTACTTCAGGCCGTAGAACTTGACCATGCTCCGGCTGCCGGCTGCGGCCTGGTTGTCGGCGTTCTGCTTGCTGGTGAGCATGATGTTGTTGCTGCCCAGGGCCTTGATCTCGTCGAGCGCCTTTCGGCTGGCGCCCTCGCCGACGGCGAGCATGGCGACGACCGCGCCGACGCCAAAAACCACCCCGAGCATGGTCAGGCTCGACCGCAGCTTGTGCAGCAAGAGGCTCTTGACGCCGAGTCGCAGCATCCGCCAGAGCTTGTTGAACTGCATCAGGCGTCCCTCACAATACGGTCAACGATGCCGTCGCGCATGTGCATGTGGTGTTGGGCGTGTGCGGCGATGTCGCGTTCGTGCGTGACCATGATGATGGTCTTGCCCTGTTGGTTCAGTTCCTTAAGCAGGGCCATGATCTGGCCGCTTGTGGCGGTGTCGAGGTTCCCGGTCGGCTCGTCGGCCAGCAGGACGGGTGGGTCGTTGGCCAGCGAACGGGCGACGGCGACGCGCTGCTGCTGACCGCCTGACAACTCGTTGGGCCGGTGTTCAATCCGATCGCCCAGCCCGACGCGCTCGGCAATCTTGGCCGCGTGCGCGGCGCTGCGATCCGCCTCCCAGCCGAGGTAAAATAGCGGCAGCTCGATGTTTTCGCGTACGGTCAGTTGTGGGATCAGGTTGAAGCTCTGGAAGATAAACCCCAGGTGCCTAAGCCGAAACTCGCTGAGCGCATCGTCGTCGAGTTCGGCGACGTCCTGGCCCTCCAGGCGGTAGCGTCCCGAGGTCGGCCGATCCAGGCAGCCCAGGACGTTGAGCATCGTGCTCTTGCCCGAGCCGGAGGCGCCCATGATGGCCCAGAACTCGCCGCGGCCAAGCTCGAGGTTGACCCCCGCCAGCGCGTGGACCTGCTGGTCACCCATCTGATAAATCTTGCGCAGGTCCGTCAACTCGATCAGCGCGCCGCCGCGATCGGTCTCCGCGGCGGTGGAGTCGGCGCCGGTGGCGTGGCCTTGGCCGGGGGGCGCAGCGGGGGTGCCGTGGGTGTCCGGGAGATCAGGTGCGCCGGCTTCGGTGGTGGGGGGGACCCGGTCGGTCATGCTATTTCTGTTCGCCGGCGTCGGGCTTTTCGCGGCTTCGGCGGCGCTGCTGCATCTTCTTGCGCATCTCTTCACGCTGCTCGGGGGTCATGTTCTTCATCTCTTCACGGCGTTTGGCGATCTGCTCGGGGGTCGGTCGGCCGGCCCCGCCATGGCCTTCGCCCTGATCATGCCCCGCTTGCCGTTCGCCGCCGCGCTCCGCCCGCTCGCCACGGGGTTTGGCTGAAGTGTCAGCCGGTGTGTCGGCTCTGGCTTGTTGCGCGGGCTTGGCGTCGGACCCAGCGGCCCCCGGCTCGGCCTTCGCTGACTCGGCCTCGGGGCCGGGCTCACCGGTGGCCGCCTGCGCCAGGTCGTCGGTCTTATCCAGCGGCGGGTTGGTCAACACCATGTCGCCATCCTCGAGCCCCGAAATAACATGCACCTTGTCCTTGTTATCCATCCCTAGCGCTACCGAGACGGGCTTGGCCCTGCCGGAACGCCGGACATAAACCGTCGGCTGGCCGCTGAGCTTGATCACCGACTGGATCGGGACCGACAGGACATCTTCGAGTTGCTGGATGATGACTTGGGCCTTGCAGGTCATGCCGGTGCGGACGCCTTCCAGTTCGCCGTCCAGGTGTATCTCGGTGTTGTAAACCTTCAGGTCGGGGTTGCCGCGCCAGAAGTTCTGCGCATCGGGCAGGGGCGCGATCCGTGCGACCTTCCCGGAGTATGCCTTGCCGGGCAGGGCGTTGATCGTGACCCGCACGGGCTGACCGACCTGGACCTTCTTGAGGCTGGATTCGTGGACCTTGATATTGATCAGCATCGCGTTGGCGGTCGGGAGGTGGATCAGCTCTTCGCGCTCACGGACGGCCCGCCCGGCCTCGAGGGGCTCGTCGTTGCCGCGGTGGCTGTTCTGTCCGGTCGTTGCGTAGATCACCATCCCCGACGCCGGCGCGTGGACCTTGGTCTTGCTGATCTGGTCCTCAATCTTCGCCAGCTTTTCTTTCTGGCGGTTCAACTCGGACTGCTTGGCCTTGTGGTCGGCCTCGTTCTGCACCACGTTCGCCAGCGCCTGACGTTTGACCCGCTCCAGTGACATCCGGGTCTGGTCGACGTTGCTTTCGAGTTCACGCACGCGGCGCTGGTAGGTGAAGTTCACCAACAGGTCGCGGTTGGCGATGGCCGTCTCCAGGTCGAGCTGGGCGCGGTCGCGGCGCAGCTCGTCACGGATCTTGTCGGTCTCGGAGATGTACTTCTCGTCATACAACCGGTTCGACCACTGGGCCGTCCGCTGGGCGTCCTCCAGGTCGCCTTCGGCGAGCTTGATCTTCGCCTCCATCTCGTTGTGCTGCTTGGGGTATTCGCCCTCGACATATTTCTTCAGGTCCTCGACCGCGAACTCGTAGTCCAACTCGGCCCGGGCGACGTCGCTCTCGCCTTGGCTGTGCGTGATCTGAAGGTTTTCTCTCGCGCGGACATACGAGGCCTCTGCGTTCTGCACCCGGATCTGCTGATCGACCCGGTTGTCTTCCAGCTTGCTCGCATCCAGCTCGACCAAGAGATCGCCTTCCTGGACGTGCTTGCCTTCCTCGATCAGCCAGATGATGGTGGTCTGGCCTTCGACCTCGCTCTTGAGGACGACCTGCTCGCGCGCCTGGATCGTCCCCGACTCGGTGACATGGACCGTCATCGGTCCGCGCGTGACACGGTAGGTCGGCCCGTCATGAGCGGCCCCGTCGCCGCCGATCCCACCGAAGACCAGCCACCCCCCGGCCAACACCGCCAGCGCCGCCACCCCGGCCACCGGCCAGGAAAACCACCACGCGCCGGCCCGGGAACCCGCGTCTCTGTCTGCCTGATCACCGCTAGTTATCGTCGCTGTCATCGGGGACCTCCTTGGGATTATACTCCCGCCACAGCCCCTTTTCGTTCACTTCTAATAAACCCATATCACGTTGAATCTCAAGCGCCGAAACCCGGTAATTCACCAGCGCCGACGTCAGGTCGTTCTGGGCCTCGACCAGGTCGGCCTTGGCGTCCAGGGCGTTACGGATGCTGCCCCGGCCGGCCTGCAGCAGCATGTCCGTGCTGCGGACACGCTTGTGCGCCAGCTCGACCGCCCCGGACTGGATCACCAACCCCTCGCGGAACTCCAATAGATCCCGCAGGCCGTTGCGTACACTCAGCTTGACCTGGTCCTCCGACGACTGAAGATCACGCACCGCACGCTGCAGATTAATCAGGCTGTTGCGGTATGTATTGCGCTCGCGGGTCCGCTCGATCGGCAGGTCCACCGTCAATAGCGCATCGTAGAACCCCTGGTCGAAGCGCGGGTCGAGCGCATCACCCGCACCGGCGGATGAAAGCGACCGGCTCTCCCCGGTAGACACCCTGCCCAACAGGGTCAGTTCCGCGCCCAGCGCATCGGCGGCGACCACCACGCGCCGCTGCGCATCGTAGACCTCGCCCTGCGCCACACGCAGGTCCAGCCTGTTTTCTAACGCCAGGCCCGTCGCATGTGACTGATCAAGCTCTAACCGTCCGGCCCCCTTTCGGCTGGGCTGGACCAGCGTGACCGGGGCATCCGCCGGGACAGGATCGCCCGTGGTCATCAACGGGTCGTCCGTGCCGGGCAAGGCGAGACGGACCGCCTCCGCCAGCCGCTCCAACTCGTCGCGGTCCAGTTCGATATCCGCGTCCGTGGGCAGACCCAGCGTGACCTTGAACGAATCCAGGCGGCGCTCATACGACTGCTGGGCCGAGATCCATCGGGTACGTGCACGCAATTCGTCCTGCAAAGCACGGTCAACCTCGATCGCCGACTGACGGCCCGCGTCCTCCTCGCGCTTGACCTGACGCACCGTGATAATCAGCCGGCGGTAGTTGTCCGCCTCGTTGCTCACCCGGTCGATCTGCTGCAACACCGTCAGGTAATCGTTGGCGATCCGCACCGCGAACGTGCGCTTGAACCGTTCGAAGTCGTAGATGGCGTATAGCGCATCACGCTCGGCCTGGGTCAGCGGCTCGGCGACGATGTGCCGGCCCGAACCACGCAACAGCGGAAACTCCACCGACACGTCCGCAGACAACGCATTGCTAGATGCGTGGTCCTGCGTCAGCAGCTTGCTCACGTCCAGTACGATTGCGCCGGTCAGCGTCAGGCCGTTTTTCAGACGCTGGGTCACACTCACCGTCGTGGCGCTGTCGACCCCCGCGACCTCAGGGTCGGCGCCCGGGTCCGTGCTGATCACCGTTCTGTTCACCCCCGCCAATGTTGTGCGGAACGCGTCGCGCTCGAGGTCCAGGCCCAGCGCTGCGCGGTACACGGTTTCTTTTTGTGTCTGGTAGTCCCGGCTGTTCGACGCCGCCACACGCAGCGCATCGATCAGCGTCATCATCACCGGCTCGCCCGGCGTAACCTCCAGCAGACCGTCGCTTTCGCCCCGGCCCTGATCCAGGTAGTCGTCGTCAGGCCAGTGGTCGATCGGCTTAAGGTCCGTTACGCCCAGCGACGCCGGGTGTGAGGTGCGCAGCTCCTGGGCTTTGATCAGACGACGACGCAGCGTGTCCGCCGGCTTCTCAATGGTGAAAGGCTCAGTCCGCCCCAGTGCCTCCTGCTGTTTCCGCTGGATCACCTCAGACGCCGCATCATCCGCCTCCCGGCGGTAATCACCGGGCTTGCACCCCGTCGATACGAACACCCCAACAGCCAGCGCTACCCACATCAGGTGCAGACAGGCCCGGCGGTAAATGGTTGAACTAAGCATGGGATACAGACATCAGGGGGGCCGAAACCAGCCATTATATATAGATGCAGAAACACTGTTGGGCACGATAGCCCACCTATTCTCTTAACGCGGGCCCCGCCCCGTGTATTGCCCAAAAACCGCCCTCGCTTTGGCTAAATCCCCATCTCCAACCATCCCCGCCCCACACCTGAGGCGTCCCCATGCCCCGCCCAGCAGCCCGCCCCAAGCCAAACACCAGCCAAGCCTGAACCCCAGACCTGACGCTCTTGCCCCCGCCATCTTTGCTTGCTAAACTGCCGGGCTAGGATGCGGGGTAGAGCAGCCTGGTAGCTCGTCGGGCTCATAACCCGGAGGTCGTAGGTTCGAATCCTACCCCCGCTATTGATTGACTTTAAGGGACTTGCAGCAATGCGAGTCCCTTTTTTTGTGGCCTCATTTCGGCAGTCTGCCCCATAAGCTGCCCCATACGCCACGCAAAATATGGGCCTCGCCAGGGACTCTTTTTTACCCCGGAGGTCGCCATGGCTCATCTATTCAAACGCAATCGGATCTACTACCTGAAGTACTACCTCGGCGGCAAGCAGAAGGAAGTCAGCCTGCGGACCGACGTCCTGCAGATCGCCAAGGAGCGCGCGGTACAAATAGATCGTCACCCCAATTCGGAGCATATCCGAACGCCACTGACCGGAGATATTCGCACATCGATTACTTGTGCGTTGACCGGTTTGGGCATCGGCGCGAGCCAATGGCCGAGCCGGCCGCACGGGATTCCGATGATGAGCGTTCGATGTGGATGAATTGATGATCAAGCCGCACGGCGTTCGTAATGCTTGAGCAGACCGCCGAGCCGACTGTGGCAGATAATGCGGGATGCGTCATCGGGATGGCCGGGCTCGTCTATCAGTTGTAGCCCGTGCAGCGGGACATTACCTAATCCCTGGTGTGGCCGCTGGCTATGGTAGTAGTCGACGTATTCGTTGACCAGATACCAAAGATGTCGTTCACCGAAGACGATAAAGTGATCCAGGCACTCGTGCTTGATCGATTGAATCCAGCGTTCGATGTAGGCGTTAAGGTTGGGTGAGTAGGGGGTCAGCTTCTGCATCGGAACACCAGCCGACTTGAGAATGGCGTCGAACTGCTTGGTGAACCTCACATCCCGGTCCCGGAACACCATCGTCGGCAACTCGGGCTGCCCCTGGAAAAAAGCCACCAACTCTCTCGCCCGTTGGCCCATCCAGTCCCGGTCAGCACGGTCGGTGATCCCGGCCACATGCACTCTCCGGCTGCCGATATGGATAAACACCAGCACATAGAATCGCCTCATTCCTAGCGGTGTCCAGACACTTTTGGAGAAGAAATCACAGGCCCAGAGCGTCTGGGTATGACGTTCGATGAATTCCGCCCAGGCCAGGCCCCGGCGGCTGGGTGCTGGCTCGATATCGTTGGCGGCGAGGATGTTTTTAACCGTGCCCCGGCTGATCTTTCGGATGTGAAGTTTACGCAGTTCTCCAACTATTCTCGTATAGCCCCACCCGGTCTCGCGAGCGATCCGGATGACCAGCGCTCGGATCTGCTCCGGGGTTCTTCGGCGACGCAGCGGCCGAGGCTGAATCTGCCCGGATTCCCGGGCCACCCAGCGGGCGAAGGTCCGGGGGTGGACGATGGTGATGAGGTCCTTAATAGAGGCGCCCAAGGGCTTGCCGAATTTGAGCAGCTTGGCCCGCTCCGCCGGGGTGGTTCGGATATGCTCAGGCAGCCGGGCGCGGAGGACCTCGTTTTCGGCCTTGAGGTACTGGATCTGTTTGGCCAAATGGCCCCGACTGGCGGTGACCAACAGCAGGAGTAGCGGGTTGATGAAGCGGGTCGGCATGGTTGAGACTTTCACACGTAACTCGATATGGGCCCGGCAGAAGACAATCTATTTGTACACCGCCATAGTATCCCCAACCACGGAAAAACCGGCGCGTGCCGCCGCCATCTGACCCGCCCTCTCCGAGGTCGGGACGGCCGGCTTAAGCGGCTAAGGTTGAATCAGAATGTGCGTGTCAGGGTAAAGTGGGGTGACATGCGGTAACCATCAACACACCAAATGCTTACGCGTTTGATGGCAATTCAGAAACTGACAAAATTGCGGAATTATGCACTTGACAAAACACACCCCTAGCATCTGGCAGGGGGTTTTGTCAAGTGCATAATTCCGCAAAATTGCCAACAATTAGCCGATTTCAGGCCGAAATCAGCATCTCCAACTCCCCATATGATGCCCCCGCTATTAACCCTTGAAGGGGTCAGAACAAGTGTGTCAGGGTCCGTTGGCTTTACTCTCGATAACCCTAGGCTCGGCACAGAGGTCGACCAATTTGTTCACTTCATTTAGCAGGTCGCTAAGGTCGAACCCGTTTTTGTCGACCTCGCCGACACGCTTGGCAAGATACTGCAGCTCGCTGTTCTGAAGCTTCACCCGCTCCTGGGCCTCACCCAATCGCTGAGTCATATCGACCAACTGTTTATTTTTTTCTTCTATCAGGGTCACATCATTGAACGCCACCAATACACCGCGGGGATGCTGGCCGGGCCCAAGGATAGGCGTAGCATTCACAACAAACATTCGTAAACCGTATGACGTACGCAGACGCATCTTCTGGCCACGACACGCACTTCCCGTTGCGGCGCCGGACCATGGCCACGACGCCCCTGGCGGTCACCGGAACTGTTCCGTGTCATCCCATAGACCCAGCGGGCTTGTCGGGGTATCGCTCCGCAATGACCACGGGGTGTAGCTTTGTTCTAGCCCGGACCTATCCGCCTGGCTTTGACGGGGGTCCCACGCGGCCAGCGCGGCTTGGGTGCTGTGGCTAAGGGATGAGCTGGAGCGACGATCGCTTGCTACCTGATCAAGGGCCGATTCGGGTTGCGGTGCAGATCGGCGTGCCTGAGTAGGCCCACGCAGCCCGTCGGCGGTGAAGGTTACGGTTGAGGCGGTAGGGATGTTTGCCGAGCGCGTGTCTGAACGGACCTGCACCACGGCTGCCGAGACTTCGACCGGCTCACCGCTCGCGGACTGCTGTAATGCCACCGCCACTTCACCGCTGGTCGGCGGTGTGCCGACGTTCCAGTTGCCCAGCACCAGGTTTAGGTCTTCGATCCCGACGAACCCATCGCCGGTCGGGTCGGATCGTGTGTCGGCCGAGCCGTCGGTGTTCCAGTTACTCAGCACCAGATTCAGGTCTTCGATCCCGACGAACCCATCGCCGGTGACATCGCCCACGACCACCGGCGGCGCCAGCGTCGCGTTCCAATTACCCAGCACGGCGTTGAGGTCTTCGATCCCGATGAACCCATCGCCCGAGGCATCGCCCTGCGCCAGGTCGCCGATGGCTACCGTCTGATTCCAGTTGCCTAAGACAAGGTTCAGGTCCTCGATCCCGACGAACCCATCTCCGGTCACGTCTCCGAGCAGGAGCGCAGCACGATCGATTTCCAACAGGTACTCGCCGGTGCCCGATGGTGCGGTGACCTCGACGGTATACACACCGCCCGCGGTGGCGGTGAAGGTGAGCAAGGCGTTCTTGCCGTCACCCGAGCCGTTATCGTTAAACGCAACCCCGACGCCGTTGGGGTCAAACACACGGACCGCCGGATTAAGGCTGTTCAACGGCACGCCCAACCCGTCATCGAACGGTGTGTTCGTCGAAAGCGTGACACGCTCGCCGGCCTGGAGGGTCAGGGTGTAAAGATCCACGTCCTGGATCGGCATCACGCCATCGCCGCCGATCGTTTCGATAGAAAACTGGGGTTGGAATTGAGAGAATTGGAGCGATTGAATCACCTGACCGGTATCCGGGTCGTAGACGACTGTCGTTCTGAACCGGGCGTCTGAGACGTAGAGCCGTCCGGCGACGAACGCCATGCTGCCAAAGAAAGACGTAGAAGCGGGGAAGCTGTTCAGTATTTGGCCGGTCTCGGCATCTACTTCGGAGATCTGGCCGAATTCACCCACAAAGATCGACCCGCGTGTGGCGGCTCCGGCGATCGGTGTGCCATCGACATTCAGCGGCTCGGTCGCGACTCGTCTGATCACTTCGCCCGTGGGGATGTCGAAGAACGCCAGTTCGAGGTTGCCGGTGAGTGAGTTAAAATCCAGGTTGACGCCTTGACCGTGGTAGGTCACAGCGCCGCGTACACTCACGAGCCCTCCGTCTGCCATGGGTGAAGTCCAACGTATCGTACCGGTGTCCGGGTCTACGGCGATCAGGCCCAGTAACGAATTTGTGCTGACATATAGGTTGTCGCCATCAAACGTAAGCCCGGTCACGCTTATAGTAAAGTCATCGGGACTGCCGACGAAGAAGCTGTTGATGACCTCCAATGTAGATGGGTCCAATTCAAAAACCTGGTTGTTACGCTCAAAGATGCCTGTTGCAAACAGGCGTTCGCCGCCGAGGTTGCGCAGGTACCCCTGCACAGCGTCGGAGCCGTCCAAACTCGTCAGCGTGTTACCAGGCGCGTCGTTTAATTCGATGTCAAATGCGGCGCCGCGCAGCACGGTCAATGAATAGTCCTCGGTGCCGGGGGTATGGACGCGTATGTGGTATCGGCCGGCGGCGGGTGCGGTCAGAGCCTGGATCATGCCGTCAAACCCACCGTCGGTCACACCGGCGGCGACGATCGAGCCCGTCACGGCATCGACTAGTTCAACGGTGAACAGGCCCGTGCCTTGGTCTATGTCGTTGACGATCACGCTGACGGTTTGATTTTCACCCAGATCGATCGCGTAGGCGTCGACCGGGGGGGCTGGCATGCCCGGGTAGGCCAGGCTGAGTGTCACTTCGCTACTGCCGAAGTTTCCTACCATCGCCGAAGGTGTCACGGTAAAGGATATCGTCCCGTTGGCGGCCATTGATTGCAGGTCTGCCTGGGGGATGGTCAGCTCGGTGGTGACGAAGGTATTCTCACCGCCATCGGCTTGGAACACATCGGCACTGAAAACACTCTCGCCGCTGATCGTAATAAACTCATCGGGGTCGTTCAGATCACCCTTGGCGGTGATCGTGAGTGTGCCGTCGCCGGTCGGTGTGGTCATGTTGACGAAGTTGAATGTGGTATTCAACTGTGAATGCAACCGGTTTAATCTGGTTATGGTAGTGATCGGCTGGCCGGTCCCCAAGATGTTTGCGACGTCTATGCCCGGCGCGTAACCGCCGATGAACAGCGAAGTGAGGTCGTGTGCGGTGCCCGCGGGGTCGGTGACTTGCGCGAGTTGGGATTCAAGCTCGGTGTTTAGATAGATATCCAGGTCGTACTCGGTCATGTTGTCGGCATCGACGACAAGCTCGATGATGTCGTCGGGCCCGGCGTGGGTATATCGAAGCACGATCGGCTCACCCGGCGCGGGCTCGGCGATCAAGCCAGCGGGCCCGGTCAGTGTGGGGTTGAGCCCGCCATATTGAGTGGTCAGGACAACGGTCATGCTCTGTCCGGTTTGCAGGTTGACGGTGAACGTGTCTGTATCGAATTCGTCGGTGATGAAGCCGATGTTGTTCAGGCTCTGCATCGCCAGGGAACCGAGCGGCGCGATCTGCGTCGGCGTGAAGATCGGGACCGGGGCCACGTTGTCGACTTTGAAGTTGAGATTGAAGTTGCCGCCGGCGACACCGTTGCCGGAAACATTGGTAGGGATCGGCCAAACCGGGGTTTCGCCATCAAGGCGGTTGCCAGCCAGATCGCGGAACGCGGAAGTATTACTGAAGAGTGTCAGGCCATAGTCCCCCTCCTGTTCCACTTGGAATCCAAGGGTCAGCGTCGATGTGGCCGGATCGTACTCGAACACATCAAATAAAATGTCCTGCCCGTTGGAGCCCCCGCCAAATAGGTCGACATCGAACTCGTTAAGTGAGCTTGTCTTCAGTTCCTCGTCAAAGACAATGGTGAGGATGACTCCGCCGGGTACTAACGTATCACCATCCTGCATCGAGGAGCTGATCACACGCGGCGCAATCGAGTCGATAAAGTTTTGTTGCGCGTAAGGTTGAATCGCCGTGCCCGCGAGGCTCAGCAATGCACCGCCGGCGATGGTGATGTCGTACGTCCCTTCCCCCAGCCCGGTCGGCAGGTCAAACAACAGCGAGGTTGCACTCGTGGCTGTGACCGCCACCGCCGGGACCCCGTTGACCATCAGGTCGGCGGCATCCAACGTATCCAGCCTGACGGGCAAGGAAAGATGAACGGTCAACTGAGTAGGCTCTGAGGTGAGAACCCTACCGTCTGTAATAGTCGTTACGACGACATCGAAAGGCGATGCGCCGGCGGAGCGCCCGGCCGTGTGGAGGATATACCCGCCCCTGGTATTGTTTTGCGACAGCACACGGACGGTGTATTCCCCTGTTTCGGTCGCGGTGTGACTAAGCAGCGCGTTTAGACCGTTGCCGCCGGAACCCGACTCGATCAGTAAAAACCCGTCGGGGCCCTTGAGTTCAAGGAAGGTGTCCAGCGTGTTGAGGGGATTGGGCAGGGTGGAGCCGGGCGTGGTGGTCCATAGTGCCAGGTTATCGCCGGCGTTGGCATAGAAGGTGTACGTGTCGATGTCTGATGAACTGGTGCCGATCGCCCCGACGGTGGCGATGCTTGATCCCAGATCGATCTCGGTGAACGAAGATGTGGGCTCGGGGCTAAAGCCTGCGCCTTGTGTCGCGACTAGCGTGTAGAGCCCGGAGACCTCCGCGATACGGACGAAGTAGTTGCCGGTCGAGGGCGCGATAAATCCACTGATCAGACCCGCTGCATCTTTCCACGAACCACCGCCATTGGCTAAGAGCTCACCGGCCGGGCCGAGCAACTGGATCGCTTGTGGATCGGTGCCGCCGGCCAGCGACAGGCTCAGCTCGTCTGCGGCGGCCAGTGAAATCTTATACACGTCGGCCGTCGCGACACCCTCACCTTGACCTTGCACCACGGCCTGCAGAATCCCACTTTCCAGCGGGACCAGTGCCGGGTTCAGATCTTCCGCCGAGGCCGTGTCGTCGTTGGTCGATTGGCCTTGCGCCTCTTGTTCTGAAAGCCTATTAATGAGCAATTTCAACTTGTAGGTCTGCTGTGTGCTTGGAATCCATCCTAGGTCCACATCATTGGTGTGCACGAGGACCGTGTACGTGCCCGAGGTGGTGATGAGCGTCGGCGGGAACAGGTACCCGCTTGATGCATCTGTTGAAGCGACCACCTGCCCGCCGGGGTCGAGCAGTTGCAGTTGCATATCGTTGATGAAGATGCCCTGACTGAAATCGACCTCAAGCGAAACGATCTGTCCGGCATTCAGGCCGACGGTATACCGGTCGTTATCACCATCGAAATCTGCGGTGTTGAAGACCTGGCCCAGATAAGTAAAGCTGCCGTCCACACCCACGGGATTGATCACGATCGGCGTCGTGTCCGTTGGCTGTTCGTCGACGTAGAAGCTGACGATAAAGTCGCCGTCCTCTACGCCGTTACCGCTGGGTGCGGCGTCCGGGAGGCGGGCTTCGCCGTCGATCACATTGCCGGCCAGATCCCTGGGGAATGACTGGCCCTGCCCGTTTGCGGCGAAGTCTTTGAAGGTGAATTCATATACCCCCTCGGACAGCCCCGTGTAGGTCGCGGTCAGCACTTGGGTGGCCACGTCGTAGTTCACCGAGGTTTCGACCGCACCGTTGTCGACGATAGAATGCGCCCCGGTGCCCAACAGAAAGCCGAACATCGGCTCGCTGAATTCCAGGGTAATCGTGACTTCGTCATCGACCACGATATCGCCGTGATTAATCGAGGACTCGATGATGTTCGGCGGCGTTGTGTCGATCTGAAACGTAACTTCGAAAGGCTGGCTCAGGTCGCCGTGCATGTTCGTGAATGCACCGCCGGCTAGGTTGTAGGTATTGTTCCCTTCCACATAGTCTGCCACCAGGGTCGTAAAAAAGTAGGCGTTGGGGATACTGCTCCATACGCCTACCGATGTCGCGGCGGACCCGTTAATAGTGAAAACCGAGGGGTTCAGAGGCTCGGAGGAAACGGTCTCGTTGAACGTCAGAACGATAAATGAGGGTTGAAAATCTACCAGCCGACCTTCCGGGAACGACGAGTCGCTCACAAAAAAGGCGTGCAGCGGGTCGCCCGTGTAGCCGGACACGTTCAGGTCGAAGTTGCCGGTGCTGCCCCCGGCACCCTCAAGCAGAACGGTGTAGGTCCCGGTGGCTGCGGCGGTGTGCGAAAGGTCCGCGTTCGAGCCGTCCGGGGCGCTGTTATCGTCCGAGGCTACGACCGCGCCGGTAGGATCGAGCAGCGTAACGACGGGGTCCAAGCCATTTCGGCCCGAGAACCATCCCGGAGTTATTGTTCGTATCCGAAGCGCATCGCCGGCCGTGACCGGGACTTGGAAGTACCCGACGTCCGTCGGGTCTTTAATCGCGCCCACAACGGTGCCGGTCCGGTCGATCGGCTGGGCCTGGGGCATTGTGTCATTCGATTCGGCTTCGAGTGTCCCGCCCCGGGTGACGATCAGGTCGTACTCGCCGAGCGCCTGGGTGACGGTAATGTAATACAGGACACTGCTGTCGATGTCCTTGAAGTCGCGGAGGGCCGCATGCCCTGTGCTTGAGGAGATGCCACCGGGCGTAACGAGTTGGTTATCGTCATCGGTTAGGGTAAACGCGACCGGGTCGCCGTCGGGGTCGATCAGTTCGATGCTCGCGTATTCGTCGATGGCGAGGCCGAAGCGGTAGACGTCCGGCAGCGGCGAGGGGATCGCTACAGCGCTGCTGTTCTCAAGCACGATGTTGTCATAGCCCCGGCCGTCGGATGTCAGCGATAGATTGTCATACTGCTGGAACTTGATCTGGAACCCTGGTCCAAGCGTGAGGCCGGCCGACACGGCTATGTCCGTGAGGTCAATCGTGACGTCCTGCCAAACCCCGGCAGATGTGATGGGTGAATTGAAGATCGTGTGCCAGTTCACTCCGTCGTCACTGATCGATACACCGTCCCCATCCGCGCTGCCGGTGAACGTGGCTGGCAAAGGATGATCTTCATCGCTCCACTCGGCGTATGCGAATGAAAGCGAGACGTGGTACACGGGGTCTAAATCGACGGTCCAGATCGCCTCGTTCCGTGCATTTAATGCAATACTGTCCATCAGCATGGCGTACGACCCGTCATCGGCACCGAAACTGTTAGTAAACTGGATGCGCCCGTTGCCCGTGCTAGACGAGGACCAACCCGCAGGCAGTGCGCCGGCCTCGAAGGACTCGGACAAGGTCGAGCCTTCAATCGGAACCCCCGCTAAGGTATGCGGGTCATAGGGGGTTGTTGAACCTCGAAGCACAACTGCATCAGCGCTAAAACCCCGGTTGACAAAGAACGGGTCGAGGTTCTGCCCCACGAGCGTATCGTTGGTCGGCCCGCCGATCATCTCATGCTCAACGGCCTGGTTAAGCCGTGCGTTGAACGTAACATCCCCGATGCCATCAGTCGAAGCGAGGCTGAATGAGTAATCACCGGTCAGCAGCGCCTTGTAAGGTTCGTACAAAGTTGCGCTACCGTTGGTGTGAGGCACCGCGTCGAAAATCCGCCGGCCTATGGGGTCGACGATTGCCAAATCAACCGAGAGCCCCGCGGTGGTGATAGTCTCAAGTTGCAGAGTCTGGCCGGCCTCAAGGAATACCGAGTACCCCGCGGCCTCACCGACCGCCGACAGCGTGGCCTGCCCGGTACCTTCGTAAGCGATCAGGCCCGGCGAAGCGACAGGCGTTAAGGCAAGCGGCGTGGTTGGTATCGCATAAATAAGCGTAACGTGCATCGACTCCTGGGCCTGGGCAAGATCGACGACCGTGCCCGAGGCGGTGAAGTCAAGGTGCAAGTTGCCGTCGGCCGCCAGCGTTGCCAGGGTGGCGTCATCAAAAAAAGTAGACTCCGACTGCGGCCCGTATGGCTGCGTCGGGCCATCAAAAAGTAATAAGGAGGCTAAACCCTCGGCGTCCAGCAAGACGTTCTGATCAGGTTCTTCCAGGTCCCCGAAACCTGTGAGAAAGAGTTGTCCGTTTGTGGCGTCCGGGTCGATCGGGAAATCAAATGACACAACATTGGGCGAATAGAGCGTATCAATATCGACCTGGTACTGAAACACATAAGCGTCGGCGCTAAGTAATATCCTGGGCTCAAGCGACTCCAGCCCCGGGATAGAAGCAGCCGCTTGCTTTGATTTCTTTATTGGTGCTCGGGATACGCCGCCGGATAAAGAATCCGGTCCCCGTCCCTCTGCTCGCTGTCCCGGCATTATCTGTCCCCGATGTGAAGGTAAAGACTTAAGAAATATGGCTCAGATTGTAGCTCAAAGACAGGCAAAACGCCAGCATTTCTCAAAACTTATGCGATAGATGAAAGCACACCCAACAGGGCGAGTCAGCATTCTCCGCCGTGTCTATGGACTGTTCTTGTCGCCGGCCACAGTATCGGGGGCTGATCAGACAAGCCCATCAAAATGTGCCCCACTGGGGGCGGGCTCAGAACGACGACTCGGGTCTTGACAAAGCGAGACCTTTCACAAAGCTAGGGCACAGACCGCTGGGCCGGTACAACGATAGCAAGCCGCCCGTGAGACCCAGCCGATACCGCCGAAACACTACCGGCTGTTGCAACGGTGTCACCTACTCTAACCCGCAATAGATAACCCGAGCCCTGGAACTCGCAGCATTGGACGACCGCGTCACCTGTCGGGTCGGGGGTGAAGGTAAGCTGCTCGGGGCGGGTGATCTGGTTATTGAAAACGCAGGCGGGGCCGGTGGCTTGTGCGGCGGCGAGGTTGACTGGGTGATGGTAGATGTGCTCGGCCGGGCCGTACTGAGTGATGTGGCCGTTGATCAGGATGGCGCAGTTGTCGGCGAGGCGCATGGCTTCGCCGGCGTGGTGGGTCGCGAGCAGGACGCCTGCGTTTGAGTCGGCGAGAGCAGCGCGGAGCAGGTCGAACAGGTCGGCGCGCGAAGGGCCGTCAAGGTGGGCCATGGGCTCGTCCAGCAGCAGCCACACCGGGTCGATGGCCAGCGCACGGGCGATGCTGAGCCGTTGACGTTCGCCGCCGGACATCGCTCCGGGTCGTCGGCGACGCAGGTCAGTCAGCTTCATCGCCGCAAGCGCCTGCTCGGCGCGGTCACGGTCGGCGCCGACGATCTTCAGATGTTGCTCGACTGTCAGGTGGTCCCAAAGTCCTGGCTGTTGAAAGACCATCCCGAGTTTGCCGGCTGCGCGTGCGACCCGCCCATGACTTGGCGGCCACAGCCCGGCCAGCACCCAAAGCAGTGTCGTTTTGCCCGCACCGCTTGGGCCCAATAATGCGCAGATTTTTCCACGCCGAAGCGACAGGCTAACGTCGTGTAAGACGTCGCCGTAGTACACTGATTCACAGGTCAACTCGCTCACGCGCGTCTCCGTCTTGCCAGAAAGCCCAGCAGTACGATCCACGGGGTCAGCAACAGCAACACAGCCACCGCCGCTGCGCTGACCTGGGTATCCGGTGCGGTGTGGATCAGGGTATATAGCCTGACACCGACGGTCGATGTGCCCGCCGGGGCAAGCAGAAGCGACGCCTCGAGTTCGGTAGCGATTAGCAGGCCACATAGGAGTAGGGCGGCGGTAAGCTCGACGCGCCGCGTCGAGCAGTAGATGCGCCGTATTCTTGTCCAGACAGGCACGTTGAACAGCTTCGCCGCGGTGTCGGGCAACTGCGGGCGGCGCAGTCCTGCGATGAACAGCACGAGAACGACCACCGGCACGAACCTCGCCGCGTACGTCGCCATGAGGGGTCCGTCTCCGTCGCGCAGCAATCGAATCGGCCAACGTGCGGACAGGTCTATTAAACCCATCGCCAACATCGATGGGGGGGCGGCCAGGTTGACGAGGATCAACGGCGTCCATGACCAGCGTCCCCGCCTCCAGTCGCGTAGCCACAACTCGGCCAGCAGCCAGCCGATCACAACGCAGGCCGGGGCGCATGCCGCTGTGATCAGCCCGGTGTGGACGACTTCGTGGCGCATCTCGCGGAAGGCTTCTACCAGTGATGTCGGTGAACCTATCTGCCAGATGATCGCTGTGATCGGGACACCCACGGATAACAACATGACCAGTACCGCTGGCCAGAACGACTTGGGCGAGGGTTCGTTCGAGTCGACCGTAAGCCATGGACGCACCACGCAGACGACGCCGCCAATCGCCAGGACGGCGGGCAGCAGCATGGGGGTCGCCAATGCTGCTGCACCCGGGAGGTCTTGCAGGGCGTTGTATTGGATCAGTACCTGGGTGCCGTAGGTATGCACGAGAAACATCGACGGCATGATGTGGTCCGCGCTGACGAGTATAAACGTCGCCGCCATCGCGGCGGCCGCCGGTCCGAGCGCTGGCTTGATTCCGAACCACCACCAGGTATGGCGGACCTTAAAGACCTTCGCGGCGGGACCGGGGCCAACGCGTTGGGTAGCGAAGATCAGCGCTGCGATCCCGGCGTAGCGCAGCCCCACAGCAGCTGACGCGATCGGCCAGTCGAATACCGTTATCCAATCGCCCAACGGTCCGTTGCGTCCCAGTGCGATGATCCATGACGAGCCCAGAAGCGATGACGGGATCGCCAAAGGCACACACGCCACAATCGCCCAGCCGATGCCCGATCGACCGACCAGGTAGCCCCCTAGTATTGCGACTACGGACGCCAACAGACCGAAATACGCCGTGTCTAACAGGATCCGCCAGCCGCGCGGCGAAAGCCACCAGTCCTGGTATCCCGATGATGCCGCCACCGCCGCACCCAACGGCAAAAGCAGCGCGAGTGTCAGCAGGATCCCGAGAACGCTAAGTGACCGATCAGTGGTCAAAGCCCACCTGCCTGAGAAGGTCTACCGTCGACTGCCTGTCGCCTGCCGCGGTTTCAACGTCGAACGGCATCGTGTTGCGGTTAATCATACCGTCCCAGGGTGTCGGCATATCGGACAGATCATCGCCGAGCGGGATCTGGGCGCTTCGTGCTTCCGCGAGCGCCTGTTCGACTTCGGCTGACAACAGGTAATCGATCAGTTGTCTCGCCTGTTTGGGATGTGGACAGCCGGCAATCATCGCCACGGTGTTCGGGATCAACACCGCGCCTTGCTCGGCGTCGGGCACCACGACCGCGACCGGCTTGCCGTCAAGCATCGCGCCGTGGGCATCGTCCGTATCGGTCAAGCCGAAGGCCCTTTCGCCCGACGCCACCAGATCACGCACCGAGCCGTTACCCGGCGCAATCGCGGTTCCGTTGGCTTTGACTGACACCATCCAATCGATCAGACGCTTTTCCCCCCACGCCTGTCTCAATATGCTCATGTGAGTGAAGGTCGTGCCGAAGAACGGCAGGGCGATCGCGGAACGTCCACGCCACTTGGGATCGGCCATATCGGCAAGCGAGGTTGGGACTTCATCTGCGGCGATCAATTCCGTGTTATAGATGAACACCCTGGCCCGCGCCGCGAAGCCGGTCCATCGGTGCTGTGGGTCTTTGAACGCCGGACTAAAACGTGACGCCGACGGGCTTTCGTAAGGCTCTAACAATCCCAGCCCCGCGAGGTGTTGAGTCTGAACGACCTCGTTGTTCCAAAGCACGTCGCACTGGGGGTCGTCACGGCGGGCGATGATCTGGTTGATCAGGCCGGTGGTCTTGGCGGCCTCGGCGTCGTACTTGGCGAGGACGCGGATACCGGTTTGCTGTTCGAATCGCTTAAGGATCGGCTCGGAGTAGACCCGATCCAAGGCCGTGAACACCACGACCTCGCCGGCCGGTGCGGCGCGTCTTTCACAACCGGCCTGAGCGCACAGCAACGAGATCAGGCACAACAGATAGATAGAAAAACTAACGGTAGTCCGCATAGCGCTCCACGATGGTCTGGACGTCTCGCTCAAACCGCTTACCGAAGACAGATACAATCAGGTTCTCCCAGAACGCCTTCTCGCTTGCCAGAAGGGAAGCGGTCCCGCCACCGGCCTCGGCGATCTCCTGGAAATCTCCCAACACCACTTTGCGATCGGTTCCGACATCGATGACGTTGACCGTGCCGGCGAAACGTTTCCTAAATCCACGGGCTTCTGCGATGGCCTCGTTGCGGCCGCCGGGGTGGACCGGGGAATCACCAATCAGGACGATGATGCTCGTGGCCGATCGCTTCCAGCCCATTTTCCTTTCGGTCGCGATCTTCAGGGCTTCGTGGATTGGCTCGGGGATGTCGCCGCCACCGCTGGCGGTGATTCGGTCGATGAATTCTCGGACGGACTCGAACTCATGGGTCAGGGCCAGGGCTTTGGCGGCCGCGATGCCGTACTCGTCCCCGTAGTCCTTGTACGCCACCACACCGAACCGGACATTTCTTGGCGGCAGACCGTCTTTGGATAGAACACCCGTGATGACCCCGATCACATCATGCACACGCTCCTTGGCCTGGCCGATGATCCCCGACATGCTGTTGGTCGCATCAATGACAAACACGACATCCAACCCACGACCACGGATCCCGCCGACCATCTGCTGGAAGCCTTCGCTTGATCCGTCGATCAGCGGGTTGTCACCACGACCGGTGTGCTCGGCGCTGAGTTGTTCAGTGAGTTCGACCAACAGCGCAAGCGCCGGGTCGGACATCGCCGGGTCGGTCGGCAGGACGCTCTGATCGGGGGCGGGGGTGGACCCCAGCGAGGCGTCAACCGAAGGCGCGGGCATCGGTGCGGTAGACGGGCTTGCGGCCGAATCGCTGGTTGCTTCCACACGCGGGGCGGATCCGCCGGACGAGCTGGTCGATGGATCGTCCGGCCGACCGACGGGTTCGAAACTAACCACGGCCTCAATCGGTGGCGGCTGCGCGACCGCCAACACCAGGCTCGCCAGTAGCAGCACGATTAGCGCGTGGACCACCGCCGAGATACCCCACGCTTTTGCACGTTGCCCCCAACTATCGGTTACATGTTCGTTCACGGCATGGGTTCCCTGGGGCTTGGGCTCAAGGATAGCCGTTTCATCGGACTGGCCAGCACCGCGTCCATGCCGTTGGCGACCTGTTGCACGCTCAGGTCGGCGCCGGCCCCGATCACCACCGGGACACGCGGCAGATCGATCTGTGTCAGCAACGCAGTGAGGTCATCAAACCCGTCATCGGGCAGCGCGGCGTCACCGACCCGGATAGCCACAGCCCCTTGATCTGTCGCATTCAACCACACACGCACCGCCGCCGGCAGGTCCTCGGCCGAGGCCCCCGCCGACTGGGTTTGATCCTGATAGCCCAGCGGCAAATCGCGCTCGCCCCCGTGAAACTGCACGCTCATCACGAAAAACGCAAGCAGGATGAATACGATGTCGACCATCGCCGCGACCTGGAACAGCTCGTCGGACTCTTCTTCGGGTTCGCCCAGAAAATCCATCATGGTCGGCCCTCCGTTGCCCGTATGGTTACGCCGCGCAGGCCTGCGTCACGGCAGGCGCCCATGGCCGCGTCGAGCAGGCCGTAACTCTGCCGACCGTCGGCGCGGATCACGACGTTCAGCCCCGCCCCCGACGCCTCGGCGCGGCTGCGCTCGGACCGCAGCAACGCCTCGAGCCCGTCGAGATCGACCGGTGCGCCGTTGAGGTTGATCGAGCCGGCCGCGTCGATGTTCACGATCAACTCCGCCGGGATCACATCTGACGTCTCGTTGTTTACCATCGTCGGCAGTTTGATCTGGTCGTCCGTTCGGCTTTGCATCGATTGCATCACCAACAAGTAGAAACAGATCAGCAGCAACACAATGTCGACAAGCGGCGCCATCCCGATGTGCGGGTGGGCGGCGTCGGCGTCTTCGTGGTTGAAGTCCAGCCGGGCACTCACTTGGGCGCCTCCTGTTTCTGGTTGGCTTGTTGGCGCGTCTCGATGACCACGGTCATGAGCCTGAGCATCTTCTCGCCGACCGCGGCTGTTTTGTGGCCGATGCGGGTGATGCGGATGCGGAAGAAGACGTAGAAGAACATCAACGGCACCGCGACAACCAGGCCCATGCACGTGGTCACCAGGGCCTGGCTGATGCCCAGCGCCAGCTCGTCCGGCCGGGCCGCGCCCTGGGCCTCGCCCAGCAGGCGAAACGATGCGATCATGCCCGTCACCGTGCCCAGCAGCCCGAGCATCGGCGCGACCGACGCGATCAGGCCGATGTAGCCGTTGCGCTCTCGCATCCTGGTGACCTCCATCACGCCGGCATGCTCCATGCCCTCACGCACCGCGTCGAGCCCGAGCTTGCCGTCCGCCAACCCGCCGGCGATGACGCGCCCGAGCATGCTCTCGTTTGTCTTACAAAGCGCCAGCACCTCTTCGAACTTCCCCTTGGCGGTCAGGTCGTGGACCTGTTCAACGAGGTTCGGCGGGGCCAGGTCCTTCTCCTTGAGCCGCATGAAGGCGTCGACCACCAGGGCCAGCCCACACAGACTCAGCAGCATGATGGCGTACCCGACCCAGCCACCGGCCTGTACAAGGTCGAGCAGTGATCGGCTTGCCTCAGGCTCGGCGTCCTGGGCCCAAGCCGTTGTCGCAAACACAAAAACCACAACAGCGGCGCCAAGAATATCGGCTCGTTTCATTCTTCAAACTCCTTCTTCAGAACGTCCAGCCGTGTCCGCAACTGGGGTCGCCCGGTAACTGGATACAACGCTTCGGCCACACGCAACACCTCTGCGGCGGCCGGTCCATCATCCATCGTAAGCTGCGCCGTCGCCAGCGCGAGCGTCGCTTCCCACCAGAAGTCACTACCGGCCCGCGAAGCTCGGCGAGCATCACGTATTTCCGTCAGCGCCTCGTCCTCCTGGCTTAGCGCCAACCGGCACAGCCCCCGCTGAAGCGCCCCCTGGGCTGTGTCGTCGCCCACCAGCGCATCCAGCCCCTCTTGCGGACGATCCATCGCTCGCAATGCCTCGGCCAGGACCCGCTTCGCCTCGGCCCAATCCAGCGGCCCGAGCACTTTCACCGCATCGGCACGGGCATCGACACGCAACATCAATCGAGCCGCCGCAAGGGCGGTGGGCTTATCATCAGGCGCAGCGGTGATCGCGGCGCTGGCCAGAGATAACACACGTTGCTGGGCGTTACCCCCGATGCCGTCCGCATAACGGTCCGCCAGCGCTTCACCGACCAGCAGCAGTGACTGGGGCCGCTGGGTATCGGGGCTTCGCAACATCTCCTCCGACGCACGGTCCACCATGCCCAGTTCGATCCACAACCTGACCCGCTGCTGTTGTGCCGGCTTGGCAACAAGCGGCTGATTCATCAGCTCGTCCCAATGCTCGGTGAGCACCGCCATGGCGTCACGCGGATCGGTTTCGATCTGGGCTAGCAACAATACGGCCGATGCGCGGACCAGTGGATCACTTGTCTCTGTGATAACGGCGTATAATTCGGCAATCCGCTCGGCCGGCTCGATGGTGTCCCGCGCCGTCGCAGCGCGGGCGTATCTCAGGTAGGGATCGGACGACACGAGATCTTCATGCGTAGTCAATATCTCAAGGGATCCATAAGCCCCTGACAGATGCACCCAGCGACGAAGCGCAGCGCGCCTCAGCGCATCGTCGGCCTCAGACTCGATAAGGCGGCGATAAGCCTCGAGGGCCGACGATGTGTGTCCGGGGTCTTCTACAATCAAGGATTCCAGGCAGGAAGCGTAGGCGAGCATCACCTCAGGCCCGGCACCGGATTCAATGGCCCTGCTCCACTGCTTGGCCGCCTCCGCTTTCCGCCCCGCACCCTGCAACAGCGCCGCATACAGCCTGGCCGCTTGGGTCGGTGCATCTTCATCCAACACCGCCAGCGCGGCTTCATTTCGGCCAACCTCCGCCAGGATCTGCGCCCATGCGAAGCGTTCGTCTTCGCTCAAGGCGTCCAGACCGGCGATCAATTCCAGCCGTTGAAATTTCGGCACCGAGGCCACGACCGTTTCACTGCGTACCAGTTCAAGGGCTTTATCACGGTCCCCGAGTTCTGCATACGCCCTGGCGAGGAACCCGTGTGCCGGCACCCCCAATGCGTGGGCGTCCTTCATGGCGCGTTCCGGATCGATCAACAGCCGGGCCCCGAGCGACTCTAGTTGTGCCAGGCGTTTCATCTTCGAGTCGCCGCGAGCTTCGGTCAGCGCAGCGAGTACCACAAGAGCCTGGGCCGGGTCGCCGTTTTGCATATGTACGCGGGCCTCGCCGATGTAGCCGAGCACACCGGTGGCCAGGTCCATATAGTCGACCCGCATAGAGCGGAAACGCTCGAGTGCTTTTTCATCATAGCCCCGGTCCGGCGAAGCGGCGGCGGCACGGCGGTAGAGCTCACCCGCCAGGAAAGCATCCATGCAGCGCTGCGGGCGTGTCTGCGCGTTCAGTTCGGCGAGCCCCGCTTCAAGGGCTTGGACTACCTGTGCCGGCTCGGCACCGCCTGACAGACGCAGCCGTTCGAGGTCCGACGCCGGGCTTGCCAGGACCGACAACATCAGCAGGCCGACGGTGGTGATCAATACCAGTCCTCCTCGAACTGCGGGATCAGGTAGCCGTAGAGGAACACATTTTCCAGCCCGCGGTACGGATCGGTCAGGCCGTTCTTCATCATGAAGTTGCTGCCGATGAGGAACACCGATAGCGGCGGCAAATCGTCCTGGTTAAACAACCTGCCGATGGCGTCGGCCATGAAGGCGCGTTCGTACTGGTTGGTGTCGTCTGCTAACAACGGCAGGACGTGCGCCGCCACACCCGGTGCCCCGCACAACGACAGCGCAACGATCACCTCACGGTTGACATAATACGCTTCCTGGTCCCACGCCCAGACGAGATGGGGGATCGCCTCGCCGGCCCCGGTCACACCCATCGACAGAATCGCCGCCCGTCGGGCAAGCAGGTCCGTGGTCTCATCGTGGTGGGGTTTGCGCTCAAGCGCCGCACGGGCCAGCTCGATCACGTTGCGGTCACCCAGGATCGCCCGGCCTAACAACACATACCCACCCAACAGCGGGCTGGTGTCGTCGAACGCCTCGTAGCGGCCGATCATCAGTTTGAGGTTCGATGTCCTGCCGCTTATACCCAGCGCAACCGCGGCAGCGGCACGGACCTCCAACTTCTCACGCTTATCGACCAACCGATCCTTAAGCATCTTCAAGGCGCGTCCGTGGTCCGGGTGATTGGTCGCGCCCTGCTCCGTCATGTACGGCCGGGCGTAGAGGCCCAAACCAATGATCGCAAATCCGCGCAACGGTGATTCGAGGTCTTCCTGACGCTTGATCCGGCGTCCGTCCTGATCGCTCGCCACGGCCAACAGGTCGTCGAGTCCCTTGTGCGAACCGATCTGGCCGAGGCTGATGGCCGCAAAACACTTCGCCGGCGTGTTGTAATTGTTGGTCTGCTCCGTGATCAACGCTCGCAGCGCATCGATGGCCTGCTCCCGGTTAGTTGCCCCTGTCAGCGCCGTCGCCGCAGAGGCCCGCAGACGGGCGCGGTAGATCTCCTCGATCCCGATGACCATCCTGATCCCACGGTAGCCCTCGGGCTGCTCGCCCAACGGTGTCGGGGCCGGGTTCAGATCGAAGATCCGGCGGTGGGCTCGGACCCACTTGCGGTGCTGACCAACGGTGACAGGCCCGTACTTCTCACGTTTGACCTCATCAAGCGTACGCCAGAGCGGTAAGTCTTGAAACTCATCTCCCTGAGACACAATCCGCGCCAGCATAAGTTCGCCGGCCTCATCTATATTTGAGCCCAACGCCAGGAGCGAATCGGACACAAGCCAGGGGCTGCCCGAGGTCGCCATCAATGACATGGTCTCTCTTGCGTGCCCATCCCCAGGATGTTGCGTAAGCGCCCACCACGCTGCGTTACGCATCACCGGGCCGTCCCGATCAAGGACCTTGTGCAACCCAACACGCATCGGCATCGTCTGCTCGCGCACCAGGCCGGTACTGATCAGCGCGGAAGCACGCAGCCAAGGCGATGGCGGCGAATACCCAAATAGAAATGATCCGCTGTCTTTGTCGTCGATCAGACCTATCGCCAACAACGCATTGGACCTCACGGACTCGCTGGGGTCTTTCTGTGCAAGCTTAATCAGCGCCTCTATAGCGCCAGAATCCGCCGACGCACGCATGCGGCCAAGCGACAGAGCCGCGGCGGATCTGGGTTCCTCGTTGGGATCACTTAGCACCTCGATGAGTGCTTTCTCCGCACGAGAGCGTAACGAAAGAAAACCTGCCTGATCCAGATCCTGGTGAGGCCGGCCTTGCCCAATCGGCCGCAGATACAGGCTTCGGTTCGCCTCCCACCAGTGGACCCATGACCACCGCAGCTCGGTCACGCGCGGCATCTGTTTAAGAACTATTTTGGGCTTGGGGGGAGGAGGCGGGGCCGTAGGCGCCGGGTCGCCGTGTGCCCAGACGATAGACGCCAACACAAGGATGATGGTCGCCCCAGTGTATGTCGTTGAACCCGCGGAGATTTTGTGGCAATTAGCTTGCAACGAGGTGTATGATACAACCATGTCCCACAAAAATAAAGCATTGATCAAAAAAAAATCGGTGGTGGGACCACGAGCGATAGGGCCGATATTGGGTGCTGTGATTGTACTAGTGGCTTGGCTGATCTGGCTGATCTGGCTGCCTGGCCAGCTAACGCGGACAACCGAGGCCGATCTACAGGATTCGGACCCGTTACAGCGTGCCGAGGCGTGCAGACAGGCCGGTGAAGCCGACTTATTGGCCCGCACCAGTGACGCCGACTGGCGCGTGCGTGCCGCGGCCTTCGGGGCGCTGGACAAAATCGACCCTGTCGACCCCATGCCTCTGCGTGACACACCGATTGACCAGCGCGAGGCGTTGGCTTTAAGTTGGATAGATCGCAATGCGCCTTCTGTATCGGGCGATCTCTGCGAGGTCTACGCCCATTCGGAGCATCTGCGCTTCGGCCCGGTCCTCGTAGGACGCTGTCTGACATGCCACGCCGGGCCCGTACCTGATCCCGACCACGCCGACACCCGCTGCGCCGAGTGTCACACACAAACCCATGCGCAATGGTCCGGCACCGCGCATGCAAACAGCCTTTCGCACTTGATCCTCATGACCGTCGACCCTGTTACGCGTCAGCCCGGGACCTTCGACTTCGCAGATCGCAAAGGCCTTTCCTGCGTCGCCTGCCACTCGCCTCAGAGCGAGCGTGATACCCCGCATCAGCTAACCGGTTGCCTCACGCCATTCACGACGATCGCCTGCGCCCAATGCCACGGCCGGACGGCATCACAGTGGGATCAATGGGCAATGCGACCGCGCTACCGCCAGGCGACCTGGCCCCCCGGTTCGATTGAGCAGGTGGACGAAGACATGCCGATGGCTTGCATCGACTGTCACATGCCCGACGGCCGACACCTGTGGTCGGCACGACGCGATATGGATCTCTTGCGTAGCGGCATTGCCATGACGTTTACTCAGGACGACGAAGATGGGCCGACCTTGTCACTGCGAAACTTCGCTGGCCAC
The DNA here is from genome assembly GCA_029260655.1 of Phycisphaeraceae bacterium. Classification (GTDB taxonomy): domain Bacteria; phylum Planctomycetota; class Phycisphaerae; order Phycisphaerales; family Phycisphaeraceae; genus JAJRRS01. Next base: position 29,535 of record JAJDCU010000013.1, read on the forward strand.
GCATACCCCAGCGGCGGCATCCGCCGAGCCTTGCGGCTGTATGTCCAACTTGATGACGGCTCCGAGCAACTGCTCGCCACCCTTGCCGATAGACTGGACGATCCGTCGGGAAACCCCAACGCTTACCCAGCCCTACAGCCCGGCGAGATACGTGTGTTTCCCCTTCCCCGCACGACGGGCCTGGCACGGGCCCGGCTTGTTTACGTCCGCAACCGGTTCGACACGGACAGCTACACGGCCGAGGTCCATACCCTCGACCCGCAGCCGCCTCGCGGTGCAAATAGATCGTTATCAGAAAAATGAGGCTATTGGGAGGGTGCAGACCATAGAGGTTCACCCAATAGCGATCGGTGTGTTGCCAGTTTGGGCGTCAGGGCGCGATATAAATTGATTATCATCCGAATTCTGTGCGTATTTGAGCATCCCCGGTCGAAGTGAACTGCTGCCGGATTGTCGGTGCGTTGACGGGTTTGGGATGAGCGTTCAATGTGGAAATATGCGCGCTGAACAAATAGATCGTCATCTGAATTATGAGCTTTTTTTTACGAGCTTTGGCCGAACGCACGCACCACTCACCGATCGATGCGCAGGCCGGGTGGGCTCTCCGGACAAACGTTCTATATGCAGACGCGCATGCTGCTTTTACAGATTAATCTGGGGTCCTGTAGCACGGTCCGACACACGTAAATGACTGTTTCCCGGAAGCCGGGTCGCCCCCTCTTGGGGTGGATTCGAACGGGTTGTCCAATAAAGGGCCATCCGTTCAAGCCGTCCTCAACAAGCTCCCGATGAGCTCGCTCAGCCGCTCGCGGTGCCCCCGGGTGTGCGCCTGGATGGTCGGCGTCCGGGGCAACTCTATCAGATTTTTCGGTTCACATCCCCGGCACCTGGGCCCGCATGAGGTGGTCGAGCGAGCGGAGGTGCTTCGGGCCGTAACGGCGGTGGCCACCGGCGGTACGATGCGTAGCGGGGATCAGGCCCATGCGCTCCCAGACGCGCAGCGACTGAGGCGACACACCATAACGGTCTGCCAGCTTGCCGATGCTCATCATGTCACGCTCACGGTCCAAAGCTCACGCTCCCTATCTATATAGATAGCCAAACATTCAACCGCCCTCCCGGGGCTCGAACCCGGCACCTCCTGATTCAGAGTCAGGTGTGCAACCCGTTGCACCTGAGGGCATCCGTAAAGTGGGGTGGGACGGAGTCGAACCGCCAATGTCTCGCGACGGCTGGATTACAACCAGCGGGGCCTGCCATTGCCCAACCACCCCGGGTGTGAAGGCGTTAGCCATTAGCCTTTAGCTGTTAGCACAGAGATAAAGTTAAGGCGCATCCCTCTGGCTAATAGCTAACAGCTAAAGGCTCCAACAAGCGGAAGGCGGAGGACTCGAACCCCAGGCCGTAAAGCCCCACCCGTTTTCGAGACGGGGGCCGCCCCATTGGCGAACTTCACCTTCCTTTCACTAACCAATACCCCGCCCGGGAATCGAACCCGGTCCTCCGGCTTGAGGGGCCGGCGTCACACCAATCGACCAGCGGGGCGTTCTTGTAGCCGTTAGCCATTAGCCTTTAGCCATTAGCTTGTGCATACGTACCATTCATCCTTCTTGCTAACGGCTAACGGCTAACGGCTAATGGCTCACACAAAGCGGAAGGCGGTGGGCACGATCCACAGACCCATCAGGCCCCACCCGGTTAGCAACCGGAGCCCGCACCTAGCGGATTCACCTTCCATCTAAAGACCGGGGCGGGAGTCGAACCCGCGTCTACGGGGTTGCAGCCCGTCGCCTGACCATTCGGCTACCCGGCCAAACAAGAGCGAAAGGATGTGAAATATGAATGCGGCCGACAGGAATCGAACCTGCACCTCCGCCGTGGCGGGGCGGCGCTCTGCCGTGTGAGCTTCGACCGCGATATAAAAGCCGACCCGTTCTTTCAAACGAGCCGGCCGATCTTCTCCTTTCTATGAATCATCCTTGGCGGCGTCCTTGCCGACCAGGCCGCGGACCTGCTCGGCGACGTCGCCCTGACCCAGCACGAAGGTTGCCTTGGTACCCTTGAGGATTTCCTGAAGGGCTTCGAGTTCCTTCATGCGGGTCAGCGCCGGGTTCTCGGCGAGCAGCTTCGCGGTGTTCGCCTGGCTGCGCGCCGCTGCCGTCTCTTCCCGACGGCGGATGAGGTTGGCCTCGGCCTGCTTCTGGGCGAGGATGACCTCGTTGAGGATCATCTTCATCTCACCCGGCAGGATCACGTCACGCAGACCCACGCCCCGCACGCCCACGCCGAACTCCTTGGCGCGGGCATCCAGGACGCTACGGACCTCGTTGCCGACCGCGTCCTTGTCAGCCAGCAACTTGTCCAGGCTCCGCGTGCCGACCGACTCACGCAAAGCGAGCTGCGCCTCGCGGTACAGCGTCTGTGCGTAGTCGCTCACCGTGGTCACTGCCTTGACCGCGTCGTTGACACGGTAGGTCACGACCAGGTTCACACGAAGCGTGACCTTGTCGGCGGTCATGATCTCCTGGCCGGCTACGTCGGCGACCTGCTCGCGCAGGTCCACGGCCTTCCAGACGACCTTGCCGGTCTGCTTCCAGAACACGTGCAGGCCCGGGCTCAGTTCGCCGACCAACTCGCCCTCACGGAACAACAGCACCCGCTCGTGCGACTCGACGCGCACGCCGTCCAGGAATGTTCCGCCACCACGGAAGCCGAGGATCGCCTCGACCTTCCGGTGGGTGAAGGTGAAGTCGTTGACGTTGTACGTCTCGACCGTGATCTTGGCCGGGTCGTTCCAGAACGCGTGCCGACCCGGGCCGACGATCCAGCCCAGCCGGCCGTCCTTCCAGATCAGCGCCCGCTCATCGTCCTTAAGATCGACCACGACCAGGCGCCCGGCGACACCGGCGTCGGTGACCAGCAGATCAAGCAGCTTGTGCTCGAACTTGCCGGCAAGCCGGTCGATCATCTCGACCCGGTCCTTGAAGATGAACCGGCCGAGCAGCCAGTAGCTGCCCGGGCTCAACAGTTGCTTGAAGTCGCCGTGGCGGAACCACAGGCCGGCTTCATGCTTACGGATACGAAGCTTTGTAAACATGATCAGGGCTCCTTTCCTGGAGGTGAATGATTCACCGCCGTGAACGTCACGGCGACTGGGTAAATTGAAAAGTGCGGGCCGAGGGTTTTTCCGCAGGCGATGCCCCGAAGCAGCGGCGGGGTTGGCTTAAGGCGTGCGAAGAAGCGCGCTGACGTCACACGGCTCGCACGCCGACAGGCACCCGCCCCCGAGTTGGGCGTCCTGCTCGGCGCGGAGCCGGGCGACCGCTACGGAGTCCGAAGACTCCTCACGCTGTCACATACCGGTATCCGCCGAACCGCGTAGCCGTGCTATCGGTGCCGGCACGTTGATCCGTGTCACCGCCGAAGCGTCAACACATCACTCACATACCGGCCGGAATCGCACCAGGCCGTTTCCCCCGACCCGCGATGGTGCCCATAACCGAGGGCAGTCGGAGGGAGTCGAACCCCGAGGCTTGCGCCCCTGCCAGGTGGTGTGAGACGGGAGTCGAACCCGCTACCTACTGAGTATCAGTCAGTTGCTCTACCTAATGAGCTACTCGCTTGTCGGACCAAACCACACCGATAGAACCCGTGTCGCGGAACACACACAGCCAAACGCAGGGCGTGGCCGGTGAGCCGCCGGACGACAAGGGATGATCCCAACATTGGAAACAAAACATGCACGGGAGGGGTCGAACCTCCACCTGACGGATTTGGAATCCGCCGCTCTGCCGATTGAGCTACGTGCATATCAGGCAAGCTGCACCGGCAGGATTCGAACCCGCAACCCTCTCCTTAACAGGGAGCCGCACAACCGTTGTGCTACGGTGCAAAAAAAAGACGTTGATTCGCCATGTTTAGCGGGCGATCGCAGATCGCCGGTCTTGACCCGTTGGGCCTACGCGCGGATCTCCGATCCGCCGCTAAACGATAGATAATCATCCGGATCGAAACGCGGGGCACAGACAATCACCCCGGCTGGAGTCGAACCAGCACGAGCCCGTTTAGAAGACGGGTGCTCTTCCATTTGAGCTACGGGGTGGACAGAACAAAACTGGTGGCCGGGATCGAACCGGCGTCTCCGCGTTACGAGGGCGTGCTCTGCCAGACTGAACCACACCAGCACGAAGTGTTAACGGGGTAACCCTGGAATGGGTCTCGCAAGTGGCCCCCGTGGGACTCGAACCCACACCCAACGGATTAAAAGTCCGCTGCTCTGCCGATCGAGCTACGGGGCCCAAGATACAGATCGAAACAAATGGATCGGGTGGGCAACGATCCCACAACCTGCCGGTTAAGAGCCGGCTGCTCTGCCGATTGAGCTACCGATCCAAAGCATGCAATATCCGACGCCGATGTTTCCACCGGCGTCGGCCTTTCGTGTAAGTAGTTAATCCTTGTAAGGGTCGAACTCGTCCTCACCCGCCATCGCCACGCCGACCGGGGTCAGTGTGTGGACGACGCGGACCGTCGGCCCGTGATGCTTGAGGACCTCGTCCAGGCGTTTGTAACACTGCGGCGACTCGTCCGTGCCGGCGCCGCGCAGTTCCACGCCCTTGCCGTCGACCCATTTCATCATCATCTCACGGCTGATCTCGCCGCCGGACACACGGACGAACCCGCCGGTCTTCTTCGACCAGCGCTTCCGACCGGCCGCCTTGGTACGGCTCATCACACGGCCTGCGCCGTGCACCGTCGAGTACAACGCCGGCTTGCTCTCGGGCGAATCCACACCTTCCAGGATGACACTGTTGTCACCCATCGAGCCGCCGACAAAACCACGCTGGCCCGGGAACGCCGGGGTCGCGCCCTTGCGGACGACCCACAACTCAACTTCTGCGCCGGCGAGCTCATGTGTCTCCTTCCACGCGAAGTTGTGGTGGTTGTGGACCTCTTCAAGGACCTTCGTCTTCAAGAGGCGTGCAACCTTCTGGCACACCCAGTCGCGCCCGGCGTAGGCGTAACGCCCGGCCAGCTCCATGCACCGGATGTACTCCTCGCCGAGGTAGGACTTCTCGTGGAACACGACCGGCTTGACGTGCATGCCGTCCGAGCCGCCGCCCTTCTCGACGAAGAACGACGCCAGCTTGTGCCCAAGCCCACGGCTGCCAAAGTGTACGCCGCACCAGACGCGGTCCTGCTCATCGACAAACAGGTCGACGTAATGGTTGCCCGACCCGACCGTGCCCAGTTGCTGCCGGGCCAGTTGCTTGAGGTCACGACACTTTGGCACACGGATACGCAGCGAGTCGACCAGATCCCAGGTATCATCATCGAACAGCTCGTGGTCGACGTCTTCCAGGTTCTTTCGGCCGATGCCGAAGGAGATCTGCCGGAAGATCGCGTCCATGACCTTCCTGATGTCCTTACGCAACTCGTCGCCGGTCATATCCAATCGCACGGCCTTGTTGCCGCAGGCGATGTCGTAACCGACGCCCGACGGGCTGACCATCCCGTGGTACGCCACGACGCCGCCGATCGGCATCGCGTAACCCAGGTGGTGGTCGCCCATCAGCGCCGCCGCGGCGGCTTCCTTGTCCTCAAAGCAGCGCTGAATCTGCTCCACCGCGCCCGCGTCCGGCTCGCCCCAAACCGGGACCCGATCAATCATGACATGGCCCATCGGGCACCTCCTTTCGGTATCGCCATTACATTCTAGACAGCATACACCGCCGTCTGCTCTGAACTCTTTTCAATGCGCCGTGCCGGAGTCGAACCGGCTGCCTGCTGATTGGAAGTCAGCCGCTCTGCCAACGTGAGCTAACGACGCACGAATCTGCCCGGCTGGATTCGAACCCGCGATCTCTCCCACCCGAAGGGAGCGCGATGACCAGGCTTCGCTACAGGCTGTTTATGGGGTCCATTATTCAAAGCCGTTTGCGGCTTAGCGATAGTCAATCAGGGGAGGGGGATTCGAACCCGCTTCCTCGGGGTCACGGCCCGAAGCTTTACCCAATAAGCTATCCCCTGTTCCCCCGGATGTGCAGACCACCGCGTCTGCCGTTGTGAACACATTTAATCCATTGGCCAGAAGTAGTGGCCACGGTTCGTGCCGTCGTATCGGCCGGACTTCATGCAGCACTTCTTAAAAGCACCGCCCGGACCCACATGGGCAAGGGTCGCTTCGGCCGAGCTTCTCGATAAGCTCCTTGTTGCTATGGACAACCCGATCTCCCTTCTTCACGCGCGACTCGGATGGATACCCGTAACGTCGCTTACTCATCGGCCTGAAAGGATTCTTCTTCGTTAAAAGCCATGGTCCTGATGCATGGTGCACCTCCTTCGTGAAAGAGACAGAAACAATCAGAGCGGCAGGGCTTGAACCTGCGGCCTCCCGGATCCAAACCGGGCGCTCTCCCAACTGAGCTACGCTCTGAGCTGAAGCAGACGAACAAGTGGAGCCGCGGGGAATCGAACCCCGATCCGCCGGGTGCAAACCGGGCGCTCTGCCGATTGAGCTACGGTCCCTCTCCAAACAAATGTCGCCGGGAGGATTCGAACCTCCAACTACCAGGATCTCGGCCTGGCCCCTCTGCCGATTGGGGCACGACGACGCATCAATAAGTGGCCCGGGTGGGAGTCGAACCCACAGCGCACCGGGTTTGAGCCGGCGTCCTCTGCCGTTTGGGATACCGAGCCGTTGAGAGCCACGCCCCTGGAATGCACCCCGGAATGATCTCGCAATGCCCCTGGCTGGATTCGAACCAGCAAGTCATCACTGACAACGGGGTTTAAGCCCGTAGCGTTTGCCTGTTTCGCCACAGAGGCATCAGAAAGAAAAAGTACCGCCGGCAGGAGTCGAACCTGCACTGTACCGGTTCTGAGCCGGTTCCCTCTACCGATTGGGGTACGACGGCATACGTAATCACCCCGGCAAGACTCGAACTTGCAGTCTTCGGCTTCAGAGACCGACGCTCTTCCGGTTGAGCTACGAGGTGTGGTGTTGAAAAAGCAAGTCAGGCCGGCGGGGGTCGAACCCGCAACCTGCCGGTTCAAAGCCGGCCGCTCCGCCGATTGAGCTACGGCCTAAGATCGACCCGGCGGGACTCGAACCCACGCATAGGCCCTTATAAGGGACCCGCTCTGCCACTGAGCTACGGGTCGAGTGCATAAATCACCCCGGCAGGATTCGAACCTGCACCTTCCGGATTCGTAGTCCGGCGTCCATCCATTTGGACCTCGGGGTGGAAGCATTTCACAAAGCCACGGGCCGGGGTCGAACCGGCAGCCTGCCGTTTACAAGACGGCCGCTCCGCCAATTGAGCTACCGTGGCAACCATTCAAAAAGCGGCGTCGACGGGGATCGAACCCGTGGCCTCTTCCGTGACAGGGAAGCGCTCTATCCGACTGAGCTACGACACCGTGCGGGTCGCGGAGGGCTTGCGCCCGGTGTGGTCTCCTACCCCCGGGAAACACCGTCCATGCCGCGACCCGTGTCTTTCACTGAACTTCAACAAACAATCCAAAGCTACCGACGGGAGTCGAACCCGTGACCGCCCGCATACCAGGCGGGTGCTCTCCCGGCCGAGCTCCGGCAGCTACCGAAGACGCGAATTGACCCGAGAGGAGTCGAACCTCTTACCCCCCGCTTATCAGGCGGGCGCTCTCCCGGTGAGCTACGGGTCAGACAAGAAAAACGCAGTGCCCCGCCGCCCGATTGCGGCGAGGCCCGCGATATCTTTTACATCCTTCCGCTCTTGACTTGTCAATGAACCGTCCGCCGTAAACACGACGCTTCAAAGCCGCTGGTCCCGGATTCGAACCGGGGGCTCCCGAACTTCAACCGGGCGCTTTACCCGCTAAGCGAACCAGCGTCCCAGGGAATCTTTCTTTCGTGTCGATCACACATGGGAAAAACTTCCGGGTATTTCAAATCGCCGCGGCCGGGATCGAACCGGCGCACTCCTCCTTGTGACGGAGGCGCTCTTCCGCTGAGCTACGCGGCATTCGTTGGCGCACCGATCGCGCGGACGGTCCACACCCGTCTTCGACATCGAAACGGTGCGCCACTTACGGCTTGTCAATGGCGGCGGCGGGATTCGAACCCGCGTCTCCGCCCCCGGATGTTTCCCTTGTGTATGACTACACGGGGGGAACACCCGGGGGCGCCGCTATCAATCAGATCGCGATGGCTGGACTCGAACCAGCAACCTTTCCCTTATGAGGGGTCTGCTCCGCCTTGTTGAGCTACATCGCGTGTTTAGTTTTGTCCGTTCATCATGTCATCCTTATCCGCACAAACATCCAATGGCCGCGGCTGGTTTCGAACCAGCGTCCTCCTGCGTGTCGGGCAGGCGATCTACCGCTGATCTACGCGACCAGATATTTCCAATAGCCCCGGTGGGAATCGAACCCACGGCTCCGCCTTGAAGGGGCGGCGTGCTGCCACTGCACCACAAGGCCAAGCAGATACAGCATTTGCGCCGTACCAGGAATCACTGTTTGGGTTTTGGGTCGTGGGAAGCGGTCTTACGCGGTGGGTCGATTGCCGAGCATTCTGGGCTGCTCATGTTGGCTAAATCGACCCCGATCGGCGGCCCTTGTATCCGGTAGCACGCATGAAGCGTAACCGGAACACATAAAGAACCGTACGAACGAGTCGCATAAACCCGCAGATATCGCGGGCCCGCTCCTGACGCCAAACAGCGACGCACAGGATGTGCGTTCAAAGAGATTCAAGATTTGCTGTTTGACGGTCATCGCAGTACCTGCTTCAAAGTAAGAAGTCACATGACTTCGCGAGAACTATATCGGCGCATCGGCCAATCTGCAATAGGTAATACGACAAAACGTTGAAAATTGTTCCCAAGCCTCGTCATAAGTATCACGTTTTGAGATTCTGGAGGAAAAAAAGGAAGGCCCCTGACGGGCAACCCCGGAGCCGGAGCGTAGAAACTGTGGATGGGTATCGCCCGGCGGCATGCCGCTATTCCAGTTGATGCAGGACGAGGCCGGCGAAGCGTAGATTGGCACGCAGATCTTGCAGGCCCAATGTCGCCCTCGCGGTTTATGGCGGATGTCGGAAAAAAGGCCCCGTTGAAAGGCCGAGCGTTCCGCTCCCGTCTAAACCTGATGCAGACGCCCCTACCCGAGCACCGAGAAGTCGGCGAATAGTGCGTAGATCGTCAGGACCAGCAGCAGCAGCACCACGCCGACCGGGACCGCCAGGCGCCAGGGCGTGATCGCGACGTCGCCGGAGTGTTGCTGGACCCACTTCTCGGGCAGCGGCTTCACCGCGCCAATCGCCAGCATCAAAGCAACCAATGACGCGAAGACGATCCCCAGGAAGTGGAAGTCGTGGACCACATCGCCGGCAATATACTTTGCCGCGTCCTCGGTCTTGCTGAGCGTGACGGTTGCTTGGGCCGGCGCTTCCAGGGTTATGTCCGGGGCGGCGTCCGCAGGGCTTGTGACGGCCTGAGCCCCCAGCGCGAGTTCGGCCTGGACCTGCGCCGCTGGCACGTCGTACGTTGTGACCACCTGCTTTTGGCCGACGGGGACGAAGTACCCAAACGCGATTACGAGCAGGCCAAGCACCAGCGCCGTCTTGGCGGCGACCGGCGGAACCTTCGGGGCCAGAAAGCCAACGAGCACGACCGCGAAGATCGGGATGAAGTACAGGCCGTTCATCTTCTGGAGGTAGGCGAAGATGCTGTCCTGGCCCATCAGCAGGGGCGCTACGATCATCGAGACCACGGCGATGGTCCAACCAAAGACCTTGCCCGAGCGGACTACCTGGTGTTCGGTCGCGTCCTTGCGGACCATGCTCTTGTAGATGCCAAGGCTAAAGAGCGTACACGCGCTGTTAAGCGCGGAGTTAAACGAGCTGAGTATCGCGCCGACCATGACGGCGATGAAGAACCCGGTCAGCGGCGCCGGTAACACATCGCGCACCAGTTGGCCGTAGGCCGTGTCGGGCTTGATCGATGGGTCGTTGGCGTAGAGGTGGAAGGCGATGATGCCCGGCAGGACGAGATAGATCGGGCCCAGAAGTTTCAGAGCGCCGCAGAGCAGCACGCCTTTTTGCCCTTCTTTCAGGCTCCGCGCGCCGAGTGTCCGCTGGATGATCTGCTGGTTCGTGGTCCAGTAAAACATGTGTAAGAGCAGGACACCGGTAAACAGCGTGCCAAACGGCACGGACTGGCTATTGCCCGCGATCGAGTTGAATCTTTCGGGGTTGGCCTGCTGGACGGTCTTGAGCCCATGGAGGATGCCCCCGCCGTCGCCGACCTTCGCCAGGGCGAAGCAGACGATGAGCATCCCCCCGACGAGCAGGCCCGCGCCGTTGAGCGTGTCCGACACAGCAACCGTGCGCAGCCCGCCGAAGAGCGCATAGATCGATCCGATCACGCCGACGATCACGACGGTCAGCACGACCAGGGCGGTGGGTGATTCGATCCCGGTCAGCCCGGCCATGTCGGCCATGCCGTTAAGCCCACGGGCGCCGGTATAGAGGATGATCGGCAGCAGGATCGCCGCGTAGGCGATCAGGAAGATCAGCGTCGTGAGGGTGTGGGTGCCTCGGTCGAAGCGCAGCTCAAGAAACTGTGGCACGGTCGTGACGCCGCTTTTTAGAAAACGGGGCAGGAAGAACAGGGCCATCAACACCAGAGCGATCACGGCGATGACTTCCCAAGCCATCACGCTCAAGCCGTCTTTGAAAGCGGCGCCGTTGAGCCCCACCATCTGCTCGGTAGACAGGTTGGTCAGCAACAGCGACCCGGCGATCACCACGCCGCCGAGCCTGCGTCCGCCAAGGAAATACCCCGCGGTGCTGTCGTGGTCGTCCTTGCGGGTCAGGTAATAGGTGAGACCGGCTACGAGCGACGTGAAGAGCACGAAGGAGATCAAGACCATTGCGCGGATTCCCTGTGTTTACAAGTGTCTGTTACCTTGTCGATCCACGTCCCCGGGGAGGGGTGATGCCGGGCACCCGCCCCGAAACATTAACGGATTTCCGCCTTGACGTCCGGCTCACTGACGACCTTCACGATGATATCCCCCTTCGCTACCGATAGTGCGCCCGCCTCATCGTCGACCTCGATCACGACCCGCCCCTCACCGTCGCGGCTGGCGTGGAACCGCGCCATCAAAAACTGGCCGTCCTGGTAGCCGTATCCCTTGTATGCGTCCTGGTACAGCACGCCTCGGGCCTCACCCGCTTCGTCGAGGCAGACCAACAGGGTCAAGGGGTCGGCCTTGTAACCGGCCGTGCTTTGAACGATCGGCCCAAGCGGGATGATGCTCCCGGCTTTCTGACGAAGCTCTAGCTGGTAGTCATCTTGCTCTGCGTCCCCGTCAAGCACGCTGATCGTCCGCCATACGCCACTTGGCAGTTCCGGGTTTTCAGCCCAACGGGGGATGGCCAGCAGATCACGGCCTAAGAGAAAGGCCTGCTCCTCATCTCGCAGCGAAAGGTCTGACGGGTCGGCGAAGAAGACGGGGCGCATGATCGGCATACCGGTCGCCGAGGCTTCGTGAAACAGCGTGTACAGATACGGCAGCAGGCGATAGCGGCGCTCTAGCGCGGTCCGGCCGACACGCTCGGCTTCCGGGCCAAACGACCACGGCTCCTTGTCCTGGTTGTCCTGACCCACCGCGTGTGCGCGGGAGAAGGGGTAGAACGCGCCCAGCGCGATCCAGTGCTTCCACAACTCGACGTCCATCTCGCCATGATTGGCGAACCCGCCGATGTCCGGCCCGCTGAAGGGCTGACCGCTTAGACCCAGCGTCAGGCTCATGGGGATCGACAGCCGCAGATGCTCCCACGTGGGGGTGTTGTCGCCTGTCCATGTCGCGGCGTAGCGCTGGCCCCCCAGGAAGTTTGACCGCGTCAGAAGAAACGGACGTTTGTCGGGGTTGGCGGCTTTGATCCCCTTAAGCGATGCACGGACCATCAGCATCCCGTAGACGTTGTGGTACTGAAGGTGCGGGCCGCGCGGCAAACCGTCTCCGCCGCGGTGGATGTTGGTCATCGGCATCGTCGCCCCCGGGCCGTCGAACACCGCCGGCTCGTTCATGTCGTTCCAGACGCCGTCAACGCCCAAGGCCATGAATCCCTTGTACTGCGAGGCCCACCACTTGCGGGTGCGCGGTATCGTGAAATCAGGGAAGACACACGCGCCGGGCCAGACATCTCCCGTGAAAGTTTCACCCCGCCGGTTCTTCACCCAGACATCAAGCCGGGTCCCCGTCTTGTACACCGCGTAGTCCCGGTCCACCTTCACCCCGGGGTCGATCATCCACACGGACTTAAAGCCCAACTTGTGCAGGTACCCGTTGGTCGCCGCCGGGTCGGGGAAGTGCTTCGGGTCGAACGTGAACACGCGGAACCCGTCCATGTAGTCGATGTCTAACCAGATCACGTCGCACGGGATCTGGCGTCGGCGGAACTCGTCGGCGACTTCCCTCACCCGGCTGTCGGGGTAGTAAGAGTAGCGGCACTGCTGAAAACCAAGGGCCCAAAGCGGCGGCAGCTCCATGGTCCCGGTCCACTCGCCCAGCGCCCGCATCACCGCCTGGGGCGATTCTCGCTCGAAAATGATCACCGGGAACGTGGGGCCGTCGGCCCGGAACCGGATCCGCGATTCAAGGTCGAGCTCCGCCTTCCACGTCGAGTCGAAGATCACGCCGAACGCCGAACCGTCTTCACGCACACCCATGACCCAGGGATGGCTCTGGTATAGCCGGCTGCCCGAGTCTTTGCGGTAGGCGAAGTTGTCGGTGTTCCACAGCTTGATCGCCGTCCCGTCGCGCAACAGGGGCCCGCCGACCTCACCCCCGCCGTAGAGATCTATGCGGCCCAGGTCGACCGGTATCACGACTTCGTGCCGCCGGCCGTGGCGTGCAAACCGCGGGTTGAGTTTCCACTGGTCCGGTAATGGCTCGCCCGCCGACGCCTCCCGGATGTCTCGGACCAGGGCCAGCGACGGCGGGAGTTTCTCTAGCCCCGTGCCCTCCGGGAAAAACACCGATGTCTGCCCGTCGATCGCAAAACCCGTTGTGGGGATCGGTTCGATCCGGTAGCCGACGATCGAAGGTGCCCCCGAATGCATCCCGCCTTTGCCCTTATGGTCGGCAACGCGGACCGCGATCAGGTTGTCCTGGCGCAGGATGTCGTTTGGGATGTCGTAGACCCGCTCGACGTTCCAGGACGAACCCTCGCCGGGCTCCATCTGCCCGGTGGCGCCGATCTTCTGGCCGTTGAAATACGTCTCGTCGGAATCGTCGATCTGGCCGAGGTTCAACCGCAGGACATCCATCTGACGGGTCTTCGGCGAGAGACGGACCCGGCGGAAGTACCACCCGTACCCATCGTGGCCCGGGTGCCCCGCCTTTTCCCACTCAATCCCGGTCTTGATCGGCTCAAGCCCAGGCGGCGGGGTCTGCGACCACGAAGGATCATCCCCGGCGATGAACTGCCAGCGACCCGTCAGGTCGATATCGACCCCGACATCACCGCAAGCCATCGGGGCAACGACCAGCAACACCCACAGAGCAGGCAAACGACGCATCAACAACCTCCGGTTCGTACGCTCTAAAAAAATATTTCTTTACAAGCCCGCCCCCCCACACGATGGACCAGCACGCCACGTCGGCCCCGACTATACACCGTTGGCGCTTCGGACAGAACTACAGGCAAAAAAAAGCGACTCATAAGAGTCGCTAAGTACCCCCAAGGGGAGTCGAACCCCTGTTTCCAGGATGAGAACCTGGCGTCCTGGGCCACTAGACGATGGGGGCGTCGTGGCGAATCCAAAAGGATAGGAAGTTTCACCCAACCGTCAAGGATTCGCCCCATTCAAGGCCCTACGATACCCGTCGAAGCGACTTCTCGTCGAGGCCCATATCCGGCAGGTGCGGGCCCAACTCCGTCAAAAACCGCTTGCCGTCCTTGGCGTAGCCCGCCGTCGGCTTCAGGCCCGGCACGCGCGCGACAAAGTAATCATTCAGCCTGGCCATCAACAGCTCACGTGTGTACTTACTCACCATCGACGCCAGCGCGACCGGCATGTGCGCCTCCTCCGCGTCGACCATGAACGACACGGTCATCCCCCGCCCGCCCCCGGATGCCCCCCCGGAGACGTTGCCTTCACGCAGCACATACGACGAACACATGGGCGACTCTTCAATCACCGTGATCAGCGCATCGGGGAAGTTGACCGCCAGCAATTCCCGGTAGCGCATCCGCCCGCCCTGACGATCGACCACGACCGTCGGCCGGTGCTCACCGAAGCGCTCCCACACATGAAGCAGGTGCCCCGCGACGAACGTAAAACTCACCGAGGCCTTCGACCGCGTCACGGAAACCATCTTGTTGAACCGGTCCTCGAACACCACCGCCGCGCGCATCGCCGAAACCTCCAGCCCGATCCGCTTAACGGTCTTGCCCAGCATCGATCCCGCGATGGCGACCTCGCCCTGGGTGTTGGCGGTCGGCAAAGCCTGCCAGGGCCGCTCCGCATCAGCCCCGTACCAGGGCATGCCCGCCAGCTGTTGGTGCGTCGTCTCGCCGAGCAGATCAAGCCAGCCGTCCAGCGTCTTGGGTCTTTCCCCAAGTAAACCCGCGAACGCCAGGCAACCCATCTCAAGATGACGCAGCCCCGACGCCTTGGTCTTCAGCTTCTTCGAGTCGTTTACCGCTATACGACCCGCACGATCCGATAGACGCTTGCACACCGCCTTGCTCAGACGACGCCAAAGGTCCGGCGACGGCGCACCCGGCTCAAGCGCAGGCACCGTTAGCACCACGCACCCGACCACCATCGGCCCAAGCACCGGCCCGTACCCAGCCTCATCAATGCCCGCATACACGTACATGGCCCGTCAATATAACCGGGCGGGGAGGTTGGGGACTAGGGATTGGGGTTTGGGAGTTGGGGTCGGAGAAACCCACAGCCCGTGACCGCAGACCACCCACGAAGCGCCGCGACTTGGCTCACTTAGGCGGAGACAGATGCAACCGGGCACGGATACGCAGCCGAAGCAGACCGTCGCCCCAGCCCTTGGTGTTGTGGAGCATCGCCAGTGCTTTGCGCGACGGGTGTGTGAGATAGGATGAGCAGACATGTTCCCACGTGCCCACCGCCGCATCCGGGTACAGCGCCGCGTAGCCGTAGCGCTTCAGTTGTTCGCCGGCGACCGCTTCGAAAAGTCGCTGGTCTCTCGGCGACATCTGCTTGCGCCACTTGGCGGTGTTCTGCTTCATCACCGGCTGCTGAAGGTTCTGCTGATTGCGGGCGTCTGTCATGTAGTTGTCCCCGCTGCTGTGAAATTCCAGCATCGCCGGGTCGAACGGCTCGCCGAGAAACCCGCAAAGCGACTTCAGCGCCGCCTCCGGGTCAGCCACCAGGTCTTCGTAGCTGATCTCGTAGAACTGATCCGACCCCAGCGACTGCTTTAACTGCCCCATCAGGTCGATGTACTGCGCCCACCGCCGCGCCACGTGGTACGCATCCTTGGGGCCGAACCGGCTGGCGATCCAGGATAGCGCGCAGTCGCGTCCGTCACGGACCACGTGGACAAACTGAGCCCGCGGAAACCCCTCCAGAATCTGACGCCAAAAGGACCCGTGCTGCGGCGTCTTCTCGCCCCAGCGGCGCTTGCCCCGGCCGTCCGCCCACTCACGCAGGACCGCCTCCACCACGCCGTGGAAATCCCCTCGCTCGATCCGCGCCACCACCGCGTCCACGCCCGGCGGGTCGCCCCAGTCCCGGAACACCGCCATCGAAAGAACATCCGCCACCAGACGCTTCTGGCGCGATGGCGTATCCAACGGCTCGTAATGCTTTAAGAGCGGCCAGAACACGTTGTAAAAATGCGATTCGTACGGGACCCCGATGCCGGGATGTGCATTGAGCATCCGGCTAAGCAGCGACGTCCCCGAACGCGGGCTTCCCAGTAAAAAAATCGGCCCAGTTGATTCCGCTTGGTCACCCATCGTCTTCTCACATCGGCAAAGCCGAGTCGAGGCCCCCAATCAAGACGGTATCCGACACCGTTCTTAGCCCGTTTCAGACCTTGACCCCAGTTCAGTCCTCCTCGCCTTCAACGTCTCCCGATCTGATCGGCGGAGTCTCGACATTTGGATCCGCCTCTGGGACTGCGCGGTCGTCTTTTTTCTCTGCTGATATTCCGATCGTTAGTGTTCTTAGACTCATTATATCAAGTGCCTTGAGCCATCTTATAGTGTCTTCCTTTAATATGTCCTCAATGTCGATGATTAACGAGTAATGCTTCCCCTCGGTAGTTCTGATGCGTATGTCAAGTGGGTCCCTATCAATGGGGATATCTAGGATTACAATGCCGTTGTCATCTGTGTGTGCGGATGCGCCATCCGGTGGGAAGAGGCGAAGATAGTACCTATACGCCGCTTCGACTTCCACGTCTGATACAGCCCTGTTATCTCTTGGATCTATGACCGTAACTGTCATGATGGCTCTGGGGGGGGCGCATGCTACAAGAAGCAGGCATGTCGATGCTGCGATAAACATGCATCTACTGCGGCGCATAAGTGGTCGTTCTTGAGCAATCATGGTAGGCGCTCCTCGTCGAAGAAACGGTGTCGACGGTGTCGGATACCGTTTTTTGATCTCTTGGCTGTGCCGCTCCTGTCGTCAGGCCAATCCCTTGGGGCCGGGCGGTCTACACGGCCCATCCGTTGCTTAGGATACGGGTGGGCCCGTGACAAGGCAATCGTTTCTTGTTGATACGCTCCTCCGCGCCTCGCCCACTCGGATTTCTTGGCGTTCTTGGTGTCTTGGCGGTTGACCTCCTCCGCCTGGCCGGAAGAGGCCGCGACAAGTTGCGGCGCTTCGTGGGGCGTGTCCGTTGCCGGATCGACCCCCTCCACCGATCCTGTCCCTCCTACTCATCCTGTCAAAACGTTTTCTCTTCTGCTTTCTCCGCATCATCTGTGAAATCTGTGGGCCCCTCCCCTCCTCTGCTTTCTCTGCCCTCTTCGCCCTCCGCTTCGCGCTCCGCTTCGCGCCTTCGTGGTGGCCATGAACCGCTTCTATGCGCACGGATCGGTGCTGTCTGACATGAAAACGTGCGTGCCGACCTGATTTTTTCATTTCGATCTGTCGCCAACACTTACGCACGATTGAAGCACCCCCGCGCGACAGGTCTATGCGCACAAACACGACTTCTCGCCCCCTAGTGGAGGCGTGACTTTTTGTTTCGCGTCTGCCGACAACCTCACGATGGCGGTTAACCGACTCCCCTGAGCATCCAAAGATTAAAAGGACCTGGACTCGCGGGCTGCCCCCACAAAAAGCCGCGCTCAAAAGGCGTGTGCCGGTGACGGGACTTGATGGAGCGCACCGCCCCGGC
>JAJDCU010000014.1 GCA_029260655.1 Phycisphaeraceae bacterium
GGTGATGTCCGGCTCGGGCTGAGCTGCAGGTGCCGCCGTCTCGGTCTCCTCCGCCACCTCGGCGGGGGCGGGTTCGACCGCTGCGCTGGCGCCTGCCATCGGGACCAGGTAGATCTCCACACGCCGGTTGGCCTCTGCGCCGCCGCGCGCGTTGGGCACGGCCGGGCGGTACTCGCCGTAGCCCCCGACGCCGATGCGGTTGTGCGGCACGCCGGCCTTGGCAAGCACCTGCATCACGGAGATCGCGCGGTGCGCTGACAGGTGCCAGTTGGTCGGGTGCTTGGCGCGGGTGCCGGCGTTCTTGATCGGCACGTTGTCGGTGTGCCCGACCACGCGGACCTCATACGCCGCGGCGGCTGGGGAGTTGAAGATCCCCGCCAGGCTCGACAGCGTATTGGACGCGCCGGTGCTGACGTCCGCCGACCCCAAGGCAAACGTCAGGTCGCTGCGGAACTTGACCATACCAAGCTCGGCGTCGTAGCTCATCAACTGCGGGTTCGCCGACGCCAACTGGCTCAACGCGTCGTCCAACTCGGCGGGGAGGATCACACTCCCGGCGCTACGCAGACGCTGCTCGGCGTCGTCCAGCGCCGCACGAAGCCGGTCACGCTCGGCCAGGGCATCGGCCAAAGCCGACGCCTCGCTGCCCGCCGCCCCCGACAGTGCCTCGATCCGGGCGTTCGCCTCGGCCAACTGTTCCTGCAGGTCCAGCACCTGGCTCTGGCTGTTGCGGTAAAGTGTCTTCAGGTCGTCGGCCTCACGTTGGGCCACACACCCCGTGCTGACCAAAGCGACCGTGGCGAGTATCATCCATGTCGTACCGTGAGTTTTCATCAGGAGCCACTCCTCTATATCTGGTTTGACTAAGCTGAGGCGGATTGTAACGGGTCGGTTATCCGCTGGGAAATCCTCGATTTGTCCCTCGCCGTGAACCACGGACCTTTTTACGGATACCCCCAGGAGCGACCCCGAGAACTCCCGGCCCCCGGATTCTTCCGGATGTCCCCGAGACGAGCCGGGGGATAACCCTGGAATCACCCCGGGCAGCGACCCAGCCATACGGGTTTACCCATGAAGCACGCAACGGTCAGCATCTACCGAGCCGCCGCCATACGCGACGCCCAAGGTGCCTCCTCAAGGCCCGGCGCCGTCGCTGTCAAGCACGGCCGGGTCATCGCTTCGGGCCATCCGGATACCCTCCCAAGGCGTGTCCTCAAAAACGCCACCTTCATCGACCGCCCGGATGACCTGATCCTCCCCGCACTGGTCAATGCCCATACGCACCTGGACCTCACCGCCCTGGGCCCGACGCCTTTACAAGGCGACTTCACCGCCTGGCTTCGGCATGTGGTCAAGGCAAGGCCCAGCGAGCCCAAACCCATTATCGATTCGGTCCGGCAGGGGTTGCTGCTGAGCAGGCAGGCCGGCGTCGGGCACTTAGGCGACATCGCCGGCTCCACCGCCGCGATCATGGGCAGGCGGCAGGCCCCGCGCGAGGCCGTCGTCCCGGGCGTCAGCTACCTCGAGTGCTTCGGCCTGGGCCAGCGGCAGGCCTCGTCCATCCACGCCGTCGAAAACGCGCTGTCAGACCTGCCCTTCGAGTCGCGCATCGATTTCCACGACCGCGGCGCTGTCCTGGGCCTGGGGCCCCACGCGCCCTACTCCACCGGGCTGGACATCTATAAAGCCGCCAACCGCCTCAGCCACGACCGGATCTACCGGCTGTCCACTCACCTGGCCGAAACCCAGGAGGAACTGCGTTTCGTCGAGCACGCCGACGGCCCGTTCGCCGAACTACTCAAAGAGCTGGGCAAGTGGGACGACGCGATCACCCCGACCGGCCAACACCCCATCCCCTGGCTCGAGCCCGTCCTCAAGCACGCTCGCTGGATCCTCGCACACTGCAACTATGTCGAAGACGACCACATCGACATCCTCCAGCACACCGGCACCAGCGTCGCCTACTGCCCGGTCGCCAGCGAATACTTCGGCCACGAAAACCACCGCTACCGCGACATGATCGAGGCCGGCGTCAACGTCTGCCTCGGCACCGACTCGATCCTCTGCCAGCCCAAAGACGAGCCTCAGCCCATGGGCATCTTCCCGCAGATGCGCCGCCTCTACCGAAGGGACCAGACGGACCCGGGCCTGCTGTTAAAAATGGCCACGACCAACGGCATGCTCGCGCTGGAGTTCTCCGAGACCGACGCCACCCTGCAGAAGCGCGCCCCCGCCGTCTTCGCCGCCGTCAGGATCGACAAAGACGACCCGCTGGACCCGCTGGTCCAGGCCCTGGCCAACGACAACCTGATCACCCCGATCGACGCGACGCGGAGTGGGAATGGGGATGGGAAAAGCTGAAAAGTTGGAAATAGAAGAAAAGAGATTCACCGCAGAGGCGCAGAGAGCGCAGAGGATACATCGGAGCGAGGGTATCCGTAGATTGTGCAGATGACGCAGATTTAGAGCCAGCGCGGACTCACACGCTTTCCCATCTGCGCAATCTGCGTCATCTGCGGATCACTTCTTCTAGATTTTGTTCCGCCTTGTTTCCTCTGCGTTCTCTGCGCCTCTGCGGTTAATCCTGCTTCTTTCTTCAAATCATCAATCCACACGACGTTCCAGCGGTAGCGGCAGCCACGGGATCAGCGGGACCTGGTCGGGCCCGTGTACTGATTTCCACCATCTGGCCGGGGCGGTGCGCTCCATCAAGTCCCGTCACCGGCACACGCCTTTTGAGCGCGGCTTTTCGTGGGGGCAGCCCTCGAGTCCAGGTCCTTTTAATCTTTGGATGCTCAGGGGAGTCGGTTAACCGCCATCGTGAGGTTGTCGGCAGACGCGATCAGAATTAATCGCGCCTCCACTAAGGGGCGAGAAGTCGCGTTTGCGCGCACAGACCCGTCGCGGCGAGCTCTCAGATCCGCCGCAACATCTTACCCATAAGGCAACAAAGAAAATTCGCGCCGCACCGTTTTTTCAACTGAAAACACCACCTGTTCGTGCGCACAAAGACGGCGCTGGCAGGCACGGCGGATATTTTGGCCAACGGAGATTGAGATGCGAATGTCAGCTACCGACCCACCCTTTTTTGACTTGTGCCCCCTTGGATTTGCTGCTTTGATTTTCCCCTTTGGTTCTCGATTTTCCCTACAGTTCTCAGATCAACCAAAGCTAACCTTTCCTGTCCAGGTGTTGGCCAGGTCCATCATTACCGGGCTCATTCAAGGCCGTGTCCCAGGACACACCGATAAGGCGGGGAGTTATTGATCCTGTGCTCTCTAATGACGATACGAAATAAAGATCAGTCGATCCCTCGAAGCCGGCAGAAGTAGGCTTTGCAGTCCCAATTTCGACGGTTTTGGATGTGGCAGCCATGATTGATCCTGGGTACTCGTGCTCAAGCGGAAGCGTTCATCGTATGGAGGGGGACAATGCAACCCAAGAGGCGCCTGATCTAACTTCGCGCCGGCGGCGAAGGATTCCGAGGCCAGATAAATGGCGATAGAAAAACCCACCACACCCGATCCGCCTGTTCTTTCCTGCCCAGGTGAAGCGGCGAAGCCGCTTCGGGACACCTCGGTCAAGCCTACGCAGCGACGATTGCTGGTTCCGTTGGCGGTCGTGCTGCTGCTGCTGATAGGCGGCTTCAGCGCGGTCTTGCTGCACTTGCAGCATGAGACGCTGACGCGGTTCAGTCAACAGATGTTGTTAGACGCTTCGGACGAGCTGGATGAAAGTCTGGCTGAGCAATCCGAAATGCTACATGCACTCGAGGATCCCTTGATCCGCGATGCGGGTCTGATTGATGCGCTAAAGGCTCAGGACCGAGACCGCCTGTTCACATTATGTGAAGACCTCTTCGCTGAAGTCCGACAGGATCACGGCATCACCCATTTCTACTTCCACGGACCGGACCGGGTGAACCTGCTGCGCGTGCATAAACGGGAGAGGCATGGCGACCTGATCAACCGATTCACCGCGCGTCAGGCCGAGCAGACCGGAAAGACCGCCTCGGGCATCGAGCTAGGGCCGCTGGGCACGTTCACCCTTCGGCTGGTGCAACCGGTCTTCGACGGCGAAGTGCTTATTGGCTATCTGGAACTGGGCAAGGAGATCGAGGACATCCTGGTCGACATTTCCGAAAAGCATGCTGTCGAGTTGACGGCGGTCATCCACAAGAGCGAACTGCACCGGGAAACGTGGGAAGCCGGCATGAAGATGCTGGGGCACGAAGCTTTCTGGGACGACCATGACGAAAAAGTGGTGATCTATTCATCTCTGGGGCATTTGCCCGACCCAATCGGGGATGTCGTCGACGAGGTGGGTCACACGCACGGAGACGCGACCGTTGATGTGACGTTTGATGATCGGTCATGGCGGTTTCTGGCAAGCCCGCTGTTCGATGCCTCCGGCGCCGAGGTAGGCGATTTGCTTATCTTCCATGACACGACTGAGGCCAAGGCGCAGTTCTACCGGAGTCTTTTGCTGTCATCAGGGGCGGCGCTGGGCCTTATGGTCGTATTGATCGGATTCCTGTACCTCGCCTTGCACCGGATCGACCGGGATATCATCGATAAGGAGGCGGAACTCCGCGACAACAGTGACAAGCTCTGCGAGACCCTTAAGAGAGAAAGGCTCGCCTCGTCTGAGCTGGAATCGGCGATGCACCAGCTAAAGATCACCGCCACCACGGACAAGCTGACCGGCATGTCGAACATGGCGGTGTTTGAAGACCGGTTGGAGCAGGAGATCCAACGGTCCGATCGTGATGGCAACCGATTCGCCGTGCTCTTCTTCAACTTCGACCGGTTCAAGGTCATCAACGACGGCCTGGGGCATAGCGTCGGCGACGCCCTGCTGGTCGATATCGCCCGGCAGTTCCAGCAGGTCGTTAAGCAGGGCAACGAAGCGGCGAGGTTCGGCGGTGATGAGTTCGTGGTGCTGCTGAAGAACCTGCCTGATTACCCGGAAGCGGAGCAAGCCGCTAACCGCCTGCTGGATTTGTTCGCCAAGCCCCACCACATCATGGGGCACGAAGTCACAAGCACCGCCAGCATCGGGCTGGTTACTAACGAGAAGGGCTACGCTACTGCCCAGGAAATGATCCGCGATGCCGGCGCCGCGACGTACCAGGCGAAGCTGGCCGGTAAGGCCCGGATCGTCACCTTCGACAAGGCCATGCACGACAAGGCGTTGGACCGGCTGACGCTTGAAAGAGACCTTCGTTCCGTATTGTCCGGCGAGCAATTCCGGCTCTACTATCAGCCCATCATCGAGCTGAGCACGGGCGAACTCTCCGGGTTCGAGGCGTTGATCCGCTGGAAGCACCCCGAGCGTGACCTGGTAAGCCCCGCCGACTTCATCCCCATCACCGAGGATACCGGCCTGATTGTTGAGATCGGCAGATGGGTACTCCACACGGCGTCCAGGCAGATCGCCGAATGGAACCGCAAGCTGGGGCCGGACAGTCAGCTATTCATGAATGTCAACGTCTCCAAACGCCAACTGCTAAGCCCTACGTTCATGGACGATGTGATCGAGTGCCAGCGTGAATACGGCCTGCATCCCAAGGAACTTAAGCTCGAAATCACTGAGAGCATCATTGCCGACAGCCAGGCAGATGTGGTCCCGCTGCTTTGCAGGCTCCGCGATCACGGCTTCCCGATTGCCTTGGATGATTTCGGGACCGGGGTTTCCTCGCTGAGCACGCTCCATGATTATCCGATCGATGTGCTGAAGATCGACCAGAGCTTTATCCGTGTTCTTGACCGCGACCGATCGCTTCTCGCGGTCGTGGCTTCGATCACTTCGCTTGCTGAGAACCTGGGGATCCTGACCGTGGCGGAGGGTATCGAGACGAGTGACATCGTCGGGGCGTTGCAATCGATCGATTGCACCTGGGGGCAGGGCTATCACTTCGCCAAACCCCAGACCACGGAAGATGCCGAGGCGTACAACATCGACAAGGCCGAACACAAGCGATCCGCGTAGGACAGGGAATCGATGTGTAAGGGATCAGCGGACCGGGTCGGGTCCGTGTGCTTGTGATCCGCATCGGTGGGGGCGGTGCGCTTTTTGTGGGGCAGCCCGTGAGTCCCGGTCCTTTTAATCATCGGATTATCAGGCAAGCCGACAAATCGTCATCGTGAGGTTGTCGGCAGACGCGATCAAAATTAATCGCGCCTCCATACTTGGATGGAAAGTCGCGGTTGTGCGCACGGACACGTCGCAGTGAGTTCGCATATACGACACAAGTACAGCTTAGCGAAGCAAATAGAAAATATGTTGTCTTGCGACATTTCCCCGCGCCGACAAGCCGCGTTTGTGCGCACCAAGGCGGTCCACAGCGGAGGGCGGCCCGGATCCTTAACAAAGAATTCTTGCTTTATCAAGGTCTCTTATCTACGCTAGCCAACGATTGGTCTGTACTGATCGCGGGAGAACGGTAACTGGTGCTGCTTCTTAGCAACTGTTTCTTGGCGTAGAGAGGAAATAAGTCACTATGACAGAGAATTTATCTAACTTCAAAAAGCAAGTTGATGAGCTTGCTGTTACTCTAGACGAGGCCAAACATGATGTGGCCCGCTTGCAGAAAACCCTTCGATCGAGGGGAGAGCTGTTCGAGATTTCAAGCATGATGGTTGGCACTATTCTTAGCGAGCACAAGGAATTCGAAGCACGCCTCCGGAAATACTTGTTAGAGAAAGTTGACCTTGCAAAGTTTATGGCTTCAAGATTTAATACTGATACGTCAGACACGATATTTCTCGAAAGCGGTTCGACGGGCGCTTGGCTTGCTTGGCGCTTCCGTAAAAAGGCAGACGTGTATAAGAAACTGCTGGCGAATAAGATGTTTGTAACAAACAATACCATCTGCTCGGTCCTGCTGGACAATCTGGCTCCTGTGTGGCAGATGGAAGGTTGGCGTGAGAGCAAATATTCTGGGGTGTTTTCATTTCGATCCAAGAGGGAACAGGCTCGACGAGAAAAGACCGGGTTGGAATTCGACACGCTTCACGAGCGGTTCGGTTCTGCTGAATTGGACCGTCTTGTCTTGAATGCGTCAACATTTAGTTTCATTATTGGGCCATCAGTTAATGGTTGGCAGAACGCATTGTTTAAGGCTGTTGCATACAATGTGAAGAAGCCAATAGATGTTGCGCTGCCCTTCGGCAAACTGATCACAAATCTTGGCGAGCCAAGCGATGGAAAAATGAAGGGGCCAATGAATTCACTTTACTGGCACCTCTCGAATTGTTTTGCTGTATTTAGTCTGCCGGAAGAAGATGAGGGTGCATACAAAGGCAAGATTCTCCCAGACCTAGAGGCGCTTGGCGAAGAAAGATCGGCGATGGGGTACATGGGTAGAAAACCTTTCAAGTTGGGCTATGCCCGAACTTGGCTAGAGTTATGCCAGCGACAAAAGTCCGATCTAAGAATCTGGATCGCGTGCCGCGAAGAGACAAGAGATCATAAGAAACTCATGGCCCATATCGAGGATGTAAACAAGCAGCTTCAACACATCAAGGCGGGTTTCCTCTGGGGTGGCGTTCTTAAGCAGACTTACAAATCACGTAACTGTTTAATAGAGGGGTTTTCTCCCCAGCCCATCGATAGCACTAAGAGTTTACCAACAATAATAAATCTCGAACCCAAAACTAAAGCCGCTGTTTGACAGGAAGCTTGAAGATTTGGCAAACAGCGCTAAACCACCAGCCCCGTCACTTGATACGTAACCAGGGCCGCGGTGTAGGCCAGGGCCATCATGTAGGTGAATTGCAGGGCGGGCCATTTCCAGCTTCCGGTCTCGCGGCGGGCGACGATGCTGGTGGGCAGGCATTGCATGGCCAGGACGAAGAAGACCAACAGGCTCAGGCAGGTGGCGGGGGTGTAGATCGGGGTGCCGTCGGGGCGGGTGGCTTGGCGCATGGAATCGTAGAGGAGGGATTTGTTGCCGTCGTCTTCGCCGGCGTTGTGGAAGATCGAGAGGGTCGAGACGATGACTTCGCGTGCGGCGAAGGAACTGACGATCCCGACGCCGATCCGCCAGTCGAATCCCAGGGGTTTGATCGCCGGCTCGATGGTGTGGCCGAGTTTGCCGGCGAGGGTGTGCGAGAGTTGGTGCTCGGTGGTCAGCGATTGGGCTTGCTGGCGTAGCTGCGTGGCCTGCGCGTCCTGACCTGTGGTTTGTAGCTGCTCGGCCTGCTGTTGCAGGGCCAACGCTTTTGCGGGCGGGGGGGTCTTGGGGTAGGTCGCCGACGCCCACAGGCCGATCGACACGATCAGGATCACGGTGCCGGCCTTGGTCAGGAACAACCGGCCTCGGTCGATCATGCTCAGCGCTGCGTTGCGGAAGTTCGGACGCTTGTAGCCGGGCAGTTCGATTAGCAGCGGGCAGGGCCTGCCTTTGAGGATCGACCGGTTCAGCGCCAGCGCGACCAGGAGCGCCGCGGCGATCCCCAGGCTGTACGCGCTGACGAAAATCAGCGCCGCTTTGATCGGCTGGCTTGGGACCAGCAGCGCGGTGAGCATGGTGTAGACCGGGAGCCTGGCGGAGCAGGTCAACAGCGGCGCGATGAGGATGGTGACCAGCCGGTCGCGCCGGTTTTCGATGATCCTGCTTGCCATGATGGCGGGGATGGCGCAGGCGTGCGCGGACAACAGCGGGACAAACGCCGCGCCGGGGAGCCCGACACGGCGCATCAGCCGATCGGTCAGGACCGCGGCCCGCGCGAGGTACCCGGTACCTTCTAATAGCGACAGGAAGAAAAACAGCAGGCAGATCTGAGGTAGAAACACCAGCACGCCCCCGACCCCCGCGATGATCCCATCGACCAGCAGGGCGCGCAGGTCGCCGGGGGGCATGGCGTCCCAGACCCAGGCGCCTACCGCGGAGAAGGTCCACTCGATCGCGTGTGATGGGTAGTCGGCCATGGCGAAGATCAGGCCAAACAGCACGAGCATGATCCCTAGAAAGGACAGGATGCCCAGCACCGGGTGGGTCAACACGCGGTCGGCGGTTTCCGTGAATCGGTCGTGATCCCCAGTCGGTCTTTGTGTGCAGTGGTTGTCGACCTGCTCGGCCCAGTTGAATCGGGCGGTGAACGGGCATCCGCCACAGGCCGCGCAGGCGCTTAGGGCTTTGGGGAGCCGGTGTGCCTGGTCCGATGCCAGGCGCTCGGTCAGCGCGCCGCAAAGTTCGGGCACGCCTTCGCCTAAGCGCGCACTGGTCGCGACGACCGGGCAGCCAAGGGATCGGGCGAGTTTGTCGGTGTCGATGTGGATGCCGGCTCGCCGGGCCAGGTCGCACATGTTCAGCGCGACGACGGTCGGCAGGCCAAGCTCGAGGACCTGGCTTGCCAGCAGCAGGTTCCGCTGGATATTGGTCGCGTCCAGCAGCAGGATGATCGCATCCGGCGCCGGTTGGCCGGGGACTTCGCCCATCAGGGCCTGGCGCGCCGCTTTCTGCTCGGGGGAGGTGTCCGACAGGCTGTACATCCCCGGCAGGTCGATCAGGGCGAGATCCTGTCCGCCGACCCGGAACTTGCCTCGGCGCTGCTCGACGGTGGTCCCGGCGATGTTGGCGGTGTGGGCGCGTAGGCCGGTGAGGATGTTGAAGAGCGTCGTTTTCCCGGAATTGGGATTTCCGACCAGGGCAATGCTTACCCGACCCTGCTTGGGAGGGCTCTGGACATCCAGCACGTCCAGGGCGATGCGGGTCATGTCCCAGGCTCCCCCGGCTCGCGCTCCACACGGATCGGCAGGGGTTTCTGATCTTGTGGGCTTAGTGGCGGACAGATCTCGACGGTCACCTGCCTGGCCAGTGAATCGCCCAGGCCGACCTTGGCGTCCATGACGCGCAGGATCATCGGGTCGCCGTGCCGGACCAGCCAGACACGTCTTCCGGGGCATATCCCCAGTGTTTTCAGGCGGTTACTGTCGCTCTCAGACAAGTCCAGCCCACAGACCATCCCGCATTGGCCCAGCTGAAGTTCATCCAGACGGATGCAGTAAGGCTCTGACGGGTCCAGCTCCGGGACGTCCAAATCCGTATTCGCGGACGATTTTGACGGGCTGATCAGGAAGCTGGGCCAGAACATGCTGCGGCTCCTGCGAGGGTCTGGGGGGCCAGGGTGGCGGGTGATCCCAATGGTTTTAGCCCTATCGGCCATGTTACGAGTATTGAATCTTAATTTCAATTAGCAATCCGTGTGCCGGGGGGGTG
>JAJDCU010000015.1 GCA_029260655.1 Phycisphaeraceae bacterium
TCCGTCCGCTGGGCCAAGACGACGTCAGCGGCATCCTCACCCAGGGCGGCACGATCCTCGGCTCCAGCAACAAGTGCGACCCCTCACAGTACGCCACGCGCAACCGTGACGGCAAGGTCGAGAAACGCAACGTCACCAACCGCTGCCTGGACCACATCGAGCACCACCGTCTGGACGCGTTGGTCGTCATCGGCGGCGACGGCTCGATGAGCGGCGCCGCCAACTTCGTCAACAACGGCATCAACTGCGTGGGCGTGCCCAAGACCATCGACAACGATCTTTACGGGACAGACGTGACCTTCGGCTTCGCCACCGCCTGCACCGTCGCGACAGACGCGCTGGACCGCATACACACCACCGCCGCAAGCCATCACCGGGCGATGGTCGTCGAATTGATGGGCCGAAACGCCGGCTGGATCGCGCTGCACGCGGGCATCGCGTCGGGGGCGGATATCGTCCTCGTGCCGGAGATCCCGTTCGACCTCGACTGTATCTGTTCGCACGTCCAGAGCCGGTCCCGCTACGGCAAGAGCTTCACCATCATCGCGGTGTCCGAGGGCGCTACACCCAAGGGCGGAGAGAAGATCGTTGCCAACGTTGACCCGACCAGCCCCGACCCGATCAAGCTCGGCGGTGTCGGCAAGTTCGTCGCCGACCAGATCCAAGAGCGCTGCGGGATCGAGACGCGCTACAGCGTGCTGGGGCACATGCAGCGAGGCGGAACCCCCGTGGCCGACGACCGCGTGCTGGCGACACAGTTCGGTTACGCGGCGCTACAGACCCTGGTACAGGGTAAGCCAAACAGGCTGGTCGTCATGCAGGGCGGGACCGTAACAGACGTGGACATCCTCGCCGCCGCGGACAAGCAGAGGACGATCCCGACCGATCACCCGCTGCTGAATGCCGCCCGTGGCGTCGGGACGAACTTCGGCGACGAGCCGATCAAGGCACGAGCCGCGGCATAGTCCCCGGGCACAATGATCGCTAACTAAAGAGGATGGTTACCCGGTGTGGATTGGCTGTGGCTTTCGGTGCGCCGCCAGGGCCGCCTTCATCGCCGCCGCTTTGTCCAGCGATTCCTGGTACTCCCCTGCAGGGGTGGAGTCGGCAACGATGCCACCACCGACGGCGTAATCGACCCTGGCATCGCCGTCTTGGCCGCTTTCCATCAGCAGGGTTCGGATCGCGATATTGAAGCAGGCGGTATCGCCGTGAACGAACCCGATCGCGCCGGTGTAGGGCCCGCGCCTGACCGGCTCGAGTTCGTCGATGATCTGCATCGCACGGACTTTCGGTGCGCCGGTGATTGATCCGCCGGGCATCACGGCCCGGATCAGGTCGATCAATGACTTGCTAGGGTGCAGTGTGCCGGTGACGGTCGCCGTGGTGTGATGAACGCTGGGGTGGGTCTCGATGGCGCGTGGCTCGGGGACACGGACCGAGCCGTAGGCACACACCCGGCCCAGGTCGTTGCGCAGAAGATCCACGATCATCGTCAGCTCCGCGGCGTCCTTGGCGCTATCCAGTAACTGACGCGGGTCGACCGAAGCGGGGCGCGTGCCCTTGACCGGTCGGGTGACAACGTTGCGGTCCTTGTCCAGGCTGAAGAACAGTTCAGGCGACGTACAGGCGATCGTGCGCCTCTGTTGGGTGAGTCCGGCACCGTCACCACCGTGCATCAATTCGAGGTACGCCCCGTACCAGGCCGGCGAGGTCCGCGCCAGCGCATCGTAGAGCGCACGCGGGTCGCCGTGCGCCTTGGCGGTGAAGCGCTGCGTGAGGTTGACCTGGAAGATGTCCCCGGCCGCGATGTAGTCAAGCGCCTTGGCGACCGCGGACTCGTGAGATGCTCGGCTGATCCCCGCAGCGGGCGCCTCGGCGTGGAAGCGATGATCTTGCATCGGCAACGATGGCAGGTCTGGCGCGGCATGGCCCTTGCCGGCGCGCCACGTCCCGCAGGCGCGCCACCGGCCGGTCTGGTTGTCGTGGACAAGCCAGCCGGGGCATCGGTGCATCTGCGCGATCGGCCAGCCACGGTCATCGACCGCCCGCTCGGGCAGTTTTTCGATGAATCGACCCAGGCCGTACCCCAGGTACCCGACCCACAAAGGCTCGGGGTCGTCGAGTACGGCATGCAGGTCACGCAACGGCCGGTGTGTCCACCGGTCTGTGGGGACCGGGCACTCTCGCGGATCGCCCAGCCATTGGCTTTGGCCGACGCCTCGATCGTTGAGCTTGAAGCGGTAAGCGGCGGTGGGGCTGGTGAGGAGGGTGTAACGTGACCATTTGGGGTGTGGCCGACCCGAGTGGAGCATCAGCACCGGCCTATCGCTTGGCCAGCGTCCAAGCGCCTCCAAGGGGCTCATATCCCACGTCAGTAGATCGCCTTCCCACGTCATCAGGCGCATGATAGGGCGGATTTCCGGCCCGCGTCAGTCGGTTGGCGGTGTTTATCACACAAGGCCCATGTTGTTCATGGCCGTCTGATAAACGACGCCACGACTCTGGGGGACCTCCCGTGATGGACGACCCCGTCTGGGTCTTGTCTGGTGTGGGCTGTCCATATAAACCACAAGCGTTCCGCACGCAGCTAAATCTCAATGGATTCAGCGGCTAGGGAACGCCTGGGTAGTTGTCTTGGTCTTGATACGGTCTGTTGCCGCCCTGGATGACTCCCGCCCCGGAATACGCCTCGGACTACCCCGGAAAGTTCTCACAGGCCCCGGGTGTCCACCGGGTCCTTAAGCACGAAACACCCCGAACAATCACACTTTCTCCGATCCGCCCCTTGCAGATGAAAATAACTTGCTGATGAATAGGTGTTTGAAATTGTGCCAGAAGAACTTCGTACCAGATAACCAACATCAAGACGTGACGAATACAGATGTCACCCTGCTCCGATAAGTATACCCCGTTTGCCCCCACTGCGCCAAGGGGTGTGTGGCGAAAATCACATGTTTGATGGACAAAAGTGCCTTGAGCGTGAGTTGCTGGCCGGGAAGGCCGATCATATAGAGAGTTAATTCTTTTTCTGTACGCTGTCCTATGCCCAAGACGCTCTCAAAATTCGAGCCTGACCGATGCCGAGTTGTTGCGATCGGGTCCAGCACCGGCGGGCCTAACCTGGTGCAGCAGATGATCTGTGGGCTCCCGGCAGACATCCCCGTGCCGATCCTGATCGCCCAGCATCTGCCCCCGAAGTTCACAAAAGACTTTGCGCTCTCTATGAATCACCAGGCCGCCCTGAGCGTCGTGGAGGCCCAGGACGGCATGCCGCTGTTTCCCGGGACGGTGTATATCGGCCCGGGAAGGCAGCACATGCGGGTGCGTAAGAGCTCGACCGGCAGGCTAAGCATCCGAATCAGTGATCAGCCAAAAGAGCTTTTGTACATGCCCTCAGTCGATGAGCTATTCGAGTCCTGTGCGCTGGCCTACGGCCCGGGAACGCTGGGCATCGTGATGACCGGGATCGGCCAAGATGGCGTCTTGGGCGCGGCAGCGATCGTGGAGCAGGGCGGGGTGGTCCTGACCCAAAGCCGGGCGAGCTGCCCGGTATACGGGATGCCCAAATCCTGCGACGAGGCGGGGCTGTCGTCGGGCCGGCTCAATCCCGAGAAGCTGCGCCACGTGATCTATCAATTGTCGCCGTCGTATTCAGAAGACCAGACCCATCCCCCGGAGCCGTCCCCCAACCCGGGCGCGAACCGATCCGCTTGAAAGCGCCGCCGATCCTGAGACAATCCCGGTCTTAGCGCCGGCTCATCCAGGGCCGGCCTCGACCCGCGCAAGCTTTTTCTGACGAGGCCCGAACCGATGCCCAAGACCGACACCACGCAGCACCAGGTCTTGCTGTTGACCGGCGGCGGCCGTGACCCTTTGCGAGAGTCGGCCATCACGGCGTTGGTCGCATCTCTGGAAGCCACCGGCCGGTTTGCCACCAGCGTGGTGAGCATCACCGCCAACGGGGCACCGGCGCTGGCGAACCTTCCCGAGAGTAACTTCGACGCGGTGCTGGTATTGGCCGACCACCCCGACGCGCTGCCGACGGCACACGCCGGGGGGTTGGCGAAGTTTGTGGAGTCCGGCGGGGGGCTGGTTGCTGTCCATAGCGCCGCTAAGTTGCTTGAGGCCAGTCAATCACTCGCAAATGTCCTGGGCGTGCGCAACTTGAGCCCGTCTCCCTCAGCGTTTGACTACCGTGTCCGGTTCACCCCGCAAGCACGGGACGCCGGCCACAGCTTGGCGGTGCGCTGCGATGACTTTACCGTTTGCGACACGATGCTCACCGTCGAGGCGGAACCGGACGCCCTGGTGTTTGCCGTCGGTCACATCGACGGGCGAGACACCCCGCTTGGGATAGCACGGCCGCACGGAGACGGCCAAGCGGTTTTCCTGGCCCCCGGCGGGACATCCAAGGCGCTGGCCAACCCCAACCTGCGCCGCATGATCGAGCGTTCGCTGCGCCACGTCTGCGGGGAATCGTTCGAGAAGACCATCGGGGTGGGGATCATCGGCTACGGCGGGGCGTTTGGGATGGGTAAGCTCCACGCCGAGGCGCTTAGCGCCCAGCACGGCTGCGAGACCGTCGCTGTCTGTGACGCCGATCCCGACCGAGCTGCCCAGGCCAAGACCGAGTTGGGCGATTCGATCAAGACCTACACGAAGTATCAGGACCTGCTCGCTGACGATCATGTCGATCTGGTGATCCTGATCCTCCCGCATAACCTCCACGCCGAGGTCTGCATCGCCGCGAGCCAGGCCGGCAAGCACGTGGTCACCGAGAAGCCGTTTTGCCTGACGCTAGAGGAGGCCGACGCCATGATCGCCGCGTCGGACGAGGCAGGCACCATGCTCTCGTGTTTCCACAACCGGCGCTGGGACGGCGACTTCCGCCAGATGCTAAGCCTGATCCGCGCAGGCGAGATCGGAGATATTTTCCACGCCGACGCCGCGACCGGCGGCTGGGAGATGCCCAATAACTGGTGGCGTGCCAGCAAGGAAGTCTCAGGCGGCGTCCTCTACGACTGGGGAGCTCACTACGTCGATTGGCTCTTGAACTTCATGCCCAAACGCATCGAGTCGGTCTCCGGCATCCTCCAGAAACACACCTGGCACAACACCAGCAACGAGGACTACGCCCTGGTCACCATCCGTTTCGAGGACGGAACGACCGCGACCCTCGAGCAGGGCCAGCTCGCCGCCATCCCCCGCGCAGGCTGGCGCATCCTCGGCACACAGGGCGGCCTGACCAACGCACACCCCGGCGCCCAGGTCACCCTCGTCAAGCACCAGGACGGCACACGCAGCGAAGCGAAGCTCGACACCTGGGAACCCAACTGGCACAGCTACTACCAGAACGTCGCCAACCACCTGATCATGGACGAGCCCTTGATCGTCACCGCCCAGCAGTCCCGCCGCGTGATCGGCATCCTCGAACTTGCGGAACAGTCACACGAGCAGGGCGGCAAGCCGCTGCCGCTGGCCGGTGAGGATAGCTATACGCCGGATTATGCCTGGCCGCTGTGATGTATTTAGCGCCACGATTGCCAAGCAGGCTTACCCCGCGTCGCTGCAGCTAAGCGACGCCCCGGTCAAATGCAGGAAAACGTCTTCGATCGTCGGCCGGCCGACGGTGAGGCTGCGGATTTGGCCTGGGAAGGCGGCGGCGATCTCGGCGACGACGCGGGCGCCGTCGGGCTTTTCGAAGCGTACCTTGCCATCGGCGACGGTGGGGGAAGCGCCCTCGTCCCACGGGCCGAACTTTTCGCTGATCGCCTGCGCAAGTTGGTCGGCATCGTTGCCGTTTTGCTCGGCCTCGGGTTCGAGGGTGATCACGTCCCCGCCGATCCGGGCCTTGAGGTTTGTGGGTGTGTCAACGGCGATGAGTTTGCCTTCGGCGATGATCGCCAGCCGGTCACAGCGTTCGGCCTCGTCCATCAGGTGCGTCGTCAGCGCGATCGTCATGCCCTTGTCATCGCGAAGTTGCATGAGCTTCTGCCAGAGGTCGCGGCGTGCGGCGGGGTCCAGCCCGGTCGCCGGCTCGTCCATCAACAGCAGTTTGGGCTCATGCAGCAGGGCCTTGGCGACCTCCAGCCGGCGGCGCATCCCCCCGCTGAACCGTTCGACGAACTCGCCCTGGCGGTCCGCGAGGCCAAAGTACCCGATCCATTGGTCGATACGCCGGCTCAGCTCGCCACCGCCCAGCCCGTAAAGCCTGCCCTGATGACGCAGGTTTTCAAGCGCGGTGAGCTTGCCATCGAGGCTGGGGCTCTGGAAGACGACCCCCAACTGCTGACGGACAAGCGCGGGCTCGGCCAGGACATCGTGGGCCATGATGTTGGCCGCTCCGGCGTTCGCGTCCTCGCCGGCACTTGGCCTGAGCATGGTCGAGAGGATGCGGAACAGGGTGGTCTTGCCCCCGCCGTTGGGCCCGAGGATGCCGAAGATTTCGCCGGGCTTGACCTGGAACGTCACGCCATCCAAGGCAAGTGTCCGCCGCGCGGGCTGATCGTTGCCACGCCTGGACCGCCTCGGAGCCGGGTACTTGTGTGACAGGTTTTCAACCCGGATCGCTTCACGGGTTTCGGTTTGCGTAGTCGTACTCGACATTCAAGAAAGTTCCTATTGAACCACAGAGAAGAATAATCCACAGATGGACAGGATAGGCAGGATGTAAGGCATCGAGTCTTAGAATCCTATCCTGTCCATCTGTGGATCATTCTAAACTCTTCTCCGTGTCTCTGTGTGCTCTAAGTTAAAACATCCTTATATCCGATCCACCAGCATCACCACCATGACCACTGGCAGGTAGACCAAGGACGCGTAGAACAGCCGCCTGGCGCGGGTGCGGGTCGGGTTGGCGACCAGCGCCAACGAGTAGCCGAGCATCAACAGCCCGCAGGCGAACGCGGTGACGAAGTAAATAAGCCCGCTGGCCCCAAACAGCGTCGGTGTCAGGCCAAGCGGCAATAGCAGCAGCGACCCGATCAGGATCTGCCGAAACGTCTGCGACCCGCCGGGGTCGATCACGGGGAGCATCGGGAACCCGGCCTTGGCGAAGTCTTCGCGGTAGAGCCAGTAGATCGCCAGGGTGTGTGGCAATTGCCAGACGAACATCATCGCAAACAGCAGCCAGGCCTCAAGCCCGATCGCACCGGTCGCGGCGGCGTAGCCGAGCACAGGCGGCAGCGCCCCGGGCACGGCCCCGACCACCGTCGCCATGTGGCTGACGCGCTTCATCGGGGTGTACAGCAGTGTGTAGCTGAGGATCGTGAACGCCGAAACCCCCGCGGCGAGCCAGGTCGTCATCAGGCCAAGCAGTGTGACCCCGCCTAGTGAAAGCAGTAACCCATACACCATCGCCGGTGCGACCCCGACATGTCCGGTGGGCATCGGCCGGTCCCTGGTCCGGTCCATCAGCGCATCGGTGTCGCGCTCGTAGACCTGGTTCAGCACGCTCGCGCCCATGCAGGACATCGCCGCGCCGATCAGCGCCGCGGTCATCGTTAGCCAGTCCCAGGCGCCCGCCGCCGCGCCGAACATAAACCCGACCCACACCGTCACGACCACCATCGTCGTGATCCGCGGCTTGGTCAGCGTGAGAAAATCGCCAAGCACCGTGTGACGCCGGGCATGCTCAACACCTGACGCCGCCAGCGCCGGGAGCGCGGGCATGTCCATGGCCGGCTTGGGGTCCGACAACACGGCGGGCGGTTTGGGGGCGGT
Source organism: Phycisphaeraceae bacterium (assembly GCA_029260655.1). Taxonomy (GTDB): domain Bacteria; phylum Planctomycetota; class Phycisphaerae; order Phycisphaerales; family Phycisphaeraceae; genus JAJRRS01. The sequence continues at coordinate 7,726 of JAJDCU010000015.1, forward strand.
GGCCTGGGTCATATCGGTCAAGTCCCGGCGTCGGCTGGCGCACAGGTCAGCTTCCTGAATAAGTGTACTCGGATCAGCAGCAAGGTGGCGACACCCAGCATCGCTGCGCCCACCGCCTGGTGCGACGTTGCGATGTGCGGCTGCTCCTTCGACCAGATCACACTCATGCCCAGCAGGACCTGGATGACAAACAGAAACGACAGCACGGCCACGGGGCCGCGCAGCCCGGGCGCGGCGCTGTACGTCTTAACCAGCAAGTGGATCATGCCGAACCCGACAATCGGCAGCACCAGCATCGCCATCACCCGGTGCAGGTACTGGTTCATGACCAGCCCGACCGACGGCGGGGTTGCGGCCACACGGGGGACACTTATCAGCAGGTTGGGGGTTTCCTCGGCATCCGCTGCCTCGATCGACAGCGCTGGTTCGTGGTCGTAGATCTGCCACTGTCCGCCGCCCAGTTCGTAGAATTCTTCGTTGATCACGTGCTGGTCCATCGGCGGGAAGAACCCGCCGTACACCGCCGGGGCGTCGGGGATCGCGGATGCCGATTGCGTATGTCGCACCGCCGCGCCCAGCAGCAGTTGCATCATCATCAGCACGACGAACGTCAGGGTCAGTCCGTAAGCCGTGGGTGAGATCACTTGCTTGCCGGCAAATCCCGCTACCGCCGCCTTGATCCTCGCGGGGTAGCGCCCCAGACAACTGGCCAGCAGCACGACCAGCATGAATAGCAACTGCCCTTGGACACCATGGATCACAGCCAGCGGCACGGACTTTTCCGTCACGCGTAATCCGCCCATCACGCCTTGATAGATGTACGCGGCCAGCACCGCGTAGGCCAGCACCGCTACCCGACTTCGCCAGCCAAACGCTCGCACCGATGCAATCACCGTCGCGATGCAGATCAACCCGGCAAAGGCCCCGGTCAGGCGGTGGTTGTGCTCCATCATCACCGCGACGTCTGCCCAGATCCGCGCCGGTAGGTAGAACCAGTAGCCGAAACTCGCGGGCCAATCCGGCACCGCCAGGCCCGCGTTGAGGCTGGTCACCAGTCCCCCGCTCCCAATCAACAGGAAGGTTGCAAGGGTCAACAAGACGCCCAGCCGCCTGGCCCATGGGTGGGGGTCGTCGGCGGGGCTGTCGATGCGCTGTGGGTGGTCTTCCGCGGGCATTATCTCATCCATAGGGGGGGTAGGGGCGGATTATAGACGCAGGCAGGGATCTTTTCTTATTTGCCCACGGCCGGATCTACGATATACTGTTAGCCACATGAGCCACGCCGCAGCCATTATTATTGGGATCGCGATTCAAACCTCCCACAGGTAGGGCTGCTGCCGTTTTGATTGTTAAGACACCGAGCCCTGCCCACCCGGCGGGGTTTTTTTGTTGCACGCCACCGCTTGCACCACACGAAGAGACCGGATCATGAACACACCCCAGGCAACCAAACGACGCATCGAGATCTACGACACCACCCTCCGTGACGGCACGCAGGGCGAAGGGGTCAACCTTTCCCTGGTCGATAAGATCAAGATCACCCAGCTCCTGGACTCCGTCGGTGTGGATTTCGTCGAGGGCGGATACCCCTTGTCCAACCCCAAGGACGAGGCCTACTTCCGGGAGGTGCAGAAGCTGGAGCTCAAGCACGCCAAAGTCTGTGCCTTTGGGATGACACGCCGAAAGGACATCGCCGCCGCGGATGACGCCGGGATGCAGGCGCTGGTCGGCTCCGGTGCGCCGGTGATCACGATCGTCGGCAAGACCTGGGACCTGCACGTCGACGAGGTCCTGCGCGTCAGCCGGGACGAGAACCTGGCGATGATCCGTGACTCGCTGACGTTTTGTCAGGCCGGGCCCGATTGCGAAGTTGTCCTTTACGATGCCGAGCACTTCTTCGACGGCTACCGGGCCAACCGAGACTACGCGCTGGCGACGCTGCGTGCCGCTATCGAAGGCGGGGCGAGCCGGCTTGTGTTGTGTGATACCAACGGCGGGTCGATGCCCGGCTGGGTCCGTGACACCGTTACCGATGTGCAAAATGAACTCGGACCGGATGTGCAACTGGCGATCCACACACACAACGACGCCGGGCTCGCCGTCGCCAACAGCCTCGCCGCCGTCGATGCCGGGGCCGTTCAGGTCCAGGGCACGATCAACGGGATCGGCGAACGCTGCGGCAACGTCGACATCACCACCGTCGTCGCCAATCTACGGCTGAAGATGGGCTACGACTGTCTTACCGGCGAGCACCTCGACGGGCTGACCAAGATCTCCCGCGCCGTCTATGAGCGCGCCAACCTCGGGTTCAATCCGGGCCAGCCCTATGTCGGGACCTCCGCATTCGCTCATAAGGGCGGCATGCACGTCCACGCCGTCCAGCGGATCGCACACAGCTACGAGCACGTCGAGCCGGAGCTTGTCGGCAACGAGCGCCGTATCCTGGTCTCCGAGCTCTCCGGCGCGAGCAACATCTCCGCCACGCTCGGGGAGAAGTTCTCCATCCAGGACGATAAAGAATTGCAGCGCAAAGTCCTGCTGCGTGTCCAGGACCTCGAGCACCAGGGCTACTACTTCGAGGCGGCGCAGGCCAGCTTCGAACTGCTGCTCTACGGCGCGATGGGGAAGCTCCCGACGTTCTGGGAGCTGGATCACTACCGCTGCGTCATCCTCCGCCGTGGCCAGGACGCCCCGACCACCGAGGCGACGGTCAAGCTAAGCACCCAAGGGCAGACCGAGCACCGCGTCGCGGAGGGCGACGGCCCGGTCAACGCCCTGGACGGTGCGCTACGCAAGGCCCTCAAAGACCACTACCCGCAGATCATGGATGTCCATCTGGCCGACTACAAGGTCCGTGTGGTCAACCCGACCGCCGAGAGCGCGGCGAAGGTCCGTGTGATCGCCGAGTTCGCCGTGCGCGAGAACGGCGACGCCAACAGCATCACCCGGCACATCAGCACGATCGGGGTCAATGAAAACATCATCGACGCCAGTTGGCAGGCCATCGCCGATGCGTTCCGTTACCACCTGATCGAGACGACCACCGCTGTGAAAGTTTAGGGTTGGGGTTTCAGGTCCGGGGTCTATGCGCCGCGAGGCGGACGATCAAAGCCGCGCTCTGAGCGAAGCGAAGACGCGGACCGCCACGCCCAACGGATACAAGCAAAAAGGGCCCGCGTTCAACGAGCGCGGGTCCTTATTAATGGTTGGATTGAATCAAACCTACGCCGCGACCCAGCACGACGGGCAGGCGCAGGGTTCGCAGGCCGACTCGACAAGGCGCTGGAGTTTTGTCTGTTGCACCGCGTCCAGACCGACAAACTCCACGCCGTATACCACGCGACGAAAACCCACGCACTCCCTGCGGACGACGCGGACTGGCAAGGTTGCGCTGAGGTGCTCGCACTGCAACTCGATATCGAGGCACTCGTCGATCTCGATCACCCCCGAGCCCTTGCGGAACACCTGCATCCCCCCTGTGGACAGGTCGAAGACCTCCCCGAAAAGCGTGGTTGCGCTTCGGTTACGCCACCGCGCGGACTTGCGCCGGTCGCCCGATAGTGGCGTGTGCTTAGGTTGTTGTTTGTTATCAGCCATACCAACGCAGATCGGCCCGCACCCGCGTTGGCTTAACCGGCTGGCGATGACAGGCGATACGCCGTGCCGCCTGTACGGGTTAAACCGGTCGTCCACGCCGCAGCAGGCCGAGCCCGCCTACGAACAGCACCGCGAGCGTGCCCGGCTCGGGGACCACGGCGCCCGGTGGCGGGGGGGTGCCGGCGTTCCAGTTGCCCAGGACGACGTTGAGGTCTTCGATCCCGACGAACCCGTCGCCGGTGGGGTCGGCCAACGGGTCGCCCGGCGGCACGTTGTCGTTCCACGCGCCCAGGACGATGTTGAGGTCTTCGATCCCGACGAACCCGTCGGAGTTGAGATCGCCGAGGACGGGGACGGTGAGCTGGATAAGGTTGTCGTTGCCGCTGGAAGGGTGCTGAACATTGACGTAGGCCCTGCCCTGTACGAGCGGATCGAAGTAGAGCCCGGTCGGCTCGGCGCCGACAACGCCCAGGGAGGCCCAGCGGGCGATACGCTCGGCGACGCCGTCGTTGTCGGTGTCCTCGGCGTACCAGATGTCGCCCGAGCCCGAGTCTTCGAGGATGTAGATGTTGCCCTGTGCATCGATGGCGAGGTTGTCGGAGTTGTCAAAGATATCGCCAGGAGCGTCCACGCTGAGTCCGGTGGCGGCGTCGATGGTGAAGTTGTTGACGAACTCCCGGACAGTAACGGCGCTTGGGCTGGTCAGCTCGACTGAAAAGACCTGGTCGGTGGTGGTGGTCGCCATGTAGAGCACCTCGTTGCCGTTGGCGAGTTTGCTGATCTCCAGGTCCTCGGGGCGGAAGTAGTCGGTCGCGCCGACATCGTTGGCGGCGGTACGTCCGGGCCGAGTATTCCCGCCGACAATAGTGAGCGGGTCGGTGATGCCGGGCAGGGGGTTGCCCACGGCGTCGGTGAGCGGGACCCAGGTCGCGGCACCGATATTCGCACCATCGCCCGCCAAGTCATCCTTTAACACGAAGCTCTGGCCCTGGGTCAGCGCCGAGGCGGTGTTGGGGTTGGTGGGGACATACTTGTAGAGACCGCCGCCGTTGGTCTCATCGATGAAGTAAAAGTTTCCGGCGGCGTCGAACTTGAGCCCTTCTTGCGAAACGTTGGGAATCGCGGAGCGCTCGACAAAGTTGATCGCCGTGGTGGTCGGGTCGTCCAGCGGGTTGGTGATCTCGAAGAGTCGGCCCAGCCCGGCCCATTCCTCGCCGGTGATCACAGTACCCCAAGGTGTCCAGGTAGAGCCGTCGAACGCGCCCCACGAGGCGTTGAATCCGAGATTGATCGACTGCCCGGTGGTGCGGTCGTAGCGTGACATGCCGGCGTTTGAGCCGGTCTCATGTGCGACAAAGAGGTAGCGTCCCGCGTCGGGCCCGGTCTCATTGGTCGTGATCATGTCCCAGTTGCCGAGTTTGGCGGCACTGAGATAATCCGGGTCTGTTTTCGAGACCAGCGAGGTCTGCGAGAAGATGCCGTCGGACAACAGGAACGGGGTGTTCAGTTCCTGGGCGCTGTTGATCGGCGCATCGATCGCCGGACTCGGCAGGGGTGTGAAGTTGATCGGGGTGCCGGCGTGGGCTTGGCTTGCCAGCAGCGCGGCCGAGACCAACACCGCCAAGGCAAACAGGGTTAACCGGACACAGCGGCCAAGTTCGGCCTGGCTGGGACTGACTGTACAGACCGCTTGTGAATGACGCTTCATGGTTTCTCCTCCGCCCGATGCCCCTGTATCACGGCTTGATGCGGCCGCTGGGGACACCTTTATCAATGAACGTCCCATCATAGTCGAT
>JAJDCU010000016.1 GCA_029260655.1 Phycisphaeraceae bacterium
GCGCGACTTTTTGTTTCGCGTCTGCCGACAACCTCACGATGGCGGCTGGTCGGCTTCCATGAGTATCCGCTGATTAAAAGGACCGGGACTCACGGGCTGCCCCCCACCCCCGCCGGAGGTGCGCCAGGTTTCACTGGATGCGCCGCCGGCGGTCAACGGAAGGTGTTCGGATGAAACTTCGAACATTTTCTGGGGGGACTTGGAAGCGCTCCGCCCCGGCTAGATGGTGGAACTCAGCACACGGGCCCGACCCGGTCCCGCTGATCCCGTGGCTGCCGCTACTGCTGGAACGTCGTGGGGATTTGGATTGGGGTTTGGGGGTTAGGGGTTGGGGGTTTGAAGAAAGAAAATGAAGCAGAATTAACCGCAGAGGCGCAGAGAACGCAGAGGAAGCAAGGCGGAACAAATCTTGAAGAAGTGATCCGCAGATGACGCAGATTGCGCAGATGTGAAGGCGTATGAGTTTGCGCGCCGTCTCTTAATCTGCGCCATCTGCGCAATCTGTGGATAGTTCCTACTCCGTGGTTTTCTCTGCGCCCTCTGCGCCTCTGCGGTAAAGACCCTCCCCGGGCCGAATTTCGGAGCCCCGGCGGCTCAATCCGCTGCGGGTCGGCCCGGCTGGGGAGATTTGCCAGTCCAGGGGGTTTCAGGCATAATGTGTGGCTCGGTTTCGACCCCCGGCTCCGATCCCTGGAACAGGACTCCATCGATGGCACATTCGGTCAGCGCCCGTAAACGTATCCGCCAGAACGCCAAGGCCCGGTCACGCAACCGCTGGCGTAAGGGCAATATCCGCACGGAAATAAAGGCCTTCAGCGAGGCGATCTTGCACGGGACGGCGGAGGATGCCAAGACCAAGCTCCATGGGCTGTACAAAATGTTGGATCAGGCAGCCAGCAAAAGCACGATGCACAAGAACACCGCCTCGCGATATAAGTCTCGTTTGACAACTAAGTTAAACCAGAAGATCGCCGCGTCTGCCTGAGTTTCAATCAAAAGCCAGTCTTAATTCAAACTTTGCCCCGGCCCGGACCGGGGTTTTTCTTTGCATGGCCCGCGGTATTTGCGTAAGCTGCTAAGTTAACAGGGTTAAACGACGGCTGTCGCCTGTTATTTGGCGGCCGGTATCCGCTCCACGTATCCCGGGTAGATGGCCGATGAGTATGGGTGGTCAGTTTTTTGCCGGAGTCGGGTGTTGAGCGATGTTCCCAAGCAAACAGGCAAAGCTGGGCTGACTGGCTCAGAGGTCGGCCGTGGGCAAGCCCGATCTACGGGTGTGATATCCGGCTGGCTGGTGGCCTGGCGCGCCCGGCTGGGGGTGTTGCTGAGCGTGGATCTGCGCTCGCTGGCGGTGCTTCGGATCGGGCTGGCGGGGCTGTTGCTGGTGGACCTGATCGGCCGGGCGGGTGATCTGTCGGCCCACTACAGCGATGTGGGGGTATTGCCCAGGGCGGCGCTATTTGAAAGCGAGGGGCTGCGGGCCTACCTGTCGCTGCATGCGTTAAGCGGCTCTGTGCTATGGCAGGCGGGGCTATTCGTCCTGGCGGGGCTGTTCGCGTTGATGCTGCTGGCGGGGGTCCGGACACGGCTGGCGACGGTGGCGTCTTGGCTGCTGCTGCTGAGCCTGCATCACCGCAACCCGGTGGTGCTCCAGGCGGGCGATGCGCTGCTTCGGCTGCTGCTATTTTGGGGGATGATGCTGCCGCTTGGGGCGCGTTGGTCGGTGGACAGCGCGGCGGGGCCGTTGGGCCTGAGCCGACGCAAGGACAACCGGCTGCTGTCGGTCGCGGGGGTAGCGATCTTCCTGCAAGTCTGCCTGGTGTATTGGTTTACCGCGACGTTCAAGGACCACCCGATGTGGTGGCACGAAAACGCGGCCTACTTTGCGTTAAACATCGACCAGTTGGTGACGCCGTTAGGGATGTGGGTCCGTCAGATCGACTGGCTCTTGCCGATCCTGACGTGGACGGCGTTTGCGGTGGCGATCGTTGCGCCGGTGCTGGTGTTCTGCCCGGTGTGGACAGGGACGGCGAGGCTTTTGGTGATCCTGGCGATGATCGGGACACACCTGGCGCTGGCGATGTGCCTGAAGCTTGGGTTGTTGCCCTACGTCGCGATGGTGAGCTGGCTGGTCTTCTTGCCCGGGCGGTGGTGGGACTGGCTATGGGCCCGGTCCCGCCGACAGCGCGGGCTGCGCGCCAACCCGTCGCGGGCGCTTTGGGTGCTGGCGCTGGTCAAACGTCTGCCGATGATCGTTTCCGGCTCGCGTCGCGGGACGGGTGATGTGCTGATCGACGTGCCGACCGACCGGCATCAGCGGATCGGCGCCAGGCGGTGGGAGCAGGTGGTGGCAGTGGTTGCACTGGTCTATCTCGTGACGTGGAACCTGCAGTGGCTTAACGCCCACGGGGACGCCACGACGGGCGAGGCACGGCAGGCCGCGGCCGGGGACGTGCTGCGGATGGAGCAGAGCTGGAACATGATTTCGCCCGAGGCCCTGGGCCTGGACGGATGGTTCGTGATGCCCGGCAAGCTCCGGGACGGGACACAGGTCGACGCCTTCACCGGCGGCCCGGTCAACTGGTCCAACCCCTCGGCCATCGCCGGGTACGACCCGGGCGCCCGGTGGCGCAAGTATCTTCGTAACCTGACCAAGCCTGGCCACGACCACAACCTCCATCATTACGCGAAGTACCTGGTGCGCACTTTCAATACCGATCGCACCATCGACAAGCAGCTCGAGTCCTTCGACATCGTGTTCATCCAGGAGGCCACGCTCCCCGATGGCGAGGTTGAAGTGACCCGGAACACGTTGTTGCAATACCACCGGGACCCGTATTAGATCGCCCACGGGTATGGGCCCCGACACGAAACGCTTCCTGGAAGCAAATCATCAACCGCCGCGCAGCAAGCAACAACGCTCATGGGGTTAGCCATGAGCGTTGCGTGTTATCCGAAAAGTATTTCGATACTTCGGCGGTAGATACCGGCCGGCTTAACGCTTTCTTCGGCGGATAGCTGCGAGGGCGGCCGCGGCGAAGAGCGTCAGGGCGCCCGGCTCGGGGATGTCCAGCGCGTTAAGGTTGTCGTTGCCGGCGAACCCGGCCCGGGTCGTTCGCAGGCCAAGCGACTCGGCGGTGTGAAGGATCGCGGCGTTGGGGCCCAGCGACCCCAGCAGGTTCTGTGCGCTGGCGGCATCGATCAGGATGTCGCCCTCGTTGATCGCCACGCCGGTGATCGGGTCGAGCTGGCCCAGGTGACTCGACCCCGGCGCCAGGGAGAACAACACGATGTCTATGCCGGGCACGTACTGGTTATCGCCGTTGTCGAAGACGACCAGGGCGTCGATGTCGTTGCCCCCAGGAAAGAGGCCCAGGGCGACGTCGGACGCGTAAAAGTTCGGGTTCGCGGTGCCTATCCCCGAGGGGTCGACCAAGACGTCGCCGGCGGAAAAACCAAGGCTCCCGGCGGTGCTGGCGTCAACGGACATGAAGATCGTGCCGGTGGGCGAGCCGCCCTGGGCGTTGGCGTTAAATCGCAGGTCCAAGGCATCCAGATCGGCCCCTCCCGCGGGTGGGATAGGAGGCTGGGGCGGGAAGGGGAAGGTCGCAAACTCACCGGTGCCCAGCGGGAATGCCGCGGGGTTGGGGTTGCCGAACTGGACCACACCGTCGCCGTCGGCAAAGATCGTGTTGGTGCTATTAAAGACGGAACGGAACACGTCGCTTGACTGTTCGGACCCGAAGCCGCCGTTGTTGAACTCGTTAGCCGACGCCGTGCCGGTCAACCCGGCGGACCCGCGGTCGAGGCTGAAGTGCGCCCAGTCGTTGGCGTTGAAGGAAGCGGGCGCACGCCCGAATGACAACGCGTTGACCTCGCCGGGCAGGTTGATAGCAAACACACCGGGGGGCGCAACGGGCGTGGCGACCGGCCCAAAGGCGGCCAAAGGGGTAAAGATTTCACCGGGCAAGATCGAACCCGCCGGGGCCACTCCCAGCACGCCGACCGTGAACTCGGGGCTGAGCCCGTCGATCGAGAACGACTGGCCCTGTGCCGTGCCGGCGAAAACCGCCGCCGTAAGCCCCGCCCCCCATGCACACCTCCTAAAACTGCTTGCGACCATGACATTTCTCCTCTTGTGAAAATTTCGCCGTCACTTAACCTCACACGCCCCAGAGGAAACGCATTCACACGCGACCGCGACCACAGCTAAAAGCCATGAGCAGGTCAACTAATAAACAACATCTAAAACCATCCGCCCAACTACACACATGCACCCAGGTGCATGGGATTTATCGCTTAACGATAGACCAAAGGCGGAAAAGAACGGACAAGAAATGCTCCCCGCCACAAGGCCATTTTACGGCCACCGATGCGAGGACACAAGGAAAAAACAGGTGGCATCCTTCATGCGTGTTAACCACTAGAAACAAAGCGCTTGCGTAGCGGCCAGGGGTTGGTGCGCAGCAATTTGTAGCTCGAGTCGTTTCGCCATCGTGCCAGGCGTCAAGAGACCCGGCGGCCGGATTACCACATCGACCGGTATCGGCAGGGCGTCGCCGCTTTAGATTAGGCGCCCATCGATCTTCCGGACGAAGCCCGGGGTATGATCCCGCGGCCGCTGGCCTGCTATACTACGGGGCTCAAGGCGCGCCCGGCCCGAGGGGCGGCGGCCACCGATTTTTTGTTGGAGTTATCAATGCAAACCGCTATCACCGGCAAGGCGTACGTCCTGGGCGACGACATCGACACCGACCAGATCATCCCGGCCGAGTTCCTGTCGTATGACCCGACCGACCCGCAGGAGCGCAAGTATTTCGGGATGTACGCGATGAGCGGGGTCCCGGCCGGTCAAATCGGGCTGCCCGATGGCAACACGCGCTTCGTCGAGGAAGGCAAGTTCACCAGTGAATATGCGATCGTCATCGGGGGCAAGAACTTCGGCTGCGGGTCGTCCCGTGAGCACGCCCCCCTGGCTATGGCCGAGGCCGGGGCCCAGGCGGTGGTCGCCGAGTTTTACGCCCGGATCTTCTTCCGCAACTGCGTCAACGGCGGGTACCTGCTGCCGTGCGAATGCGACAACCGGCTATCGGAAGAAATCCGCACCGGCGACGAATGCACCCTGGACATCGAGGCCGGGACGCTCGTGAACCAGACGACCGGCAAGACGTACCAACTCAAACCCCTGGGCGACGTCAAGCCGATCATCGATGCCGGCGGGGTCTTCGATTACGCCCGCACCGCGGGGATGTTGAAGTAGGTGTTGGCGGTTAGTGTTTGGTGGTTAGCGGTTGGTGATTGACGATGGGATGTTGGTGGTTTGTTTTTTGTGGATCGTACGTCCATGAAGCGCTGCGACTTGTCGCGATCGCCAAGCGAGAATGAATAGAAGTATGAACGCGGATTACCTCAAGCAGAAACACAAAGCGGGACTTAGCTACAGCGATTACCTCGCAACGGGCACGCCACAGCAGCAAGACGACTGGCGCGCGATCTACGACCAGGCGGCGCTGTCCGATCAACAGCAGGCGCTGCTCGGCTCGTTTTCCCGGAAGGTCAACGTGATCGGTCTGTCGGGCATCTGGTGCGGGGACTGCGTGCAGCAGGGGCCTTTGATCCAGCGGATCGCAGATGCGGCCGGGGGAGGATCCGGGGACGGATCCGGGGGGGGCGTGATCGACCTGCGCTGGCTGGACCGCGACGAGCATATGGACCTTCAAGAAAAAGTTCGGATCAACGCCGGGAACCGGGTGCCGGTGCTGATATTTTGCGCCGAGGACTACGAGTTCGTGGGTTGGTACGGCGATCGGACGCTCAGCCGATACCGGGCGATGGCGGCGAAGCAACTTGGCGGTGCGTGCCCGATGCCTGGCGCGGCGGTACCCCAGGATGAGCTGGACGCGACCCTGGCGGACTGGCTGGAGCAGTTCGAGCGGTCGCACCTGCTGCTGCGTCTGAGCGGGCGTCTGCGGCAGAAGCACGGCGATTAACCGGGTTTGGGCGTCCCTTGCCGAGGCCGGCTAAGGACGATAAACTCCCGCGTCCTTTTCGCCTTTAATATCGGGGGCCGGCCTCCATCCTCGCAGGCCGGATCGGGCCTGTGATTCAATTCGCCGATAGCCGGCGAAGACCGACGGAGTGATCAGTGGCAAAGAAAACGACCAAGAAAAAAGTATCCAAGCCCGGCGTGAAGAAACAAGCCGCCGCGACACGGGGCAGCAAGGTCGTTAAGAAAAAAACGACCAAGAAGCAGGCTGTCGCCAAGAAGCCGACGGCGAAGAGCACGTCTACCAAGCAAGCCAGCGGCAAGAAGAAGGCCCCGGCAAAAAAGACCGCCAAAAAGACCACAAAAAAGACGGCCAAGCCCTCGGCCAAGTCGAGCAAGACCGCCAAGTCCAAGACCACGAAGGTCAAGGTGTCCAAGACCGCTTCGGCGGGTTCATCGAACCCGGGCAAGACCGTCAAGGTCACGTCCAAGGCCAAGCCCGCGCCGCCGATCCGCCGAGTCGTCCGCCCGGCCCCGCCGCCGCCGCCCGAGCCGGTCGTCGAAGACTGGACCCCGATCAGCAACGCCAAACTCAAGCGGGTCAAGACCGGGCTGACGCGCAAAGAGCTCAACGGGCTCAAACAGATTCTGCTGGAGAAGCGTGCCCAGATCGTCGGGGCTGTGCTGACGATGGAAGACGCACGCAGCGCGGGCAACGGCGGGGACCTGTCGAGCATGCCCCTGCACATGGCGGACATCGGCTCTGACAACTACGAGCAGGAATTCACACTCGGGCTGGTCGAGTCCGAGCGGAAGCTGCTGGTCGAAATCGATGCGGCCCTCAAGCGGATCCAGGACAAGACCTATGGCGTGTGCATCATCACCGGCACACCCATCCCCAAGGAGCGGCTGGAGATCAAGCCCTGGGCCAAGTACAGCATCGAGGTAGTCCGCAAGCGCGAGAAACTGGGGCTGCACAGCTTCTAACCGCCGAAGCGCCGCCGCTGGGGATACAATCCGCCCATGGATCGTCCGGCCACGGAAAACAACAGCGATACACCCACGCGAGCGCCGTCTGCGCTAACCGCGGGCAAGAAGCCCGGCGCGGTCGCGTTGTTCCTGATGGTCTCACTGATCACGCTGGCGACCGACCTTGGGCTCAAGGCCTACGCCTTTAACACCGTCGCCGGCGCCGCGGTGGTGATCGACCCGTCAGACACTCAGACCCAGGGCGTGCCCCACCACGCGCCCACGGTCCTGGTCCCCGGCGTGCTGAACCTGCAACTGACCGCCAACGCCGGCGCGATCTTCGGGATGGGCAAAGGAAGCCGATGGGTCTTTGTCGTGGTCAGCCTGGCGGCGGCCCTGTTCATCTGCCGGGTGTTCTGGCGCAGCTCGGCGCGGGCGGGCGTGTTCCATGTCGCGCTTGCACTGATCCTCGCCGGGGCTGTTGGTAACCTCTACGACCGTGTGCGGTTCGCCGCCGTGCGCGACATGCTGCACCTGTTCCCGGTGACCGACCTCCCGTTTGGCCTGACCTGGCCCGGGGGCGCAAAAGGTCTGTACCCCTGGGTCTTCAACCTCGCGGACGTAGCCCTGCTCCTGGGCGTGGTGACAGTCATCCTGATCACCTGGCGCAGCGAGCCGCGGCCAACCACGGCTTCTACAACCGAGCATGGCTAGAGCTGTAAGCATGGATGCGTCACGACTGGATAGCTGCGGATGGGCTTCGTTTCGTACGGAGCTTTTCTTTGAGGAACCCGGCCGACGGGCTCGGCAGGTGGGCCCCGCGGCGCTGGCTATCATCGAGGCCTTCTCGCCGGGCCGGCGGGTACTGGAACTGTGCTGCGGGGGCGGCGCCCTGTCAATCTTCCTGGCCAAGGCCGGATGCCAAGTCACCGCGCTGGACCTCAGTGATCCAATGCTCCAAGCCTTCCGACAGAGCCTGGCGAACGTCGACCCCCAAGTACGCCAACGTGTGACGCTGGTGCGCGAAGATGTCTGCACGTTCGACCTCGGCCAGACATTTGACTTCATCATTCTTGAGGACGACTGCTTTGGATATCTGCTGACAGAGCAGGATCAACTCGCGTGCCTGACGAAGGTCAGACGGCATCTCAAGAGCGACGGCCGATTCCTCTTAACAAACAAGACGCCGGGGCTTGAGTTTGCGGCACCCGACTACGAGTACGACCCGGCGACGCGTATCATCACACGGCCAAACGATTGGACGGCGGTGGATGCAAACGGAGAGCAAACGACTATCCGCGAAGGCATCGAACGCAGGCGGGTCTTCCATCTGGATGAACTTAACAGCCTGCTCGACAGGTCGGACCTTGATGTCCTGCACCGATGGGGGGACCTGGACCGGACGCCGTTTCAAGACCCGGCGAGCCAGGAGTACGTCTTTCTTATGCAAGCCGCCCCACCGCAGCCTCAACCAGAAGCCGGAACAAGCCCTGATTAAACGGGCCGTCCCCGCCGCGTTCGGGGTGCCACTGCACGCCTAGATAAAACCGATCGGGGTCCATCGGCAGGCCGTCAATCGCCTCTACCGTTTCGTCTTCCGTCACCGCGACAACGCGCATCTTGCCGGGGTCGGCCACGGCCTGCTGATGCCAGGAGTAGACCGGGTCGTCGCTGGGCTTGATCACGCTGTCGTCTTTGGTGACGGTGACCGTGTGGCTTGCCCCGTCCTGATGCGCGGCGGGGTCGTCGTGGGTGTCGGGCATGTACTGGTTGAGCTTGCCGCCTGCGTGCAGCGCCATCATCTGCATCCCCAGGCATATCCCAAGCACCGGGACGTCGGGGCGCTTTGCCAAGGCATCCAGGAGCGCCAACTCGAAAGCCTGACGCACCGGGTCGATCATCCTGGCCTTGGGGTGCATCGGCTCGCCGAACGGCGCGGTGTCCGGGTCGTGACCGCCTGTGAACACCACCGCGTCGCAGAGCTGGGCGTAGTGCCCGGCCAACTTAGGCTGGGGGGCCATCAACACAGGCACACCCCCCGCCGACTCGACCGACCGGCAGGTGAATACACCCGACCGGAGCGCGCCGTCCGGGTGCTCGTCGTCTTTACGCACGTCCAGCGTGATACCGACTAATGGGCCCATCCCGGGATTGTACCGCCGCGGCAGGAACGGACCCGGGCCTAAGATGCGGCCGCTTAAGTTGCTACAATACCCTGTCACACTCACAGGCTTGACTACGACCATGGAACACGCATACCAACAATGTATCCACCCCGACTGCGGCGCGACCTTCAGCGTCCAGGAGTCCCACCTCGCCTGCCCGGCATGTGCCGAGAAGGGCCGGCCGTCGCTGCTGGATATCAAGTACAACTGGCAACGCCCGGACGTGCCCAAGAGCCTCAAGGCCTTCGAGCACCGATGGATGACCAAGGGTGAGCACGGCCAGGGGGCGCTGGATTTCTCAGGCGTCTGGCGGTTCCGCGAGCTGCTGAAGTTCTACGGCGATGAGAGCCAGATCGTCACCATCGGCGAGGGCCGGACTAACCTCCAGGATGCGCGCCTGCTCGCCGGTCAACTTGGCATCAAGCCCGGGAACCTGTTCCTGCAATACGAAGGCTTAAACCCCTCGGGCAGCTTCAAAGACAACGGCATGACCGCCGCGTTCACACACGCGAAAATGATCGGCGCTAACCGCGTCGCATGCGCCTCGACCGGCAACACCTCCGCAAGCCTGGCGATGTTCGCCAGCCTGTCGCAGATGACCGGCATCGTCTTCATCGGGTCGGGCAAGATCGCCTACGGCAAGCTGAGCCAGGCCCTGGACTACGGCGCTAAGACGTTGCAGATCCAGGGCGACTTCGACGCCTGCCTGCGCAGGGTCCGCGAGATCGCGCGCGACCGCAAGGAACTGGGCATCTACCTGATGAACAGCGTCAACCCCTTCAGGCTCGAAGGGCAAAAGGCGATCATGTTCCGCGTGCTCGAAGCGCTTAACTGGGAGGTACCCGACTGGATCGTCGTCCCCGGGGGGAACCTGGGCAACTGCTCGGCTTTCGGCAAGGCATTCGCGGAACTCAAAGAGCTGGGCCTGATCGACCGCATCCCCCGCCTGGCTGTGATCCAGGCCAGCGGCGCAAACCCCCTGTTCGAGCTGGTCAACAACCGCGGGCTTGCCTGGAACGACGGGCGGTGGGACCTGGATACCGTCAAGGGTTTCTACCGCGAGCAGGACAAGGCCGGCGTCGGCGCCAAGACCATCGCCAGCGCGATCGAGATCGGCCGCCCGGTCAACCTGCCCAAGGCCCTGCGTGCGCTTAGCATCATGGACGGCGTGGTCCGGCAGGTCGACGACGAAACCATCCTCGAATACAAGGCGATGGTCGGTCGGTACGGCTTCGGCAGCGAGCCCGCCAGCGCGGCCAGCGTCGCCGGGGCGCACATGCTCATCAAGGAAGGCCTGATCGGCCCGGACCAACGCGTCGTATGCATCCTCACCGGACACGTTCTGAAAGACCCCGACGCCACCGTCAACTATCACACCGGGATCGATGTCAAAGCGATCCAGGACCAGGCCCCGCGCACCGACCCGGCCGGGAAGCTGGCGAACCAGCCGATCCCCGTCCCCGACGACCTCGAAGCGATCATCGAGGCGATCGGCATCCCCGCCGAAAACGTCAAAGACCCCGGCCCGCCAGACAGCAAAGACCCCCTGCGCCACCTGCCGGTTTCGGAATACTGACTTTATATAACCGCGAAGGCGCGAAGAGCGCGAAGAAAGACAAGTAAGAAGTATCCGCAGATTTCGCAGATGACACAGATTAGGAATACGATCAAATATCTCTTTTCTTTATCTGCGCAATCTGCGGACACCTCCTCCTCCCGGCTTCGCGCCTTCGCGGTAAACCTCCGAGAGCATCCATGAGCAAGCAAGCAAAGACCGCGATCACCCCGACCCGCGCAGAAGATTATCCCCAGTGGTACCAACAGGTCGTCCGCGCCGCCGACCTGGCGGAAAACTCCCCTGTGCGCGGGTGCATGGTCATCAAGCCCTGGGGCTATGCGCTCTGGGAAAATATCCAGCGGTCGCTCGACAAGATGTTCAAGGACACCGGCCATCGCAACGCCTACTTCCCCCTGTTCATCCCCAAGAGCTTTCTCGAAAAAGAAGCCCAGCACGTCGAAGGCTTCGCCAAGGAGTGCGCGGTCGTCACGCACCACCGCCTGGAAGACGATGGGCAAGGCGGCCTCAAGCCCGCCGGGGAACTGGAAGAACCCCTGGTCGTCCGCCCCACTTCCGAAACCATCATCGGCCACAGCTTCGCCAAGTGGATCGAGAGCTACCGCGACCTGCCGTTATTGATTAACCAGTGGGCCAACGTCGTGCGCTGGGAGCTTCGGACGCGGCTGTTCCTGCGCACCACCGAGTTCCTCTGGCAGGAAGGCCACACCGCACACGCCACCGATGTCGAAGCCATCGAAGAGACCGAGAAGATGCTTGGCGTTTATGCCGACTTCGCCGAGAACTTCATGGCCATGCCGGTCATCTGCGGCGAAAAGACGTCTGGGGAAAGATTTCCGGGGGCGATCAACACCTACGCCATCGAAGCCATGATGCAGGACCGCAAGGCCTTGCAAGCCGGCACGAGCCACTTCCTCGGCCAGAACTTCGCCAAGGCGCAGGACATCGAGTTCCTCGATCAAAACGGCGAGCGCGTCCACGCATGGACCACCAGCTGGGGCGTCTCCACCCGCCTGATCGGCGGACTGATCATGACCCACGCCGACGACGACGGCCTGATCCTCCCGCCCCGCCTCGCGCCGGCGCACGTCGTCATCATCCCCATCACCTTCAAGGCCGACGACCCCGACGCCGTGCTGGACTACTGCACCAAGCTCCGCGATGAACTGAAAGCACAAACCTACGACGGCCGGCCGATCGAAGTCGAACTCGATGCCCGTGACATCAAGGGCGGCGACAAGGTCTGGTCATGGATCAAGAACGGCATCCCCGTGCGCCTGGAGGTCGGCCCACGCGATATGGCCAGCGACTCGGTCTTCATGGCCCGGCGCGACAAGCCCCACAAGGAAAAGAAAGGCGTCGGCCGCACTGAGTTCATCGAATCGATCCCCGCCATCCTCGAAGAAATCCAGCAGAACCTCTTCGACCGTGCCAAGACCTACCGCGATGAAAACACGCGCATCATCAACGCCAAGGACAAGTTCTACAAATACTTCACCCCCAAGAACGCAGACCAGCACGAGATCCACGGCGGGTTCGCCGTGTCACACTGGTGCGGCGACGAAGCGATCGCGGATGAAATCCAAAAAGACCTCGGCGTCACCATCCGCTGCATCCCCCAACCAGACGCCGACCTCCCCGGCCTAGACGGCCCCGGCAAGTGCATCTTCACCGGCAAGGAAAGTGCAACGCGGGTGTTGTGGGCGAAGTCGTATTAATCAAACATGTTCTGACGCATAGCCTAGTTCGCGGATAATTGCACTGAGACAATGCAGACACAGCTCCGCATCAGCTTCATACACGGGCGGCGTTTGATGATTGGCCTTTGAATTAGGTTTTGCTCTAGCATGATAACGTGCGATCGTTCTAGCCGAGTTAATCACAATCGTTTTCTTTTCGGTAATTGGCTTGGCGTCAAGTATCTTGACCAAACTCCCCAAATCTTTCTTGAGATGAACGATATCCTCAGTAGACAAGTATGCAGCCAATAATGCTGATGCTGCATCCCGACAACGGTCAATTACGGATTCCGGGCCTGCCGTATAAGCCGTATCTACGACCTTATCTATACATTCTTTGGCTTTCTCACTCCCGACCGTAGGTATCGCTGCGATATTGACCCGAGGGAGAACTCCCAAATATGAAATGGATTTTAATGTTGTAACATCATCACCAAAAGCATTACGTTCAGAATCAACTACCCGCCATAAAGAGTGCGCATCACCAGTGCCGAGCAACACGAGTGGAATGCGGCTTGGATTATCAACAATATCTTTCCATCTCTCATGGCGAAATACATCCATATCTAAGTAATAATAAGGACCATTCACTGGCAAGTGATTCATGGGCACTGAAGGGTGGGGCAGCAGTGACCATCGCTGTGGTTGGCCCTTCGTATCTCTACGATAAAACCTCCCTCTCCGTATTCGCATACCCGGATCAAAACTATCCTCTCGAAAGAGGCACTTAGCTTCTCTCAACCAAATATGTCCTTTGAGTTTTAATCCACTATCTCCATCACTATAGAAATGTGCCGGGGCAACCAAGGGAGGGGGCCATAATACTAAACCGTGATGCCCATTTGCACTTTCCGCGATGTAACGAAAATTTTCTTCACAACCCAAGTACATGCACGATACTCCCAGGATTATGCCGCGATCTTTCGTCTGCCTAACGGACAATTACACGGACAAGTCTCCCCTAGAGCCATAGATCCTCTACAATAAAGTAGTTGCCCTTCCCCTCTAGTATACTCACCGCGTGGAAACCCAACCCCACCACCGCCAAACCATCGACCGCCTCGCGGCCGAGTACCAAAACGACCCGAACTTCCCCGCGTTGATCATCGGGGGATCGGTCGCCAAGGGCTGGGCGAGGCCGGACTCGGATGTGGATTTCTTGATCGTCACGACCGAGGCCGAGTTTGAGCGGCGGCTGGCCGCGGGCGATTTGTTTATCAACCGCAAAGACCTCTGTGATTATGAGGGCGGGTACGTTGACGGGAAGATCATCAGCCTGTCATTCCTGCAAGAGCTTGCGGATAAAGGCAACGAACCCTCGCGGGCCGCGTTCGAGGGCGCATTCGCCGCCTACTCGCACATCCCTGAACTCGATGCGTTGCTGCAAAAGATTCCCGTCTACCCGGAGCACGATCGCGACCGGCGTATCAAAGCCTTCTACAGCATGGCGTTCATCCAGCACTGGCTCATCCACGAGTCGGTGCGCCATGGGAACCGCTACACGATTACGCGCGCCGCTTCCCAACTGGCCCTATACTCGGGTCGATTGATCCTGGCACACAACCGCCGGCTGTTCCCGTATCACAAGTGGCTGACCCAAGCCCTCGAAACCGCCCAGGACAAGCCCGCCGACCTGTTAGCGAACATCGACGCCCTGCTGGAAAAGCCCACCGCTGAAAACGCCGACGCGCTGTTTGAACAGATCAAAGGTTTTCAAGATTGGGGCGTAAGCGACCTCGAGGCCTACACCTGGTTCATGACCGAGGTGGAATGGAGCTGGATGTCAGGGACCACACCGATGGAGGATTGGTGAAGCTGTGCGGTTCCTTAGATTTTCCTGTGGCGGTGATTGATTCAACACCACCCTAATCGCCGGGGTGTACTTCGCGCCTGCGCAACATCATGCGCTCTACGGCGGGCTTACGGCGTAAATTCGTGGCGTTCAGGCCCCGCCCCACTTCAAATCCCTTGCTAACAGGGATAAATGTTATATAATTAGGAGGTGTGGCAGCCTCTCAGGGGCGTGGTTCAACCGATGCCGGCTCTTGAGGCGAAGATCCACTTAACGGGTCACCGAAGGCTTTTCTGCCCGGCCCGTACAGCCTGTCGGTCCGTTTTTGTCTGCTCGTGTGTCGAGGTTCGATCATGTTTCGCAAGACTCAATACACCCTTGGCTTTACCCTCATCGAGCTGCTGGTGGTGATCTCCATCATCGCCCTGCTGGTGGGCATCCTCCTGCCGGCGCTGGGGGCCGCGCGTCGGACGGCCCAGGATGCGGTCTGCCTGAGTAACGAGCGTCAGGTCGGGGTCGCGATCCTCGCCTACGGCACCGACAGCGACGACTACGTCGTGCATTACGCCTATCGGAAGGGGGCTACTAAAAACCATTGGAAAGACGGCGATGCCGAGGTTCACTGGACAAGCCTGATCACGATCGGCGGCTACGGCTCCGAACGCAGGATGTTCAAGTGCCCCACGTTCCCCGATGCCGACGAGAACGATTACAGCATCCGCGTGGCGGACCTCGACGACCACTCAGACCGCCGCTGGGCAGACACCGATTACGGGATCAACTGGTACACGCTGTCCGGCCGCGTCGCGTTGCATTCGGAAAGCACACCGCAGGAGAGGGATGCCAAATGGAACCAATCCAGCCGGTTTGAGATGATCCTGAAGCCCACCGAAACACTGCTCACGGCAGATACCTGGTACGAACGATTCCAGAACAGTCTTCAGTGGCAACGCGGGCAGGGCGTGATAGGCGGTACGCCCACCACCTGGGGCGGGCCGCACGGCCGACACAGCAACCAGAAGTGCAACATCCTCTGGGCCGACGGCCACGTGGACGGGATGATCTTCCCGAGTCTGCTCGCCGGGGCCACCGCAACGCAGCGGGTGGACGGCCCGTGGGGCGACAACCAATTGGGCGGGTTCAACTACTCCACGTTTTCACGGGGACTAAAGAACGAAAACAAGTGGGACCTGCGCTAGACGGACTCGCAGATGTAAAGCGATGGGCGTCGAGTTGGCGGAATCAAGCGTCGGATCCAATTCCAATTCTCAGCCCGGGAAACAGGATTCCTCTGCCCAGCTCACTCCACCGCCGGGCCGTCGCTGCCTTTAACGCCATCGCCCGTGTCGGGTTCGTCTACCTGAGCCCGCAGTTTTTAGAGTATGCCCCCCGGCGATGCCGTAATGCCAACACGCCAACCCCAAGCAAGGCAAGTGTGGTGGGCTCGGGAATGACGGTGGCTTCAAAGCTTCCAGCGACATTCGAGTCGCCGTCGAAGTTAAGAAGCCCCGCGTCAGTACTCAATGACCGGGAACTACCCCACTGAAACATACGGAAAGTAGCTTCTACGACCGGACCGAGTGAGGCAAGCATGTCCCAACTTCCAAAAACAGCGTTGACTGGTGAGTTATACAAATCCAGTCCATCGATGCCCCCCATAGAAAACCCCACTATATCAGAAAATGTATTGACAAATGTTTTCGTGCTGGTGGTGATATCGAACATACCTACACCGCCTATCAATATGGACGCTGAATCGTGGGGAATTAAGAATGCGTGTGATGTATCGTCATATAGTCGGTTGGCGGTATCTCCAGTGGCCGTCAAAACGAACTCTGCGTTCGAGAATGATGCCCCCCCTATGGTGCCGCTGCCGGTGCCTGTGTAGGTGAATATGATAGGGGCCGCTTTGGCATCAATAACCACAAGCAACATCAGGACGGGAACCACCATCAGTCGAACGATCTGCGTCATCGTGTTTTTACCTCCGGACGATGGTTATTTGCCGCGAATCATCTGGCGAATTCATTTCTGAGGCGCAGCACCAGTGCGGGGAAGATTGCTCTGCCCCCACTCACTCCACCGCAGGCCCCTCGCTGTTTTCGACGCCATCAACTGCGTCGGGCTCGTCTACCTGCGTCAGGGGTTGTGGCGCGGGGGCGGAGCCGTTGACCCAGTCGTCCAGGCGTGTCAGTTGCTGGCCGACCTCGGGCTTGATGGCGGGGGCGAGCAATTGGCGCAGGTCGCGGACGATGGTGGCGACTTCTTCCTTGCGGTTTAGCTGGCGGAAGCGGTGGGCGGTCTGGATGAACTGATGGACGATCCGGTCGTCGGTGGGCGAAACCCCGGGTCGGTCCGAACCCAGGAGCTTGCGTGCGGCGACGAAGGCTGGGTCGACCTGCCCGACCAGGAGGTTGGCGCGGATCTGTCCACGGCCGAGCCGATCGAGCTGGGATTCGCTTAGGTCGGCTTCGCCGGCGGCGACGCGCGTAAAGTCATCGAGCGAGGTGGCGGGGTCGCCGTGATTTAAGCGCACCTCGCCACGGGTCAGCAGCAGCTCCAAACGGTCGGCCTGGTCGAGCGATCCCAGGTCATCGCGGTCGATCGCGGCGGACAGGACCTCCAGGCGCTTCACCGGTGACTCGCCGAGTTGTGCAAGCTGACGGTCGGTGGTGAGCACGGCGTCGGCGGGGACGCGCGACGCCATCGCCACCAGCGCCTGGCGCCAGGTCTCGACGGAGCTTTCTCGTTGGGGCCTGTTGGCGGCGAGCATCCGAAGGGTGCTGGGCTCGCTGCCCCGTCGTGTGGCGGCGGCGATCAGGATCGGCTGGATGACCGGGTCGTTGAAGCGGTGGGCCAGGTGGTTCAGCGAGCGCGTGGAGTCTGCCCAGGCCTGCGCGGCGGCGGTCTTGACCGCGTCGTCCTGGTGGTCGACCCACTTGGCGATCAGGTCCCAGTCCTGCTGGCTGCCGACCTTGCCCATGAGTGTGATGACCTGCGGCGCGGGGGGGCGGTCTGCCTGGACGTTTTTCCGTGCGAGCTTGGCGGCGTTTTTGACCTGCTGACGATTCATCATGTCGGCATCAAAGGCGGCGGCGAGTGCGGCGGCGGCATCGGCTCGCCGGGACTGATCACCCAGCAGCCTGATGGCCGGGTCGACCGCCGTTGGCTGGGGCAGCCGGGCCATCATCCCCAGGTACGCGCCCAGCACGGAAGAAACCTGCTCATGCCGGCTTGCCAACTGCTGGGCGACCAAGGCGGCGGCCGGGGCGTCGGCCAGGTCGCTTAGCCGAAGCGCGGCGTTTTGACGGATCGCGGGGACCGGGTCGGTCAGCGTGGCGCGCAGCGCCTCGCGCAAAGGCTCGTCGAACGGCAGGTCGTCCAGAAGCCGCTGCTCGGTCAGGTCCATCCCAAGCAGACGGATCGGGGTCAGCGGGTCACGGAGCATGTAGACCAGCACGCCGGGCTTGCCCTCGTCGGAATTGGCCTGGTAGAGCGCGCGCTGAGACTCCAGCAGCTTGTCTTCGAGCTGATGATCGCCGGCGCGTCTACGTGCTTCGCGGCGTTCAAAGTTACTCAGCAGGTGCTGCGTCCACTCCTTGCCCCAAAGGCCCCGGGTCTGCTGCCACCACGTAGCCCACGCCTGGCGGTCGGCGTCGTAGTGATCCAAGGCGCTTAGGATCCCAAGCGCCTGGAAGGCGGCCTGCTGGACGGGCTGGGGCTGGGC
Organism: Phycisphaeraceae bacterium; assembly: GCA_029260655.1. Lineage (GTDB taxonomy): Bacteria > Planctomycetota > Phycisphaerae > Phycisphaerales > Phycisphaeraceae > JAJRRS01. The sequence goes on from JAJDCU010000016.1 coordinate 17,955, forward strand.
GACGGAGGTCAACTCCATGAGCACCTTCGCGGTGGCCTGGGTGCGGTCATGGCCCAGCGTCAGGACAGCGCCGCTTCGCCGAGCGATCGGCTCGCTTGAGCTGCGCGCGATCCGGGTCAGTTGCTTGATGACCTCGGGCTTATCGAACCGGCCCAGCGCCGCGGCCAGGTCCTGCGACAGGCCTGCGTCGACCTGGCCGAGCAGCCCGATCAACGGCGAGGCCAACTCGCTCGGCGGATCGCCCGGGAAAGTGGCGACGGCCTGGATCACCGCACGCCAGCCGACACGGCTCTGCTGGGTGGTTAGCGCCAGGGACAGTGCCCCGGTCGCCTCGTCGCTGCTCATCTCAAGCAGTTCGGTCGCCGAGGCGGCGCGCTCGGCCAGGCCCAGCCCGTCGGAGGTCAGCCGGGTCCACGCTTCGGCGATCCGCGTGGAGGCATCCGCCTGGGCGGACTGGGGCTGATCGGTCTGCGCGGCCAGCAAGCACGGCAAGGTGATCGCCGTCACACCGAAGATCAAGAGCGCCGCGGCGGGCAGGTTGAATCGTGTCATACGCATGGAGTACCTCGGGTCCGCATTGTACTACCACCAACAGGCGGTGGATGGGCCGATAATCTTAGTCGCCGCACACGGCCGATTCTTGCAGCGGGCCGGGGTTGAACGATTGGCGCCGGCCTATCAGGTTAGCTATCGGCCGTCTCGGCTAAGCGCCCCCATTCTCGGCGTGTGTAACCCAACCCGGACACGCCGGCCACCCCGAAAAGCTGGCCATACCCCTCGAAGACGCCGCCGGCTCACCTGGGCCGGCCAGGGGCGTACCTGTTTAGACGTACGAAACCGCCTTGGGTTCGACAATCCCCGCCGCTTAACTACCATGAGCCCGCTTGGCCGTGTGGCCTAGCAAGTGACACGGACCCAACGCAGCCACCGCCCTAAACCGCTAAACATGATCGACCTGAAAGACCTGCGAGCGAACCCCGACAAGTACCGCAAGGGCTTGGCGGACAAGGGCCACCCCCCCGACCTGGCGGATAAGTTGCTGGCGGTGGACGCCGAGCTGCGCCCGCTGATCACCCAGCGCGAACAGCTCACGGCCGAAAAAAACCAGATCGGCAAGCAGATCGGGCAGGTCGCGGGCAAACTCAAGAAGGCCGGCGACGACGAGCGGGCGGCGCTGCAAGAGCAGATGCAGTCGCTTCAGGCCCGGCCGAACCAGATCAAGGAAGAAGAAGCCGCGTTGACCAAGCGGGCTGCCGAACTGGAACAACAGCGCGGCGCGTTGTGGCTTCGTATCCCCCAGCCGGCGGACCCGGACGTGCCGGTGGGCGCCAGCGCCGACGAGAACGTGCAGCTAAGCACCTGGCACCCCGACGGGTTCGACCCCGCCAAGACGTTCGCCGAAAACAAGGGCTTTGCTCCGAAATCACACATCGAACTAGGCCAGGCGCTTGGACTCTTTGACTTCGAGCGCGGCGCAAAGATGGCGGGCAGCCGAAGCTATGTATTGACCGGTGACGGGGCGCGGCTTCACCAGGCGGTATTGCGTTTCGCCTTCGATTTCATGACCCAGGAAAACGGGTTTGAGCCGATGAGCGTGCCGGTGGTCGTCCGCGATGACTGCATGGTCGGGACCGGTTTTTTCCCGGAAGGCAAGGACCAGGCGTACGAGATCAAGGAAACCGACCGCGGCGGCGGGTACGACCTGTACCTGACAGGGACCGGGGAAGTGTCGCTGATGGCTTACCACCAGGGCGAGATCCTCGAGGCCGAGTGTCTGCCTCGGTGCTACACGACGGTGAGCACCTGCTTCCGGCGGGAAGCCGGCGCCGCGGGCAAGGACACGGCCGGGCTGTACCGGGTGCATCAATTCGACAAGGTCGAGCAGGTGGTGATCTGTGAGGCCAACGAGCAGACGTCACGGGACTGGCACAAGAAGATGCTCGGGTATGTCCAGGCGTTAATGCAGCGGCTTGAGTTGCCATACCGCCTGCTGCAATGTTGCACGGGTGACCTTGGCCCAAAGAACGCGGACATGATCGACATCGAGACGTGGATGCCCAGCCGGGGCCCTGAGGGTGCGGACGGTTTACCGAGCGGGGCCTACGGCGAGACGCACTCGGCCAGCCGGTTGTACGACTACCAGTGCCGAAGGCTGAACCTGCGCTACCGCGATCCCAAGACGAATAAGCCAGTATTTTGCCACAGCCTCAATAACACCGTCGCCGCCAGCCCCCGCCTGCTGGTGCCGATCATTGAGATGTATCAGAACGAGGACGCCAGCGTGACCGTCCCGACGGTGTTGCGTCCCTACATGCAAGGCATCGAGCGGATCGGGCCTGCTTGAGCCGTTTGGGCGGCGTATTATATAACATCCGGCCTTTTGCTATCCGGTGGACCATCTCCCGCTGACTACCTAAATGCTTATTGTTGCTGGTTTTGCAGTTCGTAGGTTGACCTTGAACGCCGTTTTTGGTACACTAGCTTACTATGCCTACCTCAGCGCGTCGCAACGCGAAAAATTCCAGGGGCTCGAAAAAGACAACTGCTGGTAAGACAACGACTAAAAAGAAGTCAACGGCCAAAGCGCCTGCCAAGTCTGCCACGCCAGTCTTTTCGAGCCTTAAGATCACCAACTACACCACCGCCTTGCGGTGGCTCTATGAGCACGTCGATCACGAGCAGATGCGGATGGTCCGCTACAACGAGCGGACGTTCAATTTAAGTCGGATGCGCCGGCTGCTTGACCTGCTGGGCAACCCCCATCAGCAGGTCAAAGCCGTCCAGGTCGCCGGGAGCAAGGGCAAAGGCTCGACCTGCGCGATGCTGGCGTGCATGCTCAAGTCCTGTGGCTACACCGTCGGGCTCTACACCAGCCCGCACCTGGTCGACCTGCGCGAGCGGATCACGATCGACGGGTCGATGATCAGCTATCAGGATGTGGCCGAGATCTTCAAGCTGATCGCCGCCAAGGAAAAAGGCTTGGGCGCGACACCCCCAACGTTCTTCGAGATCATGACGGCTACTGCCCTGCGTTACTTCGCCGATCAGGCGGTGGATGTGGCGGTCCTCGAGACCGGGCTGGGAGGCCGGCTGGACTGTACGACCGTCGTTGATCCACTGGTCTGCGGGATCACCCACATCAGCCTGGACCACATGAACATCCTCGGCGAGGACCTGGCGTCGATCGCTCGGGAGAAGGCGGGCATCTTCAAGAAGGACGTCCCCGCATTGTCCGTGGCTCAGGAGCCGGAGGTTACCGAAGTCTTACGATCCTGCGCCGAGGCGGTCGGATCACCCATGGAGACCACCGGCGACCAGATCGACTTCTCCTACCGGTTCGAGGCCAACCGAGAGCTGGGCCCGCACACCCGCGTCTGCCTGACGACCCCGACCAGCCGGTTCGAGCACCTGCCCGTGCCCCTGCGAGGCGAGCACCAGGCACACAACTGCGGCCTTGCGCTGGCCATGCTCGACAAACTTCGGACCCACGGCTTCAACCTCCCCGAGGACAAGGTCATCCTGGGCCTGGCCGAGACCCAGCTGCCCGGGCGGATGGAACAGGTCTGGGACCAGCCACGGATCCTCATCGACGGCGCACATAACGCACACTCGATCCAGGCGCTGATCCGCGCGTTGGGCGCCCATATCGCCTACGACTCGCTGGTCATGATCTTCGGCTGCGGGCAGGACAAGGACATCCCGGGCATGCTCAAGCAGGTCTCGTTGGGCGCCGACAAGGTCATCTTCACCCGCGCCAAGAATAATCCACGCGCCATGGAGCCCGCCGACCTGCTCAGCAAGTTCAGCGACATCTCCGGCAAGATGGTCCAGACCGCCGACAAGCTCAAGGACGCCCTGAAGCTCGCCGCCAACGCCGTCAGCCGCGAAGACCTGATCATCGTCACCGGCAGCTTCTACCTCGCCGGCGAGGCACGCAAGTATTTCCTGGACAACAAGTCCAAGCGTAACAAGCAAAAGTAGCCTTGGCTCCGTCTGAAAACGACGTGGCGCGGGGCGGATCTAATGTCCAAGCGCAGCGCCGAGGCTAAGCGCGGCGAAACCCCGGGTATCCGCGGCTGTGTGCATCGCCGAGCGCACCGGTAAAATTACCTCATGCTCCGCATCGGTCACGTTCAACTGAAAACGAATCTGCTGCTGGCGCCGATCGCGGGGTACTGCGACCTGGCGTTTCGGCTGGTGGTGCGCTCGGTGCCGAGCTGCGCGGGCCACGGAACGCTTGGGCTGGCGTGTACGGACCTGCTGTGCCCGCAGGCGGTGCTCAACGAGAATCAAAAGTCGCTTTGGCTGGCGGCGACGCATCCGGATGATCAGCCGATCTGCATGCAGCTCTACGGGGCCGACGGCGCGATCATGGCCCAGGCCGCGCGGTGGGCCCAGGCGCACGGCGCGACCACGATCGACATCAACATGGGCTGCCCGGTGGACAAAGTCACCAAGAAAAACGGCGGATCGACGCTCCTGTGTGACCCGGCAAACACGGTCAAACTCGCCAAGCAGGTCGTCGAAGCGGTCAGCGTCCCGGTGACCGCGAAGATTCGTTTGGGCTGGGATGATCAACAGCTCATCACCGACACACTACCGCCTGCGCTCGCGGATGTCGGCATCGCCGCCGTCACCGTCCACGGCCGAACCACCGAGCAGAAGTTCCGTGGCAGCGCGAGCCTTGACGGGATCGCCCGTGTCGTCGAAGCGATGAAACGCCGGCACGATATCCCCGTGATCGGTAATGGCGACATCAAGACCCCCCAAGACGCCAAGCGCATGATCGACGCCACCGGCTGCGACGGCGTGATGATCGGCCGCGGCGCGCTGGGCCAACCCTGGCTCTTCCGCGACACGGCGTATTACCTTGCCACAGGCGAATTGCCCCCGCCCTACCCGCGCATCGAACGTGCACGGCTGGTGGTGCAGCACTTCGAGAACCTCTTATCCATGCGTGATGAGCGGGTCGCGCTGAACACGATCAAGCGGCGGATGAGCTGGTACTCGCCGCACCTGCAACCCTGGCCGGGCCTGCGCCGCGGCGTGCAGAAGATCGGTTCGCCAAATGAGTTTCGAGATTTCCTGTCGGCGGGGATCGAGCGGATGCGGGAATGCTGTGCGGTCGCTTCCAGTTAATCGCAACGATTATTTATCGCTATCGATGATCCGTTTGCCGATGCGGCTCCAGCGGATTAAGCCAGGCGGGTTGTCGTCATCGATGCCGTAAGCCCTTAGAATCCCAGCAGGAGCGTCATAGGGACTGTGTGGAAGCTGAGGAACCTGCGACCAATAGATCGTCATGACGTGACCGATGACGTCTGCAAAAGGGATCGAACCCGTGGAACGACTGTCATAGCTTAGACGGCGATGGTCCCCGGCCATGAAGAGCTTGCCCTCGGGCACCGTGATCGGGCCATAGTTGCTTAGATGGATTGAGCCAAAGCCAACAGGCCCATCGATTTTCACATAAGGCTCATCAATCATAACGCCATTGCGGATCAGCTTATCATCTTTGAATTCGATCACGTCACCGGCGAGGCCGACGATTCGTTTAGAGAATATGGTGCGATCATCGCCTACTTTGTTAAGGTAGATCACTACATCTCCTCGCCTCAACTCTCTGGCAAAAAGTGCGTGCATCTCCACCATAACGCGGTCACCCGCGACGATCGTGTCAGACATGCTGCCCGTCGGCATGGAAAACGCTTGCAACCAATAAGTTCGCATCGGCAGGGTTAAGACAAAGGCCGCGGGCCAAGCCAACGCCCATATTAAAAGGTACACCCACCACCGCTGGTAACGCCGGCGCGCGTAGTTGCGGTTTCGGCGGATTGTCATCAGGGCATCGGCGATGCTGCCGACGTTCCATCCAATCACCAGCAACACCGCGACCACAACCCCTATGCGGCCCCACGGGACGTAAACCAGAGATACGATTGACAACAACCCCGCCAGGTAACAGAGGCTATAAACCACCAGGCCCCGGCGAGCCTGTCCGGCATAGACATGCCCGAGACCCGCCATGAGAAACGACAGGAAGGCCGCCACCCACAGTGATCTGGGTGGGCCCGGCATGTGATCCTCGGCTGCATCGACGGGCTCTGGTGATTCACTCATGCACGTACTCCCGAAACGGACGGAATGAGTAAACTCTAGCGAAACACAGCCGAGGACGCTCCGCCGTAAGGAAACCGCTATAATGCTCGGCTCGCCGAACCACGGCAGGCTCCCGATGGACTACCCCCTGAACACCCCGGCCCCCGGATACACCATGGCTCAGAATCACCTGCGAAACGTCGCGATCATTGCACACGTCGATCATGGCAAGACGACCCTGACCGACCAACTGCTGTACCAGTCCGGTCAGTTCCGCGAGGCCGAGCTGGATAAGCTCGCCGGGGGCCAGCACAACCTGGTCCTGGATACCGGGGACCTGGAGCGGGAGCGCGGGATCACGATCACGGCCAAGAACTGCGCGGTGAACTACCGCGGGCTCGACGGCGCGGACTACAAGATCAACCTGATCGACACGCCGGGCCACGCGGACTTCGGCGGCGAGGTCGAGCGCGTCCTGAAGATGGCGGACGGCGTGCTGCTGGTGGTCGATGCGTTTGAGGGGCCGATGCCGCAGACGCGGTTCGTGCTGGAGAAGGCGCTTGGGCACGGGCTGAAGCCGGTGGTGGTGGTAAATAAGATTGATAAGCCTAACGCCCGGCCGGACGACGTGGTCAACGAGGTGTTTGACCTGCTTGGGAGCCTGGACGCGCCGGACGAGGCGATGGACTTTACGGTGGTCTATGCGTCCGCCAAGGAGGGCTGGGCGACCGACGACCAGGCGAAGGTCGGCGCGGACGATCAGCCGACGGATGTGCGGGCGCTGTTCGAGGCGATCCTTGCGCATGTCCCCCCGCCGCGCAAGGAAGAGGCGGACCTGTCGGCGCCCTTGCAGATGATGGTGACCACGCTGGCGTACTCGGACTACGTCGGGCGGATCGCGATCGGCCGGGTGTACGGCGGTCGGCTCAAGGGCGGACAGCAGGTCACGGTCATCAACCGGGCGGGCGAAGGCTCGCAGCAGCGGGCCCAGCAGGTGTTCGCGTTTGAGGGCCTGGGCAAGAAAGAAGTGCCCGAGGTCGAGGCGGGCGACATCTGCGCCGTGGTCGGGCTCGAGTCGATCGACATCGGCGACACCATCGGCTGCCCGGATACGCCCAGCGCGCTGCCCCGGGTCGCGATCGATGAGCCGACGCTGAACATGATGTTCCGTGTGAACGACTCGCCTTTCGCCGGCAAGGAAGGCAAGTTCGTCACCAGCCGGCAGGTCTGGGACCGATTGGAAAAAGAGCTTCACAGCAACGTCGCGCTCAAGGCTGAGCGTTCAGAAGTCGCGGGGGCTGGGGATCAGTTCCTGGTGTCCGGCCGAGGGCTGATGCACCTGGGCGTGCTGCTTGAGACCATGCGGCGCGAGGGTTACGAATTGGCGGTCGGCAAGCCCGAGGTGATCCTCAAGCGGGTCGACGGCAAGGTGCACGAGCCGATCGAGCAACTGGTCGTCGATTGCCCGGCCGAGTGTCAGAACTCGGTGATGTCGCTGGTCAGTGACCGCCGTGCCGAGGTCGTTCGGATGGACCCCAAGGCCGGGGCGGGCGACTACGTGCACATGGAGTTTACGATCCCCGCGCGGGGTTTGATCGGGCTGCGGACACGGATGCTCACCGCCACGCAGGGCCGGGCCATCATGCACCACAACCTGCTGCGTTACGAGCCGATCCGTGGCGAAGTCCCCAAGCGCGCTGCCGGGGTGATTATTTCCAGTGACGCCGGGCAGGTCATGCCGTATGCGCTGGATGCGCTGTACGACCGCGGCTTCTTCTTCTGCAAGCCCGGTGATCAGGTCTACGCCGGGCAGGTCGTCGGCGAGCACTGCAAAGACAACGACATCATCGCCAACGTCACCCGCAACAAGAAGCACAGTAACGTCCGCGCCTCCGGCAGCGACGACGCCACAAGGGTCCGCCCCGCACGGGAGATGTCTCTGGAAGCCAGCCTGGAATACATCCAGGAAGACGAACTGGTCGAAGTCACCCCGAGCGCGATCCGGATGCGCAAGCGGCTACTGCTGGAGTCAGATCGTAAGCGAGAGTCGCGCAAGGCGAAGGTGAAGGATGATGTGGGGGTTTAAGGATCGGTTGACTTCGTATAGATTGATTAGTTGACGAATCTGGTTCAGCTTACAATTCAATCATGCCTCAAGTAGTCACGATAAAATACGGCGACCTCCATACAACCGTCTCGTACGACGCCGAGGAGTTGTCATGGGTTGGTGGTGCCGTACTCCCAAATGGTGGCGCTGTTACGATCGATCTGACAACCGAATACCCGGAACCTAGGCAAGCGCAGGTGGATCACGTTCAGAAGGCTCTTGTTTTCTTGATCGATGAGGGGTTAGAGCCTCATGTGAGCGACATCTACCAATTCTTCTGCGAGTACAAGGAAAAGACCCTCGCGTGGGGGAACATCTGGGCCGAAGATTTCGACCAAGTGAAATCCAGCGACGATATACTCAAGAGTTTTGAGGAGATCACGGTGGACTCCGATGATGGCATCGAATGCGGGCTATCATGCCGTGTTCTAGTCCTATGCAACTGGATTGATTTCGGTGGCCTACAACTTACGATTGACTCTGCGGGTAAGGTTTCAAAGATCGGGCTACAAGAGTGAAGCACCTGACCTAGGTACCCATGGATGTTCCATATCCCGTGTTCGGCGTATGCGGGCTTCTTGGGTACACTCTGCGGCGTTATGAGCACTACTAACACAGCCAATCTCTACGACGTCCTCGCTGAGCGGGGGTTTGTTTCGCAGGCGACGGATGAGAAGATCCGTGAGCGGTTCGTTAGGCCGGTGACGGCGTATATCGGGTTTGACCCGACGGCGGACAGTTTGCATGTCGGGAACCTGGTGCCGGTGATGGCGCTGGCGCACCTGCAGCGGTGCGGGCATAAGCCGATCGCGGTGGTCGGGGGGGGCACGGGGCTGGTCGGGGACCCGTCGGGGAAGACCGAATCAAGGAAGATGCTCACGCGCGAGGACATCGATCACAACGTCAGGTGCATCGGCAAGCAGATCGAGCACTTTGTGACCTTTGATGCGCCGGGGAAAAACTCCCCCACCGGCGCTGTGATGCTCAATAATGCGGACTGGCTGACGGAGCTGAGCTGGGTCGAGTTGTTGCGTGATTACGGGACGCACTTCTCGGTGAACCGGATGCTGACGATGGACTCGGTGAAGTCGAGGCTGGACGCGGAGAGCGGGCTGACGTTTCTGGAGTTCAATTACATGGTGATGCAGGCGGTGGATTTTTTGCATCTCTATAAGACGCACAAGTGCACGGTGCAGATGGGCGGGCAGGACCAGTGGGGAAACATCGTGATGGGGATCGAGCTTGGTAGACGTATCGCGGGGGCGGAGCTTGCGGGGCTGACGTTTCCGTTGGTGACTAAGAGCGATGGCGGAAAATTCGGCAAGAGCGAGTCGGGGAACGTCTGGCTGGATCCCAAGCGGACGAGTCCTTATGAGTTTTATCAGTTCTGGCGGAACACGCCGGATGTGGATGTGAAGCGGTACCTGGGGTTTTTCACGTTCCTGCCGATCGACGAGGTGAACAAACTCGGTGCGCTACAAGGCCAGGAAGCGAACGCGGCGAAGCAGATGCTGGCCTACGAGGTGACGAAGCTGGTGCACGGGCAGGCCGAGGCGGACACGGCCCGGGACAGCGTCCAGAAGGCGTTCGGCGCGGCTCAGGACGTGACCGGGGAGGCGATCCCCCACGGCGACCTATCCGAGGCGGAACTGGGGGCGGGGATCGGTGTGATCCAATTATTAGTTACCGCCGGGCTGGCGAAATCGAACGGCGAGGCCAAACGGCTCGTATCAGCAGGTGGCGTCCGGCTGCACGATCAGCCTGTCAAGGATATCTCGCAACAGGTCACGGCCGACGATATCCGCGACGGGTATGTGCTGATCCGTGCCGGGAAGAAACGCCTGTTCCGCTTCGATGTGAGGTGAAGCGAGCGGTCATCGGTGGGAATTAGCCACGAAGAGGCACAAAAATCACAAAAGAGAAGGCGTGGATGATTTGGCCCGTTGCGCCAACGCGCGGATCTGCGATCCGCCGCTAAACGGCGAGCCCAGACGCCACACTTAGATCGTTGACACGCGCCACACTTAGATCGTTGATCTGCTTTCAGGAAATATCTTTGACACGATCTGGAACAACCCGCCGGGCCCATCCGTGTTCGGCGGTATCTATGGGGTGGATGTTTGGACTGCTTGCGCTGCTTGGGCTGACGGCGAACGCCTACGGTGATGAATCTGCGGGCGGTTCAGTCGGGCCGGCCTGGGAGCGGCTGGCGGACATGCCGACGGCGGTCGCGGCGCCTGCGGGAAGCAAACAGGGAAGACGGGCGGTGTTGACCGGGGGCGTCATCTTAGGCGGGGGCGTGAGCGATGCGGTGCAGGCATTTGACCTGGACGGGTTGACCTGGTCGCAGCCGACGCGATTGGTTACACCCAGGTACCAGCACGCGCAGGTGACGCTGGCGGACGGGCGGATCCTGGTTCTTGGGGGGAGGCGGTCTCGGCAACCCGGCCAGGCGCACGGCCCGATCGCATCGTGCGAGTTGATCGACGCGGACCTGAGCAAGACCGTCCCCACCGCCGACCTGCCCATGGCGATGTCCTCGCCGACGGTCCACCTGCTGTCTAACGGCCAGGCCCTGGCGGTCGGCAACCACGTCGCGGCGGTGTTCGACCCGGTGGCGGAGAGCTGGGAACCGGTCGCCCCGCTGATTGAGCCAAGGCGCGAGCATGATTCGGTCCTGCTTGATGACGGGACGGTCCTGGTCGGCGGCGGGATCGGGCGGGCGACCTTCGAGCGGATCAACCCGGCGACGCATGAAAGCGTTCACCTGCAAGCCAGGCTGCCCGATGCGCTGGACGACCTGGCGATGGTGCTGCTGGCGGACGGGCGGGTGTGGGTGATCGGCGGGCAACACCTCAACGGGCAGACGACCGACGAGACCTGGCTGCTGACGGTCGGCGAAGACGGTGATAGTAGCCTCGCGCCCGGGCCGGACCTGGGATTGGAACACGGGGTAGCCGACCATGTCGTAGTCCAGACGCCCCACGGGCTGGTGGTCGCCGGGGGCGAATCGCAAAACGGCCGACGTGACACGGAACTTGCCTCGGCGATGTGGCTGGACCCGATCAAGCTGACGGTCAGGCTCTTGCCCGCGACCGACATCGCCCACGACGACGCGGTGGGTCTAAGCGATGGCGGATGGGCGCTGGTGTTCGGCGGACAGGTCGACGGGTCGCTGCTGGGCGTTGCGGTCCCGACCCCGATCCGCGCGGCGCACCGGATCAGGCTGCCGGCGGCCGGGCACTGACCCAGATCAAGCCAGGCCAAGGTCTTTGACCTGCCGGGGCTGCGCCCCTATTCTTGCCTGCCGCCTACCCAGGAACCGGCCCGATGCGGCCAAACCATGCCCCAGACGCCCCCCCCAGACGACAACGAACACAAGCCCCACACGGGTAACAACTTCCGTCACTTCTTCCTGCGCGGGCTGGCGATCGTGCTGCCGACGGTGCTGACGATCTGGCTGTTGATCGTCAGCTACCAGTTCGTGCAAAACCGCATCGCCGGGCCGATTAATCAGGGCCTGCGGACCTTGATTGTCCATGCCGCGCCTTGGCCCAGCCCGACCGACGCGGACTACGACGAAGCGTTCGAGGGCCTGACCCAGCAGCAGTTGGCCGTCTGGCGGGTGGTCGATGGCGATCTGAAGTCCACGCTGGGCGATGCGTACACGCCGGCTAAGCAGATCGATCGCCGCCGGGCCTGGATGAAGGACCAGACGGCGGTCGTCAGCCTGGTCCGAAGCGGCGTCGTCCAGCGGTGGTGGAACTCGGTCACGATCGGGACCTGGGTCGTGATGGACCTGATCGGGCTGGTCGTGGCGATCATCCTGATCTACTTCGTCGGCTGGCTGGTCGGCAGCTATATCGGTCGGCGGCTGTATCAAGGCGGCGAGGACCTGGTCAACCGACTGCCGCTGATCCGAAGCGTCTACCCGTCGATCAAGCAGGTCACCGATTTCTTCGTCGGGTCGAAGAAGGACCGGTCGCAATTCAGCGCGGTCGTCGCGGTGGAATACCCCCGCAAGGGGCTGTGGTCGGTCGGTCTGGTCACCGGGAACACCATGCGGAACATCCAGGAACGGGCCGGCCAGCTCTGCCTGACGGTCTTCATCCCCAGTAGCCCCACCCCGTTCACCGGGTACGTGATCACGGTGCCCAAGGCGGACACGATCGATTTACCCATTACAATAGAAGAAGCGATCAAGTTCACGGTGTCCGGCGGGGTGCTGGTCCCCCCGCGTCAGCAGATCGCCGAACACAACCCGAAGCTGTTCACGCAGGCCCCGACAACCCAGGACGAATGAACTACTAAGGCCCCGCACAACGAACGACCCAGGCATCCGCAACCCCCGGAGTTGAATATGGAGATTACCGTCAGCGGCAAGCACATCGAAATCACCGAGCCCATCCGCGCCTACGCCACCGAGAAGGCCAACAAGCTCACCAAGTATTTCGATCAGATCCGCTCGGTCGAGGTCCTCGCCGACAAGAGCTCGAACAACCACTTTGAGATCGAGATGATCGTCCACGTGGGCCACCACGACCCGTTCATCGCCCACGCCACGGGGGAAGACCTCTACGCCACGATCGACCAGACCCAGGACAAGCTCGAACGTCAGTTGACCGACCACAAGCAGAAAGTCAAGAACCACCGGTAAGCCGAGGCGGAGGCCCTTGCCGGTCACGCCGACACACGCACCTACAAAGAAAGCCAAACCCGATGAAGCTGTTGGATTTTGTGTTGCCCAAGGCATTGATCGCCGACCTGAAAGCCACCGAGCGCAACGACGTGATCGGGGAGCTGGTCGACGCCGTCGTCGAAGCCGGGGGCGTGCCTAAGAAACTCCGCGACGATCTGGTCAAGGAGATCATCGGCCGCGAGAAGCACGGCTCGACCGGTTTCGGCAAGGGGGTCGCCGTCCCACACGTCAAGCACGAGAAGATCAAGAAGATGACCGCGGCGATCGGCGTGAGCCAGCAAGGCGTCGATTTCAACGCCCTGGATAAGGCCCCGGTCTACTCGGTCGTGCTGCTTCTGTCACCGATCGACAAGCCCGATGAACACCTCCAGGCGATGGAGAACATCTTCTCGAACCTGCAGAAGGACAACTTCCGCCGGTTCCTGCGCCAAGCCACGACGGCCGAAGCGATCCAGGACCTGCTGCACGAAGCCGACACCCAGCAGTTGGCTGAGTAACGCGATGACGCCGTAAATTTCGGGCGTCGTTCGTACCCTAAGCCGCTATACCCGACCGGGGGGGGGCGACCAAGCCCGCCGTTGAAGGATCAAGCCGTGTTCCGTCACCGCCGCACCCAAAGATGACAACCCTGAGACAACCTTGGACTCCGCATCGACACAAGTCACGATCATCAACAAGCTGGGCCTGCACGCCCGGCCGGCGATGTCGTTCGTCGATGTCGCCAACAGTTACACCAGCGACATCAAGGTCGCCAAGGACGGGCAGGTCGTTGACGGCAAGAGCATCATGCAACTGATGATGCTCGCCGCGACCCAGGGAAGCGAGCTTAAGATCGACGCCCAAGGCCCCGACGCCGAGCAAGCCGTCGCCGCGCTGGTCAAGCTCGTAGATAGCAAGTTCGATGAGGACTGATGGGGCAGGGTCCGGGGATCTGGGTCCGGGGATCTGTAATAGCTATCCAACAACGCCAAGTCTGAGCGCAGCGAAGGCTCGGGTATTCCCCATTGCATATCCCAGAACCCCGAATCCCAAGCGCAGAATCCCATCCTCAGTCATCCCGCGTGACGGCTGTGGTCCGGCTGGGTTGACCCGGCGGCGGGCTTTGTCCGAGTCAGCCAGCGGTACGCCCAGATCGACGGGGCCGACAGCGAATAGATCACGAACCCGGCGGCGAGTGTCCACTGTAGCTGAATAACCAGCAGCAGCCCGACGATCACCGCCTTGGCGATCGTACCAAACGGCGCACGGCCGCGGACGTAGCGGTTCATCAGGTGGATGTAGCGGAACCTGCTGACCATCGCCAGCGCGGTCAGCAGGCTGATGGCGACCATCCCGACGGCGGCGATGCGGATCAGCAGGTGGTCGGGGGGGTAGGTCGACAGGAAGTACTGGTGCAGCAGGATCAGGCTGGCGACGGTCCCCGCGGCGCCGGGCGAAGGCAGGCCCTTGAACCGGTCGTGCCCGGCCTCCCCCGACGGGTCCGTCTCGATGTTAAACCGCGCCAGACGCAGCGCGACGCAGGCGACATAGATGCAAGCGACCACGACCGCCAACCGGTCGAACAGGATGTTGCCCGTCGGGCGGAGCTCGGAAACAAACGGCGCACGGACGCCGATCAGTTGCACGACCATGAACGCCGGGGCAACCCCGAAGCTGACCATGTCGGCCATGGAGTCGAGCTGCGCGCCCAAGTCGCTGATGCTGTTGGTCAGCCGGGCGATCCGCCCGTCCAGCCCGTCCATCGCCAGGCCCAGGAAGATAAACGCCGCCGCCATCGTCAGCGGGGACCAGCCAAACGGCAGCGGGTTGTCCAGGGCAGGCGTGGGCCTGGAAGCGAAGAAGATCGATGCGAAACCGCACAGCAGATTCGCCAGGGTAAACATCGTCGGCAGGACCGCGATCCCCCGCCGGGCCACGCGCCGGTGCAGCCGGCCGTGCCGTACGCCGACGCCAACAGGCGGGTCCTGATCGTCTGATTCATCCACAAAGCGGTGAGGCATCGGCTTATCTTACCGCGTTTTGCCCCCCGACCGCGCCGGGGTATCCTTTGTGGATGCAGGTACAGGCAGACGACAGCACCCCGGGGGGCCAAACACCCGGGCCAACCGACAACTCACGCCTGGTCGCGGCGGTGCTGTTTCTCGCCACCGCCGGGGTCTTGCTCGTGGCCTGGGTCCTGTTGCCTGACCCCAACGGCAACGGGGTGGGCACGCATACGGCCCTTGGCCTGCCTAAGTGTGGTCTCTTGGAAAACACGGGCATCCCCTGCGTAACCTGCGGGATGACCACCGCTTTCAGCTACGCGGCCCACGGCGACCTGCTGGCGTCCTTCGTCACCCAGCCCGCAGGTGCGATCCTTGCCGTCCTTACCGCGATGACGAGCGTCGTTTCCGGGTACGCCCTGGCTTCCGGGATGCTGCTGACGCCGATCACTAAGCTCTTGTGGCGTCCGAGGGTCGTGATCGTCGCGGCCAGCGTGTTGATCCTTGCGTGGGTATACAAGATCCTGGTCCTGACCGGAGCGTTCGGATGAAACGGATGAGAAGCATCACCCGCGGCGTCTGCTGGGCATTGATTGTGTCGGGCTTGATCGCCGTGTTCCTTGGCTTGACCGGCTGCGCCGCGATGATGCAGCCGGAGAAGAAAGTCATGGTCGACGTCGCCGGTGAGTACCTGGAACTGACCCACCAGCGGGTCGCGGTCATGGTCGCCGCCGACGCGCACACCCTCTACGCCTACCCCGACGCGCCGCTGCACATGGTCAAGGCGGTCACCGGCCAGATCGCAGGGAACGCCCCCGACGTCACCAACACCGTCCCCGATCAGGTCATAAGGTTTCAGAAAGAAAACCCCTACTGGACCAACCTCCGCTACAGCGAGTTGATCAAGAAGATGGCGGTGGACAAGATCGTGCTGATCGACGTGGTCGAGTACCGGACACACGAGCCGGGCAACACCCATGTCTGGCACGGGCTGATCACCGCCAACATCGGTGTGATCGACGCCAGCGCTGCGGACCCGGACAACTTCGCCTACTACAACACCGTCTCGGTGCGGTTCCCCGACAAGAGCACGGTCGGCGTCGTCGACGCCGATGACGAGTCGATCCAGTTGGGGATGCTCTTGCTGTTCTCCCGGAAAGCCGGGGGGCTGTTCTACGACCACCAGGTCGAGGTCGAGAAGTGATCATTCAGTCAAGACACCGCCGGTACATGATCGGCCTGCTCTTGCCGATGGCGGCGGCGGTCTTGACCGGCTGCGCGCTGCCGGCGTTTATCACCAACGTCGTGTCTCCCGAAAAGATCCTGGCCGTGCACACCCTGACGCCGCGCACGACGCTGGTGATCGTCGACGACCCCGGCCGGGCGCTGGGCGATCCGAACCTCGCCGCCGTGGTCGCCGCCAACGTCGGGCACCATCTTACGCACAACCAGGCGATCAATGAGGCCCAGGTCGTGCCTCAAGACCGGCTGACCGACCTTGCCGGCCGGCTGGGCGACAGCTACCTGACCACACCGATCGACCGGGTCGGCAAACAACTGGAAGCCGGGCAGGTCATCCACGTGCTGATCCGCTCGGTGAGTATGCAGGTCACCGCCAACTACTACCGACCGACCGCCGTGGTCGAAGTCAAGGTGATCGACGCGGACACCGGCCAACGTCTGTTCCCGGCCCCCGGCGCCTACCCCAGCACGACGGCCACTTCACCGGGCTTTGCCTTGACCACAAAGATGCGTCACCGCACGCTTGACGACAGCCGACGTGATGCCGCCGCCTTGATGGCCCGGCACCTGTCCGAACGGATCGGCCGGGACGTGGCGGAACTTTTCTTCGACCACCCAAAGCCCGACCCCGCCGCGGGTGACTGAAACCACCTCGAACCCTGACCCGCAAGCCATCCCTGTCTTACCCGTTAACCGATGCCGACCCTCCACCTGATCGACGCAGACTCCACCCAGGCATGCCCGGCCGTGTTGGTGGTGATAGCGCAGGCATTGAAAGCCTGCCCGGAGAACCAACTGCTTCTGCTGGGCGGCGAACCGCTTGCAAAACACGCGCGGGCCGCGGGGATCGATAACGCCTGCCGTCTGGCTGTGCCGTATGGAAGGGCCTTGCTCGGACTGGTTGCGCTAAGGCGATGGCTTAAATGCAACCCCGGCTGTGATCATGTCCGCTGTTGGTCGATCGGCGCGCTGACAGCGGCGACGCTTGTGATGCGACGCGCCCCAAAATCGCTCACGCTTGTACACACCCCGTCCGACAGACAGCTACTGCAATTGTGCCGACTGACAAACCAACACAATCCCAGGCGAGAATCCGTCCAGATAGCCGCACGTTCCCAAAGCATGCGCGACCGGCTTATTGCACGGGGCCTGGGCGCTGAATCCGTCACCGTCATGCCGGAGGTCGCGCGATCGGGGGCTCAAGAGCTTGCGGGGGCGGGGGTCGACCATGCCATGATCCAAAGAGACCGCCGTCAGGAGCTGCGCCGGTCCTGGGGGGTAAACGACGAGCGGCGCCCGGTCATCGCCCTGCTCAGCGATCACCCGGACCTGACCGATGCGCTGGGCGGCGCAACCATCGCCTGCCTGGCGGGTGAAACCCTGACAAACCCCGACGCCAGCCCGGCGGGTGTGACCCTCCTGACTCACCCAGGCCACCGACGACGACGACACGCCCAGGAATATCTTGTGAATCAGGACCATCACCACCACATCGTTCAAGACGACCGGCTTGGCTGCCCGTGGCTGGTGCTGCCCGGCTGCGACGCGGCCCTGGCGATCGGCCCGGACGCCGGGGGCCTGAGCCTCGCCTGGGCGTCGGCTTGCGGGCTGCCGATCATCCTCCAGGCCAACGGATGCGCCCTGGAAGACCTGTCAGACACACAAAACGTTCTGCTCTCGCCCTCGCCGCAACACAAAGATGCCGCCCACCTGCTGCACGGGTTGCTGGTTGAGTCTGCGCTTGCCTGAACGGCCCGTCAACTTTGGGATTGTTCAGGATCCGTGTTGTCGGGTCCGCTAGAATCAGTCCATGAACGATCCTGGTTTCCCGGGCCCCGACTCCTTGTGCGAAGATTGCGGCTACGCGCTTAAGGGGCTTAAGCCCGACGGCGGTTGCCCGGAGTGCGGTCATCCAATCGCCGAATCCTCCCCGGCCCTGCGCACGGGCCCATCGTGGCAGGACCGGATGACTGCCAGCGCGTTGTTCCAGGTGGTGGCTGACCTGACGCTACGCCCCAAACGCTTTTTCCGCACCCTGCGGGTTGACGGGACCAACGCCCGGGCCCGAATGTTTCTGGTGCTGGTCGCCGGATTGATCGGCCTTGGCTGGTCCGCGATGGGCCAGGCGTTGTACCCCGGCGGGATAGCATCGCGCCTGATCAGCGGGGCCTTGGTGGCCTTAAGCGTGATCCTGCTGAGCTATATCGAGGCGCTGGGGGTGACGTTTTTCAGCCGGCGGCGGGATTGGCGTGTGCCGCTGAAATTGGCCGAGCGGCTGGTCTGCTACGCCTCGATCGGCTGGCTGCCTGCCGCGGCGGCGATGGCGCTGGCTTCCTGGCCGCTTAAGGACGGGACGCTGGAACGCTGGATGCTGGGGGTGCTGGGCATCTGGGGGCCCTGGCAGACGATCGCACTGCTGATGCTGGTCGGGTCCGTCGCCATGATGTGGTTTGAAGTGCTTGTTTGGACCGGGGTTAGACAGACAAAGCACGCCAATTGGCGTACCTATTAGCGGTCATGACGGGTCATTTATCGAGCATCCCAGGCTAATTGGGCTCTTTATCGAAAGATGTCTGGTCCGCAATTGTGGAAACTTGACTAGCGCCTGTAAGCAGGGATAAGATCACTCTATACATCACCTTGAGCAGGCTCTGACATGCCGTCACAGCCCGTCCAAGGTTGCGGCTTAGGCCGCGAGTTTGTTCCGAGTTACCGCCGTGTTAAACGGCGATTAACCGGCACGATCCGGGCACTAAAACTCGGCCCGCATCGGTGACCGATCATCGCGGGGTTTTCAGGCATGGAACCCTTCGGCCGTCTGATTACAGACGGGATAGATTAATGAAGCTCCACAACGACGTTCTGAAACATACGGATCCACCAACGCACCGGGAACCAGGGCGGTTAATCGTCACCCCTGCGCCGGGGGCTGTTCTGTGCTCGCAACGAGCGCGGTCGGCTTCGTCCCGCTAGCGTCTGGCCACAGCCCGTGACCAGTGATCCATCAGAGCGTCCAAGAGCCGGATCGGTCGCCGTTTTGAGCTGAGAGGCCCGCGACGCTTTGCGTCTGCGGCCATGCTCCAAGGTCGTGCCCTAACCACCGGGCCGGCGTGTGTTGTTTCGCGCATCGGAACCCGGACATAAAGGGCTGGACTAGTGACCACCATCCAAATGCTGGCACAGATACAAGTGACCACCGGGCTGCTCTACGGCTTGGGGGGCCTGGTCGTCGGTGTGATCGGGACCATCGTCCTGCGCAAGTTCATCGGGGTCCAGATCGTCACCCAGAGCCGACGCCAGGCCCAGGACCTGCTGGACAAGGCCCAGAGCGAGGCCCAGACCCTCAAGAAGCAGGCCGAGCTGGACGGGCTCAACGAGCTGGCCAAACGCCGAGACACCTTCGAGAAAGAAACCAACGCCCAGCGTAACGAGATCAAGGAGATCGAACGCCGGGTGACCAAGCGCGAAGACAACCTCGATCGCAAGCTCGATACCCTGACAACGAAAGAAAAATACCTCGACGACCTGGACGCCGGGGTCAAAAAACGTGAAACGCAGCTCGCCGGCAAGCAGGAGGAGCTGGACGCCCTGGCGGTCGAGCGTAAGGAGCTTCTGGAAACGTCACGCCAGGAGCAGAAGCAGACGCTATTGCGGATCGCGAACCTGTCCGAGGACGATGCCAAGCGCGAGTCGCTCAAGGCGGTGGAGCGTGAATGCCAGCACGAGGCCGGGCAGTTGATCCGTCAGATCACCGAGAAGGCCGAGGAGGAGGCGAAAGACAATGCGCTGAAGGTCACCCTCCAGGCGATCCAGCGCTACGCCTCGGAGCACACCGCCAACTCGACCGTCAACGCGATCCCGATCCCGTCCGACGACATGAAGGGCCGGGTGATCGGCCGGGAAGGCCGGAACATCCGCGCGTTTGAAAAAGCGACCGGCGTGGACGTGATCGTCGACGACACGCCCGGGGTCATCGTCGTCTCCTGTTTCGACCCGGTCCGCCGAGCCATCGCCTCGGAGACCATGCAAAAGCTCCTGGAGGACGGGCGCATCCACCCGACCCGGATCGAGGAAATCGCCGAGCAGGTCGGCAAGGAAATCAACGAGCGGATCGTCAAGTTCGGCAAAGACGCCTGCATCGAAGCCAATATCCAGGGCCTGCACCCCAAGCTCTCCGAGACGATGGGCAGGCTCTACTACCGATCCAGCTACGGGCAGAACATCCTCCGCCACTCGATGGAGGCCGCCTACCTCTGCCAGGTCATCGCCGATGAATTGGGGCTCGACGGCGAGCTGGCGCGCCGCTGCGGATTCCTGCACGACATCGGCAAGGCGCTGGATCACGAGGCCGAGGGCGGACACCCCCAGATCGGGATGGACTTCGCCAAGAAGTTCGGCGAAAAAGAAGCGGTCCTCAACGCCATCGGCGGGCACCACAACGACATCCCCTCGACCACGCCGTACACACCGATCGTCATGGCCGCCGACGCCATCAGCGGCGCTCGACCCGGCGCACGCCGAGAGACCCTCGAACGCTACGTCAAACGCCTGGAACAGCTTGAAGGCATCGCCACCGACATGAAGGGCGTCAAGGACGCCTACGCCATCCAGGCCGGCCGAGAGGTCCGCGTCATCGTCGACCCCGAGTCCGTCGACGACACCAATTGCAGCTACATCGCAAGGGACATCGCCAAGCGCGTCAGCGACGAGATGACCTTCCCCGGCGAGATCCGCATCACCGTCCTCCGCGAGATGCGGACGATCGATTACGCGAAGTAAACAAGGCTTTGACCGGCCCACGGCGATAGCGACAATCTAGGTGACCTAACCACATTGGGCGGCCTGTATCGGGGTGACACCATGCGATGCCCGGAATGCAATGCGTTGATGGAAGAAGGCCTCTTGCCGGTATCCGACGGCCTGCATTGGCTGCACGGGCGCACGCCCGGCGGGGGCGGGATGGCCGAGGACGTGCCGGGGACCCACGCGGTGATGCGGCCCAACCGCATGGAGGGCTACCGCTGCAAGAAGTGCCACCTGATCCTCTTCCGCTACGGCGAGTCGTGGGACGCGAATAAGAAGGCGCAGATGCTGGCGGCGTCGGAGGGCCCGGCCGAGGAAGCACCCGACGGGGAAGAGTGAGAACGTGACGCTTGGTGTTTATCAAAAAGTCACTGGCAAGACCATCCATGTATTGGTGTAGAGTGGTGGTGTTGGAGGAGGCCGCCGGCGATTACTCGTGCTCTGGGGACCCGTTTATCTCGCCTGAGAATAGGGTAATCTGTATAAATGCATAGCTTGTCACCCGTCGCAGCTAGCGAGCGACGCCTGCGGCATGTTTTTGTGTTCAGACGAAACAAAGCCTAGTCAGCGTCGTCATTAAAGTGGGTCGTCCGGTCTGCTCCGGCGGGCGGCTCGCTACTGAGCGAAGCGACGTTAGCGGGAAAGACTCTGGAGGTGTTTATGAACGATATTGCTGGTCCACTGATCGTTTTAGCACTTGGCCTGATCAGCGGCGCTGTCTTTCACACCGCCTGGCGTCGCTTCTGGGTCGCTTCTGCGATCGCGACCCTCACAGGGGCGCTGCTCTGGATCGGTGGCTGTTATCTCTTCCTTGCGATCTTTGGGTCGAGCGAGGACTTAGGGCCGCCGCTGATTGAGCCAGTCATGCTGACAATAGTGACTGCCTTGGCCGGCGTCTTGATCGCAGGAGGTGCCATGCACGTCAAACGTGCGGTTAACCACCGGCTGTACTCGATCGGCGACGCCCGCGACAGAGAATAGACTTACTGGTTGGATGTTCGCTTTCCGGGCAGCCGGTAACTGAGCCAAAGGACGCAGGCCCAGTGTCAAAGTTAAATCATTACTACGAGGGCCACGAGGCGGAGTATGTGAGACGCATTAATGCGGGCCACGTCGGATGGGATAAGGGAGGCTACGACGAATTCTTCATGAAGCCGTTTGTCGCACGCTCGCTTGATCGCTCGGGGCTGAAGCGCCAAGGCGGGCGGGCGCTCGATCTTGGTTGTGGTACCGGGGCGCTCTCTTGCCAGTTGGCCGAGGCTAATCTCGATGTTACGGGGCTCGATATTTCAGCCACCGCCATCGGGTTCGCCAAGGCAATAGCTGAGAAGCGAGATCTTCGGATCGACTTCGCCGTAGCCGACATCGTTCGGGATCCACTCCCCACCGGTCAATTCGACGTTACCGTCGATGGGCACCTGCTGCATTGCATCGTGTTCGAGGAAGAACGGCAACGAGTCCTGGAGAAGGTTCGGCAATCGCTTAATGGTGGCGGCGAGTTCTGGGTCGAAACGATGCTGCTGGAGAACGGCCAGGAACCCGATCCTGACTGGCATATGGACGAGCGGGGGATGGTGTGGTCGCGTATCGATCAAGGCGACCAATACGTTGAGGCCCAATGTCGAGACGGAAACTGGTGGCTCCCGCAGAGATTGATCGCACGCTCCCAGGAAGCGCTTCTGGCTGAGTTCTTGTCGGCGGGCCTGACTGCCGTCGAGGTTGAGTGCTATGCGCCGTTGGCGCCGTTAACGCCCGGAGGGTTTCGTGCTCGACTCGTCGCAGCTGATGGCGCAGGGTAAACGTACGCCTTAGGCGACGCGGGCGTATCATGTCGCCATGGGTAAACCGCTGATTATTCTGGGCAGTTCGGCGCGGGCGGCGGCGCAGTCGGCGATCAGGGCGGGGTTTGAGCCTTGGTGCATCGACCGGCGTGGTGACCGGGACCTGCGTGAGATGCCGACGGTGGCGGGGGTCCGGGTTGTTGATCCGGCTGATTATCCGCGCGGGATACTTAAACTCCTTGAAGACGCGCCGGCGGAGGCGAAGGTGTTGCTGGCTGGTGGGCTCGACGGTGAGGCCGACCTCCTCAAGGCGGTGGGTTTTGAGTACCCGTTTATCAGCTCGCCGCCCGAGGCGGTCCGCAAGGTGCGCTGGCCTACGGCGCTGGCGACCATCCCCCCGACGCCAGGGATCACACATTGCAAGACGCTGACGTCGATCTCGTTTATGCGCAGGCTGTGGCGGCTGGCGTTTGGGTCGTTCGGCAAGACGCGGTACCTGATCAAGCCGCGCGCATCCTACGGCGGTCAGGACATCCGCCGGTGGCGGCCCGGGCAGGCGATCGACGCAACGCATTACCTCCAGCAATACGTCACGGGGATGCCGGTCAGCGCGGTGTACCACTGCGACGGCTGGTCATCGATCCTGCTGGGCGCGACCGAGCAACTCATCGGCGAGCCTTGTTTCGGCGCCAGCGAGTTCGGCTACTGCGGGTCGATCGGGCCTTTGCAGGTCTCCGAGCGGGCGCGTGAAGCGATGTCGCATTTGGGCGTGGTGCTAACCCAGCGGTTTGACCTGCGCGGGGTGTTCGGTGTGGACATGGTGATGGACTTCAAGGGCAACCTCTGGCCGGTCGAGGTCAACCCCCGTTACAACGCCAGCGTCGAATTGATCGAAAAGATCACCGGCGTACATGCCCTAAGCCCCGGCGACGGGTCGCGCCGAGACAAAGCGCCCCGCGCCGCGATCCACGGCAAGGCGGTGGTCTTCGCTAAAAAAGCAGGCGATGCACCGGACCTGTACGAGCACTTCAGCAAGGACCAGATCGCCGACGTCCCAGAAGTAGGCAGAGAGCTGCGCCAGGGCGCGGCGGTCTGCACGCTCTTCGCCTCCGGCACATCACGCGACGACTGCTACGACAAGCTCAAGCAGATGGCGGGGCGCGTTTACACAGCGATGAGCGAAGCGTGAATCCGTTGAACCGCCAAGACGCCGAGAACGCCGAGGCAGAAGCCGGAGATAGCCGCAAATGAACGCGGATGAACGCAAATAGGAGAAGATGAATGGGCCTATTGGATTCACGTTCATTTGCGTTTATTCGCGGCCCATCTTCTCCAAACTCTCGGCGTCTTGGCGGCTCACCTTGGCGAGAAGATCGCGATCACCCGGGCACCGAGCCGAACTTGCGTTTGCGGGCGGCGTAGGCGTCCAGGGCCTTGTGCAACTGCGGGATATCAAACTCGGGCCAGCAGACGTCGGTGACGTACAGCTCGGCGTAGCTGATCTGCCAGAGCAGGTAGTTGCTTAAGCGCATCTCCCCGGCGGTGCGGATCAGGAGGTCCGGGTCGGGCAGGCCGGCGGTGTAGAGGTGATTGCTGACGGTCTGCTCGTCGATCGCGTCGGGGGCGAGCGAGCCATCTTTGACCTTGCGGGCGATCGCTTGGACTGCGTCTGCGATCTCCGAGCGCGAGCCGTAATTCAGCGCAAGCGCCAGGGTCATCCCTGTGTTGTCTTTGGTCAGATCGACGGTCTGGTCCAATTCACCGAGTACCTTTTGGGGCAGGCCTTCACGGCGCCCGATCTGCACGAAGCGGATGTTGTTGCTGTGCAGCTCGCCTCGCTCGGCGATGAGGTACTCGACGTAGAGGTCCATCAGGAAGTCGATCTCTTCCTTGGACCGAGTCCAGTTCTCGGTCGAGAAGCTGTAAAGGGTCAGGACCTCGATCCCCATCTTGGCGCACTGGGTGACCAGCGGGCGGATGCGTTCGCCGCCCTCGCGGTGGCCTACGGTGCGGTCCTTGCCCCGGGCACGCGCCCACCGGCCGTTGCCGTCCATGATGATCGCGATGTGACGGGGCAGCGTAGAGGGGGGGATGTGTGAGTTATGATGGCTGATTCTGATGTCTCTGGAGAAGTGCGTTTGCCTGGGTCTGATCCATCTAACGCATCTTAAATCATCAATCTCAAATCATACGTCTCTAAGCACGGTCTGGTCCCTGCGTGGGCCGACGCTGACCATGACCACGGGCACGCCGACGTGCTGCTCGATCCTGGCGATGTAGGCCTTGGCGTTTTCGGGCAGGTCGTCGAACCGCCGACAATCCTCGATCGCCTGCTCAAACCCGTCAAGTGTTTCGTACTCGGGCGTGAGGTTATCCAGTACGCCGGGGTCGGCGGGGAAGTTCTTCAGGGCTTTGCCCTCGTGGGTGTACCCGGTGCAGATTTTGAGCTCGGGGAGCCCCGCCAGGACATCCATGAGCATCAGCGCGATCCCGGTCGCGCCGCTGATGGTGGCGGTGTATTTCAGGGCGACCAGGTCAAGCCAGCCGACGCGTCGGGCCCTGCCGGTGGTCGTGCCGTATTCCTTGCCGACCTCGCGGATGCGGTCGGCGGTGGCGTCGTTCAGCTCAGTGGGCATCGGCCCGCCGCCGACGCGTGTCTGGTAGGCCTTGACGATCCCAAGGACGTTGCTGACCTTGTGCCCGGGGACGCCCGTGCCGGTGTGCACGCCCAGGGACGAGCAGTTGCTGCTGGTAACGAAGGGGTACGTGCCGTGATCGATATCCAGGAGCGTGGCGTTGGCGCCTTCGAAGAGCAGGCGCTTGCCGTCGGCGATCGAGCTGTGCAAGAGCTCGGCGGTGTCGCAGATGTGCGGCCCAAGCACCTTGGTCAATTCGACGGTATCGCGGAAAATCGTCTCAGGATCGAACGGCTCAAACGGCTGGCCGCACTGGGAAGCCAGCGCCGACAGCACGGTGTTCTTGACCGTGACGACGCGTCCGATCTTATCCAGGAGGGTCTCTTCGTGGAGCAGGTCGCCCACGCGGATGGCCATGGAGCGCAGGGCCTTGTCGGCGTAGCAAGGGCCGATCCCCCGGCCGGTGGTCCCGATCGGGGCGGCGCCGCCCATGGCCGCGGCGATCGCCTGGTCGTAAAGCACATCCTGGGTTTTGTGATACTCAAAGACCAGGTGGGCCCGGTCGCTGATGCGCAGGTTGTCCCCGATGGCCACGCCTTTGCCGCGCAGCTCGTTGATTTCCTTGACCAGTTGGGCCGGATCGATCACGACGCCGTTGCCCAGGACGTTGAGGGTATTTGGCGACAACACGCCGGAGGGGATCAGGTGCAGGGCGTAGCGTTGGTCGCCAACCTGGACGCTGTGCCCGGCATTGGCCCCGCCGTTGTACCGCACGACCAGGCCGAACTGCCCGGCCAGCAGGTCCACGACCTTGCCCTTGCCCTCGTCGCCCCACTGCAGACCCACCACCGCACAGTGGCCATGGTCGACCCCAAGGCTTGGCAGGAGGTCGGATTCACAGCACGGATCGGTCTGCGGTGTCATCGGTCAATGCTCATCGGTGGGTCAGGGGTGGGGCCAAAAGCCGGATTCTAGCAGGTTCCGGCCCTGTGACGAGCCGCCCGTCCACAGGCCATTGCCCATTATGTCATTCACTCTTATAATTCCCGTGGTATGGTAGACCTATCTTTCACGCGCATTGAACCGCCCATAACTGGATGAATCCGCATGATCTACTCCAATGCTTGTGCCTACGCCATCCGAGCGATCACCCGCTTGGCGATGCTCCGCCCCGACGGCTACGTCCTCCTGGATGAGCTGTGCGAAGGCACGGACCTGCCCCGCCACTTTGTGGCCAAGATCTTCCAGGACCTGGTCCGCAAGGGCCTGCTCACCAGCGCCAAGGGCCGCGGCGGCGGGTTCGCCCTGGCCAGCGAGCCAGGCAAGATCACTCTTTACGACATCGTCGGCATGATCGACGGGGTCGAGTCTCTGGACGCCTGCGTCGTCGGCATGGCCGAGTGCAGCGACACTCAGCCCTGCCCCCAACACGACCAGTGGAAACCGATCCGAAACGATCTCAAGAAGTTCCTGCTATCAACCACCCTGGATAAGATGGCCGGGGCCCTTAAGAAGAAAATGAACCTGATCGGCCAACCCCTGCCCGAACTCTCCAGCAAGTCCAAGCCGCTGGCGCGGTAGTAGCAAAATATCCGATACATCTGACTCCGGCATCCCCATATCAAGGAGGATCGTCTATGCCGACTCAGATGCACACACCCAGTCCAGGCCAGAGCCTCAAGCCTCTACATCCGGCGAACACACTGATCGGTGCGGCGCTCCTGATTGTGGTTCTTGCATGGGGAGCCTTCGGCAGCGGCGACATCACGATGTTCATCGACGTCAACTCCCTGATCTGGGTCGTCGGAATTATCGCCGCCGGCCTGTGGATGTGCTTCGGCCCAAAGACCGTCTTGATGGCGATCCACTGCGCCTTGTTTGGCAGCGGGGATGTTTCGCAGACTCAACTCACACGCACCATCGCTGTGCTGGGTAGAGCCTATCAACTTGCCTGGGCGGCAGGATTATCCGGGTTCCTGCTGGGACTGGTCATCATGTTGAAGAACATGGATGATCCGGTGGCGATCGGCCCCGGCATGGCGGTTAGTCTGCTAACCACGATCTACGGGCTGATCCTCGCGGAGTTCATCTTCAGCCCATTACAACAGGTCCAACTCTCGCATTCGAACAACCAAGCACCCGCCGAGTCGAGCCATACAACATCACAACGGTCAATGATGCCGCTGGGCATCACCGTTGTCATTATGGCCTGTCTGGCCTTCTTAGTGTTGGCAATATCGATCTGGCAGTAAGGGTACTTAGGCCTCTTCCGCCGCCAGCTTCACTGCCGCGGCTTTCAAGATGCCAGGTTTGGCCCTGATCGCTTCGAGCACCTCGGGCGTAGGTTCGGCGTCGAGCTTGAGCAGCATCAGGGCGGTCGCATCGCGCCGGCTGATGGTCATGTCGGCGATGTTGACCTTGGCTTCGCCGAAGACCGACCCGACCAAACCGATCATGCCGGGGCGGTCGTCGTTTTGCAACAGCAGCATCGGCCCGGCGGGGACCATGTCCATGTGGTAGCCGTTGATCTCCACGATCCGCGGGCGCAGGTCGTCGTAGACCCGGCCGACGACGCGGCGCGACTGGTCTCCGGGGTGGGTCTTGGCGTCGACCGCGCCGGTGGGCCCGTCGACCTGGAGCGTTAACTGTGAGCCGCGCGGGCCCTCCTCGTCGACCAGCACGGTGCGGACCTTGATCCCCCTCTTCTCGGCGACCTGGGATGCGTTGATCAGGTTCACCGGGTCGCTTAGGTGTTCCTGCAACAGCGTAACCAGTGCGGTGCGTTCGATCATGCTTTGGCCTGCCGACAGCCCGCCGCCGACCAACTCGATCGTGACCGAGCAGATCCCGCGTGTGACCATCGGGCAGATCAGTTGCGCCATGCGCCCGGCGAGATCGACGTAGCGCTGCTGCGTCGGGCTCAGGTCGATCTTCAAGCCCCCGGCGTTGACCGCGCCCTTGACGCCCTGGCCTCGCAGGTAGATCAGGCAACTCTCGGCGGCGTCGACGCTGACCGCCTGCTGCGCCTCGGCTGTGCTGGCGCCCAGGTGCGGGGTGTGCAATATCTTCGGGTGGGTCCTAAGCGGGCTGTCTTCCGCGGGCGGCTCGCTGGTGTAGACATCCAGCGCTGCGCCGCCGCACTTGCCGCTGTCCAGTGCGCCGATCAGGTCCTGCTCATCGACGACCCCGCCACGGGCCGCGTTCACGACGTACACCCCGTCCTTGCACTTTTCGAAGGTGTCTTTATTGAGGATCGAACGGGTCTGGTCGTTAAGCGGGACGTGGAAGCTGATGATATCTGCCAGCGGCAGCATGTCCGCGAAATCCCGGACCATCTTCACCCGGCCTTCGCAGGCGGTTTCCTGATTGAAGAACGGGTCGTAGCCGATCACGTCCATCTCGAACGCCATCGCGCGTTCGGCGACGGTCCGGCCGATCCGGCCCATCCCCACAACGCCCAGGGTCTTGCCGGCGAGCTGCCGGCCCTGGTACTTGCCGCGGTCCCAGCCGCCCTCGCTCATCGTCTTGTGCGACGGGCCGATGTTGCGCATCAGCGCCATCAGCAAAGTAAAGGCGTGCTCGGCGGTGGTGATGGTCGAGGCCTCGGCGGTGTTGACGACCAGGATGCCCTTTGCGGTCGCGGCTTCCAGGTCGATATTGTCCACCCCGACACCGGCCCGGGCGATCACCTTCAGCCGGCCTGGGTTCTCGAGGATCTTGGCGGTCACCTTGATCCCCGAGCGCACGATCATCGCGTCGTGCTCGCCGACAATTCCGGCGTACTCGTCTTCGGTCAGCCCGGGCTTGTTGACCAGCTCGGCGTCCGGCTGAGATTCGATCCACGCCAGCCCCTCCTTGGCGAGCTTGTCGGCGGCGAGGATCTTAAAGGTCTGGGTCACGGCTTCGGGGGTTACAGCGGCGGTCATCGGTCCTGTCTCGCTATATGAAATTAGGTTTGGATCACCTGTCCTAGGCGGGGCGCTATACCCGGCGCGGCCTGGCCGGCTCTTGGGTTCATGACGCTGGGCTGAACTAAAGAGATTCTAGCCGATAGCCGACGCCTGGGCGAACGCCCATCACGGGGATTCAGCAGGATGAAGTGTCACACTGAGTGGCCAACTGCTTGGCACATCGACCTGGACAGCTTCATAACCAGGCTTGGAGACCGTTACCCATCTAGCTCCCTGGAGGTTATCTGGTAGTGCGGCCTTTCCTTTGGCGTCTGTAATGCTGGGACCGGAACTCATGGACAGAGAGACCGCAACCACTTCAGCGTCTGCGAGGTATTCCCCAGATGGATCTATGACTAGCACGTTTTTATCTGCGGCAAAACCTCTAAGCAGAACGAATGCAATCAGACCAAAGGCTATCATAGAAATTATTGCGATTTTTCGCTTCATGATGCAGCCTTTACGATGTAGGGTGGGTGCTACTTCGCCTTACCCATCCTACGAAATCATTACACAATCGCCGCTGCTGCGAACCCCTTGGCCGCCACATCGAGGGTCTTTTGGATCACCGAATCGTCGTGGGCCGTGGACACGAACCAGGCTTCGTACTGCGCCGGCGCGAGCATGACCCCGCCATCGAGCATCGCGCCGAAGAACGCGGCGAACCGGTCGGTCCGGCAGGCAAGGGCCTGCTCGTAGTTCGTCACAGGCGAATCGCTGAAAAAGACGCACAGCATCGACCCGACCCGGGTGATGTAAGTCGGCACACCGGCGTCCGATGCGGCTGAGCGCAGGCCTGTTTCCAGTTCGGCGGAGGTTGATTCCAGTTGCTCGTAGACGCCGTCGGCCTGGAGCGCTTCGAGGGTAGCCAGGCCCGCCGCCATCGCCAGGGGGTTGCCACTGAGCGTGCCGGCCTGGTAGATGGGCCCGTCCGGCGCGACCTGGCGCATCAGGTCTTCGCGTCCGCCATAGGCGGCGCAGGGCAGCCCGCCTCCGATCACCTTGCCCAGGCAGGTCAGGTCCGGGGTCACGCCGTAGAGTGATTGGGCGCAGCCGTAGGCAACGCGGAAGCCGGTCATCACCTCGTCGAATAAGAGCAGCACCCCGAACTCGTCGCACAGGTCGCGCAGGCCTTGCAGATACCCGTCCGCAGGCGGCACGACGCCCATGTTCCCGGCGATCGGCTCGACCGCCAGGACCGCGATCTGATCGGCCTGTTCTTTGAACAGCGAGCGCACCGCTTGCAGATCGTTGTACGGGATCAACAGCGTATTGCTCGTGATCGCCTCGGGCACGCCCGGCGAGCTGGGCACGCCCAGCGTCGTCGCGCCGCTGCCGGCCTGGACCAGAAGCGAATCGCTGTGGCCGTGATAACAGCCGGTGCACTTGACGATCTTCGCCCGCCCGGTCGCGCCACGCGCCAGCCGGATCGCAGACATCACCGCCTCGGTCCCGGAGTTCACGAACCGCACGACCTCAATCGAAGGTACGGCATCTACCACCATCTGCGCCAACTGCGTCTCGGCCTCGGTCGGCATCCCGAAGCTCGCGCCGCGTCCGGCCGCCTTGGATAGCGCCGCCAAAACCGCCTCGTGTGCGTGGCCCACGATCAGCGGGCCGTAGGAAAGGATGTAATCGATGTATTCGTTGCCATCGATGTCGGTGACGATCGCGCCCTTACCGCAGCGGACGGTGATCGGGTCCCGACCGACCGCCTTGAACGCCCGCACCGGCGAGCTGACCCCCCCGGGCATCAGGGCCCTGGCCTTATCAAACGCGGCGGCGGACTGGGCGTAACGGTAGGTCTGGGTGGCGGTGTGACTGCTCATGGGCTCTAGTTTACACGCCCGGTGACCCCGGCGGAAGGCCCCAGCCGGTGGCCGATCCGCCAGGCAAACCGGCCGGGAAAGACCCTCACGCCGGCCGGGACGACCGCCGCGAAGCACGTTGCCAGCACAGGTAGCTTCTGATAAACTTTTGGGCTCGATATTAGACGTGGCTGAACACACACCATCCGCCTAAAGACCGGCGGACCGACACCAGAGATGCACCCATGACGATCACCGCAGAGAGAAAAACGCAGGTTATCAGCGAATACCGCCGGGACGAGAAGGACTCGGGCAGCCCGGAGATCCAGATCGCGGTACTGACCGAGCGGATCAACAACCTCACCGGGCACATGCGCAGCCATAAGCACGACTACCACTCCCGGCGGGGCCTGCTGCAGATGGTCTCGACCCGAAACAGCCTGCTGAAGTACTTGGCCAGGACCAACCGTGAGGCGTACCAGACGCTGATCGGACGTCTGGGCCTACGGAAATAGACACGACCGCACGCCGTCCCGATCCCGGACGCCTGGTCCGGGAGGAGTTTGACGGCAGGCGACCCGCAGCGCCGCCCCGAGCATGGGGCCGCAAGGCGCGGCAGGCCATCTGCCTTCGGCTTCTAAATCAAGGGACAGGCGTGAGGGCCGGATCGCCCAGGGCCGCGGCGTCCGATCCCCCTACCCACCTAAACCCCTCACGGCCCCAAGCCTAAGGAAGCCAAACATGACCACCCACCGCGTTGAAATGCAGCTAGGCGGACGGACACTGAGTATCGAGACCGGCAAGATCGCCAAGCAGGCCGACGGGGCCGTGATTGTCCAGTTCGGCGAAACCGTCGTCCTGGGCACGGCCGTGCACGCCGCACCGCGTGAAGGCCTGGACTTTTTCCCCCTGACCGTGGACTACCGCGAGAAGCTCAGCGCCGCGGGCAAGTTCCCCGGCGGCTTCCGCAAGCGTGAGGGGGCCCCGAACCAGAAAGAAATCCTCACCATGAGGAACATCGACCGGCCGCTAAGGCCCCTGTTCCCCAAGGGGTACAAGGACGAGGTGCAGATCCAGTGCTGGGTGCTGTCTGCCGACGGGCAGAACGACCCGGACCTGTTGGCGGGGATCGCGGCTTCGGCCGCCCTGTCGATCAGCTCGGTCCCGTTCCTGGGCCCGGTCGGCAACGTCCGGCTGGGACGGGTCGACGGCGAGGTCGTGGTCATGCCCACCGCCGCCCAGAACGAGTTCTCCGACATGGACCTGCTGTTATGCGGCCATCAGGACGGGCTGAATATGATTGAGGTCGGCGCCCACGAGCTGAGCGAGGACGAGATCGCCTCGGCGATCGAAGCCGGGTTCGAGCACGTCAAAGCGATCACCAAGCTGATCAGCGAGCTGGTCGCTAAGTGTGGCCAGGAGAAGGTCGATACCACCGTGCCGACCCCCGAGGACATCATCCAGACCGTCCAGGAAAAACTCGCCGGGCCGCTCAAGGCCGCCAAGACCACCGAGGGCACGAAGCTGGACCGGCAGGTCGCGGTCAAGAAGGCGATCAAGGATTTCCTGAGCACCGAGTTCGGCGAGCCCGGCGAAGACGCCAGCTATGCCCAGCATCAGTTGGCTAATGTCCGCCGTAAACACGCCAAGAACGCTGTCCACGACCTGGAAGAGGTGATCACCCGCGAGATCATCCGTACCGGCAGCCGGACGGATGGGCGTAAGTTCGACGAGCTGCGCAACATCGATTGTGAAGTCGCCCTGCTGCCGCGCGTCCACGGCTCTGCACTGTTTACCCGCGGCGAGACCCAGGCCCTGGTCACCTGCACCCTGGGCACCGGCAAGGACGAGCAGATCGTCGACGGGCTGGGCGCCGAATACTCCGAGAAGTTCTACCTGCACTACAATTTCCCGCCGTTCTCCGTCGGTGAAGCCAAACGGATCATGGGCCCCAGCCGGCGTGACCAGGGCCACGGCAAGCTCGCCGAGAAGGCCCTGGCCCCGGTGATGCCCGAGGTGACCGACTTCCCCTACACGGTCCGCCTGGTCAGCGACATCATGGAGTCCAACGGCTCGTCTTCGATGGCGTCGGCGACCGGCGGGACCCTGGCGATGCTCGACGCCGGCGTGCCGATCAAGGCGCCCGTCGCCGGGATCAGCATCGGCATGATCCAGGGCGACGAGCCCGGGCAGGAAGACGTCTATCTCACCGACATCCAGGGCGAGGAAGACCACTTCGGCGACATGGACTTCAAGGTCACCGGCACGCCCAACGGCATCACCGCCATCCAACTGGACCTGAAGATCCGCGGCCTGAATATGGATCAGATCCGCAAGGCCCTGGAGCTGGCGAAGACCAACCGGCTTCAGATCATCGAGAAGATCAATGAGGCCATCCCCGCGCCGCGCCCGGAGCTGAGCAAGTGGGCCCCTCGGATGCTGGTGACCAAGATCCACCCGGACAAGATCGGCAAGCTCATCGGACCAGGTGGGAAGATGATCCGTGCCCTGGAAGCCGACACCGGCGCCAAGATCGAGATCGAGGAAGACGGGACGATCTACGTCTCGGCGGTCGGCGCTGGCAAGGCCGAGAAGGCCATCGAGGAGATCGAGAAGATCGGTGCGGAGGTTAAGGTTGGCCAGATCTACAACGGTAAAGTCTCTACTATCAAGGACTTCGGCGCATTTATCGAGGTTATCCCCGGGCAGGACGGCCTGTGCCACATCTCCGAACTCCAGGACGGCTTCGTCGAGAAGGTCTCGGACGTGGTGAAGATAGGCGACGAGGTGCGGGTCAAGGTGCTGCTGATCGACGACCAGGGCCGGGTCAAGCTCTCACGCCGAGCCGCCTTGGCAGAAGAAGCGACCAAAGAGGAAGAAAACGCTTCCGTTTAGTCCCAAAATCAATTAATATCGGACAGGTTGGATCAGGCAGCGAGCCGGGTCTGACGGTATGGACTATACGCGCAGATTGAAAGGTGTTAAAATAGGCAGGTGATGCGGGCGGCTTCATCTCGGTACAGGACGCCTGCAGGATCATGAAGGCTGCCGTGGAACGTGGTTCATCCCGGCAGGCAA
The DNA here is from genome assembly GCA_029260655.1 of Phycisphaeraceae bacterium. Lineage (GTDB taxonomy): Bacteria > Planctomycetota > Phycisphaerae > Phycisphaerales > Phycisphaeraceae > JAJRRS01. The sequence continues at coordinate 52,140 of JAJDCU010000016.1, forward strand.
AGTGAATGTAGTTTGGATTAAGGCACGGCATTTCTTCTTATTTTGTAGGGTGTAATTCACCCGGGCTAGAGGGCAGGTAAGCAAGTTTCTCGGCCCAAAACATTTCTGTTCCATTGTTCCTCGTTCTCAGTGAGGAGATCGACATGACAGCGACACATGGCCAGGTGAAGTGGTTCGACCCCAAGAAGGGCTACGGTTTTATCACCGGCCCCCAGGGCCAGGACGTTTTTGTCCACTACAGCCAGATACAGGGCGATGGGTTCCGTTCCTTGAAGGACGGAGAAGACGTCGACTACGAGTTGATCGAGGGTGACAAGGGCTGGCAGGCCCGCACCGTCGAACGTGCGATCGCACAGCCCCAAGCGACCTAGGGCGTCACATCCGAGACCCAACAGTCCGCGCTAACCTACCCGGGGTGAGGCGGCGGTTGTGGGTGTGTGCATGCGGTTGGGGGGGGTGAGCAAGTGACATCGCCACGACGGGGGGCTATCTTCGTAGCCGATGTGGTTCTACCTTTTCTTAGGCGTGAGTTTGGGCGTGCTGGGGTCGATCCCTCTGGCGGGGGTGTGGGGTCGGCGTACGGAGCGCCGGGTGCGCCAACTGGAACGCCGGGCACGGGCGGCCCAGCGGCTGGCGGAATTAGGCACGCTCACCGGTGGGCTGGCGCATGAGATCAAGAACCCCCTCTCGACGGTCGGGCTGAACGTCCAGCTCTTGCAGGAAGACGTGCAGGAGTTGGCCGGCGAAACCGGGCTGGGCGCGTCCCAACAGGACGGGCTGGGCAGGGTGCAGCGTCGGCTGGGGTCGCTTCGGCGTGAGACCCTGCGCCTGCGCGATATCCTCGAAGACTTCCTGCGGTTTGCCGGGCGGGTCGAGTTGGCGCCTAAGCCGACCAACATCCATGAGGTGATCGACGAGCTGGCTGACTTTTTCGAACCCCAGGCACGCGAGGCCGGGGTCAACCTGCGTACCCAGCTCGCCGCCGCCGAACCGGTCATTTCGGCCGACGCCCCCCTGCTGAAACAGGCCCTGCTTAACCTGCTGATCAACGCCTCCCAGGCGATGGCCCAAGCCCGGGAAGAGGGCAAGCCCCACGGCGGCGCAAGCGAATTAATCATCCGCACCGAGCGGGGCAAGGCTCTGGGCGGTGAAGAATTGCGTATCCACATCACCGACACCGGCCCGGGGATGCCCCCCGAGGTAGCGGCGAAAGTGTTTCAGCCCTACTTCTCAACCAAGCGCGGCGGCACGGGGCTTGGCCTGCCCACCTCCAGGCGGATCATCGAGGAACACGGCGGGCAGATCAATGTCCACTCCGACCCCGGCCGGGGCACCGACTTCACGATCACCCTGCCGGCGCAGACCTCGTAATACCCGGAGACGGAAAGCCTACTCCGACACGTCCTGGATCCCCTCGCCTGCGGCTTCCAGGTCCTGGCCCACGCCGTGGATCGTGTTACATCCAATCAGGGTGGCTGTGAATGCCAAGACCGCGGCGAGTGTGAATATTCTCTTGAGCATGGTGAGTCTCCGTCTTGGCAGACCCGGTGTCCCGGCCATGCCATGTGTGTGATCTGCGGCACTGCTGGTCCGCACGGGCCGGTGGCTGATGCGCTTTGACGGTCCTGTTTATCGGGCAGACACGCCTGCAAGCTCAATTTTCGCTGTCAGATCGGGCCACCGTGACCGCTTGGACGAAGGCCCGGGCGTGGTCACGCAGGGCATCGAAATCGCCGGCGTCGATCAGGTCCGGGCGGATCAGACTCGTCCCCACCCCCAGACACACGGCCCCGGCGTCCAGCCAATCGCCGACGGTCTCCAGGCGGACACCCCCGGTCGGCATGAGCTTGACGTGCGGGAGCGGCGCGAGCACCTCGCGGATATACGCCGGGCCTCCCATGCGGTGGCCGGGGAAGACCTTGACGATGTCCGCCTGAGCCTCCCAGGCGGTGAGGATCTCCGTAGGCGTGAGCGCTCCGGGGATCGATGGGCAATCAAGCTCGTGGCTGGCGCGCACCACCTCGGGCTTGAACGTCGGGCTGACGATGAATCGGGCCCCGGCGTCGACGGCCCGGCTGACCGACTCGGCGTCGATCACACTGCCAGCCCCGATCAACACCCGATCACCCAGCTCCCCGGCGATCCGGGCAATGACCTTCAACGCACCGGGTGTGGTCAGCGGGACCTCCGCGACCTTCAGCCCCCCGTCGGCCATCGCCCGGCAGGCTTCGACCAGACCACGATCGCTGCCTGCGCGGAGGATCGCCACCACCACGCCGGCCTGGATCCGCCCGGTTAGTTCCGCTCGCTGGGAAGGTTTCTTGCCGGTCATTGAAGCACAGGATAGCTGATACGCATCCCGACGATTCCTCGCGCATTCACCCAGGGCGATATCCCCACGTCCGGGGAACTTGACCCGCTGGGCGGACGCGCGGATCTGCGATCCGCCGCTAAACGGCAGGCAAAAAGAAAACCCACGCCTGTGCGTGGGTTGTTGAGGTTCTGTGATGGGCGTGCCACCGGACCGGCTGTGGGCCACGGGGCGCACCGGGGGCACCGGGGTCAGGGGATGGCCTCGAAGATCGACTGGGTCCGCAGGACGATGCCCGAAGTCCCTAGCAGGTGGTAGCATTGGATGTGGAACTCGCGCCGGTACTTCTGGGCGTCCAGCACCGACAGGCAGTTGGCTCCGTCCTTGTCGATGTAGGCGTGGGACAGCGAGCCGGTTTCCCGGGCGAAGTCTTTCATCTCACGCAGGGTCGCGCCGTAGAGGTTGTCCGTCAGCGTCTCGGTCTGGATCGTCGTGACGAAGCCCACCTTGCCCTCGGGCTCGTACTCGAAGTCCTTCTCGCCCAGGCAGGGCAGCGCGTGGATCAGCCCGGTCTCGGGCAGGTGGTCGGCGTTGTCGATCACGGCCTCGCAGAAGATCTCACCGGCGTACTGGAAGCGCACAACGTGGCCGCCGGGGGTGACCCAGCTTTCGGCCTCGTAGTCCCCGTGACGGTCGATCCGCCGGGCCTGGAGGTTGAACAGCTCAGGGTGAAGCGGACGGTTATACACCATCAACCGGAACATCTGTGTATTGGAGGACTTATGACTAACGCTCATCACCAACCCCTGACTTTCTCGAGGGTAAAATCGGACACACAAACTCGTTTTGGAACGACACACAAGGCGGGGGTGAGCAGGATTATAGCTGTCCAGGGGCTGGAAGCAAAGGTTTTTTTGACCATTTTTCGAGGGTTTTTCATCGGCAATCCCAGGCTTTGCAGTGGGTTGGAGCTTAAGACCGATAATGTCGAGGTCCACCAGGCCCGGCCCACGATGCCGGGCTTGACTCGAGGTCTGCTTAATACGATGGCCAAGCTTCACCAGATCTATCAGCGCCTGCAAACGACCCAGGACAGCTGCGTCGACCTGGCCATGGCCCAGGCCATGCCCACCGCCGACCCGGTCACCCTGAAGCTGATCGCACTTATCTTATTGCAACGGCAGCAGATAGACGGGTTGATGTCCCTGGTCGAAAACTACCACCGCCTGCCGGACCAGGTCAAGCAGACGATCCTTGAGCGCACCGTGGAGCTGACCCGGGCCCTGCGCATGGCGATTGGGAACCACAAATCCCAGGGGCCCGCAAACGCGGTTCAGATCATCCATGAATCGGGGTCGACCCGGCTGGCCTACCTCATCGCGGACCAGTTGCGGTACGGCCAGGATGGGCTCAAGGACGAGTCCGCCCGGTGCCTGTTGGAACTGGCCCAGCGCACGTCGCCTGGCCGGGGCCTGACCGATGGCTCGGTCGCCGACCCGATCGAGATAGCCTTTGTGCGCTCGACCGTCGAGGAGGCGGTCCGTTTCTACGCTCATCACAAACGCCAGGATGTCTTGCTGGCTGTGTTTTCACTGCCGCTGAACGCCGTCACCGCCCTGATGGCAGAGGTTCACAAGCTCGCGTCACCGATCACCGACCATACTGCGATGCTGCTGACCCGGGCGGACACCCCAGCGGTTCGTCGGTCGCTGCTGCCTGCGCTGGCGGCGCAGGGGCTGACGCAACCGGCCCTCGACGGGCTGCGTATGGCGGCGGAGTCCAAGGCCATCGGCCAGGCCCTGGTCAACTGGCACCTGCTGCTGCTAAGGCGCTACCGCATAGCCCTGAAAAAGATCAAGACCCCCGAGGGGTTCCGCCCGGACCCGTCCTTTCATCAGTCAGCCAACACCCACGAAAGCCGGGGACTGGCCTGCTGGCTAGAGTCGTTGCCGGTGGACAGGCCGGCCCTGGTCCGTCAGCTCGGGGCGCTGCACCAAGCCAAAGACCACGCCACACGCCTGCTGGCGCTGCGCCGACTGCTGACGCTGGCCCAGGACGCCGCGCCAGACGCCAAGGTGCATGCCGCGATCGCCGGGTATTGTGCCGATCCACGCCAGAGCATCGTCCGGGTCGCCCTGGTACACCTGATCCGCATCGATTACCCCGGGATCGCCAAGGTCCTGGCGCAGCTGGTCAACTCCAGGCACCCGGACATCCAGCGGATCGCGGCGCGCCGGCTGGCGCCGGTGGCGTTTGCCCGGCTCTGGGACAGCTGGCCCAAGCTCAACCGCGCACAACAACTCGCCGCCGGGCGGGCGCTGATCAAGATCGACCCCACCTTCCACGCCACCTTGGCGGACAAGCTCGCCGTGCCCGACAAACCCACCAAGCTGCGGGCCCTGTCACTGGTCAACCAGCTCAACCAGGGGCTTCTGCTGCAGGACATCCTGCTTCGGCTGACTCAGGACCGGGACCCGTATGTCGTGTCGGCGGCGGTCAAGGCGCTGGGCTCGGCCGAGCCCGACCGGGCCGCGCCGGTGATCGAGTCGGCGCTTGAGCATGAAGACGAGCGGGTCCGCGCCAACGCGATCGAGGCCCTGGCGCAACTCAACTCGTCCCGGCACATCGACCAGCTCGCCGAGATGACCGGCGAGCAGGAGGACAACCGCGCACGTGCCAACGCGATCCAGGCCCTGATGCAGATGCGCACCGCCGATGCCCTAAGCGCCCTGTCCCGGATGCTCGCGGACCCCCGCCCACAGCACCGAGCGTCGGCGCTGTGGCTGGTCGAGACCATGGGCGTCGCCGAGGTCGCCCGCGAGGTCGCCGAGATGTCTATCTCCGAGACCGACCAGCAGATCAAAGCCCGGGCCGGCCGGGTGATCCACGAGATCATCGATCAGATGTCCCACCCGCTGCCCGCGAGCCTGTTAAATAGCGAGGACCTGGACGACTCAGCCCCCCCGGCGCACAGCCGGGCCGCCGCGGGCTGATCGGCCAAGGTCGGCCCCGACGAAGAACCGACAAGAGCCCCCACCGAATAGGACTGCCCGGACATGCTCGCAACGCTCTTCATCTCGATCTCCCCCGTCCTGGGCCAAGCCGACCCGGCCGGTTCATCGGACAAGAGGGACATGCTCACCGACGTGAGCAACCACTTCAGCAGCGAAGGGGTGATCCCCACCCACTGGCTGCTGATCGCCGCCGGGGCCATGCTGCTGCTGCTTAGCAGCCTGTCGATCGCACGCTGGTGGAAGCACCGCGACGAGTACTCCCACCCTCTGTGGGTGTATCTGTCCGTGGCGAAGCTGGCGGGTTTGGGCCACCGTGACCAATGGCTGCTTCTGATGATCGCCCGCCAGCAATCCCTGGGATCGCCGCTGACCCTGATGCTCTCGCCCAATACCTTCGAACACCACGCCCAGCCCTACATCCAGGGCCGGGCCGCCTGGCGCCGCGCCGGGCTGAGCCAGCGGGCCCGGGCGATCCACCACGCCCTGTTCGACGACGATCCGGCCTTGACGAATCCGGAAAAACAGCCCGGGCAACCGTAGGCACTTCAAAGTCGTGCCGGCCCAACTGTATGACCCCGGTGTCGATGTGATGGTGAAACTGATCCCGCAAGGCGGGTAAGACTCAGACAGACAGACACGCCTTGACCACGTACTGGCTGAGCGCCTCATGTAACCGGCGGGTGACCGGGCCCGGGACACCGGCGCCGATCGGTTGGCCGTCGACGTGGGTCACCGCGGTAACGTGCGCGGTCGTGCCGGTCAGCATCAGCTCTTCGCAAGTTCGTAACTGCTCGACGGAGAAGGTCTGCTCGAAGACATCGATGCCGGCGGCGCGTGCCTGCTCCAGGACCAGCCGCCGGGTCACGCCGTCGAGGATCCACTGGTTGGCCGGGTGGGTCCACAGTTGACCGGCCAGGACGATCATGATGTTGGCGTTGGTCGCCTCGGTGACGACGCCGCCTCGGTGGAGTATCGCCGTGTCGCAGCCCGACTGCTGGGCCTGGTGGGTCGCCAGCACGTTCGGCAGCAGCATCAACGACTTGATCCAGCAGTTGGACCACCGCTGATCTTCGGCGAGGATCGCGGTTTTGGTCGGCACCGGGGCGTGCGGGTCCAGCGGCGGGACGGCCCGGGGCACGGCCAGCACGGTCGGCTGCACCGGATCGGGGATGGCCAGATCACGCGCCGCGGCGCCGCGGGTCACCTGCCAGTAGACCGTCGCGTCGGACAGGGCGTTTCGGACAATCAGATCCTGTGAAACCCCGGGCATCTGGCTGAGGACATCCGGTGCGGCCAGATGGATCCCCGACAAGCTCCGGCCCATCCGGTCGACGTGTTGTTGTAAAGCCAGGGGCCTGCCGGCGTAGTAACGGATCACCTCGTACACCCCGTCGGCAAACAACGCCCCGCGGTCATCGATACGCAGACTGGCGCGGCTGGCGGGGACATACCCGCCGTTGAGATAAATGATCGGTTCGTCGCCGGGCATGGTGATCTTTCGTACCCCTTGGCGGGCCTGAGCGGTTTCATCACCGGGATGAGACCTGCCTGCTAACGATTATCCTATCGGCGATCGGGCCTGCGGGCCGTTTATTTGCCCCGGTTTAAGCCCCGGGCCCGTGTTGCAACCGGGATTGACCAGCACTACACTCGCCGCTTTCACCTAGGGCCTGGCATTGCGATTTGAGCTGATTGACCGCGTACTGGACCGGCAGGCGGATTCGCTGACGGGCATTAAAACCGTCACGGCCGCGGAGGAGTACCTCGCCGATCACTTCCCGGGGTTCCCCGTGCTCCCGGGGGTGATGATGCTCGAAGCGCTGGTGCAGGCAGCAAGGGGGTTGGTCACCGGCCGACCCGATGCGCCCGACCGGCCGTTGGTTCTCGCGGAGGTCCGCAACGTGCGCTACGGCAACATGGTCAGGCCCGGCCAGGCCCTGAAGGTACAGGTCACCCTCCGCAAACACGACGACGGGGGGTACGATTTCCAGGGCGTCGGAACGGTAGACGGGCAGGTCGCCGTCCAGGGGCGATTCAGGCTTCAGCCGTTGACCGCGGCCTAAACTAAAACCAAGCCCCTCGGGCGATGCTTGTTCGGAGATAACCACCATGACCCAAGATGAAGTGTTCGCGAAAGTAAGGGAAGTGCTCGAAGAGGCGCTGGGCGTCGACGAGGACGAGGTCACACCCGAGGCGACCCTCGGCGGGGACCTGGGCGCCGAGTCGATCGACTACCTGGATATCGTCTTCCGGCTGGAAAAGGCGTTCGGGATCAAGATCAGCCAGGCCGAGCTGATGGCCGACGACGTCCTGGGCGACCCGCAGTACGTGCAGGACGGCAAGGTCACCGACCTGGGCATGTCCGAGCTGCGCAAGCAACTGCCGCACGCCGACCTGGACGCCTTCGACGCCTCCAGGCAGGTCGACGAGTTCCCCAACGTCTTCACCGTCGAGTCGATGGTGAAGTTCGTACAAAGCAAGGTGTAAAGGCAGGGTGCAGGTTCTGATCAGAAAAGACTCGGACTCAAGACCTTTTCCTGCTAGACCCCGAACCCTAGACCCCACCCCACCCCATGCGCTGGATCTGGATAGACCGCATCATCGAGCTTAAGCGCGGCGAGCGTTGCGTGGCGATCAAGAACGTCAGCGCCGCCGAGGAGGTCCTGCACGACCACTTCCCGGCACGAGGCGATCGGCCGGCCATGCCGGTGATGCCCAACACGTTGATTATCGAGGGGATGGCCCAGACCGCCGGGATCATGGTCGGGCACGCCGGGGACTTCAAGGAAAAGGTGATCCTCGCCAAGATCACCAAGGCCGTGTTCACCGACGCCGTGCGACCCGGTTACACGATCCGCTTCACCGCCGAGATGGACAACTTCTCCAAGGCCGGCGCTTCGACCCACGGCACCTGCGAGCTGATCGATCCCGACACCGGCGACACCCGGCCGCTGGCCAAGATCACACTGATGTTCAGCCACGTCGATCACAACATGGCGGGCATCGAGTTCCCCGAGCACAACTTCGTGTTCACCGGCCAGCTCATGGACATGCTCGAAGCCTCCGGGTTCAAGTCACAAGCCGGCCCCGCCAACTAAGCCCCCCTCACCTGCGGGGGGTGGTAAGCCATAATAAGTCCGTGAAGGTACCAACCGCTTTATCGTGGCGAAGTATATCGCCCCCGGTTATTTCATAACCTAAAAATGTTTAGTCAGATTACGCGGTTGGCCTTACAATTCCTACATGAGCGTTTGCCGGGTTCACAGACTGCTTCGTTTGATCGCGGTGCTTCAGCGCAACGAGCCGAACACCACCGCGGGTTTGATGCGTGAGTTGCAGATCAGCCGGCGCACCCTGTTCCGCGACCTAAGCGCGCTGGAGGAGGCCGGCGTCCCCTACCGCCACGACCGGGCGCAGGGGTACCGGATCGACAAGACCTTCTACATGGCCCCGATCAACCTGACCGTGCCCGAGACACTGGGGCTGATGATGCTGGGTAAGAACGCCGCGGCACACAAGGGCGGGCCGATGGTCGCCCCGGCGCTCTCGGCGATCTACAAGCTCATCGCCACAGTCCCCGACTCGATCCGCGAGGCCTGCGGCGAGATCATGTCCAACGTGTCCGTCGCCACCGACGCACATATTCATACCGACCAGTGGACCCAGTACCACGCGCTGCTGCAGCGCTGCCTGGATGAGGGCCGGTCATGCCGGTTCGTTTACAAGAGCCCGGGCGAATCCGAGGAGATCAACGCCCGGCTGTCGCCCTACCTGCTGCACTTCACCAACCGCGCCTGGTATGTGCTGGGCTACGTCGATGTGTACGACGAGGTCCGCGTGCTGAAGCTGACGCGGTTCCAGGAACTCGAACCGACCGACGAGCTGTTTACCAAGCCCCGCAACTTCCGGGTCGAAGACAAGCTCGGCGCAGCATGGCGGTTAGTCCCGGAGGGCAAGGAGTATGAGATCGTCCTGGAGTTCACCCGGAAAGTCGCCTTGAATGTCAGCGAGGTCCTCTGGCACCCAAGCCAGAAGCACACGATGCTCGAAGATGGCCGCTGCCGGATGACCTTTACCGTCGACGGCCTGGGCGAGATCGCCTGGTGGCTGTGCGGCTACGCCGACCAGGTCATCGTCAAGCAGCCCCCCCAGCTACGCGACCGGATCGAACAGATGCTCCGGTCGGCGCTCAAACAGTACGAACCTAAACAACCCCTGACCGCGGTCACCCTCGGACGCAAGCCCAAAGCCCAAACGAAAAAGAAACAAACACCGACATGATTCGCTCCCGGACACACCAGCTCGGCCGGCTGAGCAGAGCTACGAACGTCGTTTGGACTTTCACGAAGCCTTGTTCTCGATCGGCTGCATTCTCATTTGCCACTGCACGCTTTAAACAAGCATTGGGTTTGGGACGCTTAGAGAGTTAACTGCCGTTTACGAGGAAGTGGAATCGATGAAACCGTTAATCCTCCTGCATTACGGCTTATTGGCGGTGGCAATTGTTGTTCATCTGCTGCTGTGCAGACCGGCTTCTTATCAGAGTGGCCGCTTCCCATTGGACACTATGGTCGAATTTGGGTTTCCGTTTCTGTCCATCCTTTTCGTCGGCTTCTTTGCACCATTCAATCGTCACGTTTCAAGTCTTCACAAGTGGATCAGGAGAATAGTTTTTTCAATTGCTTTCTCCATCGGCGTAGGTGGTGCCTTGCAGTTCCGCATGATGCATCACGCAAGGCCTAATCACGGTCCATATTTGCTCGACACGTTGATCATCATGGGTATGATGCTCCCGCTTACACTGGTATTCGTAGTGTGCGCCGAGCGGATAATTTGTCGGCCCCGGTAATGGAGAAGAAAAAGTGTCCCGCATGCTTGGGGAACAACCCCGATGCCAGGCGCGTGCTTTTTTGTGGCACCCGCCGCTCACCCGCCGGTGCGGTGCTGGTCGAAGGCGTTGGGCAATTCGTCGGCGAGGTCGGTGGCGGTGAGGCCGCTTCGGCCGTGGCGTTTGGCCCAGCGGTCGCCGGCCAGGCCGTGCAGGTAGACGCCCAGGACGGCGGCGTCGAACGGGAGCATCCCCTGGCCGATCAGCGACGCGATCAGCCCGGTGAGTACATCGCCGGACCCGGCGGTCGCCAGCGCAGGGTTGCCGGTGGTGTTGGTATAGAGCCTTTGGCCGTCGGTGACGATGGTGTGCCTGCCCTTGAGGACGACCACGCCGTGGTGCGCCTGGGCCAGCTTCGCCGCGGCCGAAGGGCGTGTGCCGGGGTCGGTCGGGCAGTCGTCGATCCCAAGGGGTTGCGCCAGGCGTTGAAACTCGCCGGGGTGCGGGGTCAGGACTAGCTCGGCCCCGCCGCGCGGCCTGGCCCGGCCGGTGCGCGCCAGCAGGTTCAACCCGTCGGCATCCAGCACGATCGGCCGACCCCCGCGCAATAGCGAAAGCACCTTCTGCCCGCCGCCCGTAGCGAGCCCCATCCCCGGCCCCACGGCCAGCACGGCCTGTACATCCGGGTCCGCATTATCAAGCGCCTGACGCCAGGCGTCCTCGTCCCCGGCTAACAAGACGCCGGTCGCGCCCGGCTCGATGGTCAGGGCATACGGCAAAACATCCGCGGTCGTGGCGATCTTGGCAAGGCCCGACCCGCTGCGAAGCGCGCCACGGGCGCACAGCGCAGGCGCCCCGAGCATCGTCGGGCTACCCCCGACCACGATGACCGTCCCGAACGTCCCCTTGTGCGCTTCGCCGGGACGCATCGGCGGATCGGGGACCCGGTTGACCGTCGTCACATCCTGCATCAGTTGGCCCCGCCTTCGTCTGTGTTGGTCACGTCCGCGCCCCCGCACGCCATCTTGTTGATCAGGCAGGCGCTGTACGCGGCGCCGAAGCCGTTGTCGATATTGACCACCGTCACGCCCGAGGCGCAGCTCGTAAGCATCCCAAGCAAAGCGGTCACGCCCCCAAACGACGCGCCGTACCCCACACTGGTCGGGACCGCGATCACCGGCGCCGAAACCAAACCCCCGATCACGCTGGGCAGCGCCCCTTCCATCCCCGCGATGCAGATCACCACCTTGGCGCGGCGCAGCACAGGCAGGTGCGGCTCGAGCCGTTGCAGGCCGGCGACCCCCACATCGTTGATCGTGGATGTCGGCTGGCCCAGGGCCTTGCAGGTCAATAGCGCCTCCTCGGCGACGGGCAGGTCGCTGGTCCCGGCGGTGATGATCGGGATATCCGCCGAGCCGACGGCCGGGGCGGGCGGCTCACCCACGATCAGTGTCCCGCCCCGCGAACCAACCTCGATCGGCGCGCCATCCAACCCGCCCCGCAGCGCCTCGGCGTGATCGCGATCGGCCCGCGTTACCAGCACGCAGCACTCGCGCCCGAGGATCGCGCGGACAATTTCAACGAGTTCTCCAGGGCTCTTGCCCGCGGCGTAAACCACCTCCGCGAAACCGCAGCGCTGCTTGCGCTCGTGGTCGATCGTGGCGAACCCAAGGGGCTGGGCCCGAAGCGCCAGCAACCGCTGGCGCGCCTTGGCAGGGTCCAGATCCCCCCGGCTGACCCGGTTGAGGATGTCGCTTAACGCATCTGTCATGCGGGATAAACCCAAAAAGGAAGAGATTAACCTGATTCTCCGGTGCTCAGTGCCAAGCAGTTGGCACTAACCGGGCCGGGCATGCCGTACATTGTCCGATACGGTTAGTGGATCGTTTTCCGGGGCGATCCAGGCCGACATCCTAACACGCCCCGTGCCGGACGACCCACAGACCGGTCCGCAGCAGGGCGAAACCGGGAGGCCCGAGCGCCGGCCGAGCCGATCCTTCCCCCGGCCGAGCGCCGCTTCCCGGTTTCCATTCCACAAGACAGCCCCTACGGCTTGGGGTCCGTCCAGATGGACTCACCGAGAGAGACCGGGCCCGCCCTATTCTGCCTGGATAACTTTCACGTCCAGCCGGCCGAATGTCGGGAGCATGGCGATCATGTCGTTGACCATCTGGTCGTCGGCCATCGACGAGACCGATAAGGCGATGTGGGCCGCGTCGAAATCTTCGGAGGGAAGGACCGCGTCCAGGTCGACCCAACGGCCACCCGTGACGACCCCGGGCCCGGCGGGCCAACCACCCTCCCCGCCGGTCAGCCAGGCCTGGGTCCACATGTGATAGCCGAACACGCCTTGTTGCCCGAGAAACTCGTCGACATAAAGCAGCCCGGTGACAGTTCGGGCGGGGATGTCATGGGCCCGCAAGAGCGCCGTGAGCAACACCGCGTGCTCGGTGCAGTCTCCCTGCGCCGTCGACGCGACCTGCCCCGCCGTCGCCAGCCCGACCGACAGGTCTTTCTCGTCGATGTAGCGGTGGACGAACGCGCGGAGCTGGGACGCTTTCTGGGCGTCCGACATCTCGACATCCGACAAGGGCAGCGCACGATCCATCAGCTTGCGGACCGCGTCGCTTTCGTGGTCGATCATGTTCGACGATTCGAGGTCGGCCTGCGTCGGCAGGTCGTCGATCACGTTCACCGGCTGGTCCAGGTCCAGCACGACCGCGGCGGTGGATTGGTCGTCCCAGACGACCCGCTGGTAACCGGTGCGCGGCAGGGTGATCGGGGGAGCCGGGGTGTTGCCGCCGCCCTTGATCGAGACCCGGTAAATAGCGCTGCGCGTGGTGCGTGGTGACTCGATCGGCCGATCCGGAACGATCAGGGTCTGCGCCATCACCCTCGGCGGGTCGACCCGGGCCTTGGCGAGCTGCTCGTCGGCCTCGATCATCGTGAGGTCCATCCCCGGCATGAATTGCACCGACGTCTTGACCTGTCGGCCCCGTGCGTCGACGTATTCGCGCATCGTGATGCCTGGCAGATTCGAGGCGGTCGCCTCCCAGACCACCGCCGGGACGACCTTGCCGAACACCTCGACGTTCTCCGGGCCGATCACTTTCATCGACACGTCAAACACCGTCACGCCCATGCTCACGTCGATCAGCCCGACAGATATCTCCTGGGCATCGTCGGCGATCTGCCGCTCGACCAACCGCGCCGCGGCGGCCGGCGGCAGGTATCTCTGATCTATCGGCGGCACGGTCGTGGTCCGCGCCGCAGGGCCCTGCCCGGTCGTCAATTCGATCCCGTCTTCGTTGAACTTCGCGTGCTGGATGATCGCCAGCGCCCCGGGCTTGACCGTTGACGAAGCCTCGACGGGCCTGCCCTCCAGCGTCTCGACAAACCACATCTCGATTTCGATGGTGATCGCCTGGTCACCGCGGCGGACGGAGATCTTTATGTCGTTCTGCGTGATAATCCGATCGCCTTTGCGGCGCTCGGTGCTGTGGGCGTACCCGGCGTGTTCACCGGACAACTCAAGCACGTACCACCGATCGAAGGTCATCAACGTGTCATCGGACGCCTGAGTCTGCGCAGAAACCGAAGCAGCGCACACCAAGACCAAGCAACACAGGGCGGATATTTGTTTGGCTTTCATGCCGGGTATTGTACCGCCACCCCGGGAGCCGCGGCCAATGCCCCGCGCAGCGTGTGGAGGCTGTCCGGGGGGTACAGGGCGAAGCACCAGTCGCGCCGGGCGGCGATCCGGGCGTTTCTCACGCCGGCCCGTGCCAGGCCCAGCTCGCGGTCGGCCAACGCCATCGCCTGGGGATTCTGCTCCACCAGATCGCGGTTGATCTGATGCAGCTCACCGAACGCCGTACGCCGGCGGGCACGGTCGCGGTCGTTGTCCATATGCTCGATCAGTTCACGCTTGCGCCGCACCGCTTCACCGCCGAGCCCAAGCACACGGTCGAGGTTGTGCGGCAGGTGGTGTCGATGCCATACCGCGCGATCCAGCGCCGTCCGGTCGGTTACGGGGGCGCCTAAGTCCAAGAACACATCCGCGGTCACCCCCGCCATCGGCGCCAGTTCTTCGCCGATCCAGTCGCGCCACCACGCCTCGGTCACACGGTCGTAGATAAGCCCGCCTGTCCCGTGAACGAACAGGTCGCAGATATCCCCGCGCATCACCGCTGTCAGCAGCAGCGCGCGCGGCAGCAGCGTCACGGCACCGCGATCGATCGGCTCGCCGTCGTCGTAAACAAACATCGGCGTGGAATCCGCTACATCCACGAACACCCGCCGACGCGACCCGCCAAACCTCACCGCCCACAGAGGGAGCTCGACCAGCTCCCGGTTCACCACCATCGGCGTCATCCCCGCCTGCGGGTGGTCGTCGGCCGCACGGTTGTACGCAGACGCGCACCGGTGCGCCTCGTCGAGCATGCGCGACACAATGGATTCAAACACCTCCAGCCCCGCGAGGTCGCTGACCATCATCACCGCAACGTCCCCGGCGTAGGGCCGCTTGAGCCTGGCCAACAACACCGCGATTTGCTCGGCAAGGGATTCACACTCGGGTAGGTCGCCTAGCGCCTCTGCCAGCACGCCGGTCAGCGATGAGTCCAGGCCGGCAAGACGCTCTTGAAGCACACGCACATCGGCAGGCGGTCCAAACCCCGTCGCCGCGCCTGGCTCCTGATCGGCCAGCAGCACGGTCTTAACCCGAAGCTCCTCGCCATCCACCCACGGGACATCAAGCCGCCAGGCGTCGTTGGCATCCTGATCCACAACCAGGTGCAGCCGCTGCGCGCCCAGCCTTTCGGCGGCGAGGTCCAGGGCGATATCTTTGGCGAGGATGCCGGGGTGCCAGAGCTGCGCCTGGTGGCCGGTCGCGATCAGATGCGCCGTCGGGGCTTTTAGTGTCGCGGTCCCCAGGCGTTTGGCGCGGGCGTTGATACGTTCGATCAGGGCGGCGCGGCCCGGCCGTGGGGCTTCACCGGCCGACCACGAATCGATCGCCGGCTCGACGCGCACGCTCGGGGATGCCGGCGTCATACCGCGGCGGCGCAGGGTGCGAACTTGTCCGGATGCTTGGCCAGCTCCGCGCGGAACACCTGCTTGTAGTGCGCCAAGCGGTGGTGCGCGTCGTCCAGCGGCCCGCCGAAGCTGCGGTTGGGGTCGTTGTAGATCAGGTTGATCGGGATCTCGGTGATCCGAAGCTCCGCCGCCGCCGCCATCACCCAGGCCTGTAACGGCACCGCGTATCCCGATTCGTCGATGTGCATGTGCTTAAGCGCCGAGACGCGGTAGGCCTTGTACCCGCAGAAGGTGTCGGTCAGCGACAGACCCAGACAGCGGTTAACCATGTCGGTGATCTGCCCGTTGATCGCGCGCCGGTCGGCGGGGGGCGGGTCGCCGCAGCGCTCATCGAGCAGGTACCGGCTGCCGGAGATGATGTCCGCGTCGTCCTGTGCGATCGCGTCGTAGAAATCCGGCAGGCTCTCGGGCTCGTGCTGTTCGTCGCAGTCCATCGTGATCAGCCAGTCGTACTTGTAGCACTGGGCGTAGCGGAAGGCGTCACGGATCGATCGGCCGTAGCCTCGGTTCTCGGCGTGGCGGATCACGTCGACCGGCTGCCTGGCCAACAGCGTCGGCGTGTCGTCGGTCGAGCCATCGTCGATCACCAGGATCTGCTTTGCGTAGTGACGGACCTCTTCCAGGACCTTGTTTACGTACTTCTGCTCGTTGAACACGGGGATCGTAACAATGATATGGGGGCCGCCTGTGGATGGACGCATAAGAACCTCTGAGTAATAAAAGGGCTTTCTGGTCTAGAAATTTAGGCCCTGAGACCTCGGCGATCAACCCCACCCGCGTGCAAGCTCGATAAATTGCTCGGGCGTGAGGGATTCGGGGCGTGCCTGGGGGTCGATCCCGGCCGGCAATGCCCGATCCCTGCCAAGGATCGCTCCAAGCTGCTTACGCCGCTTTTGAAACAGCCGTTGGAGCAACTGCGACAGGCCGTGGGGGTCATCGGTCAGCGGGTTTGCCCGTCTTACCAGCCGGAGAACCGCCGAGGCGACCTTGGGCCGGGGCCAGAAGCACTCAGGCGACAGCGTCCCTACCACGTCCACTTGGCACATCGCCTGGAGGATCACGCTCAACGGCCCGTAGTCCTTGCCGCCGGGCGAAGCGGTGATCCGGTCCGCCACCTCGCGCTGGATCATCACCACCGCCGACGACATCTGCGGGTGATCCACCGCCAGGTTCACCAATAGCGGCGAGGCGATGTTGTATGGCAGGTTGGCGATGAGTTTGAAAGCTGGGGGTTGGGGATTGGGGATGTGTGTTCAGCAAGTCGATGACACCGGGGCTCAGTGTGTGCTTATTTTCCAGTACGTCCCCGATGTGCAGGCGGAACCGATCGCCAAAGACCGACAGCCTGTCGAGGAGGATCGGCTCCATGTCCGGGTCGATCTCGACGGCGACTACAGATGCGCCCGCCTCCAGCAACCGCTCGCTGAGCGCCCCGGTCCCGGGCCCGACTTCCAGAATCAATTCGCCCTCTGCCACAGCCGCCGCGTCCATGATCCGGCGCATGTGGTTGCCATCGTGCAGAAAGTTCTGCCCAAACCGCTTCTTGGGGTGCAGGCCGTGCCCGGCCAGGAGGTTCTTGATGTCGGTAAGGGTCTGCGCCATGGACGCACAGCATACCGCCGACCGGGATCGCGTTACGCATGACGCCGTCGCAGCGCCGCGAGCGTGCCGAGAGACATCAAGGCCAAACCGGAGGGCTCGGGAATGACACCCCAGATGAATACTCCACCGCCCGGTATCGTCCCGCCACCCATAAAGGTCAAAACGATGTTCATGTCATCCAGCCCGACAAACCCGTCGCCGGAGGGATCGGACATGCTCCCGGGCGTGACGGCCTGGTGCCATGCGCCGAGTAGAATATTCAGGTCCGTGATCCCGACGAACCCGTCGCCATCCAGATCGCCCGATTGACCAACGGGGACGTAGCTCCACGGGCCCTGCGCCGTGCCGGCATTCCAGTCGCCCAGGACTTCGTTGAGGTCTTCGATCCCGACGAACCCGTCGCCGGTCGGGTCGGAACGCGGGTCGCCCGACCCATCCGTGTTCCATTCCCCAAGTACGAGGTTGAGGTCTTCGATGCCGGTGAAGTTATCGACGTTCAGGTCGCCGGGCACGAAGTCGGTCAGCAACACGCCGTCGGTCAGCGTCCCGCCGAGAAACTTGACCTGCGCGTTATGCGACTCGATTACACCCAGCGACCAGACCCCTTGCGCATCATCGCTGAAAACCAAGTTGCCGATCATCTGCGGGTTGCTGCTTTGATCATCGATCCATTCCGCACTGATACCCGTCGGCCCAAGGCTGAATGTGTCTGAGCCCCCCAGTTCCACCGCACCGCCGGTTGGACTCTCCATCCCGTTAACCCGCCCGACGTAGGTATCAAATAGCAGCGCGGGGTTCGCCTCAATCTCCGCCTGCGTCGGGGCAAAGTCCCCGCCGCCGCTACCCGGGTCCAGGTTGACCACAAAGCCCTGGGTCAGTTCAACAAAAAGGTTTGCGCCATTCCAGGAACTTGATGCGGTGATGCTCAGCGCGTTGGCAACGCTGGGACCGCTGGTCGTGACATCAAGACTGACGCTGATCGTCCCGAAGGCCGGGCAGGTGATCGCCGCGACGGCCGCGGCCGTGAGGCTTGCTTGCTTCGTGAAGTGCATCGCTGTTCCCCTTGGTTACAGTGATCTGACAATCCCCGGTCATGTGCAAGATGAGCATAACGCGCGCCCGAGCGCAATACAAGAAAATCCTTCAATCTTTTCAAGACCTCTGCCCTAAGCGGCAACGGCTCGCAGCGACGCCCGGGCCATCAGCCTGTGGCCGGCGAGGGTCGCGTTACGCCCGACGCCGCCGAAGCATCGTAAGCGTGCCCAGTGAAAGCAGCGCCAGGCCCGCCGGCTCGGGGATCAACACCGCAGGGGGTGTCCCGGTGTGCCAGAAGGTCAAAACAATGTTCATGTCATCCAGCCCGACGAAACCGTCGCCGGAGGGATCACCCGACAGCAGGTCACCTGCGGGCACGGCCAGGTGCCAGTTGACGAGCAGAAGGTCCAGATCAGATATCCCGACGAACCCGTCGCCATCCAGATCGCCCGATTGACCAACGGGGATGTAGCTCCACGGGCCCTGCGCCGTGCCGGCGTTCCAGTCGCCGAGGACTTCGTTGAGGTCCTCGATCCCGACCAAGCCGTCGCCGGTCGGGTCGGAACGCGGGTCGCCCGATCCATCCGTGTTCCATTCCCCGAGTACGATGTTAAGATCCTCGATGCCGGTGAAATTATCGACGTCCAAGTCGCCGGGCACAAAGTCGGTCAGCAACACACCGTTGGCCAGCGTCCCGCCGATGAAACTGGCCTGCGCGTTGAATGACTCGAACACAGCGAGCGACCATGTGCCCTGGGCATCGTCGGTAAAGACAAAATTACCGATCGTCTGTAAGCCGATGGCTTGATCGCCGTTCCACTCTGCGTTGATGCCGGTCGGCCCCAGGTCCACTACGTCCGGGGCGCCGAGTTCCACCGCCCCGTAGCCCACACTGCTGGAACCATTAAAGTCAAGGCCAATCACCGAGCCCTGGGTGAGTGACACCAGTATGTCGGTGCCGATCCAGCCTTCGGTCGTGGTGACATTCAGCGCGTTGGCAACGCTGCCGACGCTGGTTGAAACATCGACGCCGACGTTGATCGTCCCGAAAGCCGGGCAGGTGATCGCCGCGACGGCCGCGGCCGCGAGTGTACTTGTGTACATGACGAATCCCCTGGTAAAAAGAAAACGGCTCAGATCACAACGATACGCCCGGATGATAACACGCCGCTGTCTAAAAAGAAACGGCCTATCGCAAGTTTTTTTCACCTCATATTGTAGCCTGCTTCGGCCCGCGGCCGGGACTTGAGGTCGCTCGGTGTCAGGGCCATACAGGAGGGATCCACAGATGGACAGGATGGGCAGGATTACCAGACAAGGCGCTTGTAGTCCAAGCGTGGGGCTCCGAAGTTAAAGAGTATGGCCCTGTGATGGCCCGTTGATTTCAAGTAATTGATCACCTGGGCCTGATCCACGCCTGTCAGTTGGCTGACAGCTTTCAATTCCACAACCACATCTTCATACGCAATAAAATCCGCCCGATAGGAGGTGTTCAGCAACTGGTCCTTGTAGTGAATGGGGAGTGCCTGCTCGCGGACAAATGGGATTGAGACGCGAGTCATTTCTACCGCCAGTGCCTCTTGGTACACCGCTTCCAGGAACCCGTGGCCCAACTCACGATGCACCTCCATCGCCGCACCAATGATGGCGTAGGTCTGCGGATCATCTGATGGCTTCACCAGCGATTCATCCATCCTGCTCATCCTACCCATCTGTGGATAATCCGGTTGCTCTCAGCCATGCCCTTGCCATGAGCATGTGTCCGGCAACGGTCGGATGCACGCCGTCGGGGGCCCAGTACTCGGCCGGGGCGTCCTTGAGCGCATCGTTGAAGACCTGCTGGTACGGGACCCAGACGGCACGGTACCTCCGGGCGAGTCCGTGCGCCACTTCCCGGTAGGCGGTGATCCCCTCGATGTGCGCCTCGGTCATGCCCCCGGCTTTAAGTAGGAAGGGCTCGCCGAGGATGATCTTGACATCAGGCAGCGCGGCGCAGGTGCGCTGAAGCAGGTTGTCGTAGTCGCGCTCGTATTCCGTGATCGTCCCGCCGTAGCCGTGGAGGTGGATGTGGCAGTAGTCGTTGACACCGACGAGGATGCTCAGCACGTCCGGCTTGATGGCCAGGCAGTCGTCCTCCCAGCGGTCGACGAGCTGGTAGACCTTGTCGCCGCTGATCCCGCGGTTATAGATATTCAGCCCCAGCCCGGCGTGACGCCTTAGAAGCTCGGCCCCTGCGTGGAAGGCGTAGCCCTGGCCCAGCGCGGCGGGGTCGTTGGGGCCGGCCCGCCCCCGGCGGTGGTTGGCGTCGGTGATCGAGTCGCCCTGAAAAAGCAGGGTGTCGTGGGTTTGAAACATAGTCTAAAGAGCATACCGCCGGGGCCCCGGGCCTGCTACGATAGGACGATGCCCATCCGCAAGCTGTCCAAGCTGTTGATCAACCAGATCGCCGCCGGCGAGGTGATCGAGCGCCCCGGGTCGGTCGTCAAGGAGCTTGTCGAGAACAGCCTGGACGCCCAGGCGACTCGGATCGACGTTGCGGTCGAGGACGGCGGGCGTCAACTGATCCGCATCAGCGACGACGGGCACGGCATCCCCCCGGACGAACTGCCGCTTTCGGTCGAGCCCCACGCCACGAGTAAGCTCACCGCCGCCGAGCAACTCGCCGCGATCGGAACGCTTGGGTTCCGCGGTGAGGCGTTGGCGTCGATCGCCAGTGTCAGCCGGCTGCGCATCACAAGCCGGGCGACGGCGGACGGCAAGGCGGCGGAAGCGGGCGCGGCGCTTGAGGCAAGCGGCGACACGGTCGGGCAGGTCACGCCGTGGGCGGGCGCGCCCGGGACCGTGCTCGAGGTCCGCGACCTGTTCTTAAATACCCCCGCGCGGCGCAAGTTTCTCCGAACCGCGCCGACCGAGTTCGGCCACATCAACGACACGCTCAAGCGGATCGCTATGGTCCACCACCAAGTCGCGTTCAAGCTGTCACACAACGGCAAGACCGTCTTCGACCTCCCGGCCGATCAAGACCAGGCCCTGCGGTGCGTATCGCTTTTGGGTAAGGACCTCGAAGATGAATTGATGCTTTTCGAACACGAAGACCTGCCCGACCGCGGCGGCGCAAGGCTGTGGGGGTTGGCGGGCCAGCCCTCGATCGCCCGAGCGACCGGCAAAGGCCAGTACCTGTGCGTCAACGGCCGACCGATCAAGGACCGCAACCTCGCCCACGCGGTCAAGGAAGCCTACCGCGGGCTGATGCCGATGGACCGTTTCCCGGTCGCGGTCGTGTTCATTGAGATCGACCCGCACGCGGTGGATGTCAACGTCCATCCCGCCAAGGCCGAGGTCCGCTTCCGCAATCCGTCGCACGTCCACGGCCTGGTCCTCTCGGCCGTGCGCCAGCGCCTGCTCGGCAGCGACCTGACCCCCAGCGCCAGCCTCGCCCGCCAGGGCGGTTTCCAAGATTCAAACTTCCGGGGGGTAGGCCCCGGGGGCACGCCTCAAGCCCCGGGGGCGGGGGCAGGCCTTTCCCCCAACGTCTCTACCGACGCCTTCGTCGACTTCTTCAAACGCATGGACCCCAGGGAAAAAGGCTTCGCCTACCAGGAAGTGCGAAAGGCGCTCGCGGCAGAAGACCCGTCGGCGATCGAGTCTGATGAAGCGTCCCTCATGCCGTCGGCCAACGACTCATCCACGCAAGCCCCGGGGGCAAGCCTCAAGCCTCAAACCGTTTTACAAGTCCACAAAAGTTACCTCGTCACCCAGGATGACGACGGGCTGGTCATCGTCGATCAGCACGCCCTGCACGAGCGCGTCATGTTCGAGACGCTGCGCAACCGTGTGCTGGGCGAAGGCAAACCGCTGGAGAGCCAGCGCCTCTTGATGCCCGTGATCGTGGATGCGGATGCCGACCAGCAGGCGACCCTTGAACAAATGCAACCGCTCTTGGAAAAGATCGGGGTCGAGCTCGCGCCGATCGGCCCGGAGGCTGTCGCGGTCCATGCGTTCCCCAGTTTCCTGTTCGACCGGGGCGTCGAGCCCGACACGTTCATCACCGATCTTGTCACCAAGGCCGACGCCGGGCAACTGGATCTATCCAACCCCAACGTCCAGGAGTCCGCCCTGCACGAAGTGCTGGACATGATGTCCTGCAAGGCCGCGGTCAAAGCCGGCGATAAGATGACAGAAGACGAGCTAAGCGAGCTGCTCGCCAAACGCCACGAGATCGATCGCTCCAGCAACTGCCCCCACGGCCGACCCACCACCCTGCGCCTGACACTCAAGGATCTGGAAAAGCAGTTCGGGCGGACGTAAGCCGGGCATGACATCCCAGAAGATTGAACTCGGATTCATCAGATGGATCGGATAAGAGAAAACCCCACCAAGGATGGTGGGCTTGGGTTTTGTATCGGTGTGGTGTCCGGTGGTCGGCCTAATTCAGCGCCGCGGCCCCGGCGATGATCTCGGAAAGCTCGGTGGTGATCGAGGACTGGCGTGCGCGGTTGAACTTGCGCTTGAGGGTCTTCTGCATCTTGCCGGCGGCGTCGGTCGCGGCCTTCATCGCGACCATCCGCATGAGCTGTTCGCTGACGGTCGCCTCGTTGAAGCTCTGGAACAGGCTGGTCTTGACGGTGATCGGCAGCAGTTCGCCCAGCAACTCCTGCGGCTCAGGCGAGAAGTCGTAGACGGTTGCGGGCCCTGCGTCTTTCGCCTGATCGGCCTTGGCGCCCCCGGAGGCTGTCGGTGGCTCCAGCGGAAGTAGCTGCAACACCTTCGGCTCCTGCCGGGACATCGACACGAACGCGGTGTAGATCACCTTGACAGAGTCGTACTTGCCTTCGGTGAACGCCTGCATGTAGCCCTCGGCGAGCCGTTCGACGTCGGCGTATTCGGGCTTGTCGGTGAAGTGGCTGTGGAAGGCCTGGACCTCGACGCCGGCGAACTTGAAGTAGCCGCTGGCCTTCTTGCCAACGATTTCCAGGTCAACCGCGTTGTCGCTGGCTTTGATCTGGGCCATCGCGGTGCGGAGCAGGTTGGCGTTGTACCCGCCGCAGAGCCCGCGGTTGGAGCTGATGACCAGGATCAGTTGCCTGCCCGCCGCCGGCTTGGGAGCCGACAACAGCGGGTGCGACACCTCCCCGGACTCGCCGAGGTTCGCCGCCAGCTCGCTGACGACCTCACCGATGCGTTTCGTGTAGGCCTGAGCGTCGGTCGCCTTTTTCTGCATCGTCTGGAACCGGGCGGTGGCGATCAACTGCATCGTCCGGGTGATGCGCTCGATATTGCCCACGGCCTTGATCCGGCCCTTGATATCGCGTGTTCCACTTGGCATAGGCGGGCCATCATAGCGACTGGCCGGTCGGCGGCAACGCGGTCGGCCCGGGGCCGCTGGGGGCGATAATCTGTGTCCTCTTCGAGCCGTACCCACCCCGCCGCGGCCCCGGCCCCGCATAACCCTCACAACCCCTACAACCGGTGCCGTTTAACACGACCGCCCGGACCCGTCAGGCGGAAGACCAGGGCGACGGGATGGAGAAAATTGGATAAACCGTTTGGAAACCCGGCCCGTGAATTGGATGATTCGTCCAAGCTCGTGGGTGGCGTCGCCGACGCCGGGCGGGCTTCAGTCTGAGGGTGGTCTGAGATACGGCCGGCAGACTGAACAACATAACTGTGCCGGGATCGGCACATAGCAATGAGGTGGGTTCACCATGCTGAAGGCCTCCATGCAGAATGTTCTCCGTAACACGGCGATCGCTATCGCCA
The DNA here is from genome assembly GCA_029260655.1 of Phycisphaeraceae bacterium. Lineage (GTDB taxonomy): Bacteria > Planctomycetota > Phycisphaerae > Phycisphaerales > Phycisphaeraceae > JAJRRS01. The sequence goes on from JAJDCU010000016.1 coordinate 75,787, forward strand.
CGTCTACTGTCTTGGCCGGCGCCGCCTCGGCGCAGACCTCCATCGACTTCACCATCAGCGATGACCGGGTGGTCCCCACCGAAGACTTTGCCGTGAAGGTATCCGTCCTCGGCGCAGCGATCTCGTATCAGGGCACCGACTTTCCCGTGACCACCCAGCTGATCGTCGATGGCCAGGTCTACGAGCCCTTCGGCCCGCTGGACGACCCGGTAGCGGGCGACGTCAACGACCACTCGCCCCCGCGGCATTTTATCGTTCCACAGGTCTTCGACCCGTCCGTTTCTATTGCTGTCGCCAGCACAAGCTGGCATACCAACATGAGTGAATGGAAGTCACGCAACACGAGTCAGCCGTCTGACATGGTCATGGTTCTGCGTAACGGCGACCCGGTGCCCAACATCGATGGTTTTGGGGATCAGGCCGACGCCGCTGATCTGGTAGCCACCTACATCGACACCGACACCAACACGATGGCGCTGGATGTCAACCAGGCCATCTACCTGTTCGAATTGGCCACGGACAACCTTAACGCCGAAATCGCTGACTTCCAGGACCTGGTCGTCCTGGTGACCCTGGGCAAGAGCCCCAAAGCTTTGGAAGACGCCGAACTGATGGACGCGATGTACGACTAAGACGACGGATATCACCCACAACTCTGCCAAGGAACCCACGGTCATCGATCGTGGGTTCTTTTTTGTGCCCACGCAGTGGGAGACAAAAACAGGTGGCTTTCAACCGTAAATACGGATATAGTGATCTTAACATATTTCTCGTGGAGGCCCGCCATGCACGCCACCGCCGCCATCAAGCCAGGACCCGGATCGGATCAAGATGCGCTGGGGACGTTCCGTGCCCCGCCTGGCGCCGGGACGCTGGGGCTGGTGCTGTTCATCGCCGGTCTGGCGGTCGCGTTCGTCTGGCTGCTGGTTGGATACGCGTTGACCCGTGCGCGCGGCCCGGCCGAGGCCTTGTCGGTTCCGGTGTGGTTCTGGTTCAGCACGTTCGTGATCCTGGTCAGCGGGGTATCGCTTCAGGGATCGTACCTGTGGGCGAAGGCGGGACGGATCGCGATCTCCGGCCGGGCGCTGCTGGTAAGCACGATCCTGGGCGTTGGGTTCTTGCTGCTGCAAGTGCCGGGGCTGATCCAACTGCTGAACTCCCACCGGGAGATGGCGGACAGCCCCACCGCGTTGTACCTGCTGGCGCTGGTGCTGGTGTCGCTGCACGGGTTTCACGTGCTCGGCGGTCTGGGGCGGATGCTGGTGCTGAATCGCCGAAACCACAAGGATGCCGCGGAGGCTAACGGCGGGGCCCACCTCAAACAGATGTGCTTGTACTGGCACTTCCTGGCGATCGTCTGGCTGGCGATGTTCGGCGTGATCCTTTGGGCGTAAAGCTCACAAGATCCAGAAGGACTCACAGGCGCGACAACATACGGAACAGAGATGGACACTGATGAACGCGGATTTGAAGCCGATGCGTTCAACCGTTTCTACGTTTCACGCATCAGCGTTTATCTGCGTTTATCCCTGTTAGATGAAACCCCTACCCGCGCCGCGTGCGGAATTTACCGCCCAGGCCGCGTTTGGGCAGGTTCTTGGGGATGTTGCCGTCGGGGAACATGGCCTTGAGTTCTTCCTCGGAGTAGCCCGACGTATCGATGGCACCGGCGACCCGCGACTCAAGTGTCCTTGCCGGCGCTTCAGCACGCCGGCGCTCTGCCGCGCGGTCATCACGGATATCCGACGGGACCGGGCCGGGCTTGAATTTGGGGTAGTCCATCTTCTCGATCATCGCGCCGGAGAGCTTTTCGATCTCGGTCAGGAGTTGGCCCTGGTCCGGGGTCACGAACGACCAGGCGATGCCCTGCCGCCCGGCGCGGGCGGTGCGACCGATGCGGTGGACGTAGACCTCCGGGTCCTCCGGCAGGTCGTAGTTGATCACGTGGGTGATGTGCTCGACGTCCAGGCCGCGCGCCGCCAGGTCCGAGGCGATCAGCACGTCGAGCTTGCCCTGGCGCATCGACTCCATGACCTGGGTGCGCTTCCGCTGGTGCAGGTCGCCGTGGATCTCCCTGGCGGTGATGCCCTTGTCCTGGATGTACTTGGTGATCTTGTGGACGGTAGCCTTGGTCTTGCAGAAGACCAAGGTGGTGTCCGGGTCTTCGTGGCGCAGCATGTGCAGCAGCAGCGCCCGTTTGTCCCAAGGCTCTACGGGTAAATACTTCTGGTCGACCATCGACACGGTCAGCGAGCCGGACACGGTCGTGATCTTCTTGGCGTCCTTCTTCATGAACGACCGGGCGAGCGACTCGATCTGGCGGTCGATGGTGGCCGAGACGAAGACGGTCTGGTGCTCGCCCCTGACGTTGCGGAGGATCTTCTTGATGTCATCGCGGAAGCCGATGTCGAGCATCCGGTCGACCTCGTCCAGAACGGCGAAGCGGATGTTGTCGAAGTGGATCTGTCTTCGTCCGTGCAGGTCCATGACCCGGCCGGGTGTGCCGACGATGATGTGCCCGCCGCGTTCGACGGACTTTTGCTGGGCACGCATGGACTCGCCGCCGATGATGCATGAGGTGCGTATCCCGGTGTGCTTGCCCAGGGAATCGAGCTCGGCGGCGACCTGGGTCGCCAACTCGCGTGTGGGGGTGAGGATCAGCGCCTGCATCTGGACGTTGGGGTCGGCGAGGTGGAAAATCGGCAGGCCGAACGCCGCGGTCTTGCCCGTGCCGGTGCGCGCCTGGCCGATCACATCCTTGCCGGCAAGGATCGCGGGGATCAACTGTGCCTGGATGTCGGTGGGGTATTCGAAGCCTGCTTCGGTGACGCCCTGAGCCACGCTTTCGCTTAGGCCCATACCGCTGAATGTAACTGTTTTGTCGAAAAGATCCTGGCTCATGATGGGTCGCCGTGGTTGGCCCCGCCCAGAGAGGGCGAGTCCGGGGTCTAGCTGGTGCGGGCGGCGGCCGACGGCCGCGCAGAGCCCGCGCTGACGCCGGAAAACTCGCCCGACGTCCGGCAGCCGACCGATGACGATCCATGAACGAAACAGGGACAGGCGCTGCGGGATGAGCGGCCGGCGCGAGATTAAGTCATTAAAATAAACGACTTATGTAGAATTCACACCCGCGCCGGGGGCTCGTCACGCAGCACCTTCCCCGCCTTGTTGCCGGCCAGACCCATCAACACCCCCCAGGGTTAGGCCCAAACCGGCAGGCGGCAAGGAAAGCGGCTGCTGACAAGATGTTAACGGAGAGCCCACCCGTGGTACAACTACGTGGACCTTTGACCGTATCCACCCCCGTCCGAGTCGAGGCCCCCATGGCTTGCGATATCAGTTGGCTCGAGATCGACCTGACCTGTGTAGAGCGCAATCTCCTGGCGCTGCGCCGGCTGATCGAGCCGGACCAGGACGGGCCGAGCGATGGGTCTGATGCCTCTGCGCCAGGCGGGCAAGCCGCGGGGTCGGGGCCGCCGGCCAGGCCGATGATCTGCGCGGTGGTGAAGAAAGACGCCTACGGCTTGGGCGCGCCGGCGGTAGCGCATCGCCTGGCCAAGGCCGGCTGCGACATACTCGGGGTCTACAGCCCACAAGAAGCCGAGCTGTTGATCCACAAGGCGGTGACCTGCCCGATCCTGCTGCTGGCGCCGTTGCGTGAACTAAACCGGACCGATGCGCTGTACCGCCCGGCCGTCGCCGGCTCGCTGCACATCTCGATCCACGACCCCCAGCAACTTCAAACCGTCAACCAGATCGGCCGAACGTTCGGGATCAAGGTGCCGATCCATCTGTACCTGGACACCGGGATGAGCCGATCCGGGCTCAACGGCGAGCAGTTCGCACAGATGGTCCAAGGCATGGATAAGACCCCGCACGTCCGCATCGCCGGGGTCTACACCCACCTGGCGACCGCCGACGACCAACCCGACTTCGCCTTCGAGCAGCTTGAGCAGCTTGAGTCCGCGGTTGCCCAACAAGCCCAGCACCTGCCCGCCGACTGCGTCGTCCATATCGCCAACAGCTTCGCCACCCTGCGCGACAGGCGATTCCACCTGGGCATGATCCGGCCGGGACTGGCGCTGTACGGGTACGGCCCGGAGCTGCTGGCGCCCGGGCCGGTCCTCCAGGATGCGCCCGTGCTCGAACACACCGTCCGATGGGTCACGCGCATCAACCACGTCCAGCGCTACCCACGCTGGACCCCGGTCGGGTACGGCAGCACACACAAACTCAAACGCAACAGCGTCGTCGGCGTGATCCCGATCGGGTACGGCGACGGGTACCCCCTTGCGCTGGGCAACCAGGCAAGCGTCCGGGTGATCCTCGATGAAGCCGGCGCCACCCTCGATGCGCCCGTTCTGGGCCGGGTCAACATGGACCAGCTCTCGATCGACCTGACCGACGCCCCAGGCTTTGCCGACGGTGGCGACATCCACACACTCATGAACGCAGCCGTCCACATCATCAGTGACGACCCCGACGCCCCCAACAGCGTGCCCAACCTCGCCCGCCTGTCCAACTCGCACTCCTACGAAGTCCTCTGCCGGCTGTCCAAAGACCTCCCGCGCAAGTACAAGCATTGATTGTGGATATTCAATCTGCAATGTTTGATGTTCAATGTATTCAGAATCCAGATTGAACATTGCACATCGAACATAGGACATTAACTTTACCCCACCGCGCGCTCGAGGACTTCCAGTGCGCCGTGGACGTATTGGGCGTTGCCGTCCAGGTCCAGCTTGGCGGGGGTGCTCATCGCCAACAAAGCGCGCTTGGCGTTGGCTAAGCGTGACCAGTCCTTGTCGACCGGCAGGCCCAGCTTCTTGCGGTGGTGCGCCAGTTCCTTGCAGAGCTTGTGCCCGTCGAGCTTGTCGCGCCTGCCCCAGTACAGGTGTTCGAGGTAGACCCCGTCCTGCACCCAGTGGCTGACGCAGACCTTGGCCAGGTCGAACAACACCGCCGGGCCATCGGGCGGGGCGCTTCGGGTCATCGCGTTGCCCAGGTGCAGGTCGCCGTGGCACCAGTCGTTAAGCGGGCGGTCGTCCCAGACCTTGACCCAGTCTTTGCGTTTGCGGTGCGCTTTTTTCAGGGCCTTGTTCCACCGCTGCGCTTCGGGCAGGGCGTGGTCGTGCACGCTTTGCCTTGCGTGCTGGTAGATGCTGTCCCAGTCGCGGTGTCGGTGTTGGCCGTTAGCTGGGATCGAGTTGGCGGCGGCGTAGAACCGGCCGGCGGCCTCGATCAACAGGGCAAACTCCTCGCCGCCCCATAACGCGCCCAACGGCCCGTGCACGAGACGCTCCATCACGACCCAGGCCATGTCATAACCGCCGAGCACCTCGCCCCCGGCGTAGAGCTTGGGCACCACATCATCAAATCCCTGAAGCGCGGTCAGCCACTGCAACTCACACGGCGGCACCGGCATCTTCACGACAACAGGCCGATCCTCCCCGGCGTCATCTTTGTAGGTCGCGTACCCCGTCGCCGCCCCGCCTCGCTGCCAATCGGTGCGGAACCAGCCCACCTCCGACAGCCTGCCGCCGCAAACCGACCGCAGCACCGGCTCGAGCATCGTCCCGAAAGGCCCCTCCGATATCGCGCCGGGGATCTCGGCGGCTTGGTGCGCCGCGGGGGTGTCGATCGGAGTCGACGTAGCCCCGCCATTGATCGGCCCGTCCGAATCAGGCCCCGTCTCGCTGGCTGTGTCGTGATGGTCGGTCATGGAGCTTACTACAACCTAGGCCGACAACGCCCCCGGGGCAAGGCCCGCCCGGGTCCACGACCCGATAAACCCAAAACTTGTAAGCCCGGCCCCCATGCCTACGATGGGGCGTCTTTCGCCGACACAACCGGCCAGACGGGAAGGAACAGCGAATCGCCCCCATCGGAGACCTGCCTTGCGTGACCCACGACTGGATAAACTTGCCCGCGTCCTGGTTGAATACGCTACGGCGGTCAAGCCCGGGCAACTGGTGCGTCTGACCGGTGCGCCGGTGTCGGCTCCGCTGCTGGAGGCGCTGTATGAGGCCGTCGTCAAGGCCGGGGCGCACCCCTACGTCAAGAGCGCGCCGGAGGGCCTGAGCAACATCCTCTTTGAGCACGGCGGCGATGAGCAGTTGCGGTACGTCAGCCCGCTGGCGCTTCAGGAGATCGAGACGATCGACGTGTCGATCGGTCTGTGGGCGGAGACGAACACCAAGAGCCTGTCGCGCGTCGATCCTAAGCGTCAGGGGATCGCGTCCTCAGCTCGCAAGCCCATCATGAAGGTGTTTATGGAACGCGCCGCCGCGGCGAGCGACCCATCTGCGAATCCCGGCGTTAAGCCATTGAAGTGGTCGGGCACGCAGTACCCCACACTCGCCAGTGCGCAGGACGCCGAGATGAGCCTCACCGAGTACGAAGACTTCGTCTTTAATGCCGGGCATTTGGATAAGGACGACCCCGTCGCCGAGTGGGTCAAGATCAAGGACCGCCAGCAGAAGGTCGTCGACTATCTCAACGGCAAGAAGGTCATCCACTTCAAGACCCCCCGCGGGACGGACCTGACCGTGAACGTCGAGGGTATGACGTGGATCAACTGCTGCGGCCACGAGAACTTCCCCGACGGCGAGGTCTTCACCGGGCCGAACCTCAAGGCCGACTGCGGCGGTGTTAACGGCGTGGTGAAGTACTCCTTCCCCGCGGTGCACCACGGGCGAGAGGTCCACGACATCGAGCTGACTTTTGAAAATGGCCGGGTCGTCGACGCCAAGGCCGGCAAGAACCAGGCGTTCCTGATCGACATGCTCGACCAGGACCCCGGCGCACGCAGCCTCGGCGAGATCGCGGTCGGGACCAACTACCAGATCACCGAGTACACCAAGAACACCTTGTTCGACGAGAAGATCGGCGGGACCTTCCACGCGGCGGTCGGGGCGGGGTATCCCGAGACCGGTAACGCCAACGAGTCCGGGCTTCACTGGGACATGGTCTGCGACCTGCGCCCCGATGCCAGCGGCGGGACCATCACCGTCGATGGCGAAGTGATCTCCAAGGACGGCAAGTTCGTCTTCGACGGCTGGCCGGGCAACGGCTGAGCGGCCTCATGGATCAGGCGGAACCACCAAGCCACGGAGAAGAGGCTATCCGCGGATTGCGCAGATGACGCAGATTAGGAATCTTAGGGTTTACCTGATCTAAATCTGTGTCCTCTGCGCAATCTGCGGATCACTTCTTCCCTTTTCTCACTGCCCTGCCACGTGAATATGCCCTGGCGACCGGTCCCAAGCCCCGTCCCAGATACGGGAACACCCCCCGCCGCTTCCCCGGCCCGGAGACAGGCTATCGTGTAAAATTGCGGTAACGTCCGACACCCGGACGAGCAGGAGTGTTGCGATGCTGACCAAGACGCTAAACCGGATGATCCAGCGCAAGCAGACCACGGCCCGTGAGATCGCGGAGATGGCGGGGGTGTCGACCTCGACGGTGTACCGGTGGATCGCCGGGCAGAGCCAGCCGGACTTTGATTCGATCCGGCTGCTGGTGCGGCACCTGCCGAACAAGAAGGCGCAGGAGTCGCTCCTGGGTGTGTTTACGATGGGGACGGCCTGGCAATTCGCCTGCCCGGACCTGGAACTGGATGTGAACGCCGACGGTAAGATCGACGCCGCAGACGCCTTGGACGCTTCGATCGGAGCGGTCCACAGCTCGGCGAAGAACCTCAAGCAACTCCGCATGGCCTTCCGCGACGGGATGGCTAATTCCGAGCAGATACTGGAGTTGGTCCACCTGCTGCAACACACCGCCGGGCAGTGCATGATCACACAGCAGGTCCTGGTCCACCTCAGCGAGAAGAACAAGCGGCGCAAACTCAAGCTCGTGCGCTGATCGCATCGCAAAGTAGCGCGTCCCGGGAACAACCTGCGGTATCATGGGGTTGCATCCATGGGTAACTGCCCCGGCCGGCGAGGACGCGCACAATGAATCGGCTCGCAACCCTCACGTTATGGACGCTAATGGCGGCCTACGGCGTCAGCCAAGCCCAGGAAACCTCTCCCGCCACACAGCCGGATACCCCGCTAAAGTCCGGGCAATTCACCGTCACTTTCAGCGAACGCAGCCCGTTGAGCACGGTCAAGGCGGTGACCCAGCGCTTCCTCGCCGAACTTCGGAACCCCCCGGACGATTACACGCTCGAAGATGAATCCTTCATCGTCTACGTCCCTGAAAGCTACGACGGCGCCGAGGCCTACGGCCTGATCGTCTGGATCAACGCGGGACCCAACGGCTGGCCCCCCAGGCAGTACATGCCCCTGCTCGATAAGCACAAACTGATCTGGGTCGGCGCAAACAACTCCGGCAACAAACGGAGCTTCTGGCACCGTACCGGGCTGGCGCTTGATGGGCTGCACAACATCTCTAAGCGGTACAACATCGACCCGATGCGCACCTACATCAGCGGGTTCTCCGGCGGGGGCCGGTCCAGTTCGCGTGTCGGGCTGACCTACCCCGATCTCTTCGCGGGGACGTTCCCGCTGGACGGCGTCGACTACTTCACACGCCTGCCCCACCCCAACAACACCGATACCATCCTGCGGTACTGGGGGCCGTCCTTCCGCGCCCCGCCGCGCAAACTCCTGGAGCACGCCAAGAGCGACTGCCGGTTCGTCCTGATGACCGGCGAACACGACGGCAACAAACCCCAGACACTGGCGACCTACCAGTACGGGCTCAAACGCGGCAAGTTCGAGCACGTGACCTATCTGGAGGTCCCCGGGAAGGGCCACGCCCTCCCCCCCGCCGAATGGTTCGAGCGCGGGATCGTGGCGCTGGACGCACCGATCGAACTGATCCTCCAGAGCCGGGAGGAGTCGGCCGACAAAGCGATGAAGATCGCGATGGCCCGGCTCAAGCGCAGCACGAAAGCGGGCTACCTGGCGCTTGAGCAAGTCATCAACGACTACCCCCAGACCGCCGCCGCGCAGCAGGCCGCCAGCGAGGTGAAGCGCATCCGGGATGACCCCGAACTAAGCAAGTCATTACAAGACGCAACACCCTCCGGGCAGGACAAGCTCCGCGGACGCCTGGCCTTGGCCAAAGGCTACCTCCAGGCCGACATGCCCGACGACGCCCGCCCCCTGCTGCAAAGCGTGATCGACGACGCCCCCGACTCCGAAGAGGCCGATGAGGCGCGGGCGCTGTTAGAGGGGATGAGCGCAACAGAATAAGCGCCGTGCCACGCTTCACCCGTTTAGCGCCGCCCCGGCACACCGGACGTTCAGCGCCGCCCTGCGCTCCGTCCGTTCAGCGCCGCACTCTGCACGTTTAGCGCCACCCCGCAGGGGCGGGCTCCTGCCGATATACTGCCCCCATGATCCGGGCCAATCATCTGATCTTCACCGCCTACGGCTTCTGGCTCCCAAACGATCCGCGGGGCTCTTGGTCGAACTACGTCCGCGCCTACGAACTGTACCAGGCTGGGCCCGCCACAAAACTACAACCCGCCGCTCCGTCGCAGGCCGGACCCATAACCGAAGCGATCGAGAGAGCGCCAAGCGTCAACTGATGTTCCCTCCTGTCGTGATGGACGGACAACAGGCCCGCGCGGTGGCACGGGGTATCGCCGCGCAGACTACGGCCAGCGGCTACCGCATCCACGCATGCGCCATCCTTCCGGACCATGTGCATCTTGTGGTGGCCCGGCACCGCTATCACGCCGAACAGGTGATGAACCTGTTGAAGGGAGCAGCGACACGGCAGTTGCTTGACGAGGGCCTGCATCCGCTCGCCGGATACCGTGACGCGAAAGGCCGAACCCCCTCGCCCTGGGCCGTCGGTGGCTGGAAGGTGTTTCTGGATTCCGACCAGGCAGTAAAAAGGGCGACCCGCTACGTACAGCAAAACCCGATCAAGGCGGGACTGAAACGTCAGGCGTGGTCGTTTATCGAACCGATGAGTTCGAACGGTGAGAAGCCCGGCCCTACGGGCAGGCGCTAAACGTGGGGCGCGGTGACAAACAGAGCGGGGGTGCGTCCCGCCCGTTTCGTGCGCCCCGCATTTCACACGTTTAGCGCCGCCAGTCCCTATTCGTGCAACACCGCCCCGCGCATTGTCCGTTTAGCGCCGCCCCGCAGGGGCGGGCTCGTTTTACCCCCGTTGTCCGATTTCCTTGCCTCCACCCCCCACCGACAACGGCACCGCCGCGCCTTCGTCGCCGGGGGATATTCCGGGGGCGCCTTCGATGTGCAGTTTCTTTGCCCGGTGCTGGGACCAGTCGGTGACTTGCAGGTCGGGCGCGTCCTTGCCGTCGTGGATATTTAACAGGTTGTAGCCGTTGTCTCGCTGGGCGGGGACGAAGCCGGAGTCGCGGATCAGTTGGCACAGCACCGGCTCGTTCAGGCAGTAAGTCGTGCCGGCGGCGCTGACGACGTTCTCTTCCATCATCACGCTGCCCATGTCGTTAGCGCCGTAGAACAGGCCGAGCTGGCCGATCTTCGGGCCCATCGTGACCCAGGACGCGCCGATCGAGTGGATGTTGTCGAGGAACAAACGGCTAAGCGCCTGCATCCGAAGGTACTCGCTCGCCCCGGCCATCCTGACTAACTTCCCGGCCTTGGGGATCGCCTTGTCGCAGGCGGCCTTGTCGTGCGGGTCGACTTTACCTGAGAAAACAAGGTCCGCCAGCACATCACCCGGGAACGGATCGCCCGAGGTTTCATCCCAGTCTGGCACACGGCCAAGCGGGGTGTTCTCGCGCTGGAAAGGCCAACTGATGAAGCTGACGTATCGCCCTAGCCAGTTTTTTTGGATCGCCTCGTCCTGACGGTCGCGCACCGCCGCCATGTGCATGACACGGTCGGCGACGCCTTCGATGTGACCGAACATCATCGTCGCGCTGGTCTGCATCCCAAGCCGGTGCCCGGCGGCCATCACGTCCAGCCACTGAGCGCCATCCGCCTTGCCCGGCCCGATCCGCCGACGGACGTGCTCAGGAAAAATCTCGCCGCCGCCGCCCGGAATGGTGTCGAGCCCCGCCGCCATCAAACGCTTCAAGATGGCTTCAAGTTTCGCGTTCCACACATCCGCCGCCAGCTCGTGACTCTTGCCGGGGGCGGTGGTGGGGAAGCCTTCAATATCAAACACCGCGACAAACTCCACGAACTCCGGCGGGCTGAACCCGTGGATATGCACCCCAGGAAAATTTTCTTTGATCCCTCGAAGCATGTCCTCATAAAACCCGATCGCCAGGTCCGGGTGCATCCCCCCCTGCAAGAGCACCTGCGTCCCGCCGATGTCGACAAGCTCCCGGATCTTCTGATGAAGCTGCTCGGTGCTCAGCGTGTAAGCATCTTTTTCATCCCCATCCCGCCGAAACGCGCAGAACGTGCAGCGGGCCGAGCAGACGTTGGTGTAATTGACGTTGCGGTCGATGACGTAGGTGCGTGATGCTTCATCACCCCCGCCGTGGATCCGGTCACACACCGCCGACGCCCACCTGCCAAGGTCGTGCATCGACGCTTCGTGATACAGCCGCAGCGCATCGGCAGGCGACAGCCGGGCCTTACCCGCGATCACCGCATCGATATTCAACTCCCGGGCCAGCGTCTTGGAATCAGTCGTTTGAGTCGTCGTCATGGGCGGGATTGTAGGGGGTTCCGGCGTTGAGGTCACGACCAGCGGTCGGTGCAGGGATCATGATCAGGCTCAATACACCGGCAACGACGGGTCGATTTCTTTTGCCCATGCGTTGATGCCGCCGGCGAGGTTGAGGGCGTTGAAGTCTTGTTCGCGCAGGAAGGCGACGGCCATCGCGCTGCGGTTGCCGATGCGGCAGATCACGACCTGGGTTTTGTCGGGGTCGAGGTCGTCGAGGTGTTGAGGCAGATCTTTCAGGGGGATCAGCCTGGCCTGGGGCAGACAAACTCGTTGATGCTCGTCCGGCTCGCGGACGTCGATCAGCTCGAAGTCGTCGCCGCGGTCGAGCATGGCTTTGAGTTCGTGGACGGTGATCGTCGGGATCGCCTGATCGTGTGCGGGTTGGGTCGGGTCCATGTGGGGTACCGGGCGTCGTCGGTTTGGGCGATGAATGTTCTGCGCGAGTGTAACCGATTCACCTGCGCCGACCGGTGCGCGGCCACAGCAGGCCCAGGACGATCAGCGTGCAAGCCGCGCCGGGCTCGGGGATGTTCGCAGCAATGCCGGGCGGGGGCCCCGGAGGTGTACCGGCGTTCCAGTTGCCCAATACGAGGTTGATATCCTCGATGCCGACGAACCCGTCGCCGGAAGGGTCGCCCAGCAAGAGATCGCCCGGGGTGGCGGGTTGGTTCCACCTGGCCAACACGAGACCTAAATCTTCGACCCCGACAAACCCGTCGGCGTTGAGGTCGCCGATCAATGGGATGAGGGTCGAGACAAACGTGTGGGACCAGTCGGCGGTGTTGCCGACGCTGTTGGTCACGCGCAGGTCGAGGGTGTGTTCGCCGGCGGGCAGGTCTGACAAACCAAAGGCCAGGTCTTCGGTGTATCCATCGAACACGCCATCGAGTGCGGGCAAGGATTCCCAGGGTTGGCCGTCCAGACGGAACTTGGCATCACTGATCGTGTTGATCGTGATCGCCAGCCCCAGGCTCTCAAGCGGGTCGACGCTCAGGGCCCCGTCGAAAGAAAACGCGCCGTCGGTCGGGCTTGCCTGCACCAAGGTCGGCAGGATCAACGGGAGCGTATCGAGGATATCGGGGATGGTATCGCCGTCGGTGTCGGCCGTGCCGATCTGGCCGTGGGTGAAGGGGTTGACGCTCGTGCTACCGAAGGTGTGCATGAGCGAATCGGTATTGAGCGCGGGGTTGACGGTGACGCCGTCGGGGAGGAAGTGCGCGTTGCCGTTTGGGAAGTTCAGGTACCCGCCGGTGTCGTCGGTGAAGGAGTTGAACTCGTCGATCGCGCCGAACTGGTGTGCCCACTCGTGTGTGTAGGTCCAGGCCAGGTCGTTTTCGAACCCGACGGAGAACGGGCCGTTGAGGTAGCTGTACGCCCCGCCGGTGGTCGGCTTGATGAACTGTGTGAACGACCAGTGTGTCTGGTTTAGGGTGCGCTGGTCGTGGTTGAATTGGGCGACGTTATTGAACGGGTCGGGGTCGAGATAGCCCAGGTCGGCCATGACCTGGTTGACGAACAGCTCGCTGCCTGGATCGCCCAGCCCGCCGCCGACGCTGTCGACCGCCACGGGCTGGCCGGCGTTTAGGAAGTTAAGACTCATCGAAAGCTGCGCAGTCGGGTGCAGGGCCGACGTCTGCGACTGCCACCAGGAAGCGGCGTTGGCGAGCTCGGCCGTCCGGCCGGTAAGGTCCCCGGGCGACCAGGTGTTCACGGCGTCTTCGATGAAGATGACGTTGACGGTGTAGCTGCCCAGTGCGTAGCTTCCGGTGTCTAGCAGCGGGTCTGCGCCGAAGGGGATCGGTGGGGTGTTGGCACGGACATCACCGACCGCGGCGCAAAGAACAAACGCCACGGCCATCGCGCTTCGTGAAGTTCGGACACCAGAGAACAAAACCCCACCTCCCGCGCGATGAGAAAAACATGCGCCCGCTTACCCGCCTGTGAGGATCGGCTTGAGCAGGTCGACCTTGGCGAACAGGGCCGGTGTCCCGCCGGTATGGACGAAGACGATGCTGTCACCGTCGCTGTATAACCCCGCCCGGATGTCGGCGATCATGCCGGCGAACGCCTTAGAAGAATACACCGGGTCCAGCAGGATGGCCTGCTCGTTAGCCAATAATTTTATCGCTTCCAGGGCCGCGGGCGTGGGGATGCCGTAACCCGAGCCAAACTGGGTGTCGTCGCAGACGACCAGGGCGGGGTCGACAGGGTTTTCACCGATGCGCTTAGCGGTCTGATCCGCCAGCACCAGGGTGTCCTGGGTGATTTCAGCGGCGCTGCCGGGCACGACGGTGAAGCCCTTGATCGCGTAGCCCCCGCCGAACATGGCGACGCCCAGGATCATCCCCGCCTGCGTGCCGGCGCTGCCGTTGGCGACGTAGACGCATTTAGGGTTCACGCCCTGGTCGGCTAGCTGCTGGTTCATCTCAAGGATCATCGCGACGTAGCCCAGCGCGCCGACCGCGTCTGACCCGCCGGAGACCACGACATAGGGCACCCCGCCATCTGCCTTGATGCGCTCGGCAAGCTCGGCCATCTTCGGCTTACGGTCCGGCCCGGTCGGGACGTAGTGGCGGTGCGCCCCCAACAAGTCGTCTACAAGTAAGTTCCCCTGCAAGGGCACATCATCGTCCGTCGTGTTCAGCACCAACTCGGCCTGCATCCCGCCTAAGCGCGCGGCGGCGGCGGCCTGACGGACGTGGTTGGACTGCACCCCCCCTTCGGTGATGAAGTGGGTCACGCCCTTTTGCATCGCATCGGCGAGGAGGTATTCGAGCTTGCGCGTTTTGTTCCCACCGAACGCCAGACCGGTCAGGTCGTCGCGCTTGAGGTAGATGCGCGGGCCACCGAGCAACCCGGTGAGGCGCGGCATGAACTCAAGCGGTGTCGGAAGTGTGGCGATACGTTCACGGGGCTGGCTGAAGAAGTTGGGCATGGTGGAAGTTGGGGATTAGGGATTAGGGGTTGGGGATTAGGGGTTGGGGGTTGGGAAAATGCAGGAATGTCGAAAATCAGATTGAACATTTCAGATCGAACATTGGACATACGTCTGATCCCTGTACCCCCCCATTCTACCGCGCGACGGCGAGGATGCCGTTGGCGAGGAGCTTGCGGGCGGATTCGCTGTCGTAGCCGAATACCTGCCAGTGTCCGACGCCGGCGAGCGCGGCGGTGAGGTCTTCGGGGGAATAGATCACGGCAGGTCGGCCGTCGATCAAGACCGCCTGGAGGCGCGGCGTGTGGACCGGGCCCATCTGCCGCTTAGCGAACCGGCTGAAACCCACCCTCCGGGCGTCGTGGGCATCCGGCCCGAGCCCGACGCCGGTGATGATCGGCGAGTCATCCGCAAGCGGGACCGCAGTGCGATCGGGGAACAGCTTCAACAGCATCGCGTGGGCCGACTGCACGGCCTTGGGCGATCCCCCCGCGGCGTCCAGCCAGAGCGTCCCACCCGACTCAACCCAGTCCCGGATCGCCAAAGCCTGCTCGTCGCTTAGCCCGCCCTCACCGGTCGTGGTCAGCAGCGCGAACTGATGGCCAGCGAGCTCTGCCGGGCCGACCGTTTCAACCGCCAGATCGATCCCGTGGTCACGCGCAAACACCGCCCGCAGTTGCGTCACTGCTCCGGGCTCGGGGTCGAACGCCCCGGCGTAATGGATGCGCGCGACGGACAGTTTTTCGGATGGCCAGCGCTTCGGCGGCGCGACATAGTGGGTCTGCAGGCGGACACGGTGCGGCTCCAGGCTTACAGCAAAAAGATAGAGGTTCGACATCGCCACGAAACTGTCGGGCCGCTTGTCGGGGTCGTTGACCTGCAGGCCCCTGCCGATGTCCTTGTTAAACGCGACGATCAGCGGGCGGACGCCGTTGTGAACCATCCGCATCTGCACGGCCGGGCGGAGCTGGGTGTGCAGGCTGTAGAACGGATGGTCCTCCGCAACAGGCTGAAGCGCGCGCCCGGGGAACAGGGCCTCGACAAGCTCATCCACACTGGCGGACAGCTTGGGCCAAGAAGCCTCGGGGTTAAAGACCAGCATGCCCCCGGCGTGGATGTATTCGCGCAACCGGTCGACTTCGCCGTCCGTAAGCGTAAACGGCTTGTGGGTCGCCAGGTACAGGATCGGGCTCTGGGTCAACTGGTACACCGGCTGGTTCAGGCCGACGATCTGCCAGGCGGTGTCAACCTCGTACTTATCCGAGGCGTAGTCAACGAAGTTCCACAGGTCGTTTGGCCGGTTGTCCCACGGCCCATCGAAACGGATCTTAGATACGGCGATCGGGTCTAATGCATTGGCCAGGTACAGCAGCGCAAACCCGGTGGACAGGAGTTTGCCCTGGTTGCCGGTGGTGTCCTGCCACAGCCCGTCGGGGCGTTGGCGGTTGAGCATCTCGGCGGTGACATGGCGGAACCAGTCGACGCCGTTGAAGGTGCGCCGCCCGGTCGCCTGCCCGACGCGCTGGGTGGTCCACATGTAGTAGAACCAGTCGGAGCCTCGGCTCTGGGCGGGGTCGAAGTTTTCATCGAGCCAGCGCAGGCCCTTGCGCAGTTCGCGTGAGACGTTATCTCGGCCGGGCTCGGTGAGCCTGGGGCCGTTTAGGGCGCGCTCGGTGAGTGTGAGTGTGGCGACCCCGCCGGCGGTCATCGGGCCGTTGGCCTTGGTATAGAACGAACCGGTACGGGTCCGGCGTGGATCGGCTTTGAGTTGTGTGCCTCGGGCTCCTTTGCCGGGGGCATCAAGCATCCCGATCGTCCAGCCGGCGGCCCGATCGCCGGGGGTTTGCTCCTGTGTGGTACGCCAGTGCTGATCGATCGGCGCCCAGGTCTTCTTGCTTGGCAGGTCAACGCCCATTGTCTGTGCGCCCCACAGACCCAGCACGCCGTAGAGCCCGCTGCCGTGGTCGCCCAGGCCCTCGCTGGCCCCGCCGAAATACGCTTCGTTGAAGTTGCCCCGGTCGGTGATGGCTAAGGTCAACCACGCGGCGTCGCGCTTGGCAAGGGGGCCCCACCGATCAAGCGAGAGCCTGGACAGCATCATCAGCCGCATCCCCCGGTCGTAGGTATAGGGGCTGTCGCTTGCCAGGACCCAGCTGATCCGCCGGTGCAATCGCGGGTCCTGGTACGACTGGCCCGAAGCGAGTAGCGCCCAGCAGACCAGGGCGTGGTTGCCGTGCTCGTAGACGACCTCCTGATAAAGCGGGGTGTTCTTCTTGTAGAGGCCGAGGTACCAGTATTCGCTGTCGTGGTGGATGTCTTCGTGCGGCAGGACGGCGTCGGCGTGGTCGCCTTGGCGCCGCGCGGTGTAGAGTTCATCGACCGCTGCGAGGATCGCGGCCCGGATGTCCTCGATCGCCAGATTTTCTGCATCAAAAGATCCGTCGGGCTTGCGCGGCGCAGGGGCGCTATCGCTGCCGGCATCCATGCGATCCGGCGCAAACTGCCGGACGTTGCCCGGCTCATCCAGCAACCCAACCATGTGCATGGCGTACTGCCCGAAGCTGCGCATCTTCGGTTGGATGTGCGCGGGCAGCGGCTTCTCTCCGCGGTGATACCTCTCGTAGCCCTTGGCCGAAGCCGCGACCTTGCGTAGCTTTGCCCGAAAGGCCTTGAGGTCACGGTCGCCGTATAGCGCAAGATACCCGTCGTGCATGGCGATGTAGGTGTACTGCATCAGGTCGAACCCGGCCCGCTGCCGCTGGCGGATCAGCCGGCCTATCGCGGATCCCAGCTCGCTAAGCGCTCGGTTGTCACCGGTCTGCAAAAGCGTGTAGGTCAGATCGCATCGGTACTCGCGCAGCACCTTGGACATTTCCTTGTAGCGCTCGTTGCGCCGCTCGACGGCGGGGTCCTTCATCCGTTTTTGCTTGGCCTTTAGCGCCTCGATTTGTTCGACCAGCGGCTCGGCCTCGCGCCGGGCCCGGGGGGTCATGTGCGGCAGCGCCGCTCGGCCCGAGTAGGTCTTCTCGAAAGGCGGGACACCGACCTTGATCCGGGTCTTGGCATACAACTTGGCGAGTTGAGCGCCGATCTTCCGGCCCTCTTCGGTACTTGGGTTCTGCCAGCGGCTCTCGGCCTCGGGGGGCATGTCCTCAAACAACGAACGAAAACCCCGGCCGACGCCGTTTGACAACTCAGGAACCGACCCGCCCTGTGCCTGGATCATCCGCTCGCGCAGCCAATCCCGGACGGTCGGCATCAGGTGCCAGCGGATATACGTGTCGCTATAGATGTCACCCGTGAGCCTGCCGATCATCCGTCGGGCGACCTCGGGGCCGTCTTGCGTTTTGAGAGCCCGGACCACCCGGTGGGGCCGGGTGAACACCGCCGGATGCTGTAGCTCCGTGAGGCTGTCAAGCTCCCGGGCTTCGGCGATCAACTGCTTCAGCGCCGCGTCGACCCGAGCCGTATCCGAGCCCTCGCCCGGCTGCTGCGCAGACAACAACGGGCCTTGCATCAGGCAGATCAATATTCCCAAAAATGTAACGCGACGCACGAACGCCGCCCACAAACGATGTGAACCCATGCCCGGTCTCCCCGGCATTTCAAGATGCCATGTCGCCCCGCCCACCGGAGCACCTTCCATCATAACCGACGCCGCGACCGGGCCACAGCCCCGGTCAGACCGCCTGGACCTCTTTGGACTTGGCGGAAATCAGCTCGTCTACCTTGGCCTCGTACTTCTTAAGCAGCTTCTGGACGTCGTCCTTGGCCGAGTCCACCGCGTCCTCGCTGAGGTGGTTGGACTTGTCCTTGCCGGCCTGATCGATGTGCTTGTTGGCGTCTCGGCGCGCGTTGCGCATCGTGACCTTGGCCTGCTCGCCCATGTGCTTGACCGAGTGGATCAATTGCGTCCGCCGCTCCCCGGACAGCGACGGGAGGTTAAGGCGGATCTGCTTGGCCTCGACCATCGGATTCAACCCAAGCCCCGAGGCCTCGATCGCCTTGCCGATCTCCTTGGTGCACGAAGCGTCGAACGGCTTGATCAGGATCTGCGTCGGCTCGGGGACGTTGATCAGAGCCAACTGACGAAGCTCGGTCGGCGAACCGTAGTAATCCACCTTGATAAACTCGACCAGCGCGGTGGACGCACGTCCGGTTCTGACACCGCGCAGCTCGCTCTTGAGGTATTCCTCGGCCTTGTCCATCGCCTCTTCGCAAACCAGCATGGTCTCGTCCAGATCCATCGTTATGATCTCCAATGTTCAATCTGCGATGTGCAATGTGTTGTCGTTGAAGTAGATTGCAGATTGTACAGCACGCACCGCCCATCAATCCACCATCACCCGTGTTCCGTGGGGCTTGCCGGAGACGACCTCGGCGATGTGGCCGGGCTCTTTCATGTTGAACACGATGATCGGGATCCCGCGCTTACGGCACATGTCAAACGCCGTGAGGTCCATCACCTTCAGGTCCCGCTCGATCGCATCCTTGAATCGCAGTGTGTCGAACCGGGTCGCGTCGTCGTGCTTCATCGGGTCCTTGTCGTAGATCCCATCGACCTTGGTGGCCTTGAGCAGGACGTCGGCGTTGATCTCGGCGGCGCGCAGCGACGCGGCGGAGTCGGTCGTAAAAAACGGGTTGCCGGTCCCGGCGACGAAGAT
This sequence comes from Phycisphaeraceae bacterium, assembly GCA_029260655.1. Taxonomy (GTDB): domain Bacteria; phylum Planctomycetota; class Phycisphaerae; order Phycisphaerales; family Phycisphaeraceae; genus JAJRRS01. The sequence continues at coordinate 95,020 of JAJDCU010000016.1, forward strand.
GACGACCCGGCCCTTTTCCAGGTGCCTTAGCGCCCGGCCGCGGATGAACGTCTCGGCGACCGCCGAGAGGTTGATCGCGCTAAGCACCCGCGCCGGCTGGCCCAGCTTTTCGAGGGTCTCCTTCAGCGCCAGGCCGTTGATCACCGTCCCGAGCATGCCCATCGTGTCGGCGGTGGTCTGGGCGATCCCGCCGGCGCTGGCAAGCGTTGCGCCGCGGATGATGTTGCCCCCGCCGACCACGACCGCCAGCTCCGTGCCGAGCTTCGCGGCCTGGGCGATCTCGCGAGCGATCACGTCCAGCTCATCGCTGTCGATCCCAAAGCCCCCGGGCTTGCACATCGCCTCGCCGCTGATCTTCAGGAGCACACGCCGGTAGGTCGGCTTGCCCAAATCGGTGGCGGTCTGGCTCTCGCGGGTTTGGGTCATCACGGTTCCCTGAGGTTCGGTTGATCGCTGGGCTCAGGCGGGCATCGTACACCACTTGCCCGGGTTGGCCCACCGCCCGGGCCTATCGCGGTTTGCGGGGGTCCGGCCCGTCCGCCGGGTCGATGCCAAAGAGGTCAAGCCACTGGTCGACCTGCTGTTTAGGCAGCGGGCCGGTGGCGGGCTTACCCCCGCCGGATCGGCCTGGGCCCGGGCCGCGCGGGGCCTGGGCGAGCTTGTTGACGAAATCTTCCGAGGACATATCCCGCGCCCGCCGACGACGCGCGGCCTTGCGGATCGCCCGGTCGCTGGACACCACCGTCAGCCGCCGCGGCGCGGTGTCCTGCTCGATCAACGCGATAATCACATCGTCGGCCGAACGCGAAGGCCCCGAGAAGATCAGGTCGACCCCGGCAACCGAATCCGGGTCCGGCGAGTGCGGCTTGGGCGACCCGTCACACACCACCGTCACCCCCCCGCGTGCCCACGGGCTCTGCGCCAACAACCCACACAGCGACGCCTCACCCAGCCCCGCCAGGGACGCCGGCATCTGAGCGTGCAGCACGTTGTAGCAGTCGATGATTAGGGGCATAGGTTCAGGTATCTGGTATCGGGGTTCGGGTATCGGGGGAAAGTGTAGCACGCCGGTTCTGAGCGAAGCGAAGGGCCGGGTTTCTACAGGGCTCCCGTGATATCGAGCCCGACAGTTGCCGTATCAGCCTGTCTCGAACCATGTGTATGTACTGAGCCGGGGAAACACCCGCTGGACATCATGCGTGGTAGAATATCGCGGTGTCCGGGTACCACAACAACCTGCTGAGCTACTGCCTGGACGGGGCCGGGGCTGTGTATCTGCTGGGCCTGGGCCTGGCCGTTTCTCTTGCGCTGGGGTCGTTTGTGGGCGTGATGATCGTAGCCGGCTCCGCCCATCACCTGACGGTGATCTCAGCGATCTTCTGGATCGGCGGGGTGCTGTTTGGGCTGGCTCAGGTCTGGGGGTTTCTGTCGTACATACTCATCAGCCTGGAGGTGATCGCCCTGTTCCGCGTGGAATCGCAGCGATGGCTGATCCTGCTGACGATCATGCTGGTGCAGACATGCGAGACGGCCCGGATGTTGCTCGATGCACAAGACAGGAGCCCGTGGCTGCAGGCCGCCGCGGTGTCGGGCGTATTGATCTTCCCGATCCTGGGCCTGGCAGCCTACCGCTACCTCGATCGAACGCCGGCCACCGACGACGCGCCGTACACCGACTGCCGCGCGTGCGGGTACAACCTCACCGGCACGCTGGCGGCGTCCAGAACCAGTTGCCCGGAGTGCGGCGAAGCGATCACGCAGTACCAGCAGGTCAAATCAATGGTCGACCAGCGGAAACTCGGCGGGCAGTCAACGCGGTAGCGGGCTGGGGCTGTTGTTCCTGGTCTGGCGCTTGGCCCGACGATGGAGCGTTGATGCTACACCGACCAATACAGCGTCAGATCATCCGGTGATACATAAATCAACCTGACCGGCCCCGCCCGGTAACGGCGTGTGCAGATGCGCAAAAAAAGATCGGCCGGGTGTGACGCCGGCCGATCGGGGGTTTGTTGGTTATGTCGTCCGGCGGTTGTCAGAGCTTGAACCGGCTGACCAGTGCCTGGAGCTCTTCGGCCTTGGATGACAGTTGGGAGGCCGCCATCGCAGACTGGCTTGCGCCCTCGGCGCTCTGGTTGGTCACAGCGCTGACGGACTGGACGCCGCGGCTGACCTGCTCGCTAGCGGCGGACTGCTCTTCGGCGGCGGCGGCGATCGACTGGATCATGCTCGACACCTCGTTAGCCCCGGCGACGATCTGCTCGAGGCTCTGGCCGGCCTGGGTCGCCTTCTCGACGCCGACCTGGACCTGCTCGGTCCCGGCGTTCATCCGCTCAACGGCCTGATTCGTCTCGGTCTGGATCGCCGTGATCGACCCGGCGATCTCCTCGGTGGCCTTGGTCGTTCGGTCGGCGAGTTTGCGGACCTCATCAGCGACGACCGCGAAGCCGCGGCCATGTTCACCGGCACGCGCCGCTTCGATCGCGGCGTTGAGCGCCAGCAGGTTGGTCTGGTCGGCGATGTCGTTGATGACCTCGATGATCTGACCGATCTGCTCACCGCGCTTGCCCAGTTCGGACACGCTAGCGGCGCTGGCTGTGACGGCCTCGGAGATCGCGCTCATCCCCGTGATCGTTTCGGTGACGACCTGTCCGCCATCGGAGGCGAGCTTGCCGGAATCCTGGGCGCTGTTGGCGGCCTCGGCGCTCTTACGGGCAACCTCGATCACGCTGGCGGACATCTCTTCGATCGCGGCGGAGATCTGCGTGACCTGCTGGTTCTGCTCGCCCATCCCCTGGGCCATCTGCTCGCTGCTGGCGGCGATCTGTGTGGCCGCGCCCGCAACCTCGCGAGATGTGGAGCCGACCTGCGAGATCACGCCGTGGATCTTCTCGACGAACGTGTTGAACCATTTGCCCAACTCACCCAGTTCATCCTTGCGGTCCTGATCGACGCGCTGGGTCAGATCGCCCTCGCCCTCGGCGATGTCCTTGAGCCGGTCCACGATGCTTCTGATGCCCCCGGCCGTGCTCCTGCCGATCACCACCGCGACAAAGATCCCGAGGATCGTGGCGACCAGGGTGATGACGATGAGCGTGAAGTTTGCCTTGTCGGTGGTGGTTTTTAGTACCTGCCTGTCGTCTGCCATCAACTTTTTCTGTGACTCGGCCATCTCACCCAGCGCCGCTTTGATCGCACGCGCCCTGGGGGCGGCCTTGGCGCCCAGCCAGTGGTTAGCCAGGTTCCAGTCCGCCGCCGACCGCAGATCAAACATCTTCGTCGGCAGCGGGGCAAAGCCCTTACGGTTGGCCGCGTAGATGTCCCACTGCTCACGCTGCGTCGCGGTGAACAGATCCAGCTTCCCGCCGATGACCTGGAACACCTTCTCGTTGACGGCCCATTTCTTCTCGAAGTTGCCCCGGAACTTCTCGTCCCCGGAAAGCAGGTACGCACGGATGTTCGCCAGGCCCACCGCGAAAGATCCACGTGTGTCGGCCAGATTTTTCAACAGGGCCTTGCGGTCGGCGGTCGCATCAAGCCCGCTTTCCTCGTCGATGATCGCCGTCACGGCGGTCAGCATCTTCCCCGCGCGGGGGGCCGCTTCGTTCAGCAGCACCGAGTAGGAGGGGATGTTTTCTGGTGATTGAGCGATGTCCTCGACTTCCTGCTGCGCGACGCGGAACTGTTCGACCTCGTCGGTGAGCGCCTGGAGGCGCTCGACGTTGGCCGGGACGGTCCAGTTCTTGGAAAATGCCTGCATCTGCCCCAGCGCGCTGTCGATCCCTTCCCACGCGGTCTGGCGGTCTTTCTTGAAGAACTCGCCCTTGGCGGGGTCGGCCCCCAGGATGATGTACCCGCGCAGCGCCGCCAACGAGTGGTTCATCCCGTTGAGCAACTCATCGCCAGCCCGGACGGTCGGGACGCGCAGGTTGATCACCCGGTCCTGTACCTGACTGACTTTCAAGCTCGCCCGGTAAGTAACCACCGAACTGCCGATCATCAGCATCAGGATAGCGCCAAACGAAAAGCCCAGTTTCTTGCCGATCGTAAGTTTCATGACTTAAGCTCCACACTCGATTTCCGGGGCGAGACCCGCCCGCGGAGAAAATATTTGTGATGTAATGAGCACGAGGTCCAAACACGAACTAAGGATCTGGGCCGAGAAGTCGCTCTCGGTGTTCGTGTCCACTGCCACCCACCTTCAACAATATAAATATCGACTTGTGATGTGGCCGAATAAACACTCAACCGTGATAAATACAAAATACACCTGTATTTAATTTGTTCTCAAAACCGCGAAAAACCTAGGGCCAAGACAGGGCTAGAGCGCTGTCATTATCGGAGGGGATGGCCGGCGAGGTCGGCCGTTCGGCTTGTCGGCGAGCCGGGGTGAAACTAAGCTATGAAACCGTGCGCAATCCTTATTCGTCGAGGATGGGATTCTCCCTAACATCTGCTGACTTAAAAGACTTAGATAAATCAGGAACGACCCAATGTCGAATCAGGCGAATACGTCTTCCGATCAGATGCACTCGGTCCTCCAGGAGTCGCGTAAGTTCCCGCCCCCGACGGACTTCGCTTCGCGGGCCCACATCAAGAGCCCCGAGCAGTACGAACAGATGCACCGGCGCTCGGTCGAGGACCCCGAGGGGTTCTGGGGCGAGGCGGCCAAGGACCTGCACTGGTTCAAGCCTTGGGACAGCGTTCTGGAATGGAACATGCCCGACGCCAAGTGGTTCGTCGGGGGCAAGACCAACCTCTGCTACAACTGTCTGGATCGCCAGGTCAATGCCGGCTTAGGCGACAAGACCGCGATCGTCTGGGAGTCCGAGGCCGTGGATGCCGACGGCAAGCCCAACGTTATCAGGCTCACCTACGCCGACCTCCTCAAGAAGGTCAGCAAGTTCGCCAACGTGCTTAAACAACTGGGCGTGAAAAAGGGCGACGTCGTCACGATCTACATGCCGATGATCCCCGAGCTGGCTATCGCCATGCTGGCCTGCGCCCGCATCGGCGCGCCGCACTCGATCATCTTCGGGGGCTTCAGCGCCGCCGCGATCCGCGACCGGGTCGAGGACGGCAAGAGCAAGATCATCCTCACCGCCGACGGCGGGTGGCGCCGCGGCAAGGCCGTGCCCTTGAAGCAGAACGCCGACGACGGGATGGACCTGACTAGCCTGGTCGAGACCTGCGTCGTGGTTCAGCACGCCCAAAACGACATCACCATGAAGCCCGGGCGCGACCAGTGGTGGCACGAACTCATGCAGGGCGCCAGCGACGACTGCCCCGCCGAGGAGCTCGACGCCGAGGACCTCGCGTTCATCCTCTACACCTCCGGATCGACCGGCAAGCCCAAGGGGATCATGCACACCACCGGCGGGTACATGGTCTACACCTACCTCACCGCCAAGCACACCTTCGACCTGCACCCGGAAGACCCCGACGAACTCTTCTGGTGCACCGCCGATATCGGCTGGATCACCGGGCACTCCTACATCATCTACGGCATCCTCCCCAACCGCGTGCCGACCCTGATGTATGAGGGCGGGCCCAATTTCCCGGCCGAGGACCGGTTCTGGGACATCATCGAACGCCACAAAGTCACCAAGTTCTACACCGCCCCGACCGCCATCCGCGCGTTTATGAAGTGGGGCGATGAGCACGTCGAAAAACACGACCTTTCCAGCCTGAAACTGTTGGGCACCGTCGGCGAGCCGATCAACCCCGAGGCCTGGATGTGGTACCACGAAAAGATCGGCGGAAGCAAGTGCCCGATCGTCGATACCTGGTGGCAGACCGAGACCGGCGGACACATGCTCACGCCCAAACCCGGCGCGACAACCACCGTCCCCGGCTCGTGCACGACCCCGGCGCTTGGGATCGACGCCGCCGCCGTCAACTCAGAAGGCGAAGAAGTCGAAACCAACACCGGTGGGATCCTCGTCATCCGAAAACCCTGGCCCGCCATGCTCCGGGGGATCTACGGCGACCGCGATCGATACATCGACACCTACTGGACCAAGGTCCCCGGCCTCTACACCGCAGGCGACGGCGCACGCAAAGATGAAGATGGCAACTTCTGGATCATGGGCCGGATCGACGACGTCATCATCGTCGCCGGGCACAACCTGGGCACGATGGAGGTCGAGAGCGCCCTGGTCAGCCACGCATCCGTCGCCGAGGCCGCCGTCGTCGGGTTCCCCCACGAGATCAAGGGCACCGGCGTCGCCGCGTTTGTCATCCTGCGAACCGACATGCCCACCGGCGACGAAGCCGAAGTACTCAAGAAAGAACTCGCCGCACATGTCGGCAAGGAACTGGGCCCGATCGCCAAGCCCGATCAGATCAAGCTCACCGAGGCCCTGCCCAAGACCCGCTCCGGCAAGATCATGCGCCGGCTCCTAAGAGACATCGCCGCCGGCGTCGAGATCACGTCGGACATCACCACCCTCGAAGACAAGGGCATCGTCGAGAAGCTGCAACGCGGGTAAGACTCCCCGCAAAGACAACTCTCACACACTCCAAATCCCACTTTCATCGAACGTGGGACTTTCATGGTGAGAAAAACAGCCCCTCAGTCATCAAACGTAACACAGTTGCGGCCCGATTCTTTGGATTGATACAGCAATTGATTGACGCGCTCCGTCAATGAGTGCGTGTCATCTCCCGGCCGAACCACCGTCGCCCCGAAGGACGCGGTAACACTTAGGACTTGACCATCGACGGTCAGGCTGGACTTCTCCACCAACACCCGCAGGATTTCGGCCAGCTCTTGAATACCCTCCCCCTTGGAGCGTCCGACCACGATCAGAAACTCCTCGCCGCCCCACCGACCCACCGTGTCGAACGATCGACAGTTCTTGCTGATCGTGCGGGCAACCATCTCAAGCACCTGTTCCCCCGTCTCGTGCCCGTACTCGTCGTTGAACCTCTTGAAGTGGTCTACGTCGAGCATGATCAGGCCGAACCTGCCATGATCATCCCCCCCCTCGGCGAACCGGGAACTCAACGTGTTATCCAGATAACGTCGATTGGCGATGCCGGTCAGGCTGTCAAGGAAAACCAACTGTTTGAGCTCGCAGATCCGATGAAGGTCCGCCTGCTGCAACGACCCGTCGCGGAACGTTTCGACCCCGCCGATGATCCGGCCGCTGCTGTCACGCACCGCCGAGGCCCGAACGTTGACCGGCACACGATGGCCGTCCTTATGATGCAGGAATACGTTCACGCTCCTGTGCTTGCCGGTCTTCATAGTGGAAACCAGCGGGCACCCCGACGTGCATAGGCACTTTCCCTTGTCGTCCACATGCATCAGGATGTTGTCGGCACAAGAGCACCCGACAACCTCGGCCGCCGAGTACCCCGTGATCCGTTCGGCGCCTTGGTTCCAGAATGTGATGCGCCGCATCGGGTCCACAAAGTACACCCCGTCATCCAACCCATTCAGCAGCTCCTCGTAAAAGCCGCCTTCTCCCTGCACCACTATGTCCGGCGCCTCTTGACCGACCGGCAAACCGTCACCGTTTAACATCGCTGGCCCTCCTGTGCAGCAACCAACCCATGGATTCGGACAGACCACCTCCCAAAGCACGACCACACCTGATTAAATCGGCGTGATATCGCGGTGATATAATCGAAACCAACCGCCGTCCGGAAAATACCCCGCGATCTGTTATTGGACCGCGCCCGGCCCCCCGCCCAGACCGGGACCAACCCCCTCGAACATGGGCTTTTTCTCTGGATTTCCCGCCAAACGGCTATCCGGCCATAATCCGCCATGGCGACCCTACATCTAATTTACGGTATGCGGGAGCCGGCACGCCAACCGGCGCCAAACCGATGATCAAAAGCATCGTCGAGAAGCTGCAGCGCGGGTGATCGGCCATCATTCCTGAAACGTCACACGGTTGCGGCCCGATTCTTTGGATTGATAGAGCGATTCATCGGCGCGGGCTGTCAGTGAGTGAGCGTCATCTCCCGGCCGAACCATCGTCGCCCCGAAGGACGCGGTGACGCTTAGGGGTTGACCGTCAACGGTCAGGCTGGACTTCTCCACCAGCGCCCGCAGGGTCTCGGCCAGCGCCTGGATGTCCTCCCCCTTGGCGCGCCCAACCACGATCAGAAACTCCTCGCCGCCCCACCGCCCTACCGTGTCGAACGGTCGGCAGTTGTGGCTGAGGGTGCGGGCAACCATCTGGAGGACCTCGTCCCCGGTCTCGTGCCCATACGTGTCGTTGAACTTCTTGAAACGATCCACGTCGAGCATGATCAGCCCGAACCCGCCCAAGGCTCGATCCACCCCGGCAAACCGCGAGCCCAGCGAGTTATCCAGGTAACGCCGGTTGGCGATCCCGGTCAGGCTGTCCAGGAAAGCCATCTGCTCAAGTTCTCGGATCCGCTGAAGATCAGCCTGCTGGGACGACCCGTCGTGGAACGTCTCGACCCCGCCGATGATCCGGCCGGTCCGGTCGTGCACCGCCGAGGCCCGTACGGTGATCGGCACGCGGTGGCCGTCCTTGTGGTGCAGAAACAGGTCCGCGCTGCGGTGCTCGCCGTCCTTCATCGTGGCCGCGAGCGGGCACCCCGACTTGCACAGACACTTGCCCTTGTCGTCCACGTGCATAAGGATATTGTCAGAACAACAGGACCCGACGACATCGACCGCCTTGTACCCGGTGATCCGCTCAGCGCCCTGGCTCCAGAAAGTGATGCGCCGCTGCGGGTCCACGAAATAGATGCCGTCATCCAAACCGTCCAGCAGTTCCTCGTAGAAGCTGCCGTCGCCTTGTAGCATCGCGGCGTTCTGCGCTTCTTTGGCGGCCGACAAAACGTTATTACTTGACATCGCTGGTTCTCCTATGCAGCCGCTGGCGTCGAGAGTACCTCCGACACCACCACCTTCGAAGACAAGGGCATCGTCGAAAAACTGCAACGCGGGTAACGGCCATCAATCCTCAAACGTCACACGGTTCCGGCCCGATTCCTTGGACTTATATAGCAATCCATCCACACGCTCCGCCAGTGAGTGCGCATCGTCTTCCGGCCGAACCATCGTCGCCCCGAAGGACGCGGTGACACTCAGGGATTGACCCTCGACCGTCAGCCCAGATTTCTCCAACAACGCCCGCAGGGTCTCGGCCAACTCCTGGATGTCCTCCTTCTTGGAACGTCCGACCACGATCAAGAACTCCTCGCCGCCCCACCGGCCTACCGTGTCAAACGGTCGGCAGTTGAGGCTGATGGTTTGGGCAACCATCTGAAGTACCTGGTCCCCCGTATCGTGCCCATACGTGTCGTTGAACTTCTTGAAACGATCCACGTCGAGCATGATCAGCCCGAACCCGCCTTGAGCTTGACTCACATCGGTGAACCGGGAACTCAACGAGTTATCCAGAAAACGCCGGTTGGCGATCCCGGTCAGGCTGTCAATGTAAGCCATCTGCTCAAGTTCGCGGATCCGCTGAAGGTCCGACTGCTGCGACGATCGGTTGTTAAACGTCTCGACCCCACCGATGATCCGGCCGGTCCGGTCATGCACCGGCGCGACCCGCACGGTGACCGGCACCCGGTGGCCGTCCTTATGGTGCAGAAACACGTCCGCACTCCTGTTTTCGCCGTCCTTTATCGTGGCCTCGAGCGGGCACCCCGTCGTGCACAGGCACCTGCCCGTGTCGTCCACGTGCATCAGGATGTTGTCGGCACAAGAGGACCCGACAACCTCGGCCGACTTGAACCCCGTGATCCGTTCAGCGCCCTTGCTCCAGAAGGTGATGCGCCGCATTGGATCCACGAAGTAAACCCCGTCATCCAACCCGTCCAGCAACTCCTCGTAGAAGCCACCTTTACCTTCCAGCATCGCGGCGCCCTGCGCCTTGAGGTCGACAGACAAAACGTCACCGCTTGACATCGTTCATTCTCCTTTGCAACCGCTAACCCATGGATACGGACAGCTCGCCCCAAGACGCGCCTAGCCTGAATAATCGACCGTATATCGTGGCGGTATAACCGACACCAACCAACATCAGGCAAATATACCCAGCGATCAGCTGTTGGCCCATACCCATACCACAGTGAAAACCTGAAACGCCCATGCGCAGCCAAGGTTTTCACTATCAGGGTAGCCTGCCCGTCCGGTAGCCCACACCGAAAGGTGTGGGTTTCTCTCCGGATTTCCCACCAGGCGGCTAACCGGCCATAATCCGACATGGCAACTCTACACCTCATTTGCGGCATGGCGGGGGCCGGAAAAACCACGCGAGCAAAACAGATCGAAGCTGAAACGTCCGCCGTTAGATTCTCGCCCGACGAATGGATCGGCAGACTACTGGCGGACCCCGGTGACCGTAAGGAAAACGAACGGTTGCGCGACATCGTTGAGGCGATTCAGTGGGAGTTGGCTCAACGATTGCTTTCCGCCGGACTGAGTGTCATCCTTGAAAACGGCTTCTGGGGCAAGGGCGAGCGGGAGAGCTACCGTGACACCGCGCGAAGGCTCGGGACGAAAGTGCAACTGCATTTCCTGGATGTCCCCGACGACGAACTGTGGCGGCGCATCGACCAGCGGAACAAGAACCTCCCCGAAGGCTCATTTACCGTGACCAAAGATGAGTTGCGGGAATGGCTGACGTGGTTCCAAAAACCCGATGCCCAAGAGTTGAAAGCCTACGATAACGCCTGATCAACCCTACCCCCAATGCCCACATTCGCCGAGAGTGGGCTAAAAAATGGAAATTGATATTTACGAAGGGTATCATCAACGGTGGCGTTGGCTTACTCCCCTCGGAACCAACATGCGATACGCACGCACCATTAACTACCTGCTGCTAACCACCGCCATATCCACCCACATCTACTTATGTATGCCGGCAACAAATCAACGCGGATACCCCCCGCTTGATCCTTTCCTGGAATTCATAGCCCCCTATCCTTCAATCTTCCTGATCTTCTTCTTAGCACCTCTGAATCGGCACCTGCCCCGAACCGACATATGGACTAGGCGCATTGGCTTCGCGCTGTTCTACAGTATTGGCCTGGGCGGCGCACTTCAATTCCAGGTGTTTGGACACGCCATCCCGAACCATGGCCCCTACCTGTTGGACACACTGACCATCGCATTGATCGTGTTCCTGCCAACCATCGTCGTGATGAGATTAGTCGATAGACTGGCTAACAAGTTGGTGTCACGTTGGCGATCGGGCAACTCATCTACCCCAGAACCAACAACGGTATCAGCGACCTCAAACCTGATTACCCCTCCCGACTAATCACCAGCACCGCCGTATCCGCATTGAGGTTCGGGTCGTGGTCGTCGGAAATGATTTTGCCTTCGTGGGTGTTCAGGTAGATACCTTGGTGGATCGTTGCGCCTTTGGCGGTGAGCAGGTCCTGCACATCGGCGATCGAGGGGAAGCGGCGGTTGGGGGTGTCGTACCAGTCGTAGCTGTATTCGCCCTTGGCCTTGGGGCTTCGGCCCTGCTTGGCGTACATATCGCGCAGCTCGCGGTAGGCGAAGTTGGCGAAGCTGACCACGCACCGTTTGCCGACGCGGAGCATCTCGTCGAACAGCGTGTCGATGTGATCGATCGCCTGGAGCGTTGCGGACAGGACCACGACGTCGAAGCTGTCGTCGGAGAACTCGGGCAGCCCCTTATTCAGGTCGTAGTCCAGCACCGGCAAACCGCGCTGTGCGGTGGCGACGATCGATCGCTCCTTGACCTCCACGCCGCACAGACGCCCCGCCGAACGCTCGCGCAGGGCAGATAGCAGACGCCCGCCGCCGCAACCAAGGTCCAGCACCGACTCGCCTGGCTTGATTAGCTCCACGATACGCCGATCGATCAGGCTCAATGCTTGCGCCTGGGCACCCTCCGACGGATCAACTTCCGGGTCGGGCCCGATTGTCGCGCGCACCAGCGGGCCAAACCGCTGCACATCCGAGTCGATCAGGAACCCGTCGTGCCCCGACTGCGTGCGCAGCTCGGCGTAGGTCACCGCCTGATCGCGGGCTGTCAGCGCCGCCACCACCTCGCGCGACTGGCTGGGGAGGAACAGCCAGTCACTTGAAAAACTCAACACCAGCCATCGGCACGTCGCCGGGCTGAAGCGCTCGACCCGCTGATCGTGCGTCTGCCCCAGGTCGATCAGATCCATCGCCATCGACAGGGTGACGTAGCTGTTGGCGTCGAACCGGCCGACGAAGCGCTGGCCCTGATGCGCGAGGTACGACCCGACGGAAAACTTGCTCTCGAAGTCGGTGTCCAGTTGCCGGGGCTCGTGGCGGTCGATGTCGAAGCGCTCGGCCATACCCTTGGATGAAAGATAGGTGATGTGCCCGAGCATCCGCGCAATGGCGAGCCCGGTATTGGGTTTGGTCGGCTTGTCGTAGTACTGCCCGGCGTGGAAGTCGGGGTCGGTCTGGATGGCGTTGCGCGCCACGACGTCGAACGCCAGCGCCTGGCTGGTCAATCGGGTAGACGTCGCCAGCGCGCAGCAGGCGGCGACACGGTCGGGGAAGCGCGTCGCCCAGACCATCGCCTGGTGCCCGCCCAACGAGCCGCCGATCACCCCCGCGAGTTTCTTGACCCCCAGGTGATCAAGCAGCTTCGCCTGCACGTCGACCATGTCCTCAACGCTGACATCCGGAAACCCCGGGCCGTAAGGCTTATGGGTCTTGGGATCGATCGACCCCGGCCCGGTACTGCCCCGGCAGCCGCCTAAAACATTCGCGCAGATCACGAAGTGCGTATCCGTATCGATCGCCTTGCCCGGGCCGACCAGGGTGTCCCACCAGCCCGGCTCGTCATCGGGGTCGTGCCTGGCCACGTGCGAATCCCCCGAGATCGCGTGGCAGACAAGCACCGCGTTGGACGCATCGCCGTTGAGCGAGCCGTACGTCTCATACGCGCAGACCACCCCCGGCAGCTCACCGCCGAGGCGCATCTTAAACGGCGCATCAAATACTACCGTCTGCAGGTGCCGCAACGGCGAACCCGATCGGACCGCGTCGGTGCTGTCAAACGTGTCGGTCATGGGGGTACATGTTACCTATGAAAAACCCCGCCCTCTCGGGCAGGGCTGTTGGATATCAACGTAGCGGCTGGAGCTTGGTCAAACTCACTTAGCCACCGCGGCCGCGAGCGCCTGGTCGATGTCGGCGATGATGTCGTCGGCGTCTTCGATGCCGACCGAGATACGGATATAGTCCGGGGTCACGCCGGTTTCGGCCTGTTCTTCGGTGGTCAACTGCTGATGGGTGGTCGACGCGGGGTGGATGACCAGGGTCTTGGCGTCGCCGATGTTGGCAAGGTGTGAGCAGAGCTGGGTCGCGTTGATGAACGCCTTGCCCGCTTCCATCGCCTTGTCGCCTTCGGCCTTGATGCCAAAGCCCAGGATCGCGCCCTGGCCGTCGGGCAGGTATTTCTTCGCGCTGCCGTGGTCCTTGTGCGACGCGAGCCCGGGGTAGTTGACCCAGGCTACCGCCGGGTGCGATTCCAGGTGCTTGGCGACCGCCAGCGCGTTCTCGCAGTGACGGGGCATGCGCAGGTGCAGCGTCTCGATCCCCTGGAGGAACAGGAACGCGGCGAACGGGCTCATCGAGGCGCCGGTATCGCGGAGCCAGTGCGTGCGGACGTGCAGCAGGTAGGCGATATTCCCCATCGGCCTAAGGTGTTCCTCGAACACCGCCCCGTGGTACGAAGGGGAAGGGCCGCAGAACTCGGGCCAACGCTCAGGGTTGTCCGCCCACTTGAAGTTGCCGCTGTCGATCAGCACCCCGCCGATGTGCGTGCCGTGCCCGCCGATGAACTTGGTCGTCGAGTAGACGACGATGTCGATCCCGTGCTCGATCGGCCTAAGAAGTATCGGGGTCATCACCGTGTTGTCGCAGATCACCGGCACACCGCAGGCGTGCGCCGCGTCGGCGATGCCCTTGAAGTCGGGCACATCGTTCCTGGGATTCCCAATCGACTCCATGTACACGCAGCGCGTGTTTTCGTCGGCAAGCTCTTTGATCTGCTCGGGCTTGTCCGCTTCGAAGAAACGGACCTCGATGCCCAGGTTCTTGAACGTCTGGGTGAACAGCGTCCACGTCCCTCCGTAGAGGCTGGTCGCGGAGATGATGTTCTGCCCGGCGTGCGCGATGGTCAGGATCGAAGCGGTGATCGCCGCCTGCCCTGAAGCGAAGCACAGGCCCGTCACCCCGCCGTCCATCGCCGCCAGACGTTTTTCCAATACGTCGTTCGTCGGGTTCATCAGCCGAGAGTAGATGTTGCCGAACTCGGTTAGCCCGAACAGGGCGGCCGCGTGGTCGGTGTCTCGGAAGACATAGCTGGTGGTGGCGTGGATCGGCACGGCCCGTGAGCCGGTGGTCGGGTCCGGCTCCTGGCCGGCGTGAAGGGCCTTGGTGCCTAATCGGTGTTCGGTGTCTGCCATATTCGTGTTCCTTTTGATCGATTTTCGGAGCCCGGCATTATATGGAACACCCCAACCATCCGCCACGGCCCCGACCCGCCTCAGAATTTACTTGACATCCGGGCCGGGATCGCCGATACTGTATTAGTCGTACTAGTACAGTTGTGAGGTTGTGATGGCACTGCGGATCAAGATCCAAACCGGCTGCGACACGCCGATCTACCGGCAGATCGTGGACCAGGTCCACCTGGCGGCGGCGACGGGTACGGCCAAACCGGGGGAGGCCGTGCCCAGTATCCGCGGGCTGGCCGAGCAGCTGGTCGTCAACCCCAACACGGTCGCCAAGGCCTACGCCGAGCTGCGCAATGAGGGGCTGATCGAATCCCAGCAGGGGCGGGGGATGACCCTGTGCGATCGCCGGGAGGTCCTCACGGACAGCGAGCGGATGAGGCGGGTCCGGCCGCTGCTGAGCGACCTGGCCAAACAGGCCGTCATGCTGGGGTTCAATGCCCAAGAGCTTAGCCGGATGCTCAAAGATGAATGCAAGGCGCTTGGGCAACGTCCTAGTAAGGGAGCGTAGACATGACCGATGCGGTGATACAGACCGACAAGCTGACGAAGTACTACCGGGGCCAGCCGGCGGTGGAGGACCTCTCCATGTCGGTGCCCCAAGGCAGCGTGTTCGGGTTCCTGGGGCGCAACGGCTCGGGCAAGACCACGACGATCCGGCTGCTGCTGGGGCTGACGGCCCCGACGCGCGGCGGATCAACGCTGCTGGGCCACGACAGCCAGCACCTGCCCCCGCAGCTGCGCGCTCAGATCGGCTACATGCCCGAGGGTCACCCGGCCTACGGCTGGATGAAGGCCCGCGAGGCCGAACGCTTCCACAAAAGCTTCTACACCCACTGGAACGGCGACCTGTTCCACGCGGTGCTGGAGCACTTCCGGATCACGCCCAACACCAAGGCCAAGCACCTGTCCCGGGGGATGCGGGCCGGACTTTGCCTGGCGCTGACGCTGGCGACGGAGCCGAAGCTTCTGATCCTCGACGACCCGGCGCTGGGGCTGGACCCGGTCGCCCGGCACTCGTTCCTGGAATCGATGGTCTACGTCACCCGGGAGCACAACTGTACGATCCTCTTCTCGTCGCACCTGCTGTCGGACGTCGAGCGCGTCGCCGACCGTATCGCGGTGCTGGACCACAGCGTGCTGCGTGCCTGCTGCTCGGTCGAGACGTTCCGCCAGCAGGTGCGGCAGGTGGTCATGCGATTCGACGGCGAGCCCCCGGCCCTGCCGGCCGTGCCCGGCCTGCTGACCTCGCTGCGGATGGGTAACGAACTGAGGCTGACGCTGGTCAACGCCAACGGCGAGGTGGACCAGGCGATGAAACAGGTCGGCGCCGCATCGGTCGAGACCGTGCCGATCGGCCTGGAAGAAGCGTTCCTGGCCTACCTCGACGACCGCGGCGAACGGACATCCTTCTTCGATCACGTGGGGGCCAAGTCATGAGAGCGATCATCTGGAAAGAACTGCGCGAGAACGTCCTGTGGGCGCTGATCGGGATGGTCGTGGTCTCGTTAGCGATGGTGTACGCCCTTGAGTTGGAATCAAAGCAGGGCCAGTCGCTGGCCAGTAACCGGTTCCTGATGGCGACGATGTTCTTAGGGCCCGTGCTGGCCGCGGCGATTGGATTCTTGCAAATCACGTTCGATGCCCGCCAGGGGTACTGGGCTCTATTGGTGCATCGGCCGATCAGCCGGTCGCGCCTGTTTATGGGCAAGGTGCTGGCGGGGCTGGCGCTGTACTTCGCCGCGATGCTCTTGCCCTTCACGGCGTCTGCCATCTGGTCGGCGATGCCCGGCCACATCGCCGGTCCGTTCAGATGGGAAGTGGCCTTACCGGGGCTCGTCGACATCCTCACGGGCGTCGTCTACTACTTCGCCGGCATGATCGTGGCGCGCCGCGCGGCTCGCTGGTACGGTAGCCGGGGGCTGGTGCTGGTCACGGCTATCGGCTGCTCGGGCCTCGTGGTCGGGATACCCTTGTTGATCGGCGCGCTGATCGCGATCGCCCTGGCCGGGGCCCTGCTCTTTCTCGCCGCACGGGGCGCATTTATCCATAACGGCGAATACACCCCCCAGCCCGCGCCGGCCAAGGCGTCCCTTGGGCTTGTGCAGTTGGTCGGGATCATGCTCGTCGGCGGTATGCTGGCCGCGTTCGCCGGCTCGCTGGCCGTCACCAGGGACTTCCGTTACAAAAACTATGCCGTGCTCAGAGACGGACGCGTCGTGGTCCAGCAGCAGCTCAACGGCAACCTTGTCAGCATCCACGACCGGGACGGCACACCCCTGCCGCAGTTCGACAAACCGCCGATCGACACCGATGAGTTAGAGAAAATCAAGGCGCCCTTCGCCTGGCTGTTGCTGGCCCCGCCCGAGCAATTTACCGGACAGTACCGAAGGCCCGCCACGGCGATGTCGTTGCACACGTACCGGGACCGGGCTGTCTACTGGTATTTCACAAGCGACACCGGACGGGTCGAAGGATACGACACCGTCTCGCGGCGGCTTATCGGGAGCTTCGGCCCAAGCGGTTTTGTCACCGCCGATCAACAACCCACTGACCGTTTCGAGGGCGAGCTGGCCAACCGCTGGGGCTCTGTGATCGACGGGCTGTTCACGATGACGAGCGGGGTGTACAGGATCGATTCGCTGCACCGCACGGTTAAGCCGGTCTTCCTGCCGAAGCCCGGGGAGGATGTGCTGGCCGCCGCACCCTTCAACTCTTCGCAGGAGAGACGGTCCAAACGAACCGCGATCGTTTCCGGCGAAACAATCCACGTGCTGGATCACGAAGACAAGCCGTTGATGACCTTCACCCCCGAATACGATGCGCAGATCTACAGCCGGCTGTATTTGTATCTGCTTGACGAACCCAACGGTTTCGGGCTGTGGTATGAGCCGCTTTGGCGCCGTGACATCAACGTCTTCACGCTGCCGCGTTACCTGGTCACCTACGGGTCGGATGGCCAGCGGCTGGCGGCTGAGGAAATCCCGGCGTTCGTGCGCGATTACCGGGGCCCATCGATCGCTGAAGGGATGTTGGGGCTGGTCTTCCCCCCGGGTGCGGCCGTAGTGGCAGCCTCTATTTCAACGTTCACCGTCCAAGGACGTGCCGAATTTAGCAGGATGTATGAGAACCGAGCATCTACCGCTAGCCTCGTGGTGAGCTTTCTGCTTTCAGCTGTGATCAGCTTGGTGATCAATCTCCGACTGGCGCGGCGAAACGCGATGGCGCGTAGTCGGCGTATCATGTGGGCAACCCTCGGCCTACTCCTTGGCCCATCGGGTGTGCTGCTGATGCTGTGCATGCAAACGTGGCCAGCGCGGCTGTGCTGTGACGGCTGCGGTGTCGCCAGACTGGTCAGCCGATTGAACTGCGAGCACTGTGGCGCCGCGTGCGCCCCGCCTGCGCCCAACGGCACCGAGATCTTCGATTAATACGCGTGACGACGCCACAGCTCCCGGTTGTGCCGGGGTATCGTCGACGAAGGTTGAATTTATCCTCCGGCAAAGCCGGGGGCTGTGGGACGATGCAACACTAACAGAAAGCACGGTGCGTAAAAGTCGTGTACCGCCGACAGACTGGGAGGCTCAGTTCTCCCCCGGATTGACGCAGTTCCGCAGGTGGATATCCACGAAGCAGATGTGCTCCATCAGAGTGGACCCGGCCGTCTGGTGGAAGTCGGCGAGCGAGTCGAGCGATTTTTCCATGCTGAACGCGCGTTGAAAGTCCAGGTAGAGCTGAAGGAACTGGTCGTGCTCCTGCTTGTTTTTCTCGGCCATCGGGCAGCAGCGCCGGGACATGCAGCCTTCCTCGTGGGCGAAATGCTGTTGGACCACGGTGCCCAGAGACTCAAGCAAGGCATCGACCTCCGGGCTGTCGTAAACCCCTTGGTCGATCAGCCGGCCCAAGTCATTGAACAACGAGAAAAGGTGCCGGTGCTGGTCATCCAGTTCCGTGACACCCGTGGTGTAGCCGACTTTCCATTCCAGTTGCATCGCCCGGTCACTTTCCCCCGCGGCTTAGGTGTCCCCCAAGAATGCCGGCGCCGGACATGAGGTGCAACAAGCGTCGGCGTTCGGCGGGGGTGCGCGGGTCTGTCACGTGTCATGCTGCGCAAAACGAACCGGCCACACAGCGTCGGTTGGTTCTCGCCATAGCCCCCGTTATGAGAAACAATCGCCACTACACGGCCGGCTCACGCGTTATCAGCCCTCCGCTCGTTGCGTCGGGCCGTCCATCAGGCCCGTTCCGGTCGGCCTCTCCGCTTGTGCTTACGCGGGCGGGGGCCGGTCATCCCGGTCGGCCTTTAACATCTATCTGTACTCTACTATCGGTCCGGCCAGATGTAAAGATAAATATGTACTAAATATCACCCCGCCCAAGCGCCCCCGCCGTACTGCGTCGCTAGGATAGGCCTAACACGCCCTAAGCCAGCAGATGGACATGCAACAGAACCCGCCCCCCACCAAGCTAAGTGTCAACGTCAACAAGGTAGCCCTATTGCGCAACGCCCGGCCGGGCGAGGTCCCCGGCGTGGTGGACGCGGCACGGGCATCGCTTGACGCGGGCTGCGCAGGCATCACCGTCCACCCCCGGCCGGACGAAAGGCACATACGCCATCACGACGTCGACGACATGGTCCAACTGCTTGCCGAGCCTGCTTACCAAGACAAGGAATTCAACATCGAGGGCAACCCGTTCCTCGGCGAGTTCCTCAACCACGCCCGACGCACCCAACCCGACCAGTGCACCCTCGTCCCGGACGACCCGAATCAATCCACCTCCGACCACGGCTGGGACATCGCGGCGAACCTCGACCGGCTCAAGCCGATCGTCGACGAGTTGAGATCCCTGGGCATCCGCGTCAGCCTGTTCATGGACCCGGACCCGGCGATGATCGAGCGCGTCCCTCAGACCGGCGCTGACCGGGTCGAGCTGTACACCGAGAGCTACGCCACCGCTCATGCCCAAGGCGGCGAAGCGCTAAAGAAGTCTTATCAACAGTTCGCCGCCGCCGCCACATGCGCAACCAACCTGGGCCTGGGCTTGAACGCCGGGCACGACCTGAACCTCGACAACCTCGGCCACTTCATCACGATCCCCGGCATCCTGGAAGTCTCGATCGGCCACGCCCTGGTCGCCGACGCCCTGGAGCTTGGCATGGCCGGCGCGGTGAGAGCATACCTTGAGGTATTGACGCGGCAAGGTTAGCTGCTTCGGATATGTGTATTGAGGGCATGGCCGATGGCGCCGAGCAAGATGCCGGGTACAACCCGGCCGATCCAAGTATTCGGCTAATCGGTCTGGCCGACCGGTTCAATCACCATCGGCTCGATGATGCGCCCCGGCCTGTCCAGCTCAACCGCCTGGGCCTTTTCATCGGTGGGCCCAACGGTGTTGTTCCGCAGCAGTGTCCAGTTCGCGGGCGCGCCGACCAGCAGGCCACGGTCGACGTTTAGGAACGTATTGTTCTCGATCACGCTCATCACCAGGCCGCGGTCGTGCCCGGGCTCAAACTCCCGATCGGGCTGGTCGCTGAACCTCCGCCAGCCGACAGACGTTGCCGCCGGTGCGCCGCTTCCGTGGTTAGACCGGAAGATGTTCCCAACGCCGACCCAGTGCTTCACCCCGCTGCGCGACTTAGGCCAAGTCCCCCGGCTGTTCTCGCTGTAAAAGATCGGGCCGAACGCCGCATCCCCCGCGCCGGCGAGCATGTCCGCAAACACGTTGTCCCGGACCAGGTTCCAGGCGCTGGGCGAGGCCGGGTCCGCCGAAATCGACACGCCCACCCCCAGGTGCTTCATCGTGTTGTTGGCGATGACGTTGGCGAACGAGGCGTGGAACAGGTAAACGCCCACGGCCTTGTACCTCGGGTCGATCTGCGCGGGGTCGGGGGACGCATCCACCGTGTTGCCGTAGACGATGTTGTGACGGAACGCCTGCTGCACGACCGCCACCGAGGTCGCGTCCGGGGTGACGCGCCAGGGCCTATCAACTACCAGCCCGCGTGCTTGGTTGACATCTTCAATCACGCGCCACTGCCCGGCGCCTTGGCCCCTGGCGATGAAGACGATCCAGTCTCGCTCCAAACCATACCGCGGATCGTGCCCGGCCCGGTCTTGCAAAAGCAGCGACCGATCGTCGGCCCGCTCAACCTCGAACACGCCGCCGCCTTCGTTGCGGTGGTGGAACAGGTACTGCTCCCCGACGTTGCGCTCTATCCCCGGGACACTGGGGTGCGACCCGACAGACGTGCTGCGGTTGTTCGCCATGTAGCAGTCACGGATCGAACTCTTGTAGAGCAGGCAGGTGCGGACCACGACCTTGCCATGCGCGCGGTCCACGCTTTGGACATCGCAGTTTTCAAGGATCATCTGGTTGCCGCCCCAGTTGACGACGGCGTCGACGAGTGTCCCCCGCCCCAACGAGAAATAGCCCCGCATCTGACAGTCGACGATCCGTACAAAATCCGTCTTGGGAGCGATCCGCACGCAGTGGTTGAACATGTACATCGAACAGCCGGTGATCTGGTGGTTGGCGCGACCGACGTAGTCGCTCATGATGCATGCGGAGATCTGATACGGCGCAACGCAGACCACGACCGTATCGGTAACGCTCTGGTCCGGCCCGGCCAGTCGGATCCCCGTATGCTGATCCTTGCCGCCGAAGATCAATGCCAGGTCTCTGATCGATGAGCCGGCGCCATACACCTCGATCGCCGATGTGCCCTTGATGTTAAAGGTTGTTTCCAGGATGGTCGCCTTGCCGACCACCTGGCTATCTGACGCGTCCCACCGGCCGGCGCCTGCGCCGCGCAGGGTGATCGGCGTGTCTTTGGGCAACACGATCGGGCGGGAGATCCTGTACCGCCTGGCCGAGAACAGCATCGTCCCGCCGCCTAGGCGCTGCAGGTCCTCCACCGCAGCGGCGATAGCGCCTGCGGTGTCGAGCCCCTTCGCCATGTAGTCGTCGACCCGCGCGATGTGTTGGCGCGGCGCTTCGCCGGACACGACCTGGAACCCGGCCGGTTCGCTCCAGCCCAACGATCCGCCAGACGTGTTGTGGACCCAGACCCGGTATGCGCCCGGCGTCAGGTCGTCGGGGAGTTTGGCCTCGACGGCGTAAGAATGGGCTCCGACCAGCTCAAGCCGGCGCGGCGGACCCTCGCCTTGCAGCATCACGACCGGGGGAGCCGTAGCCAACGAGAGATTCTGCCCGAAGACACGGACCGTCTGCCCGCCTCGCTGAGCGACCGCCCGACAAGGCCAGGCCCACCATGCGGTCGCGGCGTTGAGTCGGATCGGCCGACCGACCGCCTCGCCACGCACCGGCCAGATCAGCATCGTCCCGGGGTCAACCAGCGATTCGGGGATCACCGCCTGCATCCGGTCGCCTAAGGTCCTTAGCGGCTGGACATCGATCAACTTACCGCCCGCCCAGAGGCGCAACGTCGCGTCCTTGAGGTTGTCGCCCGTGATGACCAGGGTCTCGCCGGGGAGCGTTGACCGGCTGATCTCACTGATCTGTGGGGCCAGCGGGGAATCATCGCTGACAAAATCAGGCGGCGTCGGGCCCGAAGGCGCGTCCACACCAACGGGGCCGGCGGGCAAGTCGATCGGCGCGGGCAGGCCGGCAAAGACGGCGGTCGCCGCCAACACTACGGCGAACCAGACGGCCATCGGCATCGGATGGGTTCGGCGACCGGTCATGGCTTGGGTATCGCGGCGGCCGGGGACGTTTCGCTTTCATGTACACCTGCCATAGCACGATACGATACACTGGCGCCGCTGACAGTGCGTAAATGGACAAGAAAATCAGCGACTTTATGGGCTTGACAGTCCACTTAAAGATCGCCCGTCCGACGAGGGATCTGAGAGCCCATGCCCGACATCGAGAAGTAGTACGGGCAGTACTGGGCGTCCCTGGAAGACTAGAACGACCCCTAAGGGCCCGCGGAGGCAGGCTTGGCAGCGCCGCTGGATCAGCCCGGCGGCATCAACACAACTACCGAGTTCTCCGATCTGTGGGATGCGAGATATCCATGACTAAGAACCGAAACTTCGACTGGTCCACCTGGGCGATCCCACGGGGGATCAATGACATCTCAATGGACGACCGCGCCCGGGACTTCGACGCCTTCGAGGGCAACTTCAACGACCGGATCGATACCTCGGCCCAGCCCATCTTCTCGCTGATCCTCCTGAAGGCGCTGCTGGCCCACGAGGCGCCGCGCGTACTCGACGTCGGCTGCGGACACGGGATCGGGGCCATGGACGAGTACCAGCGCATGCTCTCTGAACTGTCCGGCGAGTACTTCGGCATCGAGCCGGATAAGGACGTCCCGATCGACGAGCGGATCGTCCCGAATGTGCAGCGCTGCCTATTGGAGCAAGCGGACCTTCCCGAGAACCACTTTGACGTCGTGTTCGCAATGTTTGTGGTCGAGCATGTCGAGGACCCGGCCGGCTTCCTCCGCGCGGCGGCGCGGTGCCTCAAGCCCGGGGGGCAGTTCATCTTCCTGACATCCAACGGCTCATCGTTCTTCACGGTCGGCACCAAATGGCTCAAGCGCCTCGGGCTGGTCGAGATCATCCACACCCTGTTACGCCGGGCTCAGGAGCTGACGGTCGAACACTACCCGGTGTTCTACCGGATGAATAAGCCCAGACAGATCACCAAAGCGGCCCGACAAGCCGGCCTGTCCGACCCGGAATTCGCTTTCTTCCAGTTCGATGGCACGAACAGATACTTTCCCGGGCCATTTCAGATCATCTACAAAATGCTTATGGCCATAAGACGGATGCGGGGCAACCCCGCGTGCCTGGACAGCGTGATATGCCGAATCACCAAACCGGCCTCATGAGCATTCGGGATAGTCCTGATACGTACCAACGGCCGTATGTTCAGCGAGCCGCCTAAACGTGGCGCGTACGGCGAGTTGCGGTGAAACCCTGCCGCTGCCTGACCTACAGACCGACTGCGAGCAGTACCGGGAATCCCCGAGAGGTACAACGGCCCAACGGGCCCGCAGCGGCAGGAGAGGCATGTTACACTGGCCCCTTGGGCGGTAAGCCACGGACTGGCGATAAACTATAAAGGACACTCAGGATAGACATAAGGCTTGCCTGATTATGGAACAGCGCACTCTCGGATCCACCGGCCTGACCCTTGCACCGCTTGCGTTTGGATGCGCGCCCGTGGGATCAATCGCCAGCATACGCCAATCGACCAAGGCGATGGAAAAAGCCTTTGATCTAGGCATTAACCTCTTTGACACCGCCGACATGTACGGGCTTGGAGCCAGCGAGAAGGTGCTGGGCCAGGTATTTCGTAGCCGACGGGATCGGGTCATAATCACCACGAAGTGCGGCTATGTGTACTCGACAAAGCTAAAGCTGGTATCCAAGCTAAAACCGCTCCTTCGCCCCCTGGTCAAGAGAATTTCGGGTGTTAAAAACGCCGCCGCCCGGACAATCAAGTCCGAAACCAATCAAAACTTTGAGCCCCAGTACATCAGAGAGTCCGTAGAATCCAGCCTCATAAAGCTCGGAACAGACTACATAGATATTTTTTTCCTGCATGACCCGCCGCGTACGATTATCGAGCGAGATGATGTGTTCCAGATGCTTGGAACGCTCAGAGATCAGGGGAAGATCCGATTCATTGGCGTATCAGGAGAATGGGATGTTTGCCTTGAATTGATGCGGCCGGAGAAAAGCGGTCTTGGGGTTTCCGTCCTACAAATTGAGATGAACCTTCTCAAGCAGGAGGCCATGGATCGGATCCTTCCACTGGCCAAGGATTCTCCTATCGGTCTCATCGCCAGACAGCCCTTCGGTCACGGCACGGTGCTTCCTGCTTTGCGTGGCTCGGATCGACTTACGCGATTCAAATTACAGGATGATCCGCGAAGACTAGCCCAGCTTGCGATCAGGTATGTGCTTCAATCACCCCAGATCACCTCGCTGGTAACAAGCATGATCTCACCGCAGCACATCGGCTGTAATCTTGAGGCGTTAGAGATGGGGCCACTGTCCGACACCGAACAGCGTTTCTGTCGATCCTGGGCCGACGAGGCGGAGTCGTCAAATGCTAGTTGAAACCGGATCGCTCCAAGACGGGGAGCAAATTGAATCCGAAGTTACTATCGTTGGCGCGGGTGCCGCGGGGATTGTCATCGCCATCGAGCTCGCGAAAGCGGGCATGGATGTCGTGCTCGTCGAAAGCGGAGACAAAGGGCCTTCGCCTGATATCCAGGCTCTGGCGGACGCTCACGATCTTGGCAAGAATTATCACCCCCCCATAGACGAATGTACACGGCTTCAGCTGGGGGGCGCCTCGGTGATCTGGGGCGGCCGATGCATCCCGTTCGACCCGATCGACTTTGCAAAGAGGGAATATATCCCTCACTCAGAATGGCCGGTCCAATATAGTGAACTGGCTCAATATTTTGAAGCGGTCTGCGGCTACCTCCGATGCGGCGAGGCCGAGTTCGACATCCGTAACATACCCGGCATATCACAGATCTCGATCGTTCCTGGCCTGAACGACGGCGGCGTTTTGACGTCACGTATTGAGCGATGGTCCGTAATTGATTTCGGGAAGGAATACGCCCGGGAACTCGCCGAATCACCGCATATACGGCTGCTTTGTGGTGTTAGCTGTACGGAGATCGAATGCTCCGGAAATAGCGGCGCGGTTTCGTCTATCTGCGGCAAGACCTTGTCGGGCAAGTCTATCAAGCTGGCATCGAAAAAGTATGTATTAACCGCGGGCGGACTCAACACGACCCGCTTACTGCTTAATTCAGATCGCGTTCACCCGGGCGGCATCGGCAACCACAGCGGGTTACTGGGCCGGTTCTATACGGGCCACATCTCGGGGCGCATTGCAAAGGTTGCCTTTTCGACCGACCCAAAGAAGACCGCCTACGGATTCGGCCGTGACAAGGACGGCGTTTATCTCAGGCAAAGATTTTCCTTTGACTCTGAAACACTCAACAGACATAAGATCGGAAATATCGTTGGCTGGCTTGTCAACCCACAACTCAGCGACCCCTCGCATGGCAACGGCGTGCTGTCCTTCGCCTACCTTGTACTCAGCTCGCCTTTCGGTCGATTTCTCGTCTCCGAGGCGATCCGGAAGGCGGCCGTCACCGGGGCGAAAGGCTCCTCGATACACCACATCAGAAACATGTTTTGCGACCTGCCGAGAACCCTGCATTTTATGGGATCCTTCGGATACGGAAGATACCTGGCAAAACCCAGAACCCCGGGCTTCTTCCAGTACAGCAAAGCCAATCAATACGACCTGCACTACTTCGGCGAGCAAACCCCGAACCCCGACAGCCGGGTATCCATTACTGACCACCGGGACAAGCTTGGCATGCGGCGGATCCACATTGAACACCGATACCTCCAACAAGACATCGACAATGTGATTGAGGCGCATAAGCTATGGGACGCACACCTGCGGCAACAGGGGTGCGGGGCACTGGAGTACCTCGACGGCGATCTGCCCTCAACCATCGGAGAAAATGCGAACGATGGCTTTCATCAGATCGGAACCACTCGGATGTCCGACAAGCCGGAGGAGGGCGTCGTAGACAAACATGGCAAAGTACATCATATTGACAATTTATACATAGCCAGCAGTTCTACATTCGTAACAGCGAGCCAGGCCAACTCGATGTTCACCATACTCGCTTTCGCGGCACGGCTCTCCCGGCACTTGGCCGGCGAATCGAAGTCAGATTCTACGTCTATGTCATAAGGATGACGAACATGATGTCAGAACTCTACCTCTTCGCGAGAAGCTTGGGGCGGAAACTGGGGATCAATCGAGCCATTGCCCGGCTGCTTCAACTAAGAAGTAAATACGAACAAAGCTTCTCCGAAGTTATGTTTGAGACGATCAAAGAAGGGGACACGGTCTGGGATGTCGGTGCGAATGTAGGCGAATACACCGTTCGGTTTCGAGAGGCGGTCGCGGACTCCGGACAAGTCATCGCATTCGAACCCGCGCCAAGCTGCTTCGAGCAATTGGCTGAAAGAACCCAATCCCTGGGAGACAATGTAAAACTCATGAACTTGGGCCTGAGCGATAAAGACGGCGAGATGGTGTTCCAGACGGGTGATACCCCCGATTCGACGATCGGTCGGTTCTTGGACGATGCCGGGAGCGTTTCATCGGCCGGCGGCCGACTGGCCTTGCCTATCACAACAGCCGATAGCTTAATTCGAGATAATCGCGTCGACTCCCCGGATGTAATCAAGATTGATGTCGAAGGCTTCGAACTGGAAGTGATTAAAGGGATGCGGGAACTGCTCCTATCTCCGAAATGCATGGATATCTTTATCGAAATCCACTATGCCATATTGGAAAATCGCGGCAGAAAACACGCGCCGAAGGAAATATGCCGCCGCCTGGCGGAAAACGGCCTTCGCGTCCGGTGGATTGATTCTTCACACCTCCACGCGACGAGGCGATCTGATCCAAAATAAACACGGGGCCAGGACCATCCATGCTCTAAGCTGGTGAATACGCACCCCTCATTACCCCTAGATCCATGAACTCTCTCAAAACTGGGCCTCATCGCGTGAACAACGACCCAAACGCCACAGAACCGACGAAGCTTGATATCAGCAGCTACGACAATCGCTTTTCACTGGGCAACAAACTTGCCCGTGTTGCTTGGGCCATTGTCTGGAGCACGCTCTACCGAACCAGCCCGCGCCCCTGCCATCGATGGCGATGCCTGTTGCTTCGTCTTTTTGGCGCCAAGACCGGGGCTGGCGCACGCCCCTATCCAACCACACGGATCTGGGCTCCGTGGAACTTGACGATGGGTGACTACAGCTGTCTGGGCGATGATGTCAACTGCTACAATGTGGCCCCAATTCATATCGGGCCGCACACGACTGTCAGCCAGTACAGCTATCTTTGTACCGCCACGCACGACACCGCCGACTCCCACATGGTGCTGTTGACCTCGCCAATCGTGATAGAGGGCCAGGCGTGGGTATGCGCCGATGTCTTCGTGGGTCCGGGTATCACGATCCACGAAGGCGCGGTGATTGGAGCACGATCCAGTGTTTACAAAGATGTGCCGGCCTGGAAGATCTGCGTAGGCAACCCCGCGACACCCATCAAGGACAGGGTGCTGAATCAAGATGAAGCCCAGGCCGACACTAATCGATCCGTGTAATAGAGTTTTTTCGCTAAGATCATTTATGTACTCAAAATGATGAATCTAAACATACTGCCCATCATCTGCCGAACGGCTGCACCCCCGTTTCAACACCAAATAAAGTGCTTGCCTTTAGGCTTCTGTGAAAGACGGCGCCTGACGCTAAGATACGCCACATGAACGTATCCATCCTCATCCTCACCCTCAACGAAGAGCAGGACCTGGCCGGCTGCCTCGAATCGGTCCGCTTCAGCGACGACGTGGTCGTGTTTGACTCGTACAGCAGCGACCGCACCGTGGACATCGCCCGGGAATACGGCGCGCGCGTGATCCAGCGGAAGTTCGACAACTGGTCGGCGCACCAGAACTGGGCCATGGAGAACGTCGACTTCAAGCACGACTGGGTGTTCTACCTCGACGCGGATGAGCGGATGACGCCCGAGCTTGAGGCGGCGATCCAGAAAGTCGCCGCAGACCCCGACGAGCACCGGGTCGCCTTCTACGCCGGCCGGAAAAACTATTTCTTGGATCGCTGGTGCCGCAGGGCCATGGCGCCCGGCACGATCATGCGGTTCTTCAAACCCACGAACATCCGCTTCGAGCGGCTGGTCAACCCCACCCCCGTGATCGACGGGGCGTACGGGTATTTCGACGAGTTGTTCATCCACTACGGGTTCAGCAAGGGGCTGCGCCCCTGGCTCGACAAGCACAACGGTTACTCGAACATGGAGGCGGAGGAGGGCTTCCAGGTCCGCCGGGGATCGCTGGCCCACAGCCTACGTAATATCTTTACCCACGACCGCGCCAAGCGGTGGCAGGCTGTCAAGAACACCAGCTTCTTCCTGCCGGCGCGATCCTCGAACCGATTCCTGTATATCTACCTCGGGCAGCTGGGCGTGTTCGACGGGCTGGCGGGGTTTCACTATAGCTGGATGATCTCGATGTACGAGTCGTGGATCGGGATGAAGATCCGCGAGCTGGAGAGCGACTGCCGGATTGATCCCGAGGACTTCGTGTCGAGCATCTCGAACGAGGCCGCGCCGACGAACGGCCCGAAGATCGACGTGATCATCCCGACACGGAACGAGGCCCGCCACATCGCGATGACGGTGCGCTCGGCAAAGACGCTGGGCCGGGTGTTCGTGCTGGACTCGCAAAGCACGGACGACACGCAACAATTAGCGCGTGAAGCCGGGGCCGAGGTCTACGAGAACCCATTCGTCAGCTACGCCCAGCAGAAAAACTGGGGGCTGGAGAACCTGCCGCTGACCGGGGACTGGGTCTACATCCTCGACGCCGACGAGTTGATCCCCGCCGCACTGCGCGACGAGGTCTTCCGCGTCACCGCCAACCCCGGGCAGACCACCGGGTACTACATCAACCGCCGGCTGTTCCTCTTCGGCCGGTCGGTCCGCTTCGGGGGGCTGTACCCGTCGTGGAACCTCAGGCTGTTCCGCAGGGGCAAGGCCCGGTATGAAGATCGGTCGGTCCACGAGCACATGATCTGCGAGGGGCCGACGACCTACCTGAAAAACGCGATGCTGCACATCCGGCTGGACACGGTTCAGCGGTTCATCGGCAAGCACATCCACTACGCCGACCTCGAGAGTGATGAGTGGGTCCGGCACCGCTTCGGTGTCGGGGGCGGGGCGAAGGTCGAGAGGCTGTTCCGCGATTCGCTGCGCGCCAGGCAGTGGCTGCGCCGCAACGCCTGGCCCCGCATGCCGTTCCGTCCGATGCTGCGGTTCTTCTACATGTACGTGCTGCGGCTGGGTATCCTCGACGGGAGGATCGGCCTGCATCTGGCGATCCTGATGAGCCAGTACGAATACATGATCAGCCTGCTGTACCGGGAGAAGGTCAGTGCGATCCGCGCCGGCAAGGTCAATCAGCCCGAGACCAACAGCGCGGCTAAGACCACGACCCAAGACGCGCCCAAACCCGACGGTTAAGCAGCGCCCGCGGCCATCGCTGATCCGCCTTTCCTCTCGGATCGGGTGAACCCGGGCCGGCCCCAGACGGTACTATCTTGGCAAGGTCTATCTCGGCCACCATCCGCCGCTCAGCTACGCTACGCGGCGCGCCGATGTATCGTGAGCCGTTTACCGTCGATACGGGAATCCCATGCGGATCATTCTTCTGAATCAAGCCTTTTATCCGGACCACGCCGCGACCGCTCAGCACGCGCACGACCTGGCCAAGCACCTGGTCACACAGGGGCACCAGGTCGCGGTTGTCGCCTCGCGGTCGATCTACGGGTCCAAGGGCGCGGCATTGCCCAGGCGTGAAACCGTCGACGGGATCGAGGTCCACCGGGTCGGCAAGAGCATCTTCGGCAAGGCGTCGATCCTGGCGCGGATGTTCGACTTCGCGTTGTTCTACCTGCTGGCGCTGGTGAAGGTGATGCGTCTGAAGCGGCCGGATGTGATCGTCCCGTTTAGCACCCCCCCGTTCATCGCGCTGGTCGGATGGGCGCTCAAGACGGTCAAGCGTTGCCGGTACGTTTACTGGGTGATGGACCTGTACCCGGACGTCCCGATCGCGTTCGGGATCATGAAGGCCGATGGTTTCGGCGCCCGGCTGCTGGAGCGGGTGCACCGGTTTTGTTTCCGCCGCGCAGATAAGGTGGTGGTGCTCGGGCGTTGCATGCGTGACCGGTTGATCGGCAAGGGGACCCCGCCAGAGAGGATTGTTCTGATCCCGCCGTGGGCCGATGTCGACGAACTCGAACCGCTGCCGCGTGATGAGAATCCGCTGCGCAAAGAATGGGGGCTTGAAGACAAGCTCGTGGTGATGTACTCAGGAAACCTGGGGCTGGCGCACGACATCGATACGCTCCGCGGCGCGATCGTCAAGCTCAAGGATCGAGATGACATCCGCTTCGTCTTCGTCGGCGGAGGCAAGCTGATGGCTCAGATGCAGGCGTTCTGTGAGCAACAGAAGCTGCCCAACACGGTGTTCAAACCGTACCAGCCTCGCGAGTCGATCCGAGCGTCTCTGGGCCTGGCGGACCTGCACCTGATCAGCCAGGCAAACGCGATGACCGGGCTGCTGGTGCCGTCGAAGCTTTATGGGATCATGGCGGCGGGTCGTGCGTCGGTGTTTGTCGGGCAACCGGATGCAGAGGTCGGGCGTGTGATCGAGGAGACCGGCTGTGGCCGGGTCGTATCGATCGGAGACATCGATGCGCTGGCTGGAACGATTGTCGAGTTGGCGGGTGATCGACAGGCTTGTGAGCGGATGGGTCAGGCGGCGCGCGACGCGATGATAGCGACCTTAGATCGGCGTCACGCCTGCGAGGCCTGGGAGCAACTGCTAGGCGAGTGCGTCAACGGCCGGACGCCCGAATCGTCTGCACGAACGACGCCGACAAGCGGACAAGAAGCATGAAAGACCACGATTCAAGCACGGGACAAGACCGCGTGTTTCAGCGCTTGGATCTGGTCACCGGGAATCCCTACCCGTTGCGTGACTATGTTCGAAGGCTTGCATGGGCCGTCGTCCAAACCACGCTGATACGTACAAGCCCCGGGCGCGCGATGGGCTGGCGGCGGTTCTGGCTTCGGCTGTTCGGCGCGCAAGTCGGCAAGCTCGCCGGGATCCGCCCCACCACACGCATCGTCCACCCCTGGCTCTTGACGCTCGACGATTTCGCCATACTCGGCGACGGGGTGACGGTCTACAACCTCGGGCCGGTCACCGTCGGCGAACACTCGGTGGTCTCACAAAACGTCCACCTCTGCGCCGGCACACACGACTACACCCAGCCGGACCTGCCGTTGGTGCGCTCATCGATCACGATCGGGCGCGGGGTCTGGGTCTGCGCCGATGCGTTTGTCGGGCCCGATGTGAAAATCGGGGACAACGCGGTGGTCGGCGCGCGGTCGGTCGTGGTTAAAGACGTCCTCCCCGGCGTAGTCGTCGCGGGTAATCCGGCCAAGACCGTCAAGCAGCGGCCGATGCCTACGTCATGAAGCCCTAAACCGAGGCCTCCCCTGCGATTGAACCCGGGGCTGGGGCGTTTGGCCCCGGCTCGGCGATCCCTCCAGCCGACATGCGTCGGCGGCCTGATTGGGCTAAAATACCTAGCCGCCAAGCCCGGCCAAAGGAGCCCCGACCGGAGTTCCCGCCGTCCCCCCCCTCACCCGCCATCGGGGCCGGGCTCGCAGCCGTGAAGGAGTTTCGGATGTACCTGTTACCCAAAGCGCCAGCCATTGTCCGCGTTGTCACCCTGCTGACATGGGGCGTCCTCGTGTGTGTGACCCCGGCGTCTCACGCCCAAGCCCCCCTGCCGGGCTTGAGCCTATCGAACAACAACCAGCGACCGGAGCCGGGGCTGGCCGTCGACGTATCTGCCTTGCTGACCGATGACCAGGTGTTCCAGGACACGATCGAGGACGACGTCTGGAGCCTCAAAGCCCAGCCCGGTCGACGGCTGATCCAGTTACCCATCACTGTCACACCCCTGGATGACGATTCCAAGCTCGCCTCGCCTTCGATCAAGCTCCGAGGCGGCCGGTTCATCGCCTGGCGCATCGTCCTGGACGAGGCGTCCGAGCAACAGCCAAGCGCCCGCCGCCGCGGCGTCCGGTCACCAAGCCCGGCGCAAGACCCCTTCTCCATCGCCAACCTCCGTGACGTGGAGTTTCAAGACCTCGACCAACTGGACACGCCGACAAGACAACCGCCCCAGGCGCGCCCTGCCGAGGACCCGATCGACCTGGCCGGCGAATTGCCCGAAGGTGCGCCCCTGATAGCCAGGGATATCACCGTCAGCCCCAACGGGGTGATCCGCTGGAAGCTGGATCGGGCCATCCCCGGCGGGGAGATCAAGAGCGGAGAAACCGGCTACCTCCTGAGGCTGCGGCCAGACCGGCTCAAGGCCCAAGAGCCGACGAGGCCTGAGCGCCAGGCCCGGACGACCGGGGGGAACCAGAACGCGCGCGAAGCCGCCGCCAAACGACGGACCGAGGAGCTTGAGTACCGCAACAAAGCCCAGGCTTACCGCGCGTTACGCGATGAGATCCGAAACCTCCCCGACCAGTTCCAGGCCAAACTCCCCACGCGGCTTTGGGCCGTGTTCGAGGTCTCCGACCGCAACGAGGGTTTGAGCCTGACCGGGCCCGCGCCGCTGCCCTGGCAGATCACTTTTGAGGACCTCGAAGCGCTCAAGCAGACCGCCTCGAAGAGCCGCTCAGGCCAAGACGACCGGCTCAATGCCGAGGACTTCGCCGCCATCACCCAGATGTCGCTGCTGCTGGCCGACGAAAACCCGATGACCCAGCGGATCGTCGCCGAGGCACTGACCTCCGCGGGGATGTTCGGCCAGGCTCAGACCGGTGATGCGCTGTTCCGACTGATCGAGACGCTGCTTAAAGGCTCCGATGCGCAGGCAAAAAGAGCCGTCACCGCCGCCCTGGCCGCAACCTTGCCCCCCACGCCCGCGACGCTGTCGCTGCTCAAGGGCGCGTTCGCCAGCCTGGACCCCCAGTCCAAGCTCTTGGCGCTTGGTGGCATGCTCAATACGCAGGACAATAACCCCCTGGGCCAGCGGCAGATGCTCGACACCGCCAACCAGATGATCAACAACCCCGACGGCCCAGGCGCGGTCTATGTCCTGGACCAGTTGGCGCGGACGCTGGCCGACAAGCCCGACGCCGTGGCGATGGTCGGGGGGGGCATCCGCCTGGACAGCCTGAACCAGGAGGCGTTGGACCAGGTCATCGTCTACACCGCCGACGCCGCCGGGGACAGCCCCGTTGCCGCTCAGTGGATGGAGCACGCCCTGCTGGGTTCGAGCAATCCCAAGGTCGTCCGCAGGACCGTCGAGTTGCTGGGCACGTCCGCGCCCGGCGGCGGGACCATCTCCATGCTCACCAAGGCCCTCGTCGAGATGGCGTTCGGCCCTGCCAACGAAGACGCCGCCAGCCGTTCCAAGCCGCCGCTGCGCGGTATCGCACAGATCCCCATCGCGACGACCAGCCACAGCATCTACCGCGTGCTCAACGCCGGCGACCCCGAGCTGCGGGCCCTGGGGTGGAAGGCCCTAAGGCATTTTCAGATCTACGAAAACCCCGCCCGGCGAAGCCTACCGAGCCAGACCGGCGAAGACGGTGACCAGAACCAGCGGCTGACGCTGATCCTTAACGCCGCCTTCAACGAAACCGTCACCCCGCCGCAGCTTGTCACCTTCCTGACGAGCCAGCAAGACCCCAAAGACGCGACCGCGGCGCTGGTGCGCATCGTGGTGGAAGGCCGGGGCCCGGCGATCACCCAGGCGGCCCGGGCACTGGTCCGCACCGGGCGAAGCCTTGAGGAGCCGATCCGTGCTTTGAACCCCGATCAGCGCGGCGTGTTCGCCACCCGGCTGTACGAAGCGGTCACGGGCTCGTCCCCGATGGTGGCGGGGCTGCTGCGGATCCCCGACGCGCGCTCGCCGCTGGTCAACTGGTTCGCTCAGCACATCGCTACCTCCGGCCTGCCCGAGCCCAAGGCCTGGGCCGAAGCGGCGAACGGCGAGGACGGCCTGATCACACTCGCCGCCAGCTCGGACCCGGACCTGGCCGACGCCGCCGTCGCCAGCCTGGTCGCCTCCGCCGGGGGCGACGAACAGACCGCACGGGACCTGGCTCGCCGGTTGTCTAACGCGACCGACCGGTCGAAAGAAGCGCTGCGCGGGCAGTGGGCACGGGCCAAGCAGGACATCTACACCGCCAGGCTCAGCCACGCCGCCGGGCGCTACCGCCTGATCGTCAACCTGCGCGGCGAGGCCGGCACCGCCTTGAACGCGCGACCCGGTTTCGAAGACTTCAACTTCCCCGTGCCCGGCATCGACCCGGACGCGCTGGCCACCGCGCCGTTGATCAAGAGCTTCAACATCGCCCTGATCGAGTTGGAGGCCGACGGCCAGTCACTGGCGCTCAGCAGCGGGACCCTGACGCTGGGCGTCGGCGAGACCCAACTGGCGATCACGCTGCTTGACCCCAACGAGCTCAAGGAGTTCGGCCACGAAGCGCTCAAGGACCTTCCGCTGGAGCAGATCGATGAACCCATCGAGTTGCTGCCGCAGAAAGACGGCGCCTGGCAGGGTGCCGCGGCGATCCCCGGAGGCCGATTTATCGAAGTCGTCTTCGAGCGTGAGTGAGCCCGTCCGATCCTGGCCCGCTGGGCCAACACGCGAGGCCGTGACCCCCCGCTAAACGGTCATGCCTCGATCCGCTCGACTTTCGGTTTTTCGCTTTGTCAATAGGCACACTGCGGGTAAAGTAGTGACTTCACCTGACAGGAGCCCCTGCATGCGTATCCCGACTTGGTTGGCCGTGATGATGTTGGCTTTCTCGCCGGTTTTGTGCTCCGGGCAGATCGTCATCAGCGAACTGATGTACAACCCCGACAGCAACGAAGGCCGGCCCCCTGACCGCAACGACCCGGAGGATGTGGGCGAACTCAACGCGGTCGAATGGGTCGAGCTGTACAACGTAGGCGACGACCCGGTCGATGTCAGCGGGTGGACGCTCAGGGACGAAGATGGGACGAGCACCGCCTTGCCCGACGGCGCGGTGATCGAGCCGGGCCAGGCGATCTTGCTGATCCCTTCCGTGCAAAGCGTTGCCGGCTTCCGCGCCGCATGGGGCGAGGACTTGGATGTCTACCCCGTTGGTCAGTGGGGTGATGACGGGCTGTACAACCTCTCCAACGCCCCAAGCCCGAGCAACGAGATCATCAGGATCGTCGACGCCGAAGGCCAGGCCGTCGACGTAGTCAACTACGACGACGAGGGCGACTGGCCAAGCGATCGGCCCGACGGCGCGAGCATCTACCTGCCCCCGGACGTGATCGACGCTGAAAAAAACGACGAGGGCTTCAACTGGCGCCGGTCCGAGTTGGGCGTACACGGCGCGATCAACAACACCCCCACCGGCTCGTTCAACGGGATCGACACCGGCTCACCCGGGACGGTCCAGACCACAAACGAAAATCCTACGGGGGACGATCCGGGGAACGATCAGGGGGATGAGGCCGAGAGCGACGCGGCAGATCATCCCGAGCCTTGATCCGCAAGAGCCCAAGGCGCTCAGGCCGTAGCGCGTAAGACCGATCGATTCTGCCAACACACTTAAGAGGACCCTACCATGTCACGATACGCCCGGATACCCCACGCGCTAGCGGTGCTTAGCGCCGTGATTCTCTTGATGCTGACCCACCGCGCCGGCGCCTGGCACGATGAGGGCCACTACTACGCCGCCGTGGCCGCCGCCGCCAAGGCCATGCCCGACGACGTGCCCGCCTTCTTCCGCGAAGGGTCTGCGACCATCGGCCACAACGCGCTGGACCCGGACGTCTTCAAGAGCCGCGCCCTGCCGCAACTGAACCACTGCGAATTCCCCGAGCACTTCATCGATCTGGAGATGCTGCAAGGGCGTGAGCTGCCCAAGCTGCGGTACGAATACCTGGCGATGTGCTACGAGATGGGCGTCGACCCGAGCAGGGCCGGGACCCTGCCGTACAGCATCGCCGAATGGACCCAGAGGCTGACGATGGCTTTCGCGGAATACCGGGCCGACCCGGAAAACCCCCACGCCCGCGCCAAGTGCCTGGTCTATGCCGGGATCCTCTCGCACTACTCGGCCGACCTGCACATGCCGCTGCACACCTCGATCCACTGGGACGGCCGGAACGTCGAGGGCCAGCCCTACCAGCGCACGGGGATCCACAACAAGATCGACGCCCTGCCGACCAAGATCCCGTTTAATCAGCTCTTCGCCGAGCCGCTGCGCCCCGCGCTGGCGGTGGATGACGTCTTCGCACACACGCTCGCCGAGTTAGCCAAGAGCCACGCCCTGGTCGATTTGGCCTACGAACTTGAACCGATTTTCCCCGACTGGTCGGACATGGATCTGGCTGATGAAGCGGCGCGGGCCTTCACCACCGATCGGACACGGGCCTCCGCGGCGTTCACCGCCGACCTTTTCCTCAGCGCCTGGCGCACCTCGGAGAACGTCGCGATCCCCAGCTGGCTGGACCGCAAGATGTTCGACAACAACCTCGACCTCGACAAGGTCCCGCCCCAGCCCAACCGGTGATACGCTTGCCAAACATCCCCGTGTTTCCCCAAAGCCCACGTTCAATGAGCGTGGGCTTTGACCATTAGGAATATCACGCGGATGAAGCGTAAGCTCGTGATCCCAGGGCGTTCCCTTAGATGGGCAAGTGCTACGGTTCACGGCGCACTTGGAGCCGTCCCGGGGCCCGAGGCGGTGCTGACGTCCTGTCCCTCGGCTTGACTCTGGGTTTCCTGCTTGGCCCAGGCGAGCAGCCGCTGAGCCGATTCCTCGGGGATCAACCCGGGCTTGGCCTTCATCACGCGCTGCGCCTCCTCGCCGGAACGCCACTGGAATAAGGCCCAGTCGATCGATTCGAACTCGTCGGCCCAGTCCCACACGCCCGGCCCGATCTGGTCAACCAACATCCGAAGCACATCGGTCTGCGCCTTAGGCTCGACCTTTAAACACCGCCGGCGGAAACTATCGTTATTCAACTGCTGGATCGCGCCGGAATCCTTTTCAAATGCCAACACCAACAGCGCGTCGGTCGCCCAGACCAACTTGTCGGAAGTCAGCCCGCTGCCTCCTCTTTCGATCAGATCGTCCAGCGCCTTGGACGCGACGGCCCTGGATTTTTGCTGGTAGGCGTGCGCGGCGCTGTTGCCCATGTTCGCCAGCAGCTTCGCGGCGGTGTAAGCGCCCAGCGGCGCGGGCTTCTCGGGGTATTCCAGACGGTCGTACGTCCCTTCACGCACGCCGAACAATTCGCCTTTGATAAACGGCTCAGCGACACCGCGTTTAACCTGCTTCCAGGCGTGGTACGAGGACCAGGGGCTGGCGTGGAAACGAACGGACAATGCCCCGCGGTAGTCGAGCATCGGCCTGCCGGTCGAACCCATCGGAAAGAAACCGCGCACGTTCAGCACCATCGGCGACACGCGGTAGCTGCCCGCGGCGGCGGGGATCGTATCGGTCCCGGTGAAGCGGTGTTCGCCACGGACGATCAGGTGCGGCGTAACCGGCCCGGGGTGGGCCGTCTGTTCGCGCCGGATCTGTTCGAACCCGGCGATGAACGCCGCGCAGTCGGCTTGTAGATAGTCGGCGTAAACCTTGACCCAGCGGTCGAACGTCAACGGCGGCTGCGGCGCGATGTACGGACGCAGCACGCACAGCGGGTGGGACGCGTCGCGGCGCTCGACCCGGTCCTGCCCGCTTAACGAAGCGGGCAACGGCAGCCCGAAAGACAGCTTGGGGGCATCGTCGCTCACATCCGCGCCGGCGAGCGAGGTGTCGGCCGACGAACCGCCGGCCTGTGATGCCATCTCGCGCCAGACCGGGTGGATCGGCTGCAACGCCTGCTCCGCGTTCAACAGCGCCGAGCCCCCGACCGGGACCGCCTCGGCGCTGGCCTGCAACGTCCCGCACCACTGAACAAACCCGCGCATGGCCTCGGGATTCAGACGCTCCGAAACGAATCGGTCTATCAGATGCCCGGTCGACGCATCCACCGCACGCAGGCTCACGCCCGGTAGTGCGCTGTCCGTGTTCCAAACCCGCCCGGTGATCAGGAGCGTGTCTTCCAACAACGCCCGCGTGATTGCTTGGGGGTCTACCTGTGTGTCATCGAGCCAGAACCGGCGGGTCACAAACGCGGTGCCGTCGTGCGCCTGATCGCCCGCCTGCGCCAGTTGCTCGGTCAGCCTGTCCGTGCCGTAGTACAACGCCGACTGATCGACCGGGTAGATCGGACCGACCACGACCTGACGCGGGGCCCGGCCCGGGGCCGACTCAGTCAACAAAGACTCGGGCATGCGCGGATGCAGGTACGACGTCAGCGCGGTGATGAACAGGTCGGCCTGATCCGTGACCTGATCGGCGGACGCCTGCGCGAGCAACCTCGCCCCGCCGCCGGCAAGGTCCGTCGCCCAAAGTGAAAGCCGCGGGCCCTTGGCTGTCGTCGAATCCACCAGCCGCAAATGAACCTGGGCCGACGTTCCGCCTACCTGCGCCGCCGACTGTTCAAGCGTCATCGCGTTGTCTGCGATGTAGAACGCATGCAAAGACCTACGGTCCACCACTTCCAGTCCCGGCGTCTGCATCAACGACTCACTGAGCCGATCAAGCAACTGGACCGCCGCCAGCCCCGTCCCAGGGAAGCTTAGTTCGCTAATCCCAAGGGACACGTGCAAACGGTCGAGGCTCGCTTCGGGGAACACCACCGCTGTATCGTCACTGGCCGGGTAAGCCGCCAGCACCGCCAGCGTCCCACGGCCCTCGACCCAGGCGTCGGCGTGGATCATCGGGACGGTGCCTAAGATCCCGCCCTGGCTGAGAAACACTTCGTAGGTCACACCCCGGCCGTTCGGCAGATCGGCGTCCGTGTAGCCCTGGCTCTCGACCGGCAGCTGCGCGATCAACGATACCTGGCCCTGGTCATCCACACGCCTGACCGCGATGCCGACCGGCCCATCGAATCGGTCCAGGCCTGCCAGCAGCGCCGAGTTGTCCCAGCTTAGATGCACCCGCCCGTCGTACGCCGTCGCAGCGACATGAAGCAGTTTGGGCGGCGCCGCAAGGGTCATCGTCTGGGCCGATCCGCCCTCGGGGGTAAAGCTCAGCGTCCGCGACCCCGGCTTGCCCGCGCCGGCTGGGGCCTGGGACCTGTCTACCGACGTAAACGACTGATCGTCCGGGGTCAGCCGGTAGTCCGCGCCGTATGCATCGGCGTACGGGGCAGCGCCGATCACGGTCACCCCCGGTCGGCCACGCCGGTTGACCTCCGTGCCGATCCACGCCATCTGCCAACCGCCCTGGCCCTGGCCATCCAGGTCAATCCCCGACGGGGTGTATACCGCCGATTCGACCACCACCGACAGGCCGCTGGGGAGGTCAGGCAGCAACTGATTGATCGGGCTGTCGGCTGTGACCTGCCAGAGAAACACCCCGTCCCAGCCGGGCGCATCCAGCCGGGCCTGGACCCGCACCGCCGAGGCCGGACGATCCGCCGCTTTGGGTTCCCATGCCACACGCCCGAGCTTGACCGTCGGCTGAGTGATCAACGCGAACACCGCGGCCGGCGTGTCGAACAGACGATTGCCCCCGCTGTCAACGCCCGACAACCGGTAGTGAAGCTGGTTGGTATTCAGATCGCTTAGCTCGGCGTCGAATAACTCGAACGTCAGCGAGCCGGTGGCCTGATCGTAGTCCTCGACCGAAACGCGGTCCGCCTGGGTGAACTCCCCGTCGGCGCTCAGCGCCCGGTAAAGCACCACCGCCGTCGACATGCTCAAGCGGCGGTCGGTGGACTTGGACGCCGGCACAATCAATGCCTTGAACGTGAACCGGCTGGGGTCTGACGTGTCCGCGACGATCTGCGTACCCGACAACGCGACCGCGCTGGTCGTGGAGGGCGCCGCGGGGGCCCATATCGCCATCGCGTCGGGGTGCTGGGTCTTGATCGCCTCAACCGCTCTGTCGTGCGCCTCCTCCGCCTCCGTGCCGTTGGCCATCGACTCCAGCACCGGCGGAATTTGATCCTTCACTATGTTCCAGCCAACACCCACACCCGCACCGATCGCAAGCAACGCGATACTAAGCCCGATCAGCAGCTTCAGCTTGCTGCCCTTGCCGCGGATCTGCATCTTCTTCCCGGCGTACACCTCGTAC
Organism: Phycisphaeraceae bacterium; assembly: GCA_029260655.1. GTDB lineage: Bacteria > Planctomycetota > Phycisphaerae > Phycisphaerales > Phycisphaeraceae > JAJRRS01. Next base: position 135,391 of record JAJDCU010000016.1, read on the forward strand.
AGCCGGGTCATCCGGTCGTCCAGCTCCTGGGTGACACCGGCGTCTTCCGTCTCGGCCTCCCGGGCTGCGGACCGTCCCGACACCGAGCCCGAGCTGCTGGCCGCATTCATGGCCGTCCGCCCAGCGACCGAACTCTGCACGCCGGACGCATCCAACGGCGACTGGTCCAACGCCGATAGATCGTTTTCATCAAACGTATCCCCGCCCGCCTGACCCGCCGAGACGCCGCCTGGACCCGCGCCAGGCACCGTCAACGCCTTGCCGCAGGATGGGCACTTGACCGTCTGGCCGCCCAGATGCTCGGGGGCTTGAAAAGCGGAGCCGCACTCACAGGCTACGTTGATCTTCATATGTTTCACCCGGCTCGTGCAGAAACATGATCAGGACCGGCCGCAACCCCGCTGACGCGTAACCCGGTATGACCGATGGGCGCGTCCTGCACAACGAACCCACCTTCAGATAAGACTAGAGTATAAGCCGATTTGCCCGCCAACGAAATACCGACCCGCACAGGCCCCGGCCCCCTGCCCCTACCCACCAGAAAGGGCTTCACAACCCCATAATTACCCAGCTTTACAGGGGTGCCTCCCCAAGCCCCCATCGCCAGCCCCTCAGACCCCGCTAAGGGCTGTCAAGGCCCATGAACTTGCGGTTATTCCGATAAGACCGGTTGTATTCATCGCCATATCGGGTACATTACAATGACTCGGGTTGGAGAAAGACCCTGGGAGGGAAGCTGAGAGGAGAAAACCGTTCTTTTGGGAGAAAGACGGTCGGGAGAAAGACGGAGACGGAGAAAGACGGAGAGGAGAAAGGCAAGGAAGCATTTGGGGAGAACGCAGGGACGCCCAGCTCAGCTTCCAACAAAGCCCCCGGCGCAAGCCGGGGGTTTTTTAATTGATCCATTGCGATTGATGATCTAAAAAAGAAGACGAAGAAGGATTAACCGCAGAGGCGCAGAGAACGCAGAGAAAACTGCGGAGGGGAGTTGTCCGCAGATTGCGCAGATGACGCAGATTAAGAACCAGCGCGCAAACTCATGCGCTTTCCCATCTGCGCAATCTGCGTCATCTGCGGATCACGCTTCTTGATCTTCTCCGCCTTGTCTCCTCTGCGCTCTCTGCGCCTCTGCGGTTAGTTCTTATTCTTCACTTCAAACTTCATCACTCAGCAATCAGACTTCCAAAAATCCCCACGACGTTCCAGCGGTAGCGGCAGCCACGGGATCAGCGGGACCTGGTCGGGCCCGTGTACTGAAATCCACCATCTAGCCGGGGCGGTGCGCTCCATCAAGTCCCGTCACCGGCACACGCCTTTTGAGCGCGGCTTTTTGTGGGGGCAGCCCGCGAGTCCAGGTCCTTTTAATCTTTGGATGCTCAGGGGAGTCGGTTAACCGCCATCGTGAGGTTG